>DATGZA010000001.1:0-5705 GCA_035297365.1 Nitrososphaeraceae archaeon
TTTTTATTATCCTCTATATTCATCTAATTATTTTTAAGTGCATACATTATATTAGAAAATATTGAACATATTTTACTTTGAAAATTATTCTTTAGAGTCTAGAAATAACTCGTCTTTCAGAACTAATTTGTTATCTTGAAAATAAATAATAATGAAAGAGAATTCGTCGAATTTGTTTATTTGCACTCATTTTCAAAAACTTGGGTAAGAATGATAGACCCAATCTAAAATTGCTTTCAAATAAACAACTTCTAAAAAATGTTGAACCGCTGAATCCATTAGTAAAGAAATCATTATGAATTAGCAATTTCTTGAAGATATGTATCTTAAAGTATTTATTTCAAAAACATTCTAAAAACGAAAAGTTTTAAGATCAAACACTCATCGTTTCTTTGTAGTGAGTTGTTTTAAAGTCACGGAAAAGTAAATACATGTATTTTTTTACATATTGGGTTTTTATTCTCTCGTCTTTTATTCTTTTTTTATGTTAATATTTTTTATGTTAATATTATTTCAAACCATAATAAATCTATTTCTAACCATAATAAAGCTATCCAAGAAACGGCGAAGATATGTTATATATATGGTGGCCACATATACAATATCTAGTACATGTCCCATTGAACAGCAAATCCTTATTTTTATTAGATTTTTTATTAGATGGAAAGTTGAGCAAAAGAGGTTTGCCAGTCATATAACAGAATAGATAATAACAAAGACTCACTGTATTAACAACACCTTTATTCTTCAATACACACATGTTTTGAATCGTTGGACGAAATATTCTTGTCATATAAAGTCGTATTATTTCTTTTAATAATGTATATGGGATACAAATTGTCTTCTGTTATTTTATATTCTCGATGATATGAGAAACTATAATTAGTACTAAATGTAGCAGCAGACAGAGACGTTAAAAATCTATAAAAGTTAAGTCCAATTGTAATTTCATTATAAACAGACAGCGAAGAATTTATTTTTGCACATATGTTCACTATTGGTCCAAACAAATCTACTTGATTGTAATCTCCTACTCTTGCCAAATCCACAATACCATAATCCATACTTATTCTGTAGTCAAATGGTCGAATGTTATCTTTATAGAGTTCCTTATTAATTTCATGTCGTATATCAAGAATCTCAAATCCACAATCTAGTGCTTGATTAAATGCTAGGATACTGCTTTTATCATCATCAGATGTATTTGGAAAATAAAAAAATAAGGAATCGCCCATGTTCTTGATGATAATACCAGAATTCCTTTTGACTGTACCAGATACAGAGTTTATAAACATTGAATAATATTTTCGCATTTGTTCTAAATTTATCATTCTAAGTACTGATCCTGTTGAATTGACCAGGTCAATGAGACATATACAACATTTTTTTGAGTTGTCGATAAATCTTATTTCGTTTGTAGGAATATGCTTCATCTATCTTTTCTGATTTTCATATTACAACTAAACTATTTAGGGAATTGCACTATTTTATAATAACATCAATATAGATTTATAAAATTTCTAGACAAATGCAATCACAAAGTAGTAAAGATTTGCCAACCTGGAAAAAATAATTGCAGGCACGATTTGTAAACTGGTTCAATACAAATGCACAACCAGAAATAGATTTTACCCTATATATATGAAAGTTTTATCAATTATGAGTTCAACAAATCTTCTGTGTTTAGCAAAGTGGTGAGAAATGGCGTTGTTAAGTTAACGAAAGATCTATAGCTGCGAACGTTCTACTCTAACAATATGTGTTATTAAGATTTGTCAGAAATAGAACATCCACTATTATTGTTATGTACTCTTTGTATTTGTACTTTCTTGTAAAGTCTACGAAATACGTCTAATGCATTGGAATAATTTAAGGAACAAAGAAGTCATGTTGCTGTTTGGGAATGGATTCACCCTTTGGTTCATCTCATTTAAAACAAACACAGAACAATATCTGCATTGATAATAGATGAAACTATAATTCAGATTGGTGGTCAACATTTCTGGTTGTGGATCTGTATTGAACTAGTACACAGATCTGTACTTGGAATCTACATTTCAGAAGAGAGAAATATGTTTGTAACATATAATTTTATAAGGTCACTTGTATCAAGTTATGGAACACATACTGTGTATACAGATGGTGGTGGTATGTGTTACCCTCAGACACGTAAATTTTTACATTTGAAACATCAATTACATTGACTCTTAGAGAAAAGTTCTAATTGAAAGAATAATGCAGTATTTCAAAAGCAGAACTGAATGTTTTGATGATTACTATCCCTGTACCAAGAATAATATAAAATGTGCTTTATCACATGTTTACAATTGGATCAAGTTATTGATTTACCTTTATAACGAAAAAATCAGAAAAATAATAATATTCAACATAGAAGGTAAAATAATAGTCTTAACCTAACAGGACCGATATGAATATTATAATAATTTATTTTCCTTCATTATCTAGAGTATAAAAAGTGTCCACATTTATTCCAACTGGTTTTTCGATGAATTAATGCCATCTTCTTTTCCAACAGTATCCTTTAATCGAAGCATATGGTACCTACTATATTTCATCTTCATAGATTATGTTAAATTTTTCATATTGTAATTTTTTTAAAAAATTTAATATCTAAAAAATAATAATCTAAAAGGTTTCTAAATAATAATCTTTATCTTTAATATGCAAAACTAACAATCTAGTAAGAAAATTTGGCAATAGAATGGGATAGCTTAGTAGTAGAAATGATATTCCTTGCAGGAATAATTTGGTTTGCTGTATACATAGAACATTGGGCATATAAAAGGACTCAACAAGAAGATGATAAAAAGACTAGAAGTAATATTTTCCTATTCATCAAAAACGACCTTGAACAAAGGTTACGCTTTATAGAGGAATCAATTAATTACAAAGATTATAAACCCTTTTTTACTGATATGTGGGATGCTATAATTTTATCTGGCAAACATTCACTTCTTTCATTTGAATTGTTCCAAAATATTCAAAGAACATATTCATGGATGAAATATTATAATAGTGAATTAGAAAATAATAAAAATAGTATCTCAAAGGAAAAAATATTGGTAGAATTATTGGAAGATGTAAAAAAGTATATCAACAGATCTCTAAATAAGATTGATATTGAGATTGAGAGAGAAAATCCATAAAGAAAAAATCACTTACATTACTAATATCCATAAGACAATAAATATATTTCCTATTATGTAACATTCACAAAGAGTAGAGGTATACTATATCACATTAGATGATAACACTGGATCGGTTTACTGAGGTAGGCTCAACCTAATTACAGAAAGACCCGAGAGGTTATCAAGGAAATAGCGAGATGGAAGAGAATGTCGAAATCTTATGATTTTACTGGTAGTATTTCTAGTTAATTTTTCCTAGTGAATTACAAAGTATACATCCCAAATAGCTGTATACCTTCAACAGCAGTATCTCCTGAATTTGTGGTCCTCGGCGAAATATGGCATATATCTAAAAAGATCTGCTTGTTCTACACTACTGTTTACCTGTTACAATTTTAAAAAGATAATATTGTTTATCTTAGGACACAATAATTCAATATGATTAACAGAAACTATTTGCTTGTAAGTTGATTATTAGAAAACCCAATATGTTTGAAGAACGTTATCAGGATCCAAAATCTTCGAGTGTAGCAAGTCTAAGGTTATGATTATCATTTTAATCATAAGCAGATTTTTCTATACTAAATTTGTCTTTAATTTCGCCGTCATTTCCATAAAATTCCGCGTCAAGTCTGTTTCCATTGTCTACTACTTTTATTTCCAAAAATCCATATTCTTCGAATTGCTTCGCATTAAAATAAGATTGATCGTCCAATTGGTGAAATTCCTGTCCTCCAGTACCCACTATTGCAAAAATTGTACCTTGTGAATCAACATACAAATCTTCTCCAGACCCCTCTCCTAAAACTGCTGCTTGAATGATGGTAGGCTTTGCTGGATTCTCATCGTTATATAATAGTGGATAAGTTCTTTGATAATTATGAAGATGTCCTTGTAATACCAAATCAACACCAAATTTTTCAAAAAGACTGTGATAGGTATCCCTAAAGGATTCTAGTCCCTCGTGATTACTTTTGGTAGTATACATTGCTTGATGGAAGTATACGATTATCCAGTCAATAGATGAATCATCTTTTGTTTTTATTAAATCATCCTGAACAAATTTAAATTGTTTTGACCCTTCTTCATAAGGTGCCTCTGTAGACATTGCTATAAAATGGACATTGTTATGATTAAAAGAATAATACTGTTGATCAAGATTAGTATAATCCATATACTGTTTTGCTAATGATTGGCTTTCGAATTCGTGATTACCAAAAGATATTTTGAGTATTTGCGGATCTATTCCTTCAACAATGTCTTTCCAACATTTCATATTGTCCTGGTAGGAATAATCACCTAATCCCAATATTATGTCAGGGTCCGTAGCTAAAATATTACTAGCAGTCTTTATTGCTTCTTTATTACAACTCCAATCTCCAACTGCTGCAAAAGTGAAATCATGTTTACCGAGATCACTATCATCATGATTATTTTTTTGCTCTATATTAGCAGAATTCTTCGAACCAAAAGAATCACTGACCACGTTCTCCGAATATGAAAATTTTGGACAGAAGGTAACTAATATACTAGTTATTATTATAGAACATAATACTATAGTTGTTGTTGATTTTTTATTTGGTATTACATTAGTCATATATTACTTATTATAGCCACTTGGATGATAAAAGCGAATTGATTTTAGATGGATTAGAAATATAAGAACTCTATATTATGTATAGATATAAAGTAATATATACATCTATAAAATATTTATAAAATAAAACTATCGTACTATTAATGATTTAATATAATTGATATTGATGAATATTAGGTATATTAAATGAATTTATTATTAATTAAAATCTTAGGCTCAGTATTAAAGTCTAAATAGACTATAGATACATATAGTAGCTATGATTACTATAAATGAAACTTTATAACTCACTTTAAAGTAGCATATTTATAGTTCAATTGTCATTCAATTGTAAACTATCGAGTACATTATCTAAACAATTTTTAGAAATTCAATTACATATTTATAATAATAGGTATAATTTTTCGATTAAACCAAAACGATAGCAAAAGAATTAATTTTTTAACCAAATTGTAAAATCATATATATTTACTTTCCGTCATTTTAAAAGAGGGTCCTTGGAAGGAAACGGAAGCATATCCCATCTCGAAATTGTTCGTTTTAAGAATGTTTTTGAAATATATACTTTAAGATACACATCTTCAAGAAATTGTTAATTCATAGTGATTTCTTTACTAATGGATTCAGCGGTTCAACATTTTTTAGAAGTTGTTTATTTGAAAGCAACTTTAGCTAGGATGTACTATTCTTATACAGGTTTGTGAAACAGATTGTAAATAGAGTATTCACACGTATTCTCTTTCATTATCATTACCTCCTTTCAAGATAACAAATTAGTTCTGAAAGACGAGTTATTTCTAGACTCTAAAGAATAATTATCAAAGTAAAATATGTTCAATATTTTCTAATATAATGTATGCACTTAAAAATAATTAGATGAATATAGAGGATAATAAAAACTATTATCAATCTAAATAAATTAGAATTGCAATAAATATAATGACGTACACGTCTTAACC
>DATGZA010000002.1:0-22450 GCA_035297365.1 Nitrososphaeraceae archaeon
TAGAAACAGGCTTATCCTTCAGAGGGATTTCACCTATAAATTCCCCAGTAGCATTTAATTTAAAAATACTATTGGTTTCTTCATCAGCAACATATAATATATCTAATTCTGGATCGACTGCAATAGAAATTGGGGAAGTAATATTCTTACTTGAATCTTCAAGAGATATTAAGGAATCTTCGGACATTTTAAATTTATTCGTATCTATAATGAGAATCTTTCTTTTATTTTCATCTAATATGTACAGCTTTTTATTATTTGGAGAAATTGTTATAGAAGAGGGATAGTATGATTTCAGATCAAGATTTGTTAAATTACTGTTTTCCAGATCGATCCTTGAAATAAAATTTTTGTCGGGAGAAGAATTAGAAACATAAACATATTTAGAATCGCTTTCTATATCCTTTGCTTCAGAAGGAATTATTGAATACTTTTCCCAATCTTTTAAGACTTGTTCTGTATTAGCAATTTGTACTTTTTTCGAATTTACATAGACAAGTATTTTACTGTCTTCATTAAAAATGGAGTTAGTTGTGTGTAGTGTATCATCCAGAATTTTGTACATAGTATTAGTGTAGCTACTTGTTACATAGATATCACCAGTAACAATGTCAATATCAATAGAATTTGGATAATTGCCGACTTTTATATTTTTTAAAATCTTGTTAGAAACGGTATCTATGATAGACACTGTACCAGATTTTTCATTTACTACATAAAGCCTATCAGTTAGAAAATTAATGGCAAGATCAGTAGGTGATTTATAGGCTCCTGCTATTTCTTTAGATATCATAACAGTATCAAAGGTGGTTATGGTATCCGAATCTTTATTGGCGATATAGATATTTCCAGTTTTCTGATTGATTGCTATTGATGAAGGAAATACGCCTGTCCACAAATCAGGAAAATCTTTCAAAATCTTTTCATAAGTATATCCATCTAATTCTAAAACTTCATTTTCTAGAGGATCATTGAGATAAATCCGATTAAACATCTCATCAACGTTAATTGAATTCGCCGATAATCCCACAGAAATATTTGCTATTGGTTTCAAGGTATATAGATCATATACTTTTAACATATTGTTTCCTGATACTAAAAGACGAGAATAAAATTCATCTATAAAAATTGATAAAGGTTGATAACCAAGGGTGATATTCTTTGTATTTTGGAATTCATGTGTGTAAAAATTATAGTTGTATATCGAAATATTGTCTGAATGTTTATATGCTATATATATATCACCAGTAATCTGATCTATATCAAAATGCGATACATCACTTACTTTAATTTCTGTAGGAAAAGACTTTTGTTTGGAAAATACGTTAATGAATTGCGATTGAAGGTTACTAACATAAACATCCCCGGTATATTGATCTATTTTAACTTCGTGGGGATTTTTTCCAGTTTGAATACTTTTGACCGGATAAGAAACATCATTTGGTAGAAACATTTTTGGATCGTATGACGATATCTTGTCATATTCTGAAGATGCTATGTAAATAATACCTTTGTTAGTATTTACAGCAACTGTTCCGGCTTGATTTGTAGATCCTTGAATGGAAATTGTACCTACGGGAAAAATATTTGACGTTTTTGTATCTATAACTGATATTTTGTTATCCTTATCGGGCACATATAAAAATTCGTTGTTTTTGCTATCTTCATAATAAGCGGCAGCCAATGGATTTCTTCCCACTGAGATAGTATTGATAACCTTATGATGATATTTGTTAGTTGAGTTACCATCTATACCTAGGACAGAAACTGTATCAGAAAGTGAATTCACTACAAATATTTTACTTTTGTCATTTGTTTCGTTTTGTACTACAATATCATTTGGCCCATTCCCAACTATCAGGTTTTGTATAACAGAGTCATTTCTGCTATCTATTATAGACACACTATCATCATCATAATGAGCAACATAAACCAAACCATTATAAGGATTTACAGCTATCTCAAGAGGAGATATATTTACGGTTATATTCTTTAATATTCTGCCATTATAATCTAAAATAGATACCGTACCATTAGTAACAGAATCATCAATATTATTATCCATATTTGATACGTATATTTTATTATTAATAGTGTCCAAACCCATAGAGTACGAACCAAATCCCCCTGTTAAATTCTCGGTTGATTTATTTGTTAATGTATTTATAATAGTTATGGAGCTCGGACCATCAATCACGTCTCCAGATTTAGAAAGATTTGTATTTACGACAAATACTTTATGTTCATTGTCATCGAATGCAATTTCGTTTGGCCAAGCACCCACATTTATATTATTCACATTATTTTTAATTGTGTCTATAATAGATATTGAGTTATTCTTAGTATTTGTTACATAAAGAATAGAATTCTTTCTGTCAAATGCCATACCAAACGGATCGCTCCCTACCTCATAATGATCACCGCCTTGTATGTATTTATCAAAATAAATCGGCTTTTGATCACCCGGTAGTATGTTTTTGTCAATATAAATTGGCTTTATTGTATTATTGGCTCGCAAATGAATAAATAAAATGTTATTTTCATCATCCACCATCATCTTCCCAATACTTGTTCCACTAATTTTCATCTTTGAAAATTTGTTTATATCTTGTACACTTTTATCTGGTTCGATTACATGTATGGTTCGAGTGTCAGGCACAGCAACAAAAGTACTGCTATTCTCCTCTCTAAAACCAATATATGCATTTCGTAAATCTTTGAAAGGAATCTTTTTTAAATTTAAATTTTTATCTTTCAATTTAGTTAGATCCGTTGTATCTAGAACAATTAGATCTTGGTAATACTTATTATGAATCATCAATTGATTTGTAGGTTCATTAAAAATTACATCACCTGGAATGAAATTTGACTCTCCTAATTCAAGGTCTGGTATAAAATATGACTCGCCTCTTTTAATGTCTTTAATTCCTTCTGCCCCAATTGTTTTTAGATTTGCAGGAGTAATATTAGAAACACCATTTCTAAGAAATAAAGATAGTGTAGCAGAATCTGAATTAATCAAAAAAATTCTATTATTATCCTTCTCAAGTGCGATGGCTGCTGGTTCGTATAATAGATTGATTACCTCCTTATTTTTAAATATAGTGTCAGAAGAATTTTTATATCCAAATATTAGAAGATTATTCGGTTTTTTAGTTGATATGTACAAATAATTATCGTCAAATTTCAGATCGGTTGGAGAGCCAAAGCCTATTAGAGGTATCGTTCTATTATTATTAATACCATCCTCTTCCTTAAAAAAAGTGATTCCCTTCTTTCCTGATTTATCTGCAACAAAAACAAAAGTCAAGTCTTTCTTATTATCATGTATTAACTTTATTGGATTTTCACTAATTTTTATTGTCTTTGTTGGTGGTTCAACAGGGAGCATCTCGAAAAATGCATTCATCCAGGGATGCAGTGAACGAATATAATCCCATTTATCTTTTCGTATGTCATAAGTAACGAATTGTCGTTCTTTAGTAATGTAATAAAGTTTTTCATTACCATTTTCTAGGTCAATGGTCCAGTCTACTGTACTCTCCGGAATTACTATGGGAGGATATTCCGTAAAAGTAATTGTATTGTAATAAACTAGCGCTCCAAAATAAGCTGCAGCAAGGCCGACGGCTAGGAAAAGTGCTATTAGTTTATAGGTCTTGGTCTGTTTTTTTGTTTCTAAAATTTGCTGTCTTTGCTCTTGTGTAATAGTTGAAAAATAAGATGTAATAGAGTCTTTTACGATCCTTCTTTTTTCATTATTTTCTAGGCAATCAATAATTTGTAATAAAATATTCTTTTCATTTCTATTATTGGATATTTTTGATTCTTCTATAAAATATTTAATAGAATTAAAATTCCAAAAATTGGAGTCGATATTTGAAGGATCGAATTCTTTACTCTCAAAAAACTTATGGAAACTGATCAATCCAACATTGTCATTTGATTCATCTAAATCAAGAAAATTAGAGCACAATATTAGGAATTCATAGATTTTCTTATATCGTCCATCATTAGATGAGAATTCATTAATTTCTTTAAGTATCTTTTTACTTCCCAGGGTATTATTTGTCTTAATTAAATCTTCAGATAACATCAACTTGAACCGAATGTTATTATTTTGATCCAACTCTACAATTTTTTTCGATACTAGTAATGCCTCCTCAAAATTAAAATAATTAGGGTAATTTGAATAAATCGACCGTAACTTTTCCAAAGTTGAAATTCTCTTTTCTTCTGTTCCTTCAGTTTTTTCGTAAATGCTCAGGACTTTCTTATATTCGTCTTCCGCCTCTTTGAGACGTTCGAGAAAAAGTAATGCGTTACCTTTGTAATATCTACTGTCAGCATCCGTACCTACTTTCTGTTTTATAGATATAATCTGGTCAAATAATTTTATTGCTTTATTATATTGTCCTAGTGATATAGAAGCATTACCTAGATAGGAGAGAGCCTTAACATTGTTGGGGTCGAGCTCTATGTACTTTTCAAATGCAGGTATTGATTCTTCATACTCTTTTAAATTATAAAGTGCAAGAGCCTTTAAATACATACCATATCTATTGTTTGGTTCGATTGTCAGAATTTGTTCAACGGGTTTAAGTGATTCTTTGTAATCTCCAGATTTCTGAAAAGATAATACTTCCTCAGTCAGTTTTTTTATTCTATTTGAATATGCTTCTTGGGCAAGGGCATAAAATCTTTCTGCCTCCTCAGGACGATTCAAATAGTCTAATGCGGTAGCCCTGCTAGTATATGCATCAGCCACATATTCCTGTTTTAGGTTAATGACTGAATCAAATAGAGATAGTGATTCCTCATAGTTTCCCATGGATAAGTGTGCCAGACCCTTATTGTACAAGGCATGACTGGAAGACGGAGAGACTTCCAATATCAAATCATAAATTTTATCTGCATATTCATAATATCCTTTGCCGAGTAAAAGATCTGCTAGTGCAATTAACGAATCGGAACTAAAGTTTTGATCCCGGGTGTTATTAACTTTTAGTACAATTTCGTTATCGTTATTAGAAATAGCTACTATTTTGTCTAGCAGGTTGTCTATATCTGTCATGATGATGTTGTTCCGATCATTCTTTTATATGTCTGATATGCGGGTTTTAATCTTCTTAATAAAATTATTAACTTTGGATCTTTGTCATTTGCATAACCATTTTTAATCTTAACCTGCTCTCCAACAATACTCAAAATTGACTTGATAGCATCAGTTTTATTATTAACAATTGTGTCCAGATTGAGTTCACTCACATAGTTAAGGAAATTCTCTATAAGACCACGATCTTTAAGTTCCTCTTCTATCTTGATTTTCACATCATCAGGAAGAAGACTACCCCAAGTAAGTACTCCATCAACATACATATCTATTTTAGAGGATATAAGATCATTAAAAGAAGGTATTTGTGGATTATCAGGTTTTTGGGATTTCAATTCCTTCAATTTTTTTGCGCAATCTGAAATATATGATATTGAAGGAAAGGAAGAATCCCCTTCAGGAAATCTTTCCTTGATTGTTTTTTCCAGACTGGTGATATAATAATCAAATTTATCTACAGACAAGGCAATTCTTATAGCAGGCAGGTTTGAACCTTCACTAACATTAATGTATGAATTTTGTTTCTTGTCATCGGCAAGTTTTTGATTTATGTATTGTTGGAGATTAAATAATGTAATTTCACCACTTGTTTCATCGGCTGCACCACCTCGTAACCCTTCAATGAAATAATATGTAAATGCACCATGTGGGTGAGGTTCTTTATCATCGCCATAATGGGTGCAGTTTTTCTTCTCGTATGATACCTGGTCGTTTGCACTGGATGATATGATAAATTTACCAGTACCATAATTTCTGTCTTTTATATTTCCAATATTTCTATCAAGAAGAGGTGTTAAATCTTTGATTGTCTCTCCTCCTCTTGTATCCTCTGTAGCTACTCCCGAGTAACAACAATCGAGAACAATTATTGCATTTCTCTTGTTTTCTGATGAGTAGATCTGGTTTCGGAGATCATCTACTTTTATTCCTCCGACATAAGGATCCTTTTTCTTTACTTCATATGTAGATAGATAAAGATCGTTTTTTTTATCAACAAATCCATGACCTGAAAAATAAAATAAGGCAATATCAAATTCTTCATCCTGTCTAAAAACCTCAGAAATTCTATCAAGGATATCTCTGTGGTTTGCTTGCTCATTGATTAATAAGTTTTTATCTTCATTTACAAAACCTGCCGCCTGCGAGGTTAACAGTTCAAAGAGTTCTTTGGCATCGTGTTCGGCCCCTTCTAACTTCGTAATTTCTTTGTCATCGTATTTATCTATACCAACTACTATAGCTACTTTTTTACCTGCTTTGATGTCTGCAGTTGTATCTCCCAAATCATTCATCTCACGCAAAATGAAATGGCTGACCCATAAATCAAAGTCAGTAAAAATATGAAATTTTTATTAGATATTACTATACCATCATTATAAGACATAGAACTTAACAAGTCATGTCGTAGCGAGAGTACTCTATATTTTGATATGGTACTTCCTATGACTTTAACAATGTAGGCAGAATAGAATTTTTTTACAAAATACAATAGAAGATTAATAAAATAGTCTAATAAAGAAATCACGTTTAACATCTATGTGTATTATCATCTTTACATTTTAGTGATTTTCTATTTATAGATTTTGGTAATATAAAAAAATAAGAAGTTTTTACAAATCGAAGAAGTCTATTTTGTCTCCAGCTAGAAGTTGTATTTTTTCAACTTTTGGCATACGTTGTACACATATCATAGATCAGATGTATCAATATATGATGGATCTCTTGCGCAGTTATACCACATCTACGTCTCATTCTTAATCCCGATATGCTCAATCACCGGAATACACTATTCTTCATTACACAGGATTTCACAAGACATGATAAAAATTCTGAAATATGAATATCTTTGTAGTCTGTTCATATTGCGTACCCATTATAGAATTTCTATATCTTGTAGATGATATAGTTTATTATACTTCGCTTATTGGAATGGTTTATTTTTGTTATAATATTTTTCTTCCACAGTCAATTCAACATTTCTTTTCTTCGTTAATGGTAGACTATACTTTACAGTGGAAAACTTTTTCACATCCCAAATATTCCTAAATCAAGATTTCGTGCACCTACTTTTCTTATTCTCTTTCTTTTAGATAGACACTTTACTTCGTATTCCTGACATTTTGATTCTATTTCCCTGTAAATAGAATCAAAATCTGATAATTTCACTCCAGTAAAAAACGTGAACAAGATGGTTTCTTGATAAACGAGTATAATTTAACAAATCTATGAAAAATCAAGATAGAAATGAGAAATATAGCTTTAAGTTTCCTAATTACGCAAGAGATTAATTAATTTAATATCAAGTCCTATTACAATCTATGATTGACTCATCTACCCAGATTTAAAGAAATACTTTTCTTGTAGCAACAACCTCATTTGTCTTTAGACCAACAATATCAAGCACTTTTTCGCTGACTTTTGGTCTATCAATACTTATTTTATTTGTACCATCAGTCACATTTTGAGAAAGAACCGGTCTACCGTCAACATAAATATCAATACGAGAGACACCGAGGGTAGTAAACTCCATACCTAAAGAGCCAGCTTGATAATCTAGTACTACATCCAGCTGTCTTACCGGCATACTTGCGAGTATCTCAGACGCCTTCTTTATCAGATCCTCATTTCCCTCTAGTAGGTCTCTGCGACTCATATCATATTTGATATCGGGTGTTATTCCCAAGTCTTCTATTGGTGTTCCTGCATATTCTCCTACCCGTACGTTTCTGCGAATAGATACTCTCATGTTTGACCCAGAAGGTAATGTTTTTACTTGGTATTTTGTTCCAGCCAGAATTTGTTGTAAAAGACCGTGTTCCCAAACATTTGCACCGCCGGCTCCTGTATTTCCGTCTACTCCAAGAACCGGACCAATTTTATGATCTTGAAACCCAGCAGCAAAAAGATCTGTAGCGCTATAACATAAAGCATCTGTTACTAAAAGTACTGGACCGAAGTACTTTTGACCTAAATTATTTGCATCATCTATTTCTGTAATAGGGAATCCTCTGGAGAAAATTGAACCTGTAACAATAGATTCTGAAAGGGCAAGCTCCCAAGGCTTTAGGAAAGGTGTTTTACGTGTCATTTCAAGGGTAAGAGGAGAGCTTATGAATTGGAATGGTTGTGGTGTAATTTTTTTAGACGTTAGAACTTGCAGAAGACGCTCTGCCGCCGTGATGAGTCCCCCGCCATTACCTCGTACGTCAATTATAAGTCCCTTCTTTGGAAGCTGCGCCATTAACCGTAGAAATTCGTTAATAAAATCTACATCACTGTTGACCATGAACGTGAATATTCGTATATATCCTACATCTTCAGAAATTTTCTTTGCCAGAAAGACCTTTGGCATTACACTTTCAAGACCTTCTGCTTTTTCGATCAGACTTTCGACAGATCTCGTTCTAGCTAAACGTTGATCGCGCTCCATTACGATTTGTGGTGCAAACAAAATTTGTTTCATCTGCCTAACAAGATCGGTTGTAAAATCTAGCCCAATCTTGTATGAATAAGTCGAACTAGCAGACCTGGTATCAAATGTAACATCCTCAATGCCACGTGAATAAACCAACCAATCATGTCGATATTCTAAATCCAGACCATCTTCAGTTCTGTAACCTATTACCACCCACTCTTCATCTGGAGGTAGGGAAGCAATGATTGGTCGAAAGGTCATAGATTCTAGCCCGCGTGCAAAACTAGCTGCTGAATTACTACCTGCATTTTTATTGGCATTAATCTCTACTGCACGTTCCATTGGTACACCATTCCAATAGGTTATGTCTACACCTGGTTTGAATGTAGCAGGAAAAATGTTTTTGTAATCCTCCATAGTATTTGTTACCAAGAATTGTCGTTTATTGTTTTTTACATATGATTCCACTTGGAATGGAAGAAAGGCGAAATGATCTGAAAATGGTTTAGGTAAACTATAATTTGTATGAAGATCTCTTAGCGACGTAAAGATATCTAAGATTTCTTTATGAAAATCTAATTCTGGGTTCATCTTATTTGTGGTAGTTTCATCAAGAGTGTGCTGAAGAATTCTTAGTCTTCGTATAGGGTCAACTGCATGCATTGCCCTTTTTAGAGGCAGGTGTACATAAGCTCCTTCTAACAGTATTAATGCCTGTTCGACAATTGTCTTTCGATCACCAATTGTTAATTTTCCAGTACTAGTAGAATTGAACTTGTTCAACGTTTGAATAACACCCATCTGTTCTTTTCTGGTTTCAGATAATTCTCTTTCAAATTTTTTTGCAGAATCAACACCTTGTGATGCACTAGAAATTTCCCTATTTTCTTTAGAACGAGATTTTGTCATAGATCTTTTATGTCCTCTTTTGTCTGATTTTTTGGGCACGCTATGACATATTATTAGTCACTTATAAGATTTTTTATCTACTCATGGAGTAATTTCTCAAGTTGCATTTTTTAATGGTTAAAAGATGGCAAAATCCATACTCTAAGAGTGTGATCAAAGTTGCTTCAGAAAGATTTTTTCGGATAAGCTCCAATCATAACCTACTCATAAAATTTGTTAATGTTAATTTTGAATCTAGTCAGTACAGAATAATGCACTTTGCTATAAGAATTTGATATCCTCAAATCCATTATCTGTCTTGCTAAAAACGTAAACTATAACGAATGAAAATATGTTCTATTTATAAAAATTAGCTGGCATAAAAAGAATATTCTATAATCAGCAATAAGGACAATAATACTGAGCATTATCTATAATGTAGCCTGATCCCATAAGGCTTAAAACATTCATTGGAAGGTCTGGCATTGAAATTGAAAATGTTCCTACAGCTGAAAGTGACAATATTGTAAAAAGAATTACAATGGAAATTCCCAATAACGCGTTCATTTTAAGTTATATAATCTAATTGAGATAGATAAACATTCCTATAAATCTTAGAAAAAATGTTCCATAATAATCTTCTATTTATTAGTTTTTTCTTGTTCCTAAATCTACATATGAGATAATGTTAGATTCAAAGTCCGAAACATAAAGAGTATCTGAATTAATTGTTATAGAGCTATTATTTTTACTTGGCGAAAAACTACCCAACATTGCAATTTCCAAGGGCTGAATTTTAGGATTAGATTTAGTATAGTTACTTATAACGTAAATCGATTTACTACACTCATGACTAGCATAAACCTTATCATCGTAGAAGTATAAATCACTTGGACAAGGTTGCCCTAGATTTACCTCCTCATTTCCAATTTCTTGTCCAGATGTAGAATTAATGACTGTCAGTTTAGCTAAATCATCATAAGCTATAAAGATTTCTTTTCCATCTGGACTTATTACTACAATGCGTGGGAATTTGTCCACTTCTATTTTTTCTAATTCGCTGTCTTTGTTTCCATCAATGACAGACAAGGTGCCATTTCCATGATTGGCTACATATATTTTATTTGTCTCAGGATTTACAGCGACACTGATTGGATTTTTACCCACAATTAGGTTATTTGTTACTGTATCGGTGTTTCCATCAATGACAGACAAGGTGCCATTTCCATGATTGGCTACATATATTTTGTTAGTTTTTGAATTAACAGATATCCCTTTAGGATATTTACCTACTGGAATAGTTTCCTTAATTACCTTTTTGTTTTTACCATCAATTACCGATACAGAATCTGATCCGTAATTGCTCACGTAAATCTTAGAGGTTTTTGTATTGGCATCAAGATCAATGGGTTCTCTACCCACTTGGATATAATTTGACTGATTGTTAAAAGTTATAGTTTTCAAACTAACTATTCCACCGGCACTACCTGAAGAAGAAATATACATGGAATTAGTTACATCGTTAATATCAAGATCATAAGGAGAAGATCCTACTTTTATAGTTCTTATTACTTTATCTGTGTTCGTATCAATAATAGATATAGAATTAGAAACTTTATTAGCTACATAGATTTGATTTTTTTCTTCGTCTATATTTATATGTGTAGGTTTGTTACCTACAATTATCTCTTTTATTTTATTTTTTTTGCTGTCAAATACGGATACTACATCATTATCTGGCTGTGTTACATAGATCTTGCCATTTTTTGAATTAACCGCTATTCCTAGAGGATTTTGTCCTATATTTGTTATAGTATCCACTAGTTTATCAGTTTCTCCATTAATAATAGATATGGAATTAGAATTTCGATTAACAACGTATACCTTGCCGCCGTTGGTATCAATGTATATATTAACAGGTTTATCACCCACTGGAACATTGGTCACTCTACTATAATCAGTTCGATCGATTATTGAAACCGTATTGGACTCTGAATTTGCTGTATATATCTTGCCATTTTTTGAATTAACCGCTATTCCTAGAGGATTTTGTCCTATATTTGTTATAGTTTTTATTTGTTTGTCTGTTTCTCCATCAATTACTGACACAAAACCTCGACCTAGATGACTAACATATACTCTGTTCGTGTCTAGATCTAGAGCCACATCATAAGGATTAGCATATGGAAGTTTTATAGTTTTAACTGTAGGATTAGGAGGAAAAATATTAAAAAGCTGAAATAGCCAACTCTCTTTACATTCTATAATTGATAAACTGCCTGGCACATGATTGACTACGTATACCTTGTTAGTATTCGGATTTATTTCGATTCCAAAAGGCGTATCTTTAACGGGTATATTAATGTCATTCAAGACAGGACAAGAAACCTGGTAATATATACCAGATATGATTATAAGTCCCGCTACCGTTAACGAACTAAATATTGCTATATTTTTATATTTTCGTTTTATGTTGACGCTTTCAATACTCTTGTCAACATATTGCCAGAATATTTTTCCACCTTCTTTTCCATACAATAAATCTATCAATTCAAGAATAGCTGTTTTCGAATTGGAATCTATGTTTTTCTTTTTTTCTACAACTGATATTAGACCCCTAAAATTCCATTCTTTCCTATTGAGTACAATAGGTTTATCACTGTCGTCTAGGTACGCCTGAAATTTAACAAGCTCTTTACTTCCTTCTTCCTTGTTTCCTTGCAACATATATGAAACCAAAGTCAAGAATTGAAGGATAGCTTGCCTATCCGAAGCATTAGCGGGAGTCTCTTTAATTAGTTCCTTTGCCAGTTTTCTCCCTTCATTATATTTTCCTTTTTTGATCAATTCCTCCGCTAAAAATATTTTTGCCCTTGATTTTGTGACAGTTTGTCCCTCTGTAGCAGTGGCTGCACTCTCTTTAATTAGTTCCTTTGCCAGTTTTCTCCCTTCATTATATTTTCCTTTCTTCATTAACCCCGCTAATATTTTTGCTTTCGATTTAGATTTGGGATCAGACAGGTTTTGTATTAGCCTTTCTGTTATAGAAATTGCCTTGTCATGTTGAAAAATGTAATTTGCATATAAAGATCTCAATTCAATTAGAGAATCTATATTTTTAGGATCCACTTCAAGAACTTCATTAAAGTATTTTTCTGCCTCTTTGTAGTTTTTTTCACCCCCTATTTCTACTAATAATTGACCTTTCTTAATCTTAATATCCAAAATATTTGTAGGATTCATCTCAATGAGCTGATCACAAACATCTATTGCTTCCTTATAACGTCCAGACTTTTTAAGAACCGATCCTTTGGCATATAATGCTTCAATATTTTTATCATCAATTTCTAGAACTTTGTCATAACATTCAATAGCCTCTTTTAATTTATTGTCCAAGTCAAGTATTTTACCTTTATTTAACCAAGCAAAGAAATTTTTAGAATCTATACTAATTACTCTATCATAACATTGGAGAGCTTTTTTGTACTGCTCTTTTTTTTGGTAAGAGAAACCCATCTCATTCTTCTCATTGATTTCTTCAACATAATTCTCTGTAACTCGAAGATAGTATTCTTGTGCTTCTGAATAGTTTCCAATTTTTTCAAGAACTATACCCTTACCGTTAAGAGCTTCTACATTCTTAGGATCAATACCCAAGACTAAATCATAGGTTTTTAAAGCCTCATCATGTTTACCAATTCTCCCAAGAGCTCTGCTTTTCGAATTTAATGCATCGATATTATTAGTGTTTTTTTTTATTACTCTATCATAACATTGAATAGCTTCCTCATATTTTCCTAATTGACTTAAAGATCTGCCTTTATTATACCAGGCATTGGTATTTTCTGGATCTTTTTCAATAACTCGTTCATAAGATTGAATGGCTTCAGTGAATTTTTTGAGATAATTCAAAGTATTCCCTTTGTTAGTCCACGCAAGAATATTATCAGGATCTTTTTCAATTGCTTTGTCAAAACAAACGAGAGCTTCATTATATTTTTCTAAGCCGACTAAGGCCAGACCCTTATTAAGCAAACTCTCTAGATCAGTTGGGTTTAATCGTAGAGCCTCACTAAAAGTCGAAAGTGATAAATCGAATAAATTCTTCTTTAAAAGACTTTTACCAAATTTACTCCAAGCATGATAATCTAAGGGATTACTTTTTACTAATTCTGCATCTCGTTTTAAAGTTTCGTCCCTAGCAACAATCTCATCGATAATAAATTCTTCCATTGACCCTTCACATCAAATCTTTCTTGTTTTTGATGTCACAAGCCGCTCGCAATCGTCCTATAAAAGTTCCCAACCTTTCGTCTTCTGGCGATTGAAATATGTTATTTCTTTTAACCTCTGAAAACAAATGAATTAAAAGTAGACCACTAGATGCATCTGATTTTAGCAATTTATCAAAGTTTAGCGATTGAACCGTTTCAACCAATTCCTCATAAAAATCCATTTTAATATTCTGATTTAATTTTGGTCGTACTATTCTATAGTTATTACTTAGCCAGTTAATTGCTGGTTCTTTGTACATTCCCAATTCGTCATTAACAATAGCCTTTAAGTTATTTATCTCCCGGTTTCTATCATCTACTTTAATTAATTCCCCAATTTTTTTTGACGCGTCGTCTAATGCTTGTATATCTATTAGCTTAGTTATTGGATCTCTCTGTTCAAAATATTCCTTAGTACACTTTATTAGATCAGATATTTTGGCATTATGTATAGCAGGAGATGTTCCCAATTTTATATTTTCCAGTTTGTATGATCCCTGAGATATAGCATAGAGAGGTTTTTGTCCTTTTTCTCGTTCCATCTCACTGGAAACATAATTTCTTAAACTGTATATGTTGATAATACCCGTGTCAGGATCTGCTGCTTTTCCATTCAATCCTTCGATCAAATGAAAAGAGAAATTTCCGTGGGGATGTGCTGGTTCATCTTTATTAACATGAACGAAATCCCTTTCTCTTGATACGGCATCAGGTTCACTAGATGCGAGGACAATTTTACCAGTTGCATAACTTTCTGGGGAATTTTCACCAGATTCACTAGAATTAATTAGGTCAGTAAGATTAGAGTTGTACAAATCTTTTTCTTTCTGATCATGGGTTAAGGAAGTCATAGATTTAGTTGCCTCTGTGGATATTCCCGCAA
Organism: Nitrososphaeraceae archaeon; assembly: GCA_035297365.1. Lineage (GTDB taxonomy): Archaea > Thermoproteota > Nitrososphaeria > Nitrososphaerales > Nitrososphaeraceae > TH1177. The sequence continues at coordinate 14,574 of DATGZA010000002.1, forward strand.
AGCAGCAGTCAAGAATCATCATCACACTTGCATAGTTTTTAGAATTAAACATTGTATTTTTTATAGAGTCCATTTCTATTCCAGAAACGAAAGGATCTTCTGGATCCATGTCGTAGGGAGCAATATATCCCTTTTTAGACATCTGTTCGTTGCAACCATGTCCAGAAAAATAAAACGTTACAAGATCACATTTGATATCTTTTCGAAATACATCACTAATTGCTTTTAAAATATTTTTTCTAGTCGCTTTCTTTCCCAATAAGAGATGATTATCTGATACTTGGAAATTACAATTTTTGATGAATGTTTCACAAACTTCTTTGGCATCGTTCTCTGCTCCGCCTAATTGTGTAATTGAGCTGGATTCGTATTCATTTATGCCTATTACAATAGCTCTTCGATTCTCATTTTTCTCTTCATCACTCAACTGTAAAGACCTTCCTCACGAAAATTTGAAGAAAAATTCTGCATTACATTATCAATAAGGTAGCTATCGTTAGGATCTGGCTCTGCCACGATAGATATCCTACCTGATTTTTTATATCTCAAGTTTTTTATAGCAGAGATATCATAATATGGTATAATAAAATTTATTTTATTAAAAAAAATTGTAAGATAACTGCAATCTCCGAAAAAGATTTTATGAATATTCAAATGGTAGTTCTGGCAGTTGCGAATCATCTATTATTATAATCCTCATTATTCTTCTTTTTATAGTTATTTATCATTTATTGTGTCTCAAGAATATCTGTTTTCAATATTTTGTTTTCAAATTCCTAAAACTGAGAGATAACACATAATCATAATTATTTTTATTCTCTTTTTTAGCCCTCTCTAGTTTCTAATACCATCTATATATTATCTTCTATAATTCTTAACCCAGTCAGCATCATGTGATAATTGATACGAACGTTTCTTGCTATCTATATTTTTGTGTAACAGTACTTTCTTCTTTTGCTTTGCCTAATGGTCTAAATAGTAAGATGAAAATATAATATGTTCAAAATCTTCTCTTTTGTAATTTTGAATATCTAACGATTGGTTAAAATTTTCATTTTCATATATTTGACTATTGGACTTGAATTCTCTTCTAAACATAATAGAAAGAAGGTTTTTTAGTAATTAAATTAAATATCAAATGAAATTGGGTAATAATTCAAGAATAATGGTGGTTGATGATGATGTAGATTTAGATGAAATTTACCGGCTAATTCTCGAAGATAATGGGTTTAATGTAGAGACTTTTAATAATCCCTTTGAGGCGTTGGAGTGCTTTAGACAAAAACCAGAAAACACATTTGATCTAATGTTGATAGACATGGTCATGCCTGGAATGAATGGTGCTGAGTTATACAGGGAGATGATGAATTCTAATAAAAAAATGCCGAACGTTTGTTTTATTACAGGACATCCAACATACTACGATGTTCTTAAAGATTCGTTTCCAGAAATTAAAGTAAGATGTTTTATTAGGAAACCGGTTGATAAGAACGAGCTAATAATACATGTTAAACAGGAAATAAACAAATGATAGTAATCGTAATTTGGTTGTATTTACTAAGTTTTAATTTAAAGTTCTAAAGTTGTGTTAAATAAAAATCATATTGACTTGTAATTAGTTTTTCTACTTCCAAAATATCATTAAATAATTAATTATCTCAGATTTAGATTTTTAAACAGTAGTTTAGATAATTTCAGTATCGTCTTCTTATTAATAAAATTAGTAAAAATAAGATCGTACTGCAGACTATCTCAAATACTATATGAATTAATACATGATTTGATAAACAAACTTTTTCTAGATATAGCAAGTTGCTGATAGAGAAAGGATAGATATTATTAGATCTAAATTTTAGACATTTTAATCATCCATTTTTTCGGCGCCGAAAAATTTAAAATCGATTTATAATATTTCAATCATTATCATAATTATTTTTTTTGTTCATTTGGAAACCTTTGACTTCTAAAGGTATTTATGTAAATTCAGTAACTAGAGTTAAAAATTATCAAATTTATGACAGAAGAGATATTGAATAGGCTGGAGATGTTTACCGGATCCAAACAGTAGACTATACGATATACAACCAAGAAAAGTAACAAAAGAGATATAATAGAAATAATGGCTTTAGCTACAACAAATGGATTGCATGTAACCGTATTGGATTCAGGTTGAGATTCCACACAGAAATATCTACGTACAACGACCTTACACAGGATATTGAAAGAGATTGGTTAAACATCCTAAATGTAACATCAGAAATAGAAAATAGAAAGGGATTGCGATGAAAATCTAACCAGATAATACATATCGATATTTAGGACATTTTACCTTCAAAATCCGATCTAAAAATCTATGTTATCAATACCTAAGATGTTTAATCAGCAAATATAGCAAATACATATTGTCTGAACAGATAGAGGAGTGTAGACGTACCTCCGCATCTGAAGGCTACATAGTAGAAGATATGGCTACCTAGCAAGGCAACTCATGATAAATGTAAACATTTCATCAACATGTTAAGCTTTTTATGACAAAGTACAAGAAAACAGATAAATCATTTCTAAATGGATAAACACAACTACAAGCAAAGTTTCAGACATACAACAAGATAGTGATGATTGAATTTCTTGTGGTAAAAGAAATTTCCAATACATATTATATAAAGAGATAATATTCTGTTTGTAAAATATATAATAAAGAAAGAGAACATAGTGGCATCTTTGGTCACACATCGTCTGAAATGTTTCTCGTGAAAGGATGATTAAATAGTTATAAGAATAACAAAATACTTCAAATAAAAAGGATTACCCAGGTTGGATAATTGGATCTGTTACCTGTCTATCAATGTACAGCAGTTATGTAAAAGATCTTTATATAGTTGTATTTTATAATTATTTTGTGAATATTTTTTCAGTTCAAGGAAAAATAATCAGTCAAACAATCACTTCTTTTAATGGCTTAAAAATTCAGGTAATGGACGATGATCAACAATGGTTCGAAGATCGCAATGACGATCTATTGGGATCGAGCTGGGTAAACCATGACGGTTCTTTTGAAATTAGTTTTGACGATTCGTCTTTTAAGGATACCTGGGTGGAAATGGAACCAAGAATATATCTGATAATAAGAAATAAAGATGGACAGATAATACACAGAACTACCCAATATAAAATTCAAATAGATGATAAAAGAGAGACAACTATTAAAATACCTATAACGGTTACTATTGATTCCCTAAAAAAGAAACCAGAATTAATAACAGATATAGATCCATATGCAAACAATAATAATAGAATTTTGTCAGCGTTTTCTTCTTTAAATGATGTTTATACAATAAACAACAGTGATTTTGTTAGAAATTTTACACTTTTGAATAATTCTATTAATGCATGGTTAGTATATGCCCAAGAATTTTCTTGGAAAAGGATTGGATATGATGGTCCGCAGGTTCCAAGATATCCGCGAAAACAGCCAGATCATAAACATACTTTATCATGGGAGAAAATGGCATGAAAAAGAATTGTATATATGGAACAGAACAATTTTTAAAACGCACAGAAAATTATGATGTAATTAATTCAGACATAGTCTGCAATGCAGAGGTCTGTATAATTGGTTCTGGTGCTGCTGGAGCTATATTGGGTACGAAAATTGCCAAAGCTGGAAATTCTGTTGTTATCTTGGAAAAAGGAGGATATTATGATGGGGAATCCATGAACCAAAGAGAGTCGGATATGATTCCTCTTTTATGGAAAAATGCAGGAGCAAATTTTACCTCTAATTTGAGAATAGCTATTGCACAAGGATCTTGCCTAGGTGGTTCAACGGTAATAAATGATGCTGTCTGTTTTCGGATTCCTAAATTAGTTATTAAACAGTGGAATGTAATGGGCCTTAATATAAGTGAAGCTGAATGGGACAAGGCCAACGATGAAGTTGCAAAAAGGATCAACATGGTAGAGGTAACTGACCAAGAATTAAATACAAATGCTAAAAAACTGAAAGAAGCATGCGAAAATTTCAAAATTGAAGGAAATTCTATTGAACATTCAAAAAATTTTAGAAATTGCGGACAATCAATAACAGATCCATCTCTAAAATCCTGTGTTAAATGCGGATTCTGTCATATGGGTTGCCATTATGATACTAAACAAAGTATGTTAGTAACATACATTCATGACGCAATGATTGATGATGCTTTAGATTATACTGTATACTGTAATTGTAGTGCGGATATGATCACATATGAGAATGGTGTTGTAACGGGCGTAAATGGAAAATTTACAGATTCCAGTAACAATGAGACTTACAGGATACGTGTTAATGCCAAAGTAATTATCGTATCCGCTGGATCTATTGCATCGTCAAATTTACTACAGAAATCTCTAATTGGTGGTGAAAAAGTAGGAAAGGGTTTAGCATTACATCCAGCGCCTTTTGTTATGGGTCTTTTTGATGAAGAAATTCGAGGAAATAGAGGGATTCCGATGTCATATACATGTCATGAATTTGGCATAACAAATGGAGTACAAAAAGGAGGATTCCTGATAGAAAGTATATTTTTGCCAATTTTTCAAATGGCACTTGCAATACCTAGTTTCGGGTTGGATCACGCCAAAATGATGAAAAATTACAATTATTATACAATGGCTGGAATAATGACTAGAGATGATCCAGTTGGAAAAGTATTGATGTCGGACAATGGGAATCCAAAAGTCGTTTACAATCTATCAGAACAGACTGCAAATGATATGGCTAGAGGAATGGGAATTTTAGCTAGAATGTGGTTCAACATCGGTGCAAAAACAGTAATTACATCGCATAGGGATGTGTATGAAATAGGAACTAGAGCAGATGTTCCAAAACTAAAGGATGTTGTACGTAATAATCCAGATGGCCTCATGCTTGGCTCTGCACATCCACAAGGTGGAAACAAAATGGGAGATGATGAAAATAATTGCGTTGTCGATTCCAACTGCAAGGTATTTGGGTTTAATAATCTCTACGTATGTGATGCAAGTGTTTTTCCAACCGCATTGGGTGTCAATCCCCAACTAACTGTAATGGCTTTAGCCTCGATAACAGCAGACAAGATTATTAAAAAGTTGCAAGAAATTTCGTTTATTTCTAAAGATATAGGAAAGACATGTGATGTTACACAACCAAGATTTTGTACTACCGAACAACTCTCGGACAGGTTCACTGTAACTGATCATAGGGAAGATTTATTTCAATTACTGGCTAATTCAAGCGAAGGTACAAAGATAGTTCCTGGCAATAATTGGAATTTTAATCGTCAAACACTCAAGATTTATAATAATTTGTATTGGAAGGGTTTCTACGGCAGAGATGCTAATTTAATGACTACTGTCTTGAGATATTTTGGTGGCTTTTATAAAAGATTTTGGCTTCAAGACAATAAAATGGTAGGAGTTACACATCCTTTTGAACCTCAGGTTATAGATGCAAAAAGTATTGCCTCTGAAAAAGAAGTTCTCGGATACGGTAAAGTAATACACCTAGAATATCAAAATTTTCCCTATTCTACTGCATATGACTTGTTAAAGATGGTTGATGAAAACACAATTATCGGAAAAGCATTTTTGGGAGCTTTCGGAAAAGGTAGAGAGCTATTCAGTTTTAGCATGTCCAGGGTTTATGATGCAGATTTCCTTACAGAAAATGATTTATTGACTATTTTTAATAGTGATAATTTAAGTTACAAACCTAGTGGGAAGGAACTAGCTGGAAAATGGGAAGGAATGTTAGTATCTGATTCAGCTGTATCACCGCGCTCTCAGATATTTACATTTGATTATGAGGATGGGGAGCTTGATATGAGGTATAATTTTGCAAATATGCTATATGGAAGATCGGATGTTTCGGGCATTGGACAAAATATATTACGCTTAGATGATCAAACAACATTTCATGATGAAATAAGAATGGTCACTCCAAATTTTGCAGTAGGTGTATGGATGAGTGATTGGTCATCTGAAAATTTAATACAGCCAATAATCAATGATCTACGCAGGTACTTTTCAATTCAAGTAATAGAAAATGATATCCTTAAAAACAAACTATCTTTTCTAGGTCAGTTTTATATTCCAGGAATTCGATTGCCCGAACAACTGGGATTAAGTTTCCTAAAAATTGAGAAAAACAAACAAGGTGAAACAAGATTAGGATTATTGTATACACTAAAAAGGATTTCTTAATTAGATCATGTAGATATAGTTCGAGAAATTTATTTTTCACTTGTTTCTTTGAAACGACACTTTACATATGTTATTGTATATAATATATCGCAACTACAAATTACCAAAGAAATTTTCAAGACAAAAACAGATATACAAATATATGCAATATAATAACATTCACAGCATTAAAATTAAATATATGCATGTGATAATAAATTTTTTATATTACCAAAAACTTTAAGGTATATTGACAAAATGTAGTTTAAAAATTGTAAATGCAGCATACGATAATAATTTCTATAAAGTAAAATATATTCCATGTTCAATTTCTACCATTAAATTGTTGATACAAAATTTCGAGGAGTGTGATGTTGATATTTTAATAAAACCGACTAGATATCAAAATGATGATGATTTTTGTGGAGGATTTGATGATGATAAAAAAGGACTTAAAATCATTTGGGGAGGTGGAGAGGAGAATGGTGTAACTACTAGAGTTAAAGGAAAAGATGGCAAATATGCATATTTCTTTGTTTTTCCTATGGATAATTTCAGATTATTAGATTATAATCTGACATTGCGGATTAATAAAACTAGGGTGGGATTCAATGGAGAAAGTACATCAGAAGAAATGAAAATTAAATTATATCCCATTCAAAAAGTGCAGTTAATTGATGATATAGTTCACCAAAAAAAAGAACATAACTCTCAAAATACAACAATAACTTTTGAAGGAAATCTACTTGGTAATTATTATCCGAGATGGTATCCAGAACATTATAGCTTATTTAACGATAGTAAGAACTATTATCAATTAGATAATTTTATTTCAAATATTTCTCTAAAGACATTTAAAAAATTGGAGGGACAAGACAGGGATAGAATCATTTTATATTTTAAACAAAGGAAGGTTGGAACCATAGATGGTGATATGGAGGGGGCAAGCTATCATATTGATGTCTTTAAATTCAATAATGCTTTTATAATACGAATATGGTTCCTATGGATTAGTAAAAAACAATTTCTTGAGGCAAAAAATCTTGAACCTTTGGAAATAGAAGTAACAGAAAGGGCAATTTTTGATAATCCAGAATTACCTGATTTTGAAAGATTTGATATTGTAATTTCTGCTAGTGATGGGACTATTTTATCAATATGTACTGATTTTCACTGGCAGGAGTTTTGGTATAAACTAAATGGAGGTAATGATGTAGTTATGGAAGGGATTATTGCAAAATTATTACATCCATTAGACCAATCCCTGTCACGATTACTTAATCGTCATTTTGTAGATAATAACTATGAAGATATTATCAATAATTTACAAAAGATAACATCTTTATCGGAAAATTTTGATTCAAAGCCTGATTTAATATATGTAAGAGGAAAAGAAATTGAAGATTCAGTTCAAAAACAAGAGAAAGATATAGTTGCCAGAGGACGAAATTTTTTTAGAAGTCATGTACCATACATAAGGAATGCAGATATATTATCGAATATGATTTCCAGTATAGTAGACAAATATGAATAATTATTGAATTTTTACTTAGTCTTATTAAGTTCTAAAAAATGTTTGAATATCTTTTATATGAATTGTTTATGACTTGAATACTATTTTTGGACTACAATTTATTAAGATAGTTACACATCAACCATTATTTTAATTATGTGACTAG
>DATGZA010000003.1:0-24980 GCA_035297365.1 Nitrososphaeraceae archaeon
AAACCCTTTGTACAACGAAGATTGTTGATCATTGTTTTAACCGAGGGAAAGCATTTAAAATTTAAATCCCCAAGAAATAATTCTTTTTTCTTGTTGTTAATTTGTTCGATTTTTGAATTATCCGTAAATTCTTTTAATTGAAAAACTTTTTTAATCAATTGTTTTCCAGGCATACCTTCTAAAGAATAGATCAGTTTTCTATCAACATCAATCGATGCTATTTCTTTAAATGCTTTTTTCCAAGCTCGATAATGAAATGGCATTGAATCTACTAGAACTCCATCAAGATCAAAAATAATTCCTTTCAATAATATTATAGGGATAAAATGATATATAGTAATTTTATTTAATTCTAGGTAATTTGGAAAATGTCCTACCGAATTAGATATTCTAATTAATATTCGATATCGTGCTAGTATATTATATGGACAACTATAGATCACAACAGAATTCTAATTACAATTACAATTCATTGAAATGTGATATCGGTAACATCGAATTTACAACTCCCCAAGAGAAGGACCAGTATATCGAATTAGAAAACAAAAAATAACAAGAACCAACAGGAGTTCAATGATTTCTTTTTTCTTTCTTAAAAACATCAATTTTTTGGTTTGAATATTTTTGATATAGATATTTAAGAAATGTATTTTCAATGAATCTTTGATATATAGTCAAAAATTTTCTTCCAGCAAACATTGTGATTGATGCATGACTAACAGAATTTTATATCATGACTAATATTATCTTTAATATAACCTTACCTTAATTATATTCAATAAATATACAATTCTTTTTATTTTACAATTCTTTTTATTTTAGGCCAATAATTTGATATTTTTCTTAAAGTTAGTCATCTTCATAATTTATAAATTAGTTCTTTTAAGTAGATTTATAAAATTTGAACGAGAAGAGATATCTGCCTCCTTTGGTTGTTTTTTCGATTTTTCAATGAAAAAAGGTCTAACATATTCATGACTTCAGAATATCGTGTCATGATTTTTTGACTTTCGCTATTACATCTTTCTTTTCATTAATCATGTTGAGCGTCAGCTCTATACTTCAGATAAGTTTTACTCACCTTCTGACAAAGATTGCTATACCTATTATATCTAACACGGATAACCATCTATGCATTTGCAATGCGTTTTTTGAGTTAATCAAATTACGATATATTCGAACTTGTATAGAGTTATATCTTTTATGTACCTTCTACGGGATGTGAAGGTATCTGCACTCTTTCTAAGTGAATCGTAATCTATATCACCAAGTTAAGCAGCATCAACTAAAAAATGAATAATTTATTTAAATAGGTCACCTATTGCTTCCCCTATTTTTGAAATCGGATTACTAGTTTGATTTCCCTTGTTTTCTTCTGCGTTGCTTGACTGATTGCCACTTACAGCTGACTGATTGCCACTTACAGCTGACTGATTGCCACTTACAGCTGACTGATTGCCACTTACAGCTGATTGATTACTTTCTTGACCTAATTTCTGGAAAATAGATGTATTATCATTTTTAAGACTGGTGCCGTTTGTCAGCATTTCAGTGTTATTTCCCAATACCTTATTCAACTCCTCTACGCTGCCTATTCCTGGTTTGCCTATGATGTATGGACTAGAATCTGCATTAGTTCCATTTTGTGCCTGAGCTATAACCGTATTTATTCCAACAGTTACAATCCCTAAAATTAAGATTAGGAACGCTGTGCCTATACTTGCAATTTTTTTCATAATTATATATGTATATTAAAGTATAAATTAATTATAGCAAATAATTTAATTTTTAAAAAGTTTATTAAATAGGTTTTCTGACAGTCTATTTTTAAAAGATGATCTAATAACATATGTCTTTGCAAATCTCCAAGACAATTTAAGAAATTTTCGCACATTTTACATTCATAATATTTTTTTACTTCTTTCATCTCTATAATCATAATATTTTCATCAAATTAATTAACTGTTGTTTATACAGGGTCTCACTAAGGATGAATAATTAATATCATATTGATCTTTAGTGACAATTATGAAATAATTACAAAAAAAAATCTTGAAGCGAGAACTACAGTATGATACCTTATTTGATACTATGTGAAAGTTGAAAACAATAAAAATTTAAGATAGAAAATTAAATACATGGGAAAGTTGTCAGCAATATTTTCATAAGTAATTTTAAGGTCATTGAGAAATCAAGGATAACAGATGTTACAATAATTTATTGCACAAATTGATATTCTACAGAGATCTTATTTCCTTTCAGAACATATGAGTGTAATGAAGGATAAAAGGTAGGTAGCATGTCAACAAAATATATGCTATAATTTAACTAGTTAAATGATTAATATAGATAAATATTAAATTTTAAATCGACAAAAGAATGTAACGCAGGTCTTACTTTGTATTCTGCTAATAAAGGATGAGGTATACTTAATAGTATGAAAAGATTCGCAAAAATAATCCATGAGGATTTAAATGCCGGTGGAGGCAGCGAACGCTTCACATTTACGTTAATTGAAGCATTACAAGAAATGGGTTTTATTATTGACCTAGAGACTATAACATATCCCAACTGGGAATGTATTAGGAAATCATTTGGAAATAGCTACAGTCGACTGATAAGAAATATCAATATTATAGATTTAAAGGACATATTAGGATCATCAATAAAATGGAATCCAAAATTCCCGTTACAAAAGTCGAATTATGAAAGTAGCGAAAATGAATATGATCTAATTATAAACGCTCATGGAGATATTTTTCCTTATTTTAGGTACGGCTCCGAAAATGTGGACAATCGGTCAAAAACAAAGATGATAACATACTGTCACTATCCTTTGGTACCACAATTAGTAAAAAATAATTCTTATTCTAATTATCTGAAAAAAATACTGAAACATTATTTTCCAGAAGTTAAAAAAGAATATACAAATTTACCATTTGAAAAAATTATTTCCTGTGCATTAATCAACTTTGATCAAATGATGAAAAATACACTTGTATTGACAAATTCTTACTTCAGCAAAAATGCAATTGAAACTATTTATGGAGATAGGGTCTTGTCTGTACTTTATCCCCCTGTTGACGTTCAGTATTTTCGAGAAAATTCATCTTATTTCAAAGACAGAGATAACAGGATAATTGTTATCGCTAGGTATAGTCCCGATAAACAGATAGAAACGGTTCTTAAAATTGCAAAAATTTTAAAAGATATGAAAGTAGATTTTGAAGTGGTAATTGTAGGAAACTTATCAGAAGACAATCATGATTATTATCAAAGTCTAGTAAAAGCCAAGTATGTTATGGGATTAGATAAAAAAGTTATACTATTTAAAAATATGCATCTTACGGACCTAGTAAGTATAATGAATACTTGTAAATTTTTGCTCCATCCAACAAAACTGGAGCCTTTTGGAATATCGATAGTTGAAGGAATGAGCAGTGGATTGATCCCTATTGTACCATTTATTGGAGGATATACTGAATTCGTTCCATCGCATTTACGCTATAGAAATGAAACTGAAGCAGCGTCTATAATTGCTAAGAATATGAATATACCTCATAAAGAAAGAGTAGATGTAAGTAGATCGGTAGAAAAATTTTCCAAAAAGAACTTTAAGAGAAATGTTAGGAATATAATAGAACGAATATTAGGAGAAGAAATCTACATCTATCCAACGCCTTTGCTTGATACTAAAAATCGCAAATTATAAAATAATTACAAACGAATCTGCATTAACAACAATATATGAATGCTAATAAATCTTGTCATAAAAATAACATAAGAATCATTATTATCTATCAATAGTCAATAGTTAAAAATATCTGTAATCGTAAACAAACTAAATTTTATTAAAACAGATCATGTGATTAATTATGTCAAAGTCAATATTTTGAGTATATTTTAGAATAATACCCACGTGTTAACGTCTTTCAATTTTAAAAATTTATATTAAACTGATATTATTTGTCTAACTTTATTAAAATCTTCGGAATTGGTATCCCTATTCAAAAATTGTATTTTGGTAAAAAATATATCATATATTTGAGATTGAAATTTTCCTTTTTGAATGATGTTTAAGAGTCATGTCATTAAAAGAATGGTAATTTCGGGAGATTAAAAAATCAAGACAATGCCTCTTTCAGTAACGCGTTTATTTCTTATATCGTATCCAATTAGCAATTCAGATTATATACTTTCAATTAATGTCGATAATTTTACTTTATTATTACAAATATTCATTGATTCAGGTTATTTCAAAGACTTCTCAATTTAAATACCTAAACAACGATTATTAAATTGATTTTAGAAGTCATCTATTTTAATTAAAAATATCCAACTTATAGTATTATTTTACCAAAAGCATTTATAAATCAATTTCTCTCTGATCGGCGATCATTCCTGATGGCATTAGGACTCTTTAGACATGTAGAAAAGTTGGATACGTTTGTGTCAAATACTACTCAATATATTGCCAAAAGTTCTGAGCCCGGTGGGTACTATACTGCGACATGGATGCGAGATGCCTCATATATTTTAAAAGATCAATTTATTTCTGGATATATTTCCCAAACAATTGAAGAACTAAGGTATATTTGGTCAAACCAAATCGATTATAATACTTCTAGATTGATTTATGGCAGAGGGTCTCCTTCCAACAATTTCACTCCTCGCAGATGTGACCACGATTCAATCAAAAAGTATTACGGAGCCTTACCAACTACTATATATTCTTCATTTTCAGAAATTTATGCTACTGATCCTGATATAGATTCTACTGCATTAATGATATATACCACTTCATGGATTCTTTCACATATTTATAAACATATTAATTCTATCAAAAGTGATTATAGTTTTGATATAAAGCCTCTGAACCATGAAAGCTATCTAAATACAGAATTTTCTAAATTAACGGTAGAATTGATCCCTAAGATATTTAATGCAATAGATTTTCTTTCCACAAAAGATATTGATAATGATGGCATATTGGAACAAAATCCAAATGAAGATTGGATGGATACCGCTTTAAGGAACGGAAAAATTGTATATAGCCAAGCTTGTTGGATATTAGCTTTGAAAAATTTTGTAATCCTCCTAAATTCCTTAGAGAAGTTTGAAGATGCAAAAAAATTAGACACAATAGCACAAAATTCTATTGCATCAATTGAGAAACATCTTTGGTCTGATGAACAAGAATGTTACGTAGATAAAATCCGTGATAATGAATCTTATTATGTTGAAAATATGGTAACTCAAGATTCCCTTCTTTATCCATTTGCGCTAGTTAACGATAATTTTTTGACCGAATCCAATTTATTGGAAAACTCTGCTATTGAATTTAATAAATTTAATACAATCAGTAAAGAAAATCTGTTAAAATGCAATAAGATGCTCCACTCAGTAAAAATAAAAATTTGGAATCGATTTCCCACTATAACGGAGAAACCTCTGCTAAAAACGGGTCCATATATTCACAAGCCGTATAATTATCACAATCACACGTTTTGGCCATGGATTACTGGTATCGAACTGATGACAAGAATTAGGTTTAATCATATAGACGAATGTGAAAAAATGATATCAAAACTTTTTCTAGGTAATTCAAATTACGATAATCTTCTTTTTGAATGGGTGAATCCTTTAACACATGTAGGATATGGTGCTTATCCGTTTAGGACGGGCATTTCATCATTACGTCTTCTTATTTTCGATGTTTTTCGCCTTCTTGGTGTTAAGCTTGGTGAGATAAGAACAAATTGATAATTGGTTAATAATATCTAACATTTATTTATTTTAGTGTCTACCTTAATTACTAATATAAAAAATAATACTGACAAAAAAATGAGTTTATGTGGATTCAGTGCTTGTAAGGACCTAATGGTGTGGCTGGTGCTATAATCATATTTCTCTTCGTAAATAATGATGAAAAAATCAAAAAAAAATCTACAAACAATATTAGCTGACGCATCTCCAATATTTGAAGTAAATCAACAAATTCATATCCAAAGAAATTTGCAAGAAGCCTAAATTCTAATAGTGGTTTCTACATAATTGAAATCAAGATTTACAGAAAGACCTAATATAGATGTTGTATATAATTTAGTCAAAGAATTTGGAAAACAATACGATTGAAATGTTAATTCTTATCAAATATGATGGAGATTTATTAAAGGAAAAAAAATTATTAACAACATGTTGCCCTTTGTTTAAGCAGGCTTTAAAAAAAAATCTGATCGGTGTCTCCAATTATGATGTGAAGGACTTAAATATATACATTATCGATACATTAGGTTATGCTGGAGAAAATAATTTGGAATTGTATGAACTTCCAATTTCATACTGCCCATTTTGTGGAATAAAATTTCAAATTAAATCTGTTCTAGAAAACTAATACATAAAAGGAAATAAGCTTGTATGTAACAATATGTTGTTTATTGCATATGTAATATAAACTGCATTTTAGAATTTCACTTATACAATAATCTAAATAATAATGACTGCCTTACTATAATTATGTACATTTTCTAATTTCAAATTCTTTCGTACTAAAACCTCATAAATAATTTCTTGTGCAAAATCTGAAAGGTTGCGGGAAGAACTCCGATTGGTTCGCCATCAACACTAGTGGTTACACTTTTTTCTTTAGATTTTATATGGATTTTCTTGGCTTTAAAATACAAAATGTTATCTTTTTCAAAATAATTGCCGCTTTTCATCCGGATAAGCCCGTCCAACATCATCAAACTGCCAGAATCTTTAAGAAGTATTACATCTAAATAACCATCTGAAATACCTGACTGAGGGGCGACTTTAAATTGTCCCCCTAAATATTTTCCATTTGCAATAATACAAATTGTAACATTTTGGTTTATAGTTATTTTATCGTCAATTGTAATCTCGAACATATTGCTTGTATAAGTGGGTACGGTTGCAATAATACCTGTTATGGTCGATATTAATCTGCTGTTTATCTTACTTCTGATTTTCTTTGATCTTTGTATTATTTCAGCTGCTGCCCCAATCTCTACTGCATTAAAACAAATACGAGGTTTTGTAGGTTTTTTTGATACAGGGTTAGTAACAATAGCTGCGATGACATCAATTTTTTTTGGTTTTAATTTATCTAGCGAATTAACACATTCTTCAAACTGTTGTGGCAGACCAAGTGAATTTGCAAACACATTTCTCGTTCCAGAAGGCAGTATAGAAAATATTGCCTTAGGATTTATATTTTTTATCTGATCTGGTTTATCTGATTTAATAGCTTCAAAAAACCCGTTACCTACCTCATTTATGGTTCCGTCTCCTCCAACAGCAAGAATCTCCTTGTACCCTTTCTTCAAGTACTGTCTGGCTAAAGATTTACCATCACCGGGTTTCTTTGTGAAGACTATTTTGGAATTTTTAATTGATTCCGTCAAAGAGTCATACAGCAGATCCTGATTTTTTCCAGTATGTCCACCCTGAGAACTAGGATTTATAATAATTACCCTGCTAATTTCCAAATTCTTCAAATAACCACTTTCCACCAATTATTCATGTGGTCTCATATAATACCTTTGATCTTGCTAATCTTAAAAATTCCATTTATGCCATCTTTTTGCCATTATTTGTTTGCTGCTCTATCTTCCTTAAATAATATCGGATAATAGCCATTTCACTTTTTTCTTTTCATAATTTTTGATCTGACCATGTTTTGAAGGATATGAGTATTTTCTTCTAATTTGCTCCTTGCATTTTTTTCATTGGCAGCTGCAACTATGATTTCTGATGGACCGAATTTACAGTCATTCAAATGAAAAGGAATTTCTAATTCAAGAAGTTCACTTAGAAATTCAAATGTACTCATGAATGTCTTATTACCCTTGTATACAAAAGTAGCACTATTATCATTTATTAGAACTTTTTTTTCCACAGGAAACATGAAATTTTCACTTAATATAAAATCTCTAATTTTTCCTTCTAGTTTTTTTAACTTGTCGTCTTTGCTGGCGTTTCTTGCCTGCTTTACTGTATGAATGCATTCATCTAGTTGATCAAAATTCATTTTAATATGTATCTAAGTTAATAAATAATAATCATATATTTGTATACACTATAATTAGAATAATGCTGATGCGCAATAATCAAATTCGTAGACCAATGTCTTAGCTTTTTGGTGACTTCATATAACTTGAGTATTCATATATAGATTTTTCTTGTATTGTTGTTTGGATTGAGCCAGGTCTAATTTCTCTGATCTTTTTGATTGCTTGTTCTGGTGACAGATTTTCTTTTTTTACTAGATAAGCTGCCAGTATTGTACCCGTCCTTCCCTTACCTGCTGCACAATGAACCATTACAGGTCTCTTTAATTTGATTTCATTTTCAATAAATTGAACGGTGGAGTCAATCTTTTGAATCGATGGTACTTTATAATCTTCTACATATAGATGTAAATAATTCATTCTTTTTTCTTGATTTTCTATACCGTCTGACTTCTTATTTTTGTTTAAACTTTCTGAAGTGTCAAACCATTTGGGGGGCAATGGAATCTCTCTTAATGTTATAATAGTTTGAATACCTTTACTTTGTATCCATTGAAACTGCTCAAATGTAAGTGGCAATCCACTTCCCGCTAATTTATCTTTTATGACCCAGCTAAAATTTGTGGGACGAGCAGAAATCTTACTACTAATCCATCTATATAAATCCCCAATTAAGGTCATCAGTTATTTATTATAAATACAATATAATTTATATAATGTTATTTTTCAATTTCGACACTAGATATTTTAGGTTATTGGTTTGATAGCAGTTATTATATTGCATATCAAGGGGTTTAGGCAATTTTCTCAATTGAAATTTTTGTCGATGATGTCTGTATTAAAAAGGATTTGAAGTCGAGGCTTACATCTAGTAATTTTCAATATGCTGTTCAGGAAACTAATCTACTTCTTTTGAGGTTTAGTGAACAAGACATTTTTAGAGCAGGTTCTATGAATAAATCATCTCCACTACTACAATTTTTAGCAACGAAGTAATAAAAAAGTAATACTACTTTTATACTCTGACTTTTAATATGTTCGATCAGAACAACAGTTGTTTACTACCGAAATTAAGTTATTTTCTGTTATCTTCTAATTTTTGACCTTTGACTCATAGCAAAGTGGGAAAATTCCTCGCGTCCATCTTACATTTAGTTTGGTTGTTGTCAGTACATCCTGGTAAATGATTTTCCGATGTGGAGTGAGACATAAAATTTTTAACCAGAGCTAGCTCTTGAAATTGAATTTTCATTTATTTTTAAATTTATTCAAAAGAATTTAGGCAAAAAATAGTCCTTTCTGTGGATTTAATTACACATTAACTATATGAGTACGATTTAGTTATAATGAAAATATGTTGATAGAGTTATTTTCATTAGGAATAATATCGGATGCGTTTAAGACTGACAATGTAATTATCTCATCTATAATTTTCAGGACCGCAATTACAACCATATTTATTTTATTTGCGATAAAACTTCTAGGTAACAAGGGTATAGGTCAACTTACGACTACAGAACTTATAATACTGTTGGGACTTGGTTCTGCCATAGGCGATCCAATGATTTCAGAGATATCAATACCACACGCTTTTAGCGCCGTGCTAGTGGTTATAGGAATGTTCAAACTTTATGATTACTTAACAATGAAAAGTAAGATTTTTAATAAAATCATAACGCCTAAACCTATATTGTTGGTTAAAAATGGACAGTTTCTAGAAGGTGCATTAGAAAAAGCTAAAATCGCGAAGAATGAATTCGAGTCGCACATGCGATTGCACGGTACGGACGATCTATCAGATATACGATTATCTTATCTAGAGATTAATGGACAGATAAGCTTTATTATGAATAAATCATCATTTTAAGATACAAAAAATGTAAATGATGGTAAAACGAAATGGAAATCGCATAACTATTTTTGTTAAATCAATAAATTTAAGCAGAATTTAATAGTTAAAATGTACAGATTTGAGATAAATACAAATTTAATATTGATATCGAAATTTTGATTTTAATTGACTATCATTATAATAATAACTAAAACTTAAGGATTTTGAAAATTATTTGGAACATTTCTGATTTTAAACCGTTATTCTTTAATATAGTTACAAATTAAAAAATATTAAAATAATTGAAAATCTAATAGAAAACAAAAGTGTGAATTTAACAAAATAACTCTATTATATTATAATATACGAAAATCGAGGCACAAATAAAAAATAATTGACGAAGCTCTCACTCATACTACAGCATATACCAAATAGACAATAACTAGTATTATTCCGATAACAAGAAGAATCGAACCTATAACATACATGATACGCGCAGGGAGTGCTGGGAGCAGTCGGTTTATAAATAACACTATTATACCCACAATAATTAGGGCAATACCACTTTCTAGAGATACCATTTAACAATATTATAAATGATCATGCTAATATATTTTGTTGACCAAGTATAGGAATTTTAATATTATAAAAAGAAAAGTAAGTTTTAGACATTTTTTAAAAATGGACCCTCATCTTAATATAGTTTAATGTGTAATATAGTATAATGGTAGATATAAAAAAGGAAACAGAGTATAAAGTAGATACAGATAGCGAAACTGATTATAGTGATTCGGATGAAGGTGCAGGAGATAAAATAAAGGCGGGGTTGAAGGCCGTAGGTAAAAAAATACAGGATCCTGATAGAGATTTAGAAACTGAATACGAGAAAGAAAAAGCAAAAGAGGCACCACTAGATTGATAAATCGTCTTCAAAATGGAATCTTTTTTTCTCTGACATTTACATTGTCAATTATGGTAGGATTAATCATAATTCCTGTATATGCAATTTCCGAAGAGACAAATCAAACCCTTAAAAATACCGGCAAATCAATTAATCAAACGGCAGAAGAAGCACAAGCTAATGCATCTAAAGTTGGCTCAGAATTATTGAATAAAACTGGAGAAGCGGCCCAAGGACTTGCTAAGGGTACAGGAGAAGTATTATCCGATATAGGCGAAGGTATAAAAGATTTAGCAAAATAGAGAAAATTAGATTATCGTTCCTAACATTTATTATTTTATATTTTTTGATACTAAAGTATAAAGTAAATCCAAATTGTCTAAATATTATATCTTTTAGTTTAGTAGTCTAATTTATATGGACCCTTCAACTTTAATCCCAAATTCTAATATTTTAAATTATATCGCCCTTAGATCGACATTAAATTGGTGTCTGACTTAATTCATTTATTATTGTAAAAAGGTATATCAGTTATTTATATTCTATATTGTCTGAACGATCGAGACCTGTTCGATTAACGACAAAATTACTAGAATAATAGTCAAGGAAAATCAATTACTTTTTTTAATTAAAATTAATAACTTTGCTAATATACACAATAATCCTAATAATGAGTTTAAATATTAATTTTATTTTACTTTTTGGTATCTTATGCACGTCAATATTATAATCTTGAACATAAACCGCAGAATTATAAATTATTTTAATCCGAGTGTGACAGCAACCAGATTTTTATTCCATTGAATCAAAATATGGAATAGTAAGAATCGTGTGTTGATTTATTTTGATTATAAATATCTAAGACCGTGTATTCTAGTTTGTTGCCATCCACTCTTATGCCAATGTGTATATTTCTATCCTTATTATAAAAACGAAATATAACAACATATAATTAAGTTCTTCAAATAACCATATAGATAAAGTAATAATAGAACTACAATGATTTCAATGCAAAGATTGGTAGTTAATTAATTAAGCACAATCTGGAAGAAATTTGAGAGGTAATTAAGAATCTATTATAATTAATGGCACATGATATAATAAAAATGTATATAAAATTGCTAGTCAATCACTACTGTTCAAAAAACCAAAATTATAAAAAAAATTATTGTCCAAAAGGACTTTCTAATTTAGCTCCTGCGGCTACATCAGATCCAAGTGGGTCTACATCGTCTTTTGGTTCCTCAGTGATCACAAACTGTGAGTAGGTATACGGATTCACCATTTTCTGAGTGAAGTTTAACTCATTATTGTCAAATTGACCTAGGCTCAATTTGTATCCTGATCCACTAGCATCTTCTAACCATCCTTCATATACTCTGTCTTGGGGTGCAGCTATATCAATTTGGGCGTGCAACTTTAATTTATTATCTTGGGCAGAAATCATCAAGGTTCCTTTTTTTTCACCACCATAAGGAGTGGAGGCTTCTGGGGCAGTAAGATCTATCTGTGTTTCCTGTGCTAGAACAAGCTGGAATAACATTGGGCTCGTTAAGGCTATAGATATTATAATTGCTATTGCATAGCTAATTTTTACGTTTGACTCTTTTGTATGTAAAGAACATTTCTCTTTCATAATTCTATTTGTACAATAAACTATAAATCTGATTATGAACTTGATTATTTTAGAATATTTGTCTTCCAAACAAAACTATAAACTTAAGTAAGCAAATCCTGTCATATTACCATCTAATTATAAATTTATAAATTTAATAAAATTATTAATTTTATTAATTCATAAAATAATTAAGGATCATACAGGTAAAATTTTTTTGTTATATAGATTGAAGGTTTTTAGTGCTAACAGAGTGTAGAGGTTTAATCTCTTTCTTTTCTGTTATACTTATGATGGCTTTAGACATTTATATTCCGTATTTACTTCTAAAATTTCATTTTTCAGGTAATGATCTTATTCATGTTTGTGCTATTTCCTCTTGTCTAACGAAAATATCTTTGAAGAGATGTTCCGTAGTATGGTATTGATTTTTATTAGTAAACTCAATTTTTTCTCGGATGTCTTTAATGATTTTCTTCTCTGTTTCTATATAAAGGTTAGCATATTTCTTAAAATTATCTTATCTTCTTCAAATTTACCTTTGAAATCTCTTCAAATTTAGATCAGATCTGGGTATGCCTCAAAATTCTACCATTCTCTCAGCAATGAGGTCTGCTTGTGTGGAAATAGGTTTTGCATATTCGTCTAATGGTACATGTATATACTTTCGGTAAGGTCCTTCAATTAACCAATGATACTTCTTTATTTGAAAAAAATCAGATAAAAAGTTGCAAGATTTGCATTTAACTTATCTACAATTTGTTTTGTATACTTACGAGGTAATTCTGTTGGGTTTTCATGTTGCCCGTATTTAGTTTTATTTGATTTTTTTTGTTGTATGACAATTCATAATAATAATCCAATAATATATTTTAAACAAAATATATATGGATTAAAGATGAAAATAAAGAGAAAATAAATATTGATATTAATAGTTTTATAGATTATTATATTGAAGCAGTTTTTTTAAATGAAGGAATGCGAGACGAAAACTAGCTAATATGTATATAAGAAATAAGAGCTTATCAGTATTAAATTGATTAAGGATGAAAATGATAATATTGCAATGTGTAATACAATAGTGAATTTTATAAGAGAAGAAGTACAAAAAAGGAAATCACAAGGGATAATTGTAGGTTTGAGCGGTGGAATAGATTCTTCTTTAGTTGGACTATTAGCAGTTAAAGCCTTAGGAAAGCAAAGGGTATTTGCGTTAATGCTTCCAGATTCTTCCGTCACTCCAGGAGGTGACACGAAGGATGCTATAAATTTAGCAAAGAATTTAAAAATAAGATATAAGGTAATAGATCTAAAAAAGATCAAAAAGGAATTAGTAAACAAACTCCCTAAAAATAAAATGGCTGTCGCAAATCTTTTAGTGAGGCTAAGAATGTCAATGCTTTACTATTATGCAACTGCAAAGCACAGATTGGTTTTAGGGACAGGAGATAAAAGTGAAATTATGTTAGGCTATTATACAAAATACGGAGATGGAGGTGTTGATCTACTACCTATTGGGGATCTTTATAAAACACAGGTAAGATGCGTTGCTCAATATTTGGAGATTCCAATGAAAATAATTAACAAAAAAAGCAGCGCTCGTTTGTGGAAGCGTCAAACTGCCGAAAAAGAATTAGGTATAGAATATGAAGAAATTGACAAGATTTTACAATTCATAGCAGATAAAAACTCAGAACGTTCTTTGTTTAGCAACTCCGATATTACTAAAAGAAAAATTTTAAAAGTAAAGTCACTTATTGAAAAAAATCAACATAAGCAAGAAATGCCACCAGTTTGTAAATTGAAATAAATTTGTATTGGCTTTTCTTACTCCTTGCTAATATTTTGTTTTGCTAATTTTGTACATAATTTCAAATGGTTTGTTTCTTCTTTCAGTATAGATCTAACTGTCGTGGCAAACTTTCGGCTCTTTATCTTTGTTGCGATCGAAGACAGAACCTCGTAATGAGTAACCTCGGCTCCTTCTGCTAGACATAAAAATTCTAAAGCTTCTTGCTCGTCTGGTGATTCCCCCAAATAAGTAATCATTATTTTGGATGCTTTTTCAGCCGTTTCCTCAGTAACAGAATTAATATTATCTATATTTAATCCCTCGGCCTCAGCAATATGTTTAGTGAGTTCTTCCATCTTGATCTGTTGCTCGTTTGCTTCTTTTTTCATAGTCATCAGTTTTTTTTCATGTTCAGATTTTATCAATCCTTTTGACTTTAGTTCTACCACCGCATTTTGAGCTGCTTTCTCTAAACCGATTGCTTCCCCAATTTTTTGTTCTATTATTTTCTTTTCTACCATTATATCTACATATTAATGATACAATATAGTTTATAACGATTAATAAGAAAAATGTAAATGGTATAGTTGTTGCTTACAATTAATTGCTTCTATCTTGGCTAAATTAAAAACTTAATCAGTATAATGTAATGTTAACCCAGATCTACAACAGTATTTCCTAGCTTTTCTCGCCATCGTTTTTCAATCTGTTATGAATGAGACAACTTTCATTGCGTCTTGTTCCCGATGTTAAACACTAATTTATGATTTTTATTCCACAAAATTTCAATTTTTGATCCTTATAACATTCAGATGTGCTAAAGATCCCAGGAACATAGTGCAAGGAATAGAAATACAAATTGTAGGCAAATGCATGTGGTTATCATATATCCACTGGATTTAACTCATTATTTTAGATTTTTGTATCCAACAGATATCTTTTTCGCCCTAAAACGAATCAAAGTAATTCAAATAATAACAGTAAAAACTATTAATACTTTAGTTTGCTCGTCAGAGGAAAAGAAGATTGGACTGTTAATGAAACGGATATAGATTTATTTGCATAAAAAGAAAGACAATCGTACAACTAAAAATCCAAAATCTACTATTATTCAAGAAATATATTTTATATGTCAACGGGGCCAAAATGCTTTTCCAATCTGTGTTGTTCTAGGTTTTGACCATTTTCAAACTGTTCTGAGCAGCTATCACCCAAAAATTTACTTAGTATCTCCTTTTTTCTTCCTTTGTACCTTTAGATATAGAAAAGGCATTATATCGAATCACCTCTTTTTGGAAAGGATTAGGAAGTATAGGATATGATTTTCCTTTTAAGTCTGATGGTCTATGTTTTTTTAATAATTCATGACCATGTTTTAGTTGCGATTCTTTCAAATTTAAAAAAATTTTATTATTGTCTCTCGATTTTCGAACTATAGCTTCATAATGTACATGAAACTCTTCACAATTAAAAAGATCTTTTTAAAAACAATGAAGTATTTCTTATTTTTTTTATCTATGCCCTTTACCTTACCAATATTCTTATCATCTAAAGTAATTGTTTCGGACCCTTTAATATTACGAATCATTTATGTATTTCTTTCTCTAATGCCTCTTTCAAAATATGTAAATGTCTTATTCTATCTTTTTTTATATTTTCCCATAGATTTACCAAATCATCTCTATTGGATTTTTTTGCATCCTCGCGATATTTATTAATAGTATCATATAGAAAATTCGCGTCATGTCCTAAAGCTATTAAAATATTGTATGTATTATTGTCCAATTCAATATTTTCACCCATAATTAGATCTATACTTTATAGTATAAAAAAGTATGGGGAAGTCTCTGCTAGTTAGGGATAAATAATTTTGAATATTAATCTAATTAAGATAAATGGTAAGCGAAAATGTTTTATTAGGATCACAAAATGACCTAACTTTGTCTTGTTAATGCACAATGAAATATGTTTGGATTCATCAAAAGGCCTAAAATTACCCATTAAAGATTTTATTAATATTAAGTTATTCTAAATATTTTTATTGCCAAACCGATGAATCAAAAATTAGTAATATCTGATATTCCATCTACTTCTAATCAATCAATTTTATCACTTCTATCTATCCTGGCATACTGTTTGGCAGGCAGCATTTTCGTTATTTTTAACGGTAGCAAAACCTTGTTAAAAGTACTAAGAAGTAATAATTGAATAAGGCTTATAAAAAATGAAAAACATTGTATATTATGAGCAAAAAACCCAAAAAAAAGATTGAAAGAAAAGAAACCGAAGAGGATTTAAAAAATCAAAGCCTTGAAGAAATAAAAAAGGAATTTGAACCGTTCGAAGTTGAATCAACAGGAGGGGGCGAGGGGGCAGGAGGTGGATGACAGGTGTAGACATGTTTGATTGCTGGAACTAAATTAAATTACTGACATTCTTGTTGATTAAACCTACAATTCCACACAGATCAATTGACCATCCATTTATTGATTATAAAATAGTTAGTCGGATTGGCCGATGAAGAAAAATATTGAACGTCAAATACTCCATTGATTTTATATTCAAATAGGTCCCGTTCTGATAACATAAACCAAAAATTAATCCCATCAAATCCGTAAATACGTTTTTTTGGTAAATAAAATATTTCTCCATTATCTTTTTGTGTAATTATATTTTTATCTAGTATTTTTTTTATTTTTCCAATACTTTTTCCCCCTATTAGTCTGGCAATCTTATCAATGGGATCATGGCTATAAATATTATGGAATGTATACATAATATTTATAGTAATACATAATATATAAAAATATGTAAGCAATTTCTAAAGTGTACAATTATACCCGCATTAAGACTATTAATTACTATGTTGATTAAGATACAAATCCTAGAAAAGTAAAGATATATATTAAAAAATTTTAAAAAAATAGGTGTAAAGATTAATTATTATTTTTGCTCGTTATCGTCATCGTTATCGTCGTTATTATTTTGCTGGTTGTCATTATTTGCATTTTGACCCATCATCATTTGGGGATTTCCTTGATTTGCTTTCATCATATCAGTTTCGGCTTTTAATAATTCAATTTGGATATTCGTTATTCCATCTAGTGTCTTTGGAACATCTGATTTTGCTATAGATTCTTTTATAGCCTGGATATCACCTACAAATGGTGGTTGTTCTCCTTTAACAAGCAATAGTTGATTTTCGACATTTGTAACTTCTGTCAATGCATTTTCAAAATTTCCTGTGGAAACGGCATCTTTTGCATTAACAAGCGCGTCTTTGAGATCTCCTATATTTAATGACATTAAAGACATTGTCTCATTTGATGCAGCCTGAGGTTGACCTTGGCTTGATGAAATTTCGGAATTGTTTTGTGCCTGGATGTTGGGAACTAGTATTGAAATGGCAACGAACCCAATAGCAATTATTACATACTTGGATAGATCTTTCATTCCATTATATAATATACATAATAGTTAATATAGATGTAAAAAATACAAATTAAACATATAAGAGCTTTTACATAGTGGATATTTATTTTTTAATATGTTGTAATTTATTAATTAACATAATTTTAGATTATACATACGTCCCTTGATTGAAAAAGTTACTGGATTGAATATATTCTATACTTACTAAAAAATCTAAACAGTTGATTTTTTTCGGACATCTTCTAATTAAAAAATAAATAATAGTACTATTGCTACCTGTTATCCAGTATAGCTTCCCTAGAAATTAACATGAATACTTTATCTGCCACATTCTCGGGGCTCATTGGTTTTAAGGTAAATTCATCTGCCCCGTAACCCAAGAGTCTAGTTTTTTCAGAATCTTCTTCAGCAATCACCAAGATTTTAATATTATTATTTATCTCTTTAATGCTTAATACAATCTTTAGGTATCTGTCGGATGCGATATCGCCGCTAATTATTACTACATCTACCTTTCCTTTGAATTCTTTTATTTTTTTAATGCAGTCTTCTCCTGTGGTGAACTTGTGGGCTTCAATACCCTTTAAACACAGCATCCCCGATAACAGTATGTTGGCGTCCTCATCTTGCTGAACGACAAAAACTCTTGGTTTTTGCATATAATCATTTATCAATTTGCTAATATAAACAATGTCAAAAATAATAAATGATTTTACAGTCCTAACATCATTAGCTGACATTTAAATGCAACTGCAGTTTGAGTTTGCTAACAAAAGTGAAATTTTCTAGATCGATATTATCTACAAGTCAAATCAGAGAAGAGTCTAGGTCGTCCAAATAAAATATTAATTTTTTACTCATTTATAGATAGGATTCTTAAGGTCTAACTCTAAACACATCACAATAACATGTATTTTGCAATGATGCATTATTTATCTTGGTTGTGGATAATGCATTATCATCGAATATGTGTAATTAACGGATCGAGATTCGGATATCGCCCTCGATTTGCGAGGATCCAGGGTCGGCTAATTTTTAACTATCTATCCATTACTTTTATTCTACTACTAAAAGGGTTCATATCCAAGGATAGAAATAAAAATTAAATGTTTTAAACGATCAATTTTTATAAATCACTTCAAAATTCAAAAATTACCTAATATTTACTTAAACTAGAACTAGGAAAACTATTATTGATAAGCAATTTTTTCAGTTTATAATATTATGACTATTAGTATGAACAAGAATAATAAATTTTGTTAAAGAAACAAAGTGAAATAATGAATCTAAATTTTTTTGAATAAAATGTTTATTTACTCATTTATCAAATAAATCAAAATCGAAAATTCATTAGAAGAGGTCGATTCGACCTTATTAGCAACAACACATTCGCACACATTTGCTTTCTTATTAGGAATTTTTATTCATTAATGATCCAAATTGTTTTTCTACTTTGCTGCCTAAATAATTGAAATGATGGATGGAATGTTATAAAATGAGCGAGCACTTGATTGAAAAAAATGCTAAGAATACTTTAGAGATTTTTATAGATATGAAATCCGATTCCACAATTATAGTAGAGCACTTTCCAGGTTATTCCCTGTACTCTATTCAGGATGATGATGATATAGAAGAACACTTTAGCAGTAAAAGTGATTTTGAAAATATGATAGTTAAAAACAAATGGATGAAATATGAATTATGATCTGTATATATCCCTAATTTTTGAAATAATTATTAGCTGCAAATGAAACCAATCTAGCAACATATAATTTTATTATTGCCATTCGATTTTATTATCCTGTGTTCCAATAATTTTTAAGTTTTAAGCTATGATTTTTAAATCTTCATCTTGTCCAAGTCGACATTACAAAATTTTTCAGAATTCTCATAATTTGTAATAACACTTATAAAATTAAACATTGTGTCACGAAATCAAATTTCAATTGTTAAAAAATTCATGTAGCGACAAAATTTCCCTGATAGCTAGTAATCTTATGATGCCAAACAGAGATTAATGCTACTTTAATTAGTACTGTTTTGCTTCATTTCGTTTTATGGTAGATGTATAAAGATCAGTGGGACTTTTGGATTAAATCGCTAATCTTTTACTATATTTTAATTTGAATTTTTACAGATGATTCGGTCAATTCTACTGAGCTATCTAATCCTAATGTATTTTTCAATGTAGATTTCAAATAACCGTCAAAAAAGACCGACCCTTTTTTCCCCAGTCGATGTCTTATAACAATGGTTTTCATGTCATTTTGGAATATCTCATCATAAGTTCCTAACAAACCGTATCTACATACGATTTTTTCAAGGTATTCGAAAACGGTATGATTGGACAGTTCTTTTTTCCAAAATAATATGGTATCTTTTGGTGTACTACTTCCAAATAAAATTGCAATATCATAGATCTCTTTCTCTTCTAAGGATTCTAACAAAATCGTCAAGAGCTCTCTGTTAATGATAACCATGTCAATTTTTGACAAGTAACGCGTGAAATCCAAATATTGTTTAATAATTATATTAACCAATGCATTGATGGAAATGCCCATTCTGTCCGCTTCTTCATCTAGAATCTTAGATAGGGGATCATCAATTCTAAAGGATCGTGTAACAGATTTCACTACACTTGAGAACGGAAAGCGCATATAATTGTGTTTCTTTGTGTTCGCTTGTAGTTATTTGTAAATAATATAATTTTTTTCGTACTATGTAAACCTATTCCTTATTAATTCCAAAAATAATTTCCATATGTGAGTAAATTAGTAGAAAAGTTACAGAAACCAGACACAGCAAAAGATATTTGTTTTAATTGTAAAAATTCAAACCTTGTTTTTGACAGCCTTAGCAGTGAGATAATTTGTACTAACTGTGGGGTAGTAAATTGTGAGCAGTTCATTACAGATCATATTTCAGTTGATAGATCGCAAAACTTGGAAAAAAATTCACTGCTTATTTATGACAAAGGATTATCTACTACAATTTCTCAGGAAAATGTAGATGCATATGGCAATCAACTGAATGTTAGACAAATATCAAAAGCAGTTAAGATACGTCATTGGAACAAGATATCCAATAGTAACAGAAGCTATCATAGAAATTTAAAGAAGGCATTTAGCATCCTAATGCGAATAAAAGATAAGCTGTCATTAAGCGAAACAATTATAGAAAAATCAGCATATTATTACCGTAAAGTAGTAGACTTGAAAATAATAAAAGGTAGGTCTATTAAAGAATTCATTGTTGCTTGTGTGTATGTGGTTTGTAGGGAATTGAAAGTTCCTCGTACAATAGGTGAAATAGCCAATTCTGTTAATGCTGATAAAGTATTTGCAGGCCGTTGTTATCGTCTCATTCTGAGACACTTAATGATCAATTTACCGTTAATTGACTCTACCACTCACATGACAAAAATTGCTGGCATAGCAGGTATAACTCGACAAACTATGGTTAGAGCATTAGAAATGATGACGTTAATTAACGACGATCCAATTTCGTATGGAAAGGACCCAACAGCTTTATCGGTTGCTACCTTATATGGTGCTTGTCTAGAAAAAGGGGAAAAAATAACTCAATCAAAAATTGCAAATGCAGGAAATATGAGTGTTGTAACACTACGAAAAAGATTTCTTGACGTAAAACAAATTTTTCCTCATTTACCAGAGAATGCAGTATCAAAAAATGAATAAAGAGATCTTTACTAAAAATCGTCTTCTTTATTTTGGTTTTGATTAAAATGACCCTCAAAATTGAAATAAATTTTGTGGAAATTGTAAATAAGGTAATCAGAGACTATGACAATAATTTCCTAAATAATATTAAATATCATGAATCAGTCGAAATAGCAACCCTGATGTGGGTGAAATTTGTGAGTGAAAAAGTTGATGACTTGTACTCTTTAAGAACAATAATTCAAGATGCCACAATTCAATTAAACTACGATCTAAGAAATACTAAAGATGTAATAGATATTACTAGGCTTTCGTATACGATAGAAATATTAAAAACGTGTTTATACATAATAGATCTAGACGTAGAAAAGCAGAAAGCATCAGAAATGTACATCTTCTAAAACTATTAGATTAAAGTCTGTGAGATAGTCAAATATACAAAATTTATTGATGATATTATATTTACACAATAAAATTATAAATCTAGATTGACTATATATAAGATAGCAAACATAATTTAATCTAATATTATTTGTTGCGCTTGTTTTTTTGAAAAACATTTCCAAAGTTCCTTATATGTCTTTCAAGCAAGTTCAATCTAATTGGTTTAATAAGAACTGAGATTTTTTTACTAGAAAAGAAAGGATCTTTATTTATATCCTTCTTTACCTCATCAAAAGCAGTAACCAGTATTATCGATAAATCCTTGTTTTTCTGCAAGAGCATTTTAGCTGCTTCAAGACCATTCATATTTCCTGGTAATTTATAATCTAGCATAACAATATCTGGAAGAGAACTTTCATAATCTTTTAGAATTTCATTTGCAGTAGTAGAGGTTCCTATTATCTGATATCCCTTGTTTGCCAAATAGTCTTTATACAATAATAAAATATCTAATTCATCCTCTATAATCATAATTTTTTTCGCTCTCAAATCATTCCTATTATTATAAATTTATAGCTATTAAAATTTTTTATTATTCTTGAAAGAGAATTATAAAAATCTGGACTTATTTTAAACGGAAATTTTAGCGGTACTTTTAGTAATTATTTTGAATTATAAAATATATAATAAGAATTCTAGACCTAGAAGAAATCATTTTATATAATTAGTATTTGGATATTGTGTGATTGTAGAGTAATTCTGATTTAAAATTTCGGGAAAATTACAATCAAATACTGTATTTTCATCCTATATTTCATATTAACTTTTGATATTCTATCTTTTTCTCTAGCTCATTTAAAACCACATCAATATAGTCTCTTGTGACATACGAAGGAATTTTTAATTTATTTTTGTTAGACAGCAAATTATCAATCAGAAGTAACAACACTACTTTTTTATCTATGTCGTCTTCATATCTGCAAATTCTTATAATGCTTTCCAATTTTTCTGTAATTCCCAATAAATAATATTAACTAACAAACTTTATTAGCATTGTAATCTCTTTCAATGATAGCCTTCTGATGTGTGGTTAACTTCACAAGTTTTTCACAATGGACTTTCTCGTTATTTTCTTAATCTCGAACCCTTTTTATCTCCATCTTGGTGGTCAGTAAAAAATATGTCAAAAGGATTAAAATAGTGTTCTTTTAAGTTATTTTCGCATCTGAAATTCAAGGACCAGAAATAAATCTTTTTAATTTATTAGCTTAGGATAACATTGGCATATCATTTATGACGCGATGATTCATGCCTGAAGTGAAAAACTTCGATTATGGATCTGGGTTAAAAAGATAAGTAAAAAATATTAGAAATGTATTTTTTTGAGAGGCGAAACAAAGTTATTAGTTCTGCAATTCATCCAGAAACGTATGAAAATATTCAAATTTTATTAGACCTTCTATGAATATAAAAGATAATATATGATTAGAATCAGAAATTTATTATGAATCAAGGAATTACATTGGTTATCTTTGCTAGTCTGGTGGCGCTGACATCAACTACATACGTTTTTGCACAAAACGCATCTCAAAATGGGATGGAAGTAGGGAGTATCGAAGAATTAGAAAAGTTGACTGGAGATAACCCGCTGGAGAATTTTTCATTCGTTGAATCTATTGGAAATACAACAGAAACTATTGTTAACGCGACTGCAAGCGCTCTTGCAAATATAACTTCTAATCAAACGAATACTGAGCAAAATTTGACTGGGTAATTTAATGAAAATTCTTAATTAATTGTTGATTCGACTTAATTTACAGCTAATACAAACAACAAATTTTCAGTATGTTTTACATAATATGACCATATAACCAACAATTAAAATTTTTTTTAGTATTATTCAAACTTAGCTCGAAGTGTAAAATATTTAGCAAAAAAAATTAACAAACCACTCACAAATCATCAGTAACATCAATTTGATAGTAACGTAAATACAGATATCATTTGCTAGTTCACTAAATTCGCATTGCAAATTACGTCGTCCTTTTATGAAATTTATAAAATCGGAGTCAGCAGAGAAATATCTCGATGAGCAGGTTGAATTTTTTTTATACGATACTAAATATTATAGAAGAATCTATTGAACCTCAGTTATCTCCCAAAAATCCACCTTTTATTTCTTATGTAATAGGCTGGCTATAGTGCTTGAAATATCTTTTCAAATTACTAAATGATATAGGAGTTAAAAAATGCAATCTATTAAGCTTTAGTTGAAATTAATTGAAAAAACTATCCTATTCTTTCATAGGTTGCATACAAATTCTTAGGAAATTTGGAGAAAACTCTTAATATAACCATATAATTAACCTTATCTAGTAATGATGCGATATAATGGTTCAAAATTGTCAATTATTACTATTATTGCAGGATTGGCAATAGCTGCTTTTACATTATCTTCTACACAAGTGTTCGCCCAAGAGACATCAACAGCAACTAGTTCAAATTTGACAAAGCCACTATTGGCAATTGCGGCAGCAATAGCAATTGCAGGTGGTCTTATAGGTACTGGAAATGCTCAGCAAGGTATAGGTGCGGCAGGAATGGGGATAATAGCAGAGAAACCAGAGAAGTTTGGACAGGTTCTATTCTTCTTCGTAATCCCTGAGACTCTTTGGATTATCGGTTTCGTGCTAGGAATAATTCTACTGTTAGGAATACTCTAAGTGGCGACTTGTTAGATGACAAGCCTGTTCACTTTCATGCGAGAGATTGATGAGAGAAAAAAAAGAAAAATAGACCTCCTGGATTCTTCTTTTACCGAAAAAAAAACAGCCATTGAAAAATCAAAGGAATCTACAATAAAGGAGCTCAAAGATTTTTACGCTAATGAAGCAAAAGTAAAATCTCAAAGGGAGGCGGGTAGGATAGTGGAGACGGCTAGGTTAAACGCGAAAAAGATCTTATTTGATGCAATTAATGAAAACATGGATTCAACCTTTAATACAATAAGACAAGAATTAAAAAATTATACCAAGAAACCAGAATACAAAAAAACCCTGGAAATGATGGTCAACCATGCAAAAAAGAATTTGGGTAAGAACGTAGTAATTCATTCTAATGCTGATGATAGTGTGAATATTAAAGCGATGAACGTAACAGTTGGAGCAACTATCGACACCGTAGGAGGAATTCTAGCAGAGGATAATAATGGAACTAGAGAGCTCGATCTGACCTTTGAAGAGTTATTAAGAACTCATGAAGATGATGTAAAAAGTTTTCTTCTAGAGCGAATGATAAAGTAGTAATGACAACCTC
>DATGZA010000004.1:0-12462 GCA_035297365.1 Nitrososphaeraceae archaeon
CTGCAGCAAATTTTTCACGGCAATACGTACCTCCTCGGATAGAACGAATAACTTCAATTTGTATTGCTACCAGTCCCTTTCTTGGTTGAGGTTGAGAACTACCATATTTTTGTATGGTGTATCCTCCGTCCAGTTCGAAATCCACCATTTCTTCGCTCTGATTACGTGGGAATACTCTTATACCTTTTTTTTTAAATAGAGGTATTAAACCATGGGGCCCCCAGAAATAATCAGGATCAATTTCGGTCAATGATTGCCTCGAATGTCCTTTATCAGTTCCAACAATTACCTCAATAAAATTACCCTTAACCTCTACCTTTTCTGTACCGTGAATATCAAATAGAAAGGCAATACCATTCTCATTTTGAGGAAGCATTTCTTCAATTATTTCTAAAATTCCATTATGGTATTTGTCATAAGCTCTTTGGGCTTGAAGATCCGACACTTCATATGCGCATGGTTGTTCTCTGTTATGATCAACGTACTCCCGGTCAACCACTGCAATCTGTTTATATGGATCTTTTCCGCTTAATCGACGTATGTGTGTAATGATACGCTCGGTAAGATCCTCTGTTCCAATATCATTATCTATGCTAAATTCACCAGGATCACAGTTATCTTTGTTTCTTACTTTATCTGTATGTTGTGTTCCGTTATGTGGACATGTAAATAATAAGTTTATTCTTGGCATGTATAATCATTTTAGGAAACATGTGGATATTAATAACCATTTCCAAGACATTAGTCAGCAGCTGTGCATATGTCTATATTATTGTCTATTATTTAACTATCGACAATTAAATCTAAAGCTTTATTTTGGTTTCATTGGATAGTAATAATATTAATCTCTTCTTTAGTCACCTTGATAGAGAGATGAACAAAAGAAATTAATGGCTTCGGTAACATCCTCTAGTTGATTGAAACCTTGTCTCCAAAACTGGTCTGGTAAAAGAGCGGTAGCTGACAAACCCCTGAAGAGCAGTAGATGATGTGTACTGTACCTGCATCAGCTATAAAACCAAAATGTTCACCTAGTATTCCGATAGCCTTATCTTCAATTCCATCAGCATTAAAATCTACATTTATCTCAGAACTACCTCATGCTGCCGAATCGCTATCACTTTTACTTGTAGTACTTATAAGATCAGTAAGATTAAATAAAAAGGCAGTAGAATTTTTTATCTTCGTTTTTTAAATTGTGTTATTAATCTTTGATGCAGATTCCAGTTCGCCGATTTTATGAGCTGTTTTCTTGAACTCCTATTTCAGTGGTATTTTTATCGACCATCCCACTGGTCGGGGTTTCAGTCAGATGTTGTGGCAGGAATGAGAGGAGAAATTTTATCGTTTTTGTGAATTTCTATATACACATTCTTTGTTAATCTCTCTTTCTATATCGGTGTTGTTTCGCAATTGCGATGAAGCTGTTGCCAAATTAAAAAGGAGAAACATGCTATCCATATGAATATGTTGCCGCCATCGTAGGCAAACCGCTGGAATCTTTGTGACAGAACTATTCAATACCTAGAAATCTCTGCCTCTTCAACATTGTACGACTATCATTGATCATTTATTAATGTTGTACTAGGTGTAAGCCTTTTTGTTTAGTGTGTTATTGAAGGCCTTGGAGATTTAGGAGGATTTAGCATCGTATTATTTATCCAGTACCTATTTGTAACAGAAATTTGAAACTTTTCTTTTTTTTCCGTTTCTATGGTGTATTCATTTTGAGTAAGAGGATCTGTGGTAATATGTTGTATTTTTTTTCTTCAACGGAAGGAATAGATATTTTCATTAAATGTGACTCGTTGGTATCAAGTAAAGAGCCTGATATTGATACACCTAATTCTTGTTCAAAATTTGGAGCTTTTGATAACAGGTGAGAAAGATAGCAATCAGAATTTGTTCCAAATAGATAATATTCAAGATGTGCTGGATAATCAGGACTATTTTCATTCAATTTCTTAAACAAAAGTATTTTCTTTATATTTACTTTAGTTTGACCTATAGGACCACCATCAGGATCACCATTTTCATTTGCAAAATGAATTGGGCCAAAAAAGGAAAACGAATGTGCAAGCTCCTCTAATGTCATCGATGATTTGTTTAATACAATAACAGGTTTATCAGGATTTTCTTTTTTTATTCTGAGATAATTATCCATTCCATCTCTATCAATTTCGGCTTCTAATATTGTCTGAAAGGAATGGGCGGGCATATGATACATCGGCAAATGACACAAGTATAGTTTCTCTGTACCTAGCATTAGAAAACCATGGACATTAACAAGATGTCCATGTGAGTGATGGTTAGACACTAACTTCGTTAGTACTGCTTACATAAATAATTTTTGTTTGTAAATCTTATTTAAAATATAAATACTAAATATCAAATTATGCTAAATACCAAAATATTGGCTCTGTTAATTTAAGATAACATTCACCTTCTGTAACTCAAAATCATTATGATTATTTGTGATAGTATCGTTGTATATATAATAGAAATAAAAGAATTGTTACCAATTATATACATTAATATATTACATTCATTTAGTGTACAGGGATAATAGTCATCAAAACTTTTTATTCTATTCTTCAAGTGCTGGATGTGTGCCTAAAGCATTTATGGTTTGCCTCAAATAGGTCAAATATGTGATCAAATGGGTCAGAAAAAATCAAACGAAAAATGGATGACCAAAAAATTTTTATCGTACCAAACTAAGCACATAACATGTCATCAAAAAAAAGTCAAAATGATGATGAAACAGAATTTTTAACATCCGAACGTCAATCAAAAACTGGTTTTTGGTCGGGACCTGGTTTTGTTAATGCTAAAGTCGAATATCTTGAGGTAGGTGGATATGCAATTGCAGAAGGAGATATCTGTGTTGGAACTGTAGACGAATTGAAGGAAAGCAATAAACCCGAAATTCTAGATAAAAAGGTTGTAGAGGAAGAGGCCCGTGAAGCAGCTGGTATCATAGATCTTCCTCTAGAAGCTGGTATGATCATTCCTGGTGCGGGCAACAAATACAGGTGGCCAAACTGTACCATGCCATATGAAATAGACCCCAACTTACCAAACCAAACACGTGTCACTGACGCCATGAGCCATTGGACACAAAAAACCGGCTTCAAGTTTGTCAAAAGGACTACACAAGCAGATTGGGTATACTTTACTGACAAAGGAGGATGTTGGTCAATGGTTGGTAGAAGAGGTGGCCAGCAGATAATATCCCTTGGCACGGGTTGTAGCACAGGAAATGCTATTCACGAGATAGGTCATGCGATAGGACTCTTCCATGAGCAGAGCAGAAATGATCGAGATACCTACGTCAGGATAAACTGGGCCAATATCGATCCTCAATATCAGAGCAACTTTTCTCAGTACCTTAACAGTGGTATAGACATAGGCAAGTATGACTATTGTTCGATCATGCACTATCCTAGACAGGCATTTTCAAAGAATGGACAGGACACGATAACACCACTCCAGGCAGGAGCAGAATGTATGGGTCAAAGACAAGGATTGAGCCCATTTGATATAGCTGCTGTGAAACAAACGTATCCAGAATGTGTAATTGACAGATGTCTCGTATTTGCGATAGAAGCCCGACGTCAATATAATTTGTACCGTACAACCCAGAAAAGGATATACCTCTGTAGATACTACTGGTATTTCGCACGTTATTGTGACTGCAAGTACAGAGCTACTGGGAATCCAATATACTTGAATTGCTACAGGAACTATATGAGATTGTACCGAAATTGCACCGTAGTTGGACCAGTTGGACCAGTTGGACCAGTTGGACCAGTCGTACCGGTGATACCAGGTGGACCAGGACCCCTTTTACCAGAAAGTATAGATATTGAAGATATCGAAATGGAAGGTCTTGGAGGAGAAGAGATTTGTCCAGAATGTCCAAAAGGCCTTGAAGAAATGGAACCTGAGATGATGGAAGGAGGCCTTGAAGAAATGGAACCTGAGATGATGGAACAGGCACCAATTGTCCCACCACATTTCAAATGTTTCAAGTATCGCACCAAAGCACAAAGATGGCTTAGGATGTATAAGGAAACCGGATTCAAAAAATACCTCTGTTATTTCTACCTAAATTATGCAAGATATTTGTGTTGTCTATACAAGTACACAAGCAATCCGGCACAGAAAAAAGCATGCTTAAGATACATGACGGCGTACCGGATTTGTATCAGAACACTCACAGAACCAGTAGTTGGTCTTCCCACAGTAGGATCAGATCTGGGAGCTACAGGAGATATTTTGGGTGAAGAATTGATGGAAGGAGAATTAGAAGGACAGACTCAAACTTTGACACCATCTATACCCATACCACCACCTGAACCTGCATCATTAGCCACTGTCAATTGCGTAAAACATAGAAAAACTGCACTTAGATACCTGCAATACTACAGAAAAACTCATATCAAAAAATACCTTTGCTATTTCTACCTATATCTTGCACGATACAACTTGTGTCTATACAGATATACGCAAAAATCGATATATAAGCAACGTTATAAGCATTACTACAATCTGTACAAAGTGTGCATAGCATAACTCTCTTTCTTTTTTTTTAAAAAAATAGTAATTATAAGATCGATATTAGTATTCTAATAGCATGAGTCAAGTTGTAGTGACTGGTAAAGTAAAGTTTGAACAAAATGCCACGTCGTTTGATAAGGCCACAGCTTATGTAAGTCTGCTTGATGTTTCAAGACAAGATGCACCTTCTGAAACGATTGCAAAGCAGGTGATAAAGAATGTCGAGCCGGGAGAGTTTTCATTTTCACTTTCTGGGATAATTAAGGATCCAAGAGGAATGTATGTGGTATCGGTCCATGTAGATGTTGACGGCGACGGTGAAGTGAGTACAGGTGATTATATAACTACGGGTTATTACCAGATTTCTACACAACAGGAACATACCGATATAGATGTGACAGTTAAAAAGGTATAGAATAATAATTGTCTATATAAAAATAGCTTTAATTATGTAGGGTGAATGAATACTTTTTTATAACATGATTTTTCTAACTCTAGACCTGATTTAGGATTTCTTAAAAATTCTCTCATCATTCTTTCTTTTAGTTATCATTTTAACGATTTTATTGTCTCAATTCTTCTTATTTGTTGGATCTTAAGAGATATTATTGAATCGTTTATTATAAAAAGAGTCTGTTTTAAAATGCAAATTTCAAATGATAATTATAATTTGTGTTCGTTATCTAAGGATCTTTAAAAGTAGGTACGAATATAGCTTGTTGATTTCTTATTAATTATTTTAAAAATGTTCAACAATAAAAAGCATGTTAGAACAATTATACTTATCGAATATATTCTTTGAAATGAGATTGAAATACAATTAATCTTACACAGTAATTGCAGTGTACATATTCTTCTTAATTTTTCGGCGCCGAAAAATTAGTTCTGTTCGTCAGTTAATTTAGAGACTATCCAAAATTAATATTCTATAGAGAATTATTGTACTATTAGATAATTGTACAAGACCGCGATAATTTTGTTTTCTTTTCATATCATGTAAATAATTTCTTGATTCTGTCACCCTATGAATTAGCTCTCTTAATTATTACCCATCATCTTGCTGCAGAACGTCTCTTGCAGACCTTATTTTCTTCTTTTCTGTGTCCTATATGTGTCTATTTCTTTCATGTTTTATTGTTATAAATCTTTGAAATGACATGCTTTAGGATCATATTTCAGGTATCGTACACGATCCGGTGAATTATAGAATAATAAAGATAATATTATAGGAAATGGATACATAGGAAGCCAGGTGAAATATAGATCTCATTTAATTGCGCGAGATCTATACGTTATAATGATATGACAGAATTTAGAAAACCTGTTAGAAATGAACTCTACCAAAAGACAGTTGAAGTTAGCAGTAAATTTAAAAGCAACCACATAATTCATACGAATGTGACTGATAAAACACTTACAGATAGTATAAATGTAGATGATGATGCAATTAAAAGGTATAACGATAGAAAACAAAAAACATCTGAGAATCTGCAAACTTTAGCAAAAGGGAATCCAGAGGCTATATTAAATCTTGACACTCAGGAAAGAGTAGCACGTAGGATAATTCAACTTAAAGAAGATCTTCCGGATTTAACAATCGAACGTGTGATAGGAGGTAACGATCTAATGCCTATTTTTTATCTTGAAAAGGGAAAAAGAGTGTCAGAATGTGCATGTAGAATTGAGGTGATTGATGAAATGGACAATATTTTAGGACATGGAACTGGTTTCATGGTATCTCCATCTTTATTAATGACAAATAATCACGTTTTACGTAACTTAGAAAGTAGTAAAAAAAGTTTAGCACAATTTAATTATGAAAAGGGAGAAAATAATCGTTCCAAACCAATGGTTGAATTTCGGCTTGATCCAAACAAATTTTTTTATACTAACAAAGAATTAGATTTTACGTTAGTTGATGTTAATCCAACATCAGAAGATGGCCAAGAGCTTTCTAAATTTCATTATCTCAAGTTGATAAAAGAAACGGGAAAAGCAATCATAGGGGAATATGTTACTGTTATTCAGCATCCTCGTGGCGAAATGAAACAAGTTAGTCTAAGAGAAAATAGAGTAGTAGATATACTTGATAATTATGTGCATTCTATTACAGACACAAGTCCAGGATCGTCAGGCTCACCAGTTTTTAATGATCAATGGAATGTAGTATCGTTACATCACAGCGGTGTTCCCAAAACAGATGCCCAAGGTAATTATTTAACGAAGGATAATAAAATATGGACAGAAGATATGGGAGATAATATGATTGATTGGATAGCTAATGAAAGTGTTCGTATTAGTTCAATTATTAAACATTTGGAAGATGTAAAGGAACAAATCCCAGCCCATATGAAGCCAATCTTGGATGAATTTTTAAAGTTAACCGAACAGGTGTAAAATCATATGGAAGTACAGGAATTAAGCATAGATTCGTATTCAAATAGATCAGGTTACAATCCAGACTTTTTGGGCCATAAATTCCCTCTACCTAATATTTCTGATAAATTAAAGGATGACAGGACACCATTAAAAGATAATAGTGGATATGAGTTAAAGTATACTAATTTTTCAGTTGTTATGAGTAAATCAAGAAATCTTGCTATTGTTACCGGTGTTAATATAGATGGAACACAATTACAAGATCTTCCTCGAAAAAATGATTTCTGGTACTATGATCCAAGAATTGAGAAAAAGTATCAATATGGACCGGAACTTTATGTAAACAATGATTTAGATAAAGGACATTTAGTTAGAAGATTGGATCCTGTATGGGGTTCTTCAGCGTTAGTAGCAAACGAGGATACATTTCATTTTACAAATTGTTCTCCTCAACATAAAAACTTAAATCAAAAGACATGGTTGGATCTTGAAGAATATATTTTACAAAATACTAATAAGCATGATCTAAAGGTAAATGTTTTTACTGGCCCTATTTTTAGAAGTGATGATGTTCTATATAGAGGTAAATTTCAAATTCCAGCAGAATTCTGGAAAGTAGCAGTAATGATAAAGGACAATAATGATATTTCTGCGACAGGATATTTACAGACACAAAAAAATCTATTAATAGACTTGGAATTTGCATTTGGAAATTACAAGACTTATCAGGTACCTTTGCGAAAAATAGAATCTCTAACTAATTTAAATTTTGGGAGCCTCCGTAGTTTTGATCCTATAGCGAATTTAGAAGGAGAAATAGCTAGAGTAATAAGTAATTCTGGTGACATTATACTCTGAAATAAACAATTATAACATTTGACGTAATTGTTATCATAATTGCTGCTTTTTTTACATCAATATAAATAATTTTAAATAAATCAATATCGGATTCTAATAAAAGAAAGATATGACGTAGAATGTAACGTGAAATACAAAAGACAGGGAAGCTAAGTTTACATATTCTCATAGATAAAGATCCATAGTTTGCAATAATGTATTTTATTTTGATGTTTTCCGTCACTAAAACTTGCACTTCTCTACCTAAAGATAATATTTTTCTAAATTAAATGAAAAGAGGCAAAAATGAAGTATACGATCAATTATTCAACGGATACTAGCAATTCCTCAAAATAACAATTTTATTTACTTGTTCAGCGATAAGAGGATAACAAACATAAATAGACTATTATTTAGAATATAATACTATATGTTCAGATCTAAAATAATCTGATCATTATTTGGTATCTAAAAATCGGTATATTGAGGAATCTTGAAAAGCACAGAAAAAATTCAAATAATAGACTTTACTTAAATATTTGAATGAAAAATATCCAGGGATTAAAAATAAATGATAGAGGCGACAATGTAATGCTTCTTAATGAGTATTTGGATAGATATATTGCTAGGGATTCACCAAAAGAATATTTACTAATAAAAGATAAATCATACAAATCCATATTTGATAAAAATACTGAAATAAAACTTAAGATTTTTCAAAAAAATCACAATTTGTCAGTTACCGGAGTAGTAGACAATAATACTTCAACACTTATAAATTCTCCACAGTGTTTTACAGACTTTTATATTCCTTTTGAAAAAACTCAATTAGATAATTCTAATATTAATAAAAGATTAGATTATAATAAAAGATTAGATTATTCGCTTTCTCCAATTAACATATTAGATGAAGATGATAGTTTGGAATTTAAATTAGATGAGCAGGAAAATAAAATATACGGATACTTTCCAAAAACAGAGCTTACTTTTGCTTTTAAGAATAATCCTTCTGATGTATCTTTGGAATCATTACAATCAATAATGGTAAACATAACTCAAGATATAAGTAAATATGTTCCTGGGTTTAAATTTAAAAATGTTGACTCGAATGCAGATATATTAATATCATTCGGAGACCGTTTTGGATACTGGATAGGTGATCAATACCATGAACATGAATTTCAGCGTGGTCTGAGTATACAAAACGGTATAACTATTCCACCCTTAAAGGGACAAATTGCCAAAAGTTATGTAACAATAAATACAAGGGATTGTCATTGGACAACTGACAAACAATTAGCAGAAAACTCTACCTATTATGATGTTTATGCTGTTCTACTTCATGAATTTTGTCATGCAATAGGGTTAGGACATTCTAAATATGAGCATGCAGTAATGTGGCCAATTCATAGGGATGGGTTACGAGGATTGAGAGATGACGATATTTTTGGGTTACAATTTATTTATAAGATAGTAACACATCAACCATTATCTTGATTATGCGGGAAGTCAAGGTTTTAAATTATGAAAATATCTTTTGCAGTGAATGCTCTATTTTTAATCTATCTTATTAATTATTTGGAGTAAAATAGAACATCCCAATTTATTGAAATATATATTTTTTTATGAAAATGTATTTCTTGATCTTAATCTATTGAATACATCTACAACATTGAAATATAACGGTTCAAAATTTACATCGAGTTCTGGTAAGAATTGAACTATATGATCATTGTATATATTCAGTAGGGCACAAAAGAATCTCTATATCTATACAAGATGAAACTATGATTTAATTAGGTATCAAGTTTTGGTTATAGTTCTGTATTCAACCCTGTGACAAATATGTTCCTAATAGAAATAGAATTCAAAG
The DNA here is from genome assembly GCA_035297365.1 of Nitrososphaeraceae archaeon. Taxonomy (GTDB): domain Archaea; phylum Thermoproteota; class Nitrososphaeria; order Nitrososphaerales; family Nitrososphaeraceae; genus TH1177. The sequence continues at coordinate 9,653 of DATGZA010000004.1, forward strand.
GAGAAACATGTTTGATCATTGTGTTAGAGATACATAATACAATAGATCATATGATATTTTATTCTGGAATACATTACTATTTAGAAATATACTAAATTCCAATTCAAATTAAATTCTAATTGAAGCAACAGAAGTATTTGATGGATAGAATATATTGTGTTGATGAATACTGTGCTTGTAATAATCCCAAAATACTAAATTTTGGTCTATAACATATATAAAATTGGCAAAAATTTTTCGTCTATCTATGTAATTCTAATAAGAAACATCATCTCATTTAAAGTCGATAGAACTAGTCTTTCATTTACTCGACCATAGAGTTTATCTTTACGAAGGAAATCATGTATTTTAACTTGTAATTGATCTGGATAAAAGATAACAAGAAAGTTTTTAACATGTTTTAAAAGACTTATGATTATTTATTAACACAATATGACCATGGTCAAAATATTTAATTACATGTCTTAGATGATTTCCGTATCATAATGGTACATTTTTATATAAAATATTTGACATCGTTTTTCGGATAAAATATTTTGCATATTGTTAAATATAAATTTAGAATTTTTTTTTTATTGAATCTTGATCATAGTATATTTTATCATAAACAAAAAAAACATAAATTGTTATGTTTATTGTTAGGTAATATCATTTTCTTTATTTTTATCAATTCATTTGATGCTGTTCAAGGTGGTTCTTATCAATCAGAACTAATATTCCAACCTAATTCAGAAAAACAGGAAACTAGTCATTCTCTTGATAAAAATATAATTTCAATATTGGAGTTGCATGGAAAAGAATTAGGGATTGATGATTCTAATCTAGGAAAAACAGGCGTAGATAAAGTAAAAAATCTGTTTCCAAAAATGACAGGGAATATTATAAAAAACGGTTCAATATCGAATGTAAACAATAATCTTGCATTATTATTATCTGGTATACCTCCTTACCCGATCGGATCTTTTGGAATAGCAGATAGAAAAATAGAATTAGAAAAAAATAATAGCATAAAAGATCAGAAAATACAATTAGAACAAAATAGATTAGGTTTACTTAGTACTAGTTCGCCAGTTTTAACAGAATTAAAAGCTGGAATATCAACATTTAACCCTCCATTAGCTAAATGCGAAATAGGAGCATCAAACAATGCAGGTGGTTTCGATATGGCAAAATATGTTATCACAGGAAAATTTAACAGATATATGCTTAAAGGAGACATGTTTACGTTTCAAATTTTCGCAGACCTTGTAAAGGATGATGGTGCAGAAATAGAAGGAAAAGATGCACCATATAAAGCGAATATTTTAACAAACAACGATGGAAAGTCTGACATTGATCTGATAGAAATTGCAACAGAATGTATTGACATACAACAAATAAAGAATGTTCAAGAAAAAACTGAAATCAACTTAAAGAATAGTCCTCTTCTAAAAAGTTTAGATTATTAATTTATTTGATGGGTACCTGAAACATGTGTTAATAAAGATAAAAAATTTACCCATTTTTCTGAATGTTTCACCTATCTGCACCAGAGGATTTCGATGAAACTGTTTCTCTTATATCCCTTGTGAACAAAATGAAATGTTTTGGAATATGTCAGTAAATCGTATTTGTTTACAGCCAGAAACTCAATTGTTAAAATTATTTTATAATCAAAACTATGAATCTAGACTTACTATTTTGTGAATAAATTCCTCTAAAAATTATATTTCATTTTATCGATTTTCACAGTTGTGCATATATGAAGATCCTCCACTGGACATATTGCTTTATGCAGACATCACTTCTATTGTGTCATGTCTGAGACTTTATCCTCACCTATTAAGTTAACGAAAGATCTATAGCAGTGAACGTTCTACTCTAACAATATATGTTGTTAAGATTTGTCAGAAATAGAACCAAGTTTAATAATTCATGCTCTTAAAAAGAGGGCTCTTGTCCAAATCTATCTCTGTTTCTTTGTCTATATTCTTTACTTTTTGTATGTCAGTACATATTGTTGCAATTTCGTTTATACCTGCTTTTACCTTCTTGTCTCCATCGTCTGTCAGGATATTCATTTTATATGGTGCATCTTTTCCTTCTATTTCTGCACCATCATCCTTTACAAGGTCTGCGAAAACTTGAAACGTATTATCCTCTCCTCTTAATTTATCCTTATCAAAATCTCCTGTGATAACATATTCTGCCAGATCGAAACCACCAGTGGTTGTTGATCCTGTGTTACAAAACGCTAATGGAGAGTTAAAAGTTGGTGTAGCAGCTTTATCAGCAGGTCTAACTATCTGATCAGTACTAGTACTCAATAATCCTAAAATATCAGGGGCAAAGTTTCCAGACCCTATCATATTTATTCCTTCAGGAGACTGAGATGTCGTAGTAGAAGCAAGTCCTAATGCTCCACTAAGTTCACTATCTAGGTTTGCAGATTCTGAAGAGACTACAGACCATCCTTCTACATCTGGGGTTGTTGGTTTAGCTTCTACCACTGTCTCCTGACCTGTAATAGGATCTGTATATACTTTTACCATTCCAGGAACCGCCACTGTCTGACCTGTGTTAACATCAATAGGTGGATTGATTGTAACTTTAGTAGGATTGAATTGAGTCGTTGCTGTGGTACTATTAAAGGTCTGAGCATTAACTTCTTCCACTGAACTTGAATATGTAAGAATTATTATGCTCGATAGACCTAACATAAATAAAAATACGAGTTTATCTTCATCTTTACTACAATGACTCAGTTTCAATATAAAAATATTTCAGAACAGAAATATTTATCATTAGCAGAATACTTTTATAAAAGAAAA
>DATGZA010000005.1:0-33415 GCA_035297365.1 Nitrososphaeraceae archaeon
TTGGTCCCATCATAGGCCATTGCTGCCCTGTCATCATTGGTCCCATCATAGGCGGTTGTTGTCCTGTCATCATTGGTCCCATCATAGGCCATTGCTGCCCTGTCATCATTGGTCCCATCATTGGTCCCATCATTGGTCCCATCATCATACCCGTTTTATTCATCTGTTTCATCATTGTCTGCATCTGGTTTGGGTCCATAACTTGATTTGCAAATACCGATTGAACGTCCTTATAACTAGCAAGAAAAACTATTGCACTAAATACAGATACCATAAAAAAAAGAACGTAGTATCTATTATTCTTGTTATTAATATTGATATTCATTAATTGACAAAATCAAACATAATATAAAAAGATGGCTATCCTATAGTATAACATTATAATTCCAAACTGTATTGTTGTTAAAATACTAAATCAACTGAAAAACTTGAATATACAAGTCTTTTTCATTCATAATGCTATTAAATCTTATTAAAATATAAAATTAATAGAAATAAAGATTCTGTTTCTAATGAAGGCTTTATGTTTCCTGATAAAAAGCTAAATACAAGATATGTGAATTCCCAGATATGGCAAATTCATATCCCGGTGACCGCATAACATATGTCTGTTCATATTCCAGTTTTGGAAATTTTTTAAGTCATATGCCAATCACATGATGTTTGTCAATTAATATTGCTAAGATGAGTACAGATAATGTTATATTCATTTGGTACATAAGCTTTTAGATATTCTAATTATGAAGATAAAATAGTTGGTTTGTTCTCTTCCTAGTTACATATTTGTTTCCAATTCCAAAAAATAAAACAAGATTTGTTTTATAATTTTTTGATTTAATTTATAAAATTTATATTCTCTTTATAAAAGATAAACTAACTTTGGCTCTAGAAAGCATTATAGACAAGCTATTAAGTTAACCAGTAAAGCTATATCTAACAACGTTCTATTTATGCAATGTATTCTCTATCTATATTTTCTTGAATTGAGTATACGTAATACATCTAAATATTAATACTCTTAGATAAAAAAAAGATTTTATGTGTTTCTATCTAACTGGATCAAATGTTTGGGTCCTGTCAAATCTATAAATAGAATAGAGAAGTCATCGTTATAGATGAAACTGTTAGTCAAATTGACCGTCAGCACTTTTAGCTATGGTTTTGTATACAATCAGTTCATAGTTATGTACTTTGAATTTACAAATCTAGCGAGATAGAAATACTTGTTACTAAAAAATTCATTAGATCCATCATTCAAAGATATGGAAATAGTACTGTAAATTCAGATGAACGTATATTCTATGATGAAGCATGGTACATAATGGATTGAAACACTATTTACATTTTCCTTAGAAAAGTCTAATGAAATGAGTCAATCAGTATTTCAACGATAAAATAGAATATTTTGATGACTATTATCCATGTATGCAAAATGAATACAACATATTACATGTATATAACTGGGCTCAACTGCGTACCATCTTTCTTTTCATCTTTTCTATGAAGACCAAATAATGCTTCATCAATTTTTATCCAAATAACCTTAACTGCCTAACTGCTTTAAAGATTCATTGTATATTGCATATGCTAATGATCTGAATGCTATTTCTTTTATTGATAAATCAGCATAAACTTAAAATCTAATTCTGTCAGCCGGTACACCTAATGTAAAGAGATAGAGTAGATGTGAAATTGTGTTCATCGATATTCGAACATTTCTCAAATAAGTATCTGTAGAGTCACTAAAATTATATCGACAGTCTTTACAGCCATATCGATTTCCATAAAGACAATATAAGGATCTGGAATGGCATCTAATACAAGTACTTCTACCATTACAACTTATATGACAAAATATACCTTACTATTTGTCATACTAGATGCTAGATCAATTGGATAGAATTCACGCACAAAATATGTATATTTAGTAAACCGATGGTTGTCTTTGATTGAACTGTATAGGTATTACCTATAAGAATGTAGAAGGGTTGACTTTCAGATATTCCATAAAATATTCAAGATGTTAATCTTGGTTGTTATTCCAAAAAAACCTATTTTTCGTGCTACTTTTATCGAATTCCATACATGACTTATCTTAACTTTAGACCAGAATCAAGAAAAGCTGCAAATAACAGAATAAGAATAGAAAGGAAAACTGTTATTCTTCCATAGTTAATTATCCTTGAACGAATTACTTTCACATATAATGAGTCATTATTTTCTAAAAGTTTATTTTCAATATTTTTCCCAAAACTTTTGATATGAATAAAATAAAAAATAGAGGTAATAACAACTAGTATAATTTTAATCAAAAGCAATATTCCATAATCAGTGGTAAGAAAATTATCAGGATCTTCAAAAAAAAATCTAGAATTGTATATCCCACTTAATATTAATATTAAAAAAGATGGAAATGCAAATTTGTTAAATCTTCTTCCGACTTTGATCATCAGAATAACGCGATCTTCTATTGAGTTCCCAATAGTTTTTAGCATTGGTGCAAGAATCAAACCAATGAAAATTGATCCTCCTATCCAAATACAAGCAGCGAGAAGATGGATCCAAATTATAACACTATCAATTAAATTCATAACCAAATAACATGCCTTATATGATATAAATTACTTGAGTTATAAGACTAGTGCTATTATTACAGAAACATTTTAATTCGCTTTACGAATTCTAAATTTGGTATTATATGTTCTTTAGTAAAAGAAGAATAATTCTATTGGGGGTAATATCCGCCCTAGCAATAACGATAATTTTTCTTCCTAGAATTCAATATTATGTCAGTGCTCCTGATGTAGGTGCGATAGATTTCAAGCTAGCTAATATAACATTAAATAATATTTCTAATGATACTAATAATGTAGAATTATTATTATCATTTAATGTATATAATCCATCTGATAAAACTGCAACTACTTCAAAAGTGGAATATGACTTGTTTGGAAATGATGAATTCTTGGGTCATGGTATTCTATCATATGAAGATATTCCATTAAATGGCAGACCTCAATTTTCTCCTGAACAAACTACAACATTAAAGTCTTCTATAATACTCCAACCAACTAATTCTAATCTAAAATTAATTGAAGGAATATTAAAGCATTCATCTATATTGGTAGATGATGATATTAATTGGAAAGTTAATGGAACAAGTCAAATTGAATCTGCTTTTGTTATAATAGAAAAAAAATTTAATAGCAGGTTATAACCATTTCTTGAACTATAAAAACTGTTTTTATAACTAGTTTGATTCTCCTCGTTTTTTAGAGTCAATTACTACCCATTGTTCAATCCAACTACATCTGGAAGGACTATATTGACTCATTTCATCTTCAGTAGAACACAAATGCTGATAGGAACAACTAAAACAAGGTGCCCCTTCTACACTATCTATTTCAATAGGTTTCTTGTCTACTTCTTTTAATTGGGGTATCTTTTTTACTATCAACTTGTATGTCCATCTTCCTTTATACAATATTTTTTCTCTTGAAATCAAAGACTGTTTTTCCAAATTTCCTACTAACCTAGACCCATCTCTGCTATCTATTGAAAAAGATTTACAAAGTTCAGTTTGGAAGACTCCGTTTTCTCCGCTATCGGCTATAGCATGAAATACCTGTTCAGATAGTTCACTTTTATTCTTTATAGGTGTTTTAGACTTATTTATGTTAGTTGACAAAAGATAATATTTTTTCGTTTATTTCATATAAAAATCTAATGTCCTCTCAATTGTGCAAGATTATTATCGAGATTTGTAAAGATTATGAATGTTTAAATAAAAGTATTAATCCAGCTTTTTATAACATGAATAATATGCGACTCATCGTCAATTTTTTCGAAAAATTATATCAATCAACAATGTAAATTACTAAAAGTATGTTAATAGTTGAATTAAAGTAAAAAATAACTAGTTATATTATATTATATAGAAAATTAAATGTAACAAATTTTTGATAATAAATATGAGAATTCCTAATATATTTATAATTTAAGCAAATAAATATTGAAAAAAGTAAAAAAGGTCTGATAGTCTGTTTTATGATGTCAATGTTTTATTTTGCATTTTTTTCAGTCCCATCGATTTCAAGTGAAATCTATGCACAATCCCAATCCTTTAGCAACGACGACAACATACAAAAAAACCAGATAAACGCTTTTGACATCCCCAAAATTCCAAACCAGTACATTGTAGTTTTCAAGGACGATGTCAAGAACCCCTATTATCTAATTAATCAGATAGGCAAAAGGATAGAAACAAGTACCTTCAAAGATCTTGATATTTTAAATATTTTTCAAAATTCTATTAAAGGATCACTCACTAAAATTAATACCCAATCAGAGCTTGATAAATTAAGACATGATCCAAATGTAAAGTACGTAGAGCAGGATCAGAAGATTTAATCATTTGTCCAAATATTACCAAAGGGTATAAACAGAATAGATGCAGATCAAAGTTTCACTAAATCTGGAAATGGATTTGGAAGTGTTAATGACGATATAGCAATACTTGACACTGGAATACATAATAACCAGAATGTGAATATTTTTAGACAGAAGGACTTTACCGGAAATTTATATCTTGCTACTGATAAAAATGGTCATGGAACTCATGTAGCTGGAACTGCAGATGCAAAGGATGATACTGGTGAAGTTGTAGGGGTAGCACTAGATAACAAAAACCCGTTTGTGTCTTTTTTCTCATCTCAACATATAATTCACAAAAATTCTTTATATAAAAAATTATAATATATATAATATTAAACAAAATATATAATAATATAATGTGATCACAGATTCGAGTTTTATGTGTATACAAAGGTACATATCTTGTATTTAGTTTTTTTTAAATGCACAATTAGAGTCATTTTTTGTTAAAATTTAATTCCATTCTATTTTATCTAAGTCTGAAAATAATTTAAATCGTTTTGGATTTACTATAGATGGCGCAACAACGTAATCATCAAAATATTTAGATGAATATAGAGAATAGGATCCATATCATGAATAAAAATAAACTACATGATCATAATAACACATAACACAGATGTTATAGTAAGTCAATTGCTGAAAATAAAAAGTTTTTTTACTCTTTTCTATTTCCCAATTATTTGAAAACTTGCATAATAATTTAGATAAATAAAATAGAAATAGAAAATGAAAAAGGTAAAATTATTTACGAAACATTACAGAAAAATGTAATTCTTATTCTAAAATTTTTCTAAATATTTCATATAGTTAATGTAATATTTTACATTCTTGTGAATAATTTTAAACGTTATTATTGATGAAAGATGTTATTTTTTATATATATTAAAATCATGGTAGATAAAGATTTACCTCCTTCATCATCGACTCCAGTAACTAGAACTTTTATTCAGGAATTCTTTGATTTTCTCAAGACATTTGGTATAATAGGTTTAGCAATAGCTTTTGTCATAGGTCAGGCATCATCAAAATTGGTTACTGCATTTGTTGAAGATATTATTAATCCACTTGTTGGTCTATTCCTGCCCTCAGGAAGTCTAGAAACACTATCTGCAAATGTTACGGGTGTGTCTGGTACAATGTCACAATTCAAATATGGAGACTTGATTGCTAGTATCATAGATTTTCTGATAATAGCACTTGTAGTTTTCGTTGCCTACAAGTTTTTATCAAGATATAAAATTGTGGAGGACAAAACAAAACCTGAAGGTAAGTAGATATCTAAAAAGTTAACACTATATTTTTTTACACAAAATTTATTAAATATATACAGATAATAAGACCAATTTTTAATATTTGTTTTGGTAGGTATAATGTTATTGATATTTTTTTGATTATTATATTGATATCAATTGTTAATTTATCTGTAAAATCTGGAAATATATTGCTGGTGACTCCAGTGTAGAATAAAATTTATCATCCTTCTAAAACTCCAAGAGTTAAATTTAACTATTTTAAGTTGGATTGGCCATGTTAATCTTCATAATAATGTGTATCATTAAATCATAAAATGATTTATCAATATATGGGAGTTATATTCAAATTACAAATTCAATAATCTTGTATAATAATTTTGTTTAACTAGAAAGTATATATTTTTTATACAAATTTTTTTAAACAAGAACGTTCGCATTTCGCATTTTTGTGTTGTCATCTAAACCAATCTTAAATCGCAAGAAATCAAGCAAGACTAACAAGATCAAAAAGACGTACGCAAAAAAAGAAAAGAGCAAGAAACAACAACATTTACAAAGAAAGAAATCACCATATCCTATAATTTACGATCCAGACAAAAATCAAACAAATATACAATTAGTACAGTATCCTAATAATAGTTTGAGACAACATCAACAACGAACTATTAAGGACGCAATAGAGATTACTACCTATTATCTAGAACTTAATAAGAATATTATAAACATGTATAATTCTGTATATTCTCAAATATCACAGGTGAACTCTAAGAAGATAGAGCTATAAACCACTTTTAGGATAGATTCTTAATACGAAAATATTCATATTATAATATAACTTCCTACTGACAGAGTTATTATATATAATATAAGAGCATAATATTAAAAGTGTCTAAATTAGAAAATTATTTAGTTACAAAAGAGATAGTCTCTTTGTCCAGCTTTATCAGATGTATTTCCTCCAATCTTTACTAGAACAAATTCTTTCTCATGATCCAAAAAGGATTCATTTATTGGTAGTTCATTAGAGTGAAGACGTTTATATTCTGCCATATCAAGTTTAGTACGATTTCCTATTTCCATTTCTAGATTCATGTCTTTTACTATTTCTTTATATTCTTCTTGGACCACGCCACTGAAAACCATTGCACTACTTCCACTTCCATATGAACCAAATCCTATTCTCTTATTTGCTAAATCAATATTTTTCTTATATTCAAATTCAAGTAGACTTCGTAATCCCATGTACATAGATGCAGTATATATATTTCCTATTATTGTAGATGCTTCAAGAGAACTTGACATCTTTTGCTCGAAGACCTGTTTAAAGAAAGTTGTTTTTATAAAGGCACGTCTGAAGGTATCATCTGCTTTCATAAATTCTTTATCGGCTAGAATAGATTCAATTGTTCCTCTTGGATCCTTTGGGACTGGTTCCTCCATTCCAACTTCTTCAATTATTTTTTTCCATCTTGGAAGATGTCTCCATTCATGTCGTAAAAGATAAGCCAATGCTTTTTCACCCATTTTCCGATAAGGTAGATGAACGCTAATATAATCAATTTTATCTGTTATTGATTCATCGCTGTTTATTTGGAACAAATTAGTTCTTAAAACTTTTTCCTTATAACTATCAAAGGCTTTTTTGACTTGAATTAGATACAAATAATTAGAATAATTACCATTAACAAGAGGAGTTTCTCTTCCAAACGGCCGGTAAAAATCATACTCATTTTTAATAATCGTAGAAGTAACTTTGGGATCAAAAATAACTAATCTAGGATTTTCTTTGACAAGCATTGCTATTGCACCTGCTCCTTGAGTATATTCTCCTGCAGAACCCAAATCATATTTTGCTATATCACTTACTATGACGATGGCTGCACTTCCGTTATTCTCTTCGGCCCTAATCCAATTAGCATTATCATATAGAGCATAGGAACCACTCACACAAGCAAATTTACATTCTATTCCGCCGGCATGTTCAAATGAGTCTTCACCATAAATCTGTTCGAGCATACCTATCACGAAGGAATTCATTGCTTTGGATTCATCCAGAGCTGATTCAGTAGCTACATACACTCTTCCTATATCATTTGGTTTCAAGTCATTTTTCTGCATTAGCTTTAAACAAGCATTAGCAGCCATACATGCTGGATCCTGATTAGTATCAACAATGGCCATTTTCTTTATACCTATCCCATTTTCTAATTTATGAGGGTCAATTCCTCTTGCCTTCGCAAAATCTTTTGAATCGACATATAACTTGGGAACATAAAGGGCCATATCATCAATACCAACAGACATATCAAGCTCTATTTTATGAATTAGACATTTAAACGTACTTACTATTTATAGAGAATTTTGTAATTATTATTTTATTTTATAAAAAATTTATAAAGATATACAATTTTTAGATAAAATATCAATTTCAAAAATTATACTAAAAAAAATGTATAATATTATAAAAGTTATCGCGCTCAGCAGCATGAAATTCAACTTGTTGAATGGATTCAATTATCTTGGCTGAAGTTAGCTCAGTAGAACGTGCTCCAGTGGCACTTACAACTTCTTCACCAATTAAGGTACCCCCAAAATCATCTGCTCCAAAAAATAGTGCTAACTGTGCCATACCTATTCCATTTGTTAACCATGATGACTGAATATGAGGAATTAAACCATAAAAGACTATTCTTGAGATGGATATCATCTTTAACAATTTTAACCCTCCAGGTGAATATTTGGTCAATCCTTCCAATTGCAATTGAGTTTTATTAGGTTCAAATCCCCAAGGAATGAAAGCTATAAAACCATTAGTTTTCTCTTGTAGTTCACATATTTTCATCAAGTGTTGAGCAATATCATAATCATTTTCTACAGTTCCATACATCATAGTTGCAGAAGAACTAATTTCCATATCATGCGCCTCATTCATTATCCTGAGCCAATCATTACTTTTGATTTTAAGAGGGCTTATTTTAGACTTAACTTCATCTACAAGAATTTCTGCTCCCGCACCTGGAAGAGAATCTAAACCCGACATCTTTAATCTAGATAATATTTCCTTTGTACTACTTCGCTCAACTTTTGCTATCATATCTATTTCAGAGGCAGAAAGACCATGGATTGAAATCGATGGATAATACTTTTTAATATCTTTGAAAATATCTTCGTAATATTCTATCGACAAATTTGGATTGTGTCCACCTTGAAAAAGTATTTGAGTTATTCCAAACAGTTCTTTGGAGATGGAAATTCTTTTTAATATATCTAATTTTGTACGAGTATATGATTCTTCATGTCCAGGTGGTCTGTAAAAAGCGCAAAATTTACAGTAAGTTACACAAACATTAGTGTAGTTTAGAATAATATTATTTATAAAAGTAGCAGTTTTGCCAAAAAGATTATCTCTTAATAGATTAGCTACTAGCCCGATTGCATAAATATCATCAGATCCTATAAGTTTTACACAATCTTTGAAATTAAGTCGTTTTCCTCCCAAAACATCATTTAAAATATCTCCTATTTCTGATTCAGAGACAAAGTAAGATAAGCTATTTTGCAATTATGAACTATATTTTCTTAATTCTATTTATTCGTTACAAGACTAAATTTGAAAGAAGTTATATATCAATAAATAATTAGATTAGATCTATTAAAACTTGTATAATAATATTTTTAATACTAAACCAACTATCGCTTTAGAAAAGGTTTTAGCTGGAGAAGAATTATCCTATAACGATGGTATTCAGTTATTTAAAGAAAACTTGTTCTTATTGGGTTCAGCTGCTGATATTATCCGAAAGACAAAAAATGGGAATATTGTTACATTTACATCATCATATTATCTAAATTACACTAATGTTTGTATTGCAAGCTGTCCTCTGTGTGCATTTTATAGAAAGGGAAGCGAGGATGATGCGTATACTCTTACAACTGAACAGATCGTTGAACGTGCTAGAGTAGCTATTAAACAAATGGGAGTAACTGAATTACACATAGTTGGAGGATTTCACCCAAAACTTGGACTTGATTATTACGAAAAAATGATAAAAAGTATTAAAAATGAATTTCCTAATGTCACGATTAAAGCACTAACACCTGCAGAAATTTTTTTTATATCTAAATTAACAAAAAATTCAGTTAAGGAAATACTAAATAGATTAAAAAGTTCTGGTTTGGATGCACTTCCTGGTGGCGGAGCAGAAATTTTCAGTCCCGAAGTTAGGAATAGAATTGTAAGAGGGAAATGTTCAGGCGACGAGTGGTTAGATACCGCTAGACAGGCTCATGAAGTCGGGTTAAAAACTAATTCCACCATGCTTTTTGGTCATATTGAAAAACCAGAACATATTGTTGATCATATTATTAAAATAAGAGATCTACATAAAAAAACCAATGGATTTAACACCTTTATTCCGCTAAAATTTAGTTTAGATAATACTGAAATTGAAAAAAATGGAGAAATTAAAAGAGAAAGTTCATCTGTATATGATCTTAGGGTTATTGCAGTATCAAGACTTTTATTAGCAAATACTTTAAACAATATTTCTGTTTATTGGGTAGCATTAGGAAAAAAAATAGCTCAAGTTGCATTATCCTATGGTGGAAATGATTTTGTTGGTACTGCATTTTCAGAAGAAATCTTTCGTGCAGCCGGAAAGAATAGTGGTACTTCTATGGAAGAATTAGCGAGTTTGGTTAGAGAGGTAAATAGACAACCAGCTCAGAGAGATACATTTTTTAATATTATAAAGAATTATTGATTTTTGAATATTTTGTTAAACAATAACAAAGATTGATAGTAAGTTACAGTTTTTTTTTATATGACTTGTATGTTATTAATATGACAATAAAATAGAAATAAAATAAATGTTCAAATTTATATCAATTCAATCTTTGGATGTATTTTTTGTGAAACTTGTAAAAAATAGTGAATTTGTATAGGCAAAAGCTGAAACTAATTACATTAATGATAAATTCTTATTCAATAGTGTTCAGATTATGATCTTTCTCGATTTTATGATAATGAAAAGAACATTTTGCCTCATGCAAAATAGACAGAGAATGGCGATAAAATATGTTTTTCAATAGCTAGATCAAAGACCTTTTCAATTGCTTGTTTTCCCTTATCCCCCATATCAATTGTGACGTCATTTACGTACATATTAACAAATTTTGAGATCGTATTTTGTACTTGTCCTCTTCCATATTTCATCGCGTAGTTTAGAGTTTCTTGCATATTATTAAGACCGTAAATAATAGATTTTTTAAACAAAGTATCGAATTCCCGTATTTGTCTTAATGTTAAAGATTTATTACTTGCAACGTTGATACCTAGTGGAACTGGTAAACCATTCGTTATATTATGCCACCACACGCCCAGATCAATAATTTTACAAAGTTTTAAATGTTCATATGCTATTTGTATTTCATGAATTACAACACCTGCATCAACTTCGTTATTAATTATTGCATCAGGAATTAAATGAAATGGTATTTCCTTTACGTTGAAATTATTTAGATTCAAATTATTTAGAAAGAGAGATAGCAATAGATATGCTGAAGTCATTTTTCCCGGAATTGCTATTGTTTTTTTAGTTAATTCTTCTTGAGAAAAATCTTTTTTTGCAAGAATAATAGGACCATAGTTTATTCCAAAACTGCCCCCACTTCTTAATATAACATAATCCTTCAAGAAAGCATAGGCATGAACCGAGATAGCAGTAATATCTAACTCATGGTTAACCGCACGTTTGTTGAGTTTTTCTATATCTTCAATCACATGAGCAATACGGAATTCATTGGAATCAACTTTTCCACTTGCTAAGCCGTAGAACATAAAAGCATCGTCTGAATCTGGCGTATGGCCTAAAGTAATATCAATCATTTATTTAATTTGACACTGTTTACGATTTCTCCTTCTATTAATAAATAGTTTGGTAAAACATTCAAATGTATATATTTATAAAATTTATTTATATTACTTAGTATTAATTTAATTAATGAATAATAAAAGTTTTTTATACCAACAACTAAAATGGATTGCAATATATTTTGTAATAAGTTTTATTATCTCAATAATAGTACCTTTTCCTTATTCTTTAATAGTTATAGTTTCAATAGTTTTAATTCTTAGTATATATATACGAAGAAGAGAAATGGCAAGATTTAAAGTAGACAATTTTTCAATGTTTGATTCTAATAAAGTAAATTATTATTGTATGATGTGTGATACAAAACATAATAATCTAATGTGTCCAAAATGTGGTTCAAAAATGAAACGGATAGGTTAGTATTCTGAATGTTCATAAATAATTTCATCATGGTTATTGATTACAAACAATATCATGAAAGTTTTGTATAGAAATAAATTCCATGAAATATACCAGTATTATGATATAGTAATACCTTACTTAAGCCTAATATAATTCAAAATATTATGATCATTCGTACTATAATTGATTAGAAAAAAAATATACCTTTCATTATTCGTAAGTTTATTACTATTAGTTGGTTTCGATATTTCGTTATTTAACAATTTAGCATATGGTGAAGTGGATGATGGCGGTAGCAAGGATGATGGCGGTAGCAAGGATGAAAATGATGGAAATAATGACGACGAAGATATTTCGCTAGATGAATTATTTGGAAGTGACGATGCTGAAGATAAAAAAGATGCTAAAGATAAAAAAGATGCTAAAGATAAAAATAATGATGTGCCTTTTATTCTACCATTTAATGCAGTACCATTTCCATAAAATTCAAATAGAATTATATTATAAAGTCTGTAATTAGATTTTTAATTATTATTGTAAGGTTTAATATCAGGATTAGCCGACTTGCAATACAGGCGGGGGTTGTAGAGCCTGGCCAAATAAAAAACAGTTTGGAGACGCGGGACTTAAGATCTAAAAAATGTGGGATCCCGTCCTTTAGCGGTTCGTGGGTTCAAATCCCACCCCCCGCATTTGCATTTTAATAAATCAATTCAATTTTTAGGTTTTTTTAAAGCC
Source organism: Nitrososphaeraceae archaeon (assembly GCA_035297365.1). Taxonomy (GTDB): domain Archaea; phylum Thermoproteota; class Nitrososphaeria; order Nitrososphaerales; family Nitrososphaeraceae; genus TH1177. The sequence goes on from DATGZA010000005.1 coordinate 12,704, forward strand.
TAAAACTTTTTTTACAAATAATTCATGCATTCTACTATCAGATGATAATTCCGGATGAAAAGAGGTGGCAAGAATATTATCTTGGTTTACTGCCACTATTTTATCATCAAATGAGGAAATAATATTAACATTATCTTGTATATCAGTAATTATTGGAGCCCTGATAAAGATTCCTTTGAAAGGAGTCTTTCCCAAGACTGGGATTTCAAGATTCATTTCAAATGAATTATGTTGTCTTCCAAATGCATTTCGTTCTACAACAACATTCAATACTTCCAATAACTGTTGTCTTGTTTCCCCAACCACTTTATCGTATGCCCTTTTGGATAACATGATCAAACCTGCACATGTACCCATAACTGGTAGTCCTTCTGAAACTCGTTTTTTTATTGTTTGAAACATTTGACCGTTATAAAGACAAACTAAATTTCCTATAACAGTACTTTCTCCCCCAGGCAATATCAAACCATCCAAATTTTCAATCGATTCTGAATGACGGATTGACCGTACTATTCCATTTAAATCCATATTCTTTAATGCCTCCTTTGTAGAAATAATATTTTCCTCTATGTCACCTTGAAAGCCGAGAACACCTATGTTTATTTCACTCAAATTGGTGGACCTCTTTCTTGCATCCGTAATTCAAGGTTTTTTGTATCTAAACCTAAAAGAGATTTTCTTTCATCAACCATTTTTTGAGCTTCCATTACGACTTTTGGATCGTCGTAATAGGTTGTAGCTAGAACGATTGCTCTAGCTCGCTGGTCTGGGTCTTCTGCCTTAAAAATACCTGAACCTACAAAAACACCATCACAACCATAATTCATAACTAAAGCAGCATCTGCAGGTGTAGCTATACCGCCAGCTGCAAAATTTACAACAGGTAGCCTAGAAAGTCTTGCGGTTTCTTTAACTAAGGTGTATGAAACTTTTAAATCTCGCGCAAAACTAATTAATTGAAGATCATCGTTTCTCTGGAATATAGAATTTACTTTTCTAATATCATTATTTACATTTTTTATATGTCTAACTGCCTCTGCTATATTTCCTGTTCCTGGTTCTCCCTTTGTTCTAATCATAGAACTTCCTTCTTCTATTCGACGTAAAGCTTCTGCAAGATTCTTTGCACCATTAACAAATGGAGTAGTAAAATCCCATTTCCAGATATGATTTTCCTCATCTGCCGGAGTAAGGACCTCACTTTCATCTATCATATCTACACCAACAGCTTCTAACATCCTTGCCTCTGAAATATGGCCTATTCTACATTTAGCCATGATTGGAATTGTAATTTCATCCATTATCTCTTCTATAATTTTTATACTGGCAGTTCTTGCTACTCCTCCGACCTTTCTGACATCATATGGTAATTTATCTAAAACCATAACCGCTACGGCTCCGGCATCCTCTGCTATATGTGCTTGTTCTACTGTAGTGACGTCCATGATTACTCCATGTTTTTGCATATGAGCAAAGCCTCGTTTTACTAGTGTTGTTCCTTGAACTGACTGTCCATTTTTTAAATTCTTGAATTTAAGGCCCTTGGGCTCTAATTCGGTTGCCACAAGAGATATAGTCATGTTTTAAAATTATTAAAAAAGCATCTATTATAGGTTTAGTTTTTAAATATAGCATTAATTCAAGGATTATTGTTTTGATATGTTTTTTGGATAATATTCAATATTATAATTATAATATTATATACATCATTATTATTAAGTATAGACAAAGGATAGAGACAAAGGATAGAAATTTATTTCTGATGAGAGTCACAATCTTGCTAACGACTTTTATAAAATAGCAAAATAATATAAATAATTATTGAGCAATTCAAAGTTATGATATAAAAATATAAAAATTTACGCTATACGATAAGAAAAATTAATTAAGTTCTAATATAGTCGGTCAATCCGTATATTGGTTGCCCTAGATAATCATCATCTATTATTTTTGGTTGTAAAATAATACTAATTGTATTTCTTTGTAAAATCAAATAGAGATCAACATCGATGATGTCATTTGGGGTAATTATCTGTGCTTTGCCTTTTATGATATTATTTTCAGTTTCTGACAATCGTATTGGAGTATCAGTTTCGTCTATGAAATTAAGAATTTCGTACGTATGAGGAGAAATTCCATCTTTAGAAATTTTAGATATCTTGGCAGTGAAAGAGATTATTTCTCCATTTTTTACATCTAAGATCCAACTACCATTAAGAATCAAAAACTTTTCCATATTATTATAATTTTTATTATCCGCTATTTCAGAATTTGGGAGTAATTCATCTAACGTAAACTTTGACTCCTGATTTATGAGTATGTCCATAAGACTGGATGTAACGAGATCAACTACATCGGTATTTTTTTCCTTTGTCTTGAAAGGTAATAAATTGGAAATACTGTCATCATGTTCTATTTGATTTTGGTCTCCTAATATTATCAATGAAAACAGAGAACCATTTACATAAAAAGAGGTATTGTTATTATTTCCTAACAGAGAAGATAAATTGAAAAATGGAAGTGAATTCTCAAAATACAGAAATTTGAATACTATTAAAAATGAAAGAGTAATAACAAATAAAATGATAAACCATTTCATCGGGTAATTATTTTCATATTTCTAATACTATTAAGTTTATAGCACTACTGATAGATAAAGTTGGTCACTATTTAATATTATCAGATTCTAATTTAGTTAGATTATATCTTATTTCATTATTTCGCCAAACCATCTCTTTTATTTGATCATCACTGAAATCAATATCCCATGAACCTAAAATTGTGTTTATTATTTCAGATGCATTATAAAGCATGTTCCAATATGGATGATGCTCAGCTGTTGTATAAGAGAGTTCTAGAATGTCTTTTAAGCCATTTTTTGCACTTCCTAACATATTGAAATTGGACGTATATAATCCCAAGAAACCAGACTCTTTCTCCATCTTTATTTTAACATCAATTCCATCATTTTTTAATTCGTTAACTAGAGAAAAAAGTTTTTCATAAATAATATCAAATTCCAAATTTTTAGATGACATATAAAAAATATTATTATCTATCTATATAATCCTTAAAAAATATTTATTAAGAAAATTGAATGATATAATTAAAAATAAATTGTATCATTAAAATAATGTAACAAGCGTACAATAAAAATATTAATCGTTATGGTTGGTAATTATGACTATTATTACCGAAATAAAATACAAACACAATAAGATATCTTACAAATAAAAAAAATAGGTTGTTTTAAATTACTTGCCACGGTCTAGTCGCAAAAGTTACTCCTAATCCAGCACCTATAAGTATTACCTGATACCAAACGTTTTGCCACGGAACTGGTTTCAATATTGCTTCTCCACTTACTTGTACAGTCTGTCCCGGACCTAACCCTGGACCTACTGATGCTACGTTCAACTGTGTATGTACGTGGTATACACCCGGTTCCAGAGCTTTTGCGGTGACTGTGTATGGAATTGTAGCCTGAGGTTGAATCTCAAAAACATTTCCTGGTGGATCCCTCGATGTGAATTCCCACCTATTACCTGCATTTGTGGATTCGCTAAAGAGCGATATCCATGCTCTAAGTGGTCTATTTACTAGACTTTGTAAAGTTCCTGTTACAGTCAGTTCTTCACCTGTCTGTAGTGTTTGTGCTGAAAATGCTTCATCTTGAATTCTTACAAATCTACTTTGAAGCTGAGCTTGCACACCATGACCTTCTGCATCTTTAATTGGAATAATGGTAACTGCAGTGGACATCACAATAACTATGGCAATAGTTACAGCTAATGCACTTTTCATCATATTCGTATAGTAGGGAAGATGAATAACATGGATATATATTTTGCTGTTTTTTCTTTTACTCTAATCTGTGATTCTCTCTGCAATCAGGTTATTAGCATAAATTTGTACTCAATTTTATGCACATTTTTTATATTAAAAAATATTAATAAATAGCAAAATTTAAAAAGGCAGATCGAGACATACATATTAAATGACTTTACCAAAAGGATACACTAGCGGTGGCGGAAGAGTTGCTGGTGGAAATCGTGATGAAATAGAACGTATGATCGGTCGTAGAGTTGAAAACATGAGAGGAATTTTCATATTAGGCTTCATTTTATGTTGGATCGCTACTGCAGGTGGTATATATGTTGGTGTAACTGTATATCCATGGGCATACCCTTTACCTAGTGGAATGTTTGCATTATCAGTACTTACTGTCATAGAAGTATTGGGAATTATCTTTATTATGAAAGTTGCAGGCGAAAAGATGCCAGTCCGTCCATAAACAATTTTTTCATTAACCTTAATTTTTTATTTTAATAATACGATTTTCTTCTAGATTTTCTATAAATATACATAAATTATATATTAAATACTGTATATTTGGATACAAATTATTTCAAATAAAAAAATAAAATTTTATATACAACAATCATGCGTACGTTGTTAATGGTCTGGCTACGACGTACAACGCACTATCTATTCATAGTGGTCGTTGCTGTTAACAGTACATTATTAACAATCAATGCGGGTGACTATATCTTCTATACCGATTGGGCTTGGACTTCGTTTGTCGTGTTTTCTATTTCACAATCTACTATGCTTGTGGTAGGAGCGATTTATTATATGCTCTTTACCGGAGTTCCAGGTACAGCGACATACTATGCTACAATTATGACAATATATACATGGGTTGCAAAAGGTGCATGGTTCGCTTTGGGATATCCATACGATTTCATAGTAGTACCAGTTTGGATCCCTTCAGCAATGCTATTAGACCTCACATATTGGGCAACAAGAAGAAACAAACATGCTGCAATTCTAATTGGTGGAACACTAGTAGGAATGTCTCTTCCAGTATTTAATATGATAAATCTCTTGCTGGTAAAGGATCCGTTAGAAATGGCATTCAAATATCCTCGGCCCACGTTGCCTCCGTATATGACACCAATTGAACCCCAGGTCGGTAAATTCTATAATAGTCCGGTGGCTTTAGGTGCTGGAGCTGGTGCGGTACTTTGTGTCCCAATAGCGGCATTAGGTGCTAAACTAAATACTTGGACTTATAGATGGATGGCAGCCTGGAGTAAATGGGATTAAAAATCCTTCATTTTTTCTTTTAATTTTTTGCATTTTTTATCTTTAAAAGCTACTCAATTAGATATTAATAATTATCCGAATATCTTAGGGTTAACTCTTGTCTATCTTTATCGATCTTTATGTGATATGTTCTTGAAATAGTCTTTTTTACGACATGTAACATAGTTTCATAAATATTATATTGATTGTACGAAAGCTTGAAATATCGATGTTTATATTGTTTTTGAACGTCGTTCCTATGTTTACAAATAGTATGCGTCTGGCTAGATCTCAATTCTTCCCTTATTTAGGGTAATATAACATTGTGACATCATATACAATCCCAGTACATCTGCTAGTATTATAACATATACTTCTTTTCTCTATTGACTTTAGCATCTGCTAATGCCTTGACCCGTAATTTAATGGATGCTACTTCTATGTTATAACCCTCATCTTGTAAAAGATCGTATAGATATCTATAATAGCTGCAACCTGATTATATACATTTTTGCAGAGTATTAATAGTGGTTTTCGTCTTAAATTTTAGGTCTGTCGAACACTACCTACTGAGATCCTACAGCTATAGATTTTAATAGGCCGTCAATATTAGAGTTTGTTTCATTTTTATCTAATGTTATCCTTTGTTTAGCCGGTGGATATTCTGAATAATTATTGATTTTTTCGGAGATTCTTTCTTGATATGTTGCAATATGTTCATTTTGGTAGAATATTCCTATGGGGATTTTGTCACCCCATTCATTGGATTTCTCTATTACTTTTGTTGCAAGTTCATAGTATTTTTCAGGTTCACGTAACTCTCCATCATATCCATTATTTTCTAATTTATATATTCTAGGCATTGCTTTTCCAAAATTATCAATTTTGTCATTTCCTTGAAACCATTCTTTTGTATTTATATCATTATATGTAGGACATGGTTGAAGTATATCCACAAAAGATAGTCCTTTATGTTGGATAGCTTTTTTTAACAAATTTTTAAGATGTCCAATGTCATAAGCATAGCCTCTAGCAATAAATGTAAAACCAGAAATAAACGCTAAAGCGATAGGATTAATAGCATCATTTACATTTGGTTGAGATAAAGATTTCGTTTTCATACCCAGTTTCAAGGTAGGAGATGCTTGTCCCTTTGTTAGTCCATATACCCCATTATTGTAAATAATATATGTCATATCAATATTTCTTCTTCCTGAATTTACAAAATGACCAACTCCAATACCCAGTCCATCTCCATCTCCTCCTACAGCAATTACCTCTAAATCTGGATTGCAAAGTTTTGCTCCCTGCGCAAATGGCAGCACTCGCCCATGTAATGTATGTATCCCGTAAGTATGAATAAAATGAGGTGTTTTACCAGAACATCCTATACCAGCAAAAATTGCTGTCTTATAATTTGGTATTTGTAATTCAGCTAAAGTCATTTGTATTGCATTTAGAATACCAAAATCTCCACAACCTGGACACCAATCGTTATGAACTTCTGTCTTATAATCAGCTGGTTTAAGTACCATGATCTAATACAACTCTCCTTTTGTTAATATTCTTATTTAAGATATTTTTTATTGCATAATAAAGTTCATCACATGCTATTGGTCTTCCGTTATACTTTACTATTTCATAATCTACCTCTTTATTCGTATTTTGTTTGATCAGTCTAGCTAATTGTGATGAATAATTCATTTCTACATTGATGATGATCCTTGCATTACTTAGAAGATTTTCGAGTAGTACTTTAGGAAACGGATTTAACAACTTGATTTGAATAAATTGAATATTTATTCCATCATTTCTTAACAAATCTATACTATCTAAAATAGCTCCTTTAGTAGAACCCCAACTTGTGATTATGATTTCAGAGCTTTCATAGTATGTTCTGATCTTCTCATCGTCTGTTATTTCATCTAAAACCAGTTCCAGTTTACTCATTCTTTTATTCATCATCTTTATTCGCATATCAGGATCTTCTGTTATGTGACCTTTCTCATTATGTTCATCACCTGTATTCCAAAATATTCCGTTTTCAGTACCAATTGGAGTTCTAAAGGAAATAGGATTGTCTTTTAATTCAAATCTTTTGAAATGACTTGATGGTAATTGTAAATCTAGAGAATTATCAATCTTTTCAATTAAGGATCCACGATTTATTTTAGTCTTATTAGGATCAAATTTTTTACATGTGATAATACTACTTGAGATAGCTTTATCTAGTAAATGAATCACTGGCACTTGAAAAATCTCTGCTAGGTTGAATACGGTGATCGTGTCGTAGAAGCTTTCTTCAATATCCCCAGACGCGAAAACAATCCTGGGAAATTCCCCATGACCTGCATTAATAGAAAATAATAAGTCACCTTGTTCATGTCTCGTGGGAAGTCCAGTTGATGGACCAGCTCTTTGGTAGAGGGAGATAACTAAAGGTACTTCATTTATTCCTGCCCATCCTAATGCCTCAGCCATTAATGAAAATCCCGGTCCTGATGTTGCAGTAGAAGCTCTTACTCCTGTTAAAGCACCTCCTATTGCCATAGTAATAGCAGCTATTTCATCTTCTGTTTGCATCACTAATATAGAACCTTTTTCTCCACTTAGTTGTTCAATTATCTGATTAGCTTCTAAAAATTCACTATCTTCACTGGCTGGTGTGATAGGATAATATGTTTGAAATCTACATCCAGCGGCGATTTTTCCCATTGCTGATGATTGACTGCCCTGTACTAAAATAATATCAGAAATGTCATTGTTTTCATGTATAAGAAAGCTATCATCCTTGAACAATTGTTTCGCATAGTTATAAGCGTATTCAGCCGCGGCAATGTTAATTTCTGCAACTTGTGGTTTTGTTCGGAAAGTATAAGTTATTGCCTTAGATATTGTTTGTTGTTCAAGATTAAGCATCGCCAAGGATATAGAAAGTGCTATAACGTTTATCATTCTCGCAAGCTTACTCAATGCAGGATTACCAATTTTTTCTGAAAAATTCTTTAATAATTGAAAATATGGAACATTATAACATCGAACAGATTTTTGTTCTGCCTTTTCTAACATTTTTTTTACTGTAATGACACCATCTGAATCATCAAATAATCTGGTTATTCTTTTACGTGCTTCGTCGTCAATTGTAGGAAGTTCATCTAGTGATTTATTAATTAATTCAGAATTAAAAATGATCGCTCCATTACTAGAAACTTTGTCTGCATGCAGAAATATAGTTTCAGCATCAAAAGACACAAGAATGTCAATCTGTTCTTTATGAGATCGTACTTGTTTATTCGATACTCTAACAGTAAAATAACTGTGTTCTCCCTTAATATTTGAATAATATTCCCTTTTACCAAAAACATAAAATCCTGCTTCAGCACAGGCTCGTGAAAATATATTTGCAGCAGAGTCCACACCACTACCCTGAGCTCCACCAATAACCCATGAAATCTCTTCAACTCTCTGACTCATTTAGTACTTAATTGGTATGCCTTTCTATTAATAGTTTAAAAAATATTTTTATTACTCGCCTGTAGCTGCATCAAATAAACAACATTCGCATGAACTTGTTTCACCACAATATGGACAAACACACATACACATTTCTATATGATTTCCACAACTTTCGCATGAATTTGTTTCGTTGTTTTCTATCTTTTTTTTATTGTCGTCCATATTTTATTATTAATGAATATAATTTCTTATAAATTATTATCTAATACAAGACTTAAATTTAAATATATACGATAAGGATTTTTATAAAAGAATATATTATTTTTGTTGTACAATTATTTTTATGTCTAAAGATCTTGAAAATGAATTTGAAGAGGACCTTGCAAGTGAATATGATGAATTTGAAGATATAGATAGTATTGATAATGATGAGACTGCAAAAGCTTAGTATCTTGCTACTTTTTACTTGTTATATATGAAGCACTTAGTTATACGATATTTATTCTTCTACAATGTGCTATTTCTTTCTAACAATCCTTGATCTTAGAATAGAAACAGAACATAGGATTGATGATGTATTTTTCTCTGTATTTTCTTGTTCTCTGTCAGTCTGAAAAATAAAGACATTGAAATCTTCAAAAGATGAAAACAAAAGAAGTTACATCTCAAATTGAATCAATTTGGATCTTTTCAAACCTATAGGGCAAGAGGTTCTGCTTTTACAGTAGATAAAAGAATAATCAAATATTACTTAAAATATCCATAGACTTCTTGTACTGTATTGAACTTGAAGAATCGATGCTTGCAATATATTTGACAAGAAAAATGCTTGTAGCATAGAATTTTAGTCATTATTTGATTAAAAAGTATGGAAAACATACTGTTTACATTGATGGTGTTACTAGGTATCTCCAAGCTTGAACTTTTATACCCAAAACACATAATGCATTCTCCTTTAGAAGACCCTGATAGACGAGTAAGCAGTATTTCAAATAGAACCGATGCTTTCACGATTACTATTCATGTATTAACAACAAGAACAGAAAACGTGATCTAGGACGTGTATAGGATCGGATTAGATTGTTTATTCTTTTGTACAATAAAACAATCAAAACAAAAAAATATAGTTTCATTTTTCAGTAAAATTAATTTCATGTTAACATACTCTATATAATGATGACTAAAAATAAAAAAAATTAAAATAAGATTAGTAAAGACAATTTATTTTGTATAGCACACCGTCGTCATAATGATTTTTTACCAGTGATGTTTTTCGTCTGGCATTAAACCAATCTGTTCTCGTTCAAAATACTTTTCCAATTCTTGAGACCATTTCTCTTTCGCAGAAGCACCGCCAAGTCCTTTTCTTCGAAGCCAGAAAGAAATTACTCCAAGAAGGAAGACAGCAAACAATATTGTCCCGAATATGTATACCATAACATCGTAGAACAGCGGATCATAGCTTGGACCGATTTGTTGAATAAGACTGCTAAAGCTGTTACTAATCATTGCACTGAGATTGGTGATAGCACCTACTACCATATCATATAGCAATCAAAGTCTATGATATATACATTTTGGTGTTTTAATTATTCTCTGTAATATAATCCAAGTACAAGATATGAAAATTTATTAGAGTTTTTTGCAATTTGAAAAAATAAAAAAGGTTAGAGTTTTTATCTAGCTGGTTCGCGTTGTCTACTTCTACTCATTATGAAGAAAGCTGCTGCAACGGCACCAAAGATTGCTACAAGAACACCAATGAAGAGAGCTGTTTGATTTATACCGCCACTAACCATTGAAGTACCGGAACCATATGCACCCTCTGTTTGAGCATTAGAAACCTTTTCTTTTGCTAAATTTAATTGCTCTTCGAGAGAAGATATTCCGGATTGAGCTTGTCCATACTGTGCCAAGGCAGACTGAACTCCAACTAAAGTAAACACTGTACCCATCGATAATATTACTGCAGTCATTGCCAAGATAGATGGTCTATTCATCATATTCTTCAATTTTAAATTCAATTATTTAACTTTTATCATATTGAATATAAATTTTAAGTAACATTTAAGATATACAAAAAAATTAAGTATCAATATGGCTCGTACTCATGCTCATACTCATGGAAAGTCTCATTCGATTAGACCAGCAGTAAAGGATGCACCAAGCTGGATAGTACAAAAACCCAAAGAAATAGCTGATATTATCATTAAATTTTCTAATGATGGATTATCTCCCAGCGAGATTGGTTTACGTCTTAGAGATGAATATGGAATACCGTTAGTAAAACCGATTCTTGGTAAATCTGTAACTCAGGTACTCAAAGATAATAATATTGAACAATCAATGCCTGAAGATCTGAATAAATTGGTACAAAAAGCACTTGGTCTTCAAAAACATCTAAAAATTCACAATAGTGATCATAGAAATGTACGATCTCTTGAATTAATTGAGTCAAAAATTCACAGAATTTCAAAATACTACAAGAATAACGGAAAAATACCAACAACTTGGAAATATTCTGCAGTTATTGCACAGCTAGAATAAACAATAATGGTTACAAAAGAATTCGAAACAATTCTTGATCACTTTGTAGAGAAAATAAACGAAAATATTGATAAGGACATAATTATTATTGCTAGAAAGAGTTCTGATGGACTAACTGCAGGTAGTCTTATTTCATCAGTGTTATTAAAATTAGATACAAGAATTACATTACGATTGGAAAATGATTTAGATTCTGATCTAATTTCAAGAATAGTTATAGAAAATCATGATTTAAATATATTTATTGATTTTAGTTTTAAAGAGATCTCAAAGATAAACAATTTATTGAAAAATAAATTTGTGATCATAAATCATGATATATGTCCTAAAGATTTAAAAGAGTATAATGGTAAAATAATAAATCCTTATATATATGGAATTGATGGAAAAGCAGAAATTACATCTTGTGGATTGACATTTTTACTTGCAGAAAGAATTGGTAGAGGAAATAAAAGGTTATCCATGTTAGCAATTGTTTCTGCTTTAGCAGAAAAACAAAACACAGGACCAAAAAAATCTCTGATAGGATTAAATTCTGAAATAGCATCTATTGCAACATCAATAGGAATATTGAATATGAAAGCGGACTTGATATTCAATAATCTTGATTATAAACCCTTACATGAAGCGTTGGCATATAATATTTCACCTTATATTGAAGGAATTACCTGGAATAAAGAGAACTGTTACAAAATTTTAAAAAACACTGGAATAGTTACACATAGAAATGGAAAATTTAGAACATTTGCAGAAATTTCAGATCAAGAAAAAAATATGATTTTGGATGCGATTACTAAATTCATATTTCTATCCAATCCTAAAAATGAAAAAGAAAATGATAATATTGAAAATATATCTGATAGTTTGATTGGATACATATTTGAGTTTCCAAATGAAGACAGAAATAGTATATTAAAAAACGGGATGGAATTTGCGTTTGCATTAAATTCATGTATTAAGTATGAAAAAATTGGATTGGGTATAGGAATTTGTCTGGGAGAAAGAAACAACACAGTGACAGAAATTGAAAAAATAGTTTTTGATTACAAGACAAATATTATGAATTCTCTTGAAAAAATATTCAGAGAAAAATGGCGCTTATTAGACAGTGATTCTACTGTTTTTGTTAATGGTGAAGGGATTCTAAATGAAGGAATAACAAATGACATTTCCATAATATTAAGCGAATCAATTTCTTTTAAGACAAAGTTACTGTTTTTAAGAACATTATCAAATGATAATAGCTACAATTTTTATGTCAAGAAAGGTATAGAATATGAGACAAAAAAAGAATTAACATCGATATTACAAGAATATCTAAAACATGACTATCGGATTGAAAAGAATCTCAATGATGACATTATTATTAATGTTCCTTATTCTAAGATTGAAGAATTTTCATCCGTTATTAGAAAAAGAATATCGAAAAATGAAAATAAAGAATAAAAATGTATTTAAAATATCAGTTAATATTGAAGTAAAGTTTTCAACAAATAAAGAAAGAGATGTAATTATGAAAACATTATTACCAGATAACATTAATTTTCCAAATGAACTTTATTTAGAAATGTCAAGTAATAGAAAATCATTAATTATCGATATATCATCTACGAATATTAGTACATTAATAAATACTATTGATGAATTATTGCATCATATAAAAATTGCGAAAAAAGTGATAGATCATGATTGATTCTAAAATTCTAAAAAACGATATAAACAGAATAAATGACATGCTCCAAAAAAGAAATATAAAATTTCCACTCGAAGAACTAGTTGAAGAAGATACTAAACGTCGTAAATTATTAACAAAATTGCAAGACGAACGACATAAAAAAAATAATATTGCCAAAATAATAGCTACAAAAAAAAAGAATGATCAAGCAATCTTCTCTGAGGTCAAATTAATGGATGAAATTGGAGATAGAATTAAACTTCTTGAAGAAGAAATAGCAACTGTTGATTCAAAATTTAAAAGTTATATTAGATTACTTCCTAATTTTTTTCATGAATCTGTACCTATTGGGAATTCCGAAAGTGATAATATCGTCGTAAGAGAGTATGGAACTATTAAGAAATTTAGTTACACTATAAAGGATCATATAGATATAGGAATTGACTTGGACTTGATTGATATTGAGAGGGCTGCTAAAATATCTGGAGCTAGATTTTATTTTTTAAAAAATGAATTAGTAAGACTAAACCAAGCATTAATTAGTTTTGCATTAGATTTTCTACATGATAAAGGATATACATTATTACAACCACCTTACATGATTAGAAAAAATTCTATGGAAGGAGCTGTAATTTTAGAAGATTTTAAAGATGTAATATACAAGATAGAAGATGAGGATCTGTTTATGATCGGTACATCTGAACACGCTATGGTTTCTATGCATATGAATGAAATCTTAGAAGGTTCAAAATTACCTATTAGATACGCAGCAATTAGTCCATGTTTTAGAAAAGAGGCCGGAGCACATGGAAAGGATATGAAAGGAATTTTTAGAGTACATCATTTTGAGAAGGTAGAACAATTTGTATTTTCTCGTCCCGAAAATTCATGGGAGGAACATGAACGTATGTTAAGGATTACGGAAGAATTTTACAAAAAACTTGATATACCTTATAGGGTGATGTTGTTATGTTCATCTGATTTAGGTAAGATTTCTGCCAAAACATATGATATAGAGGCTTGGATGCCTGTACAAGAAAAATATCGAGAAATAGTATCATGTTCAAATTGTACTGATTATCAGGCTAGAAGGCTAGGAATTAGATTTAGGGATAAAACAAATGAAGAAACTAAGTTAGTTCATACATTGAATAGTACTTTAGTTGCTACCCAAAGAACATTGGTATCTTTGTTAGAAAATTATCAAAACTCAAATGGTATAACTATTCCAGACATTTTACAAAACTATATGGGTGGAACTAGTATAATAAAATTTAAAGGACAATAATATTAACAGTGAATTTAATTTGAAGTTTTTGTCCATAATACCGTAAATTTCAGAGCATAGGAGTATTCTATTCCAATAATGATCAAATTTACCAAAAGTATGTATCTATTTGAATTTTCTTGATTTAGATTATATGATACTCCCAAGTATTTGAACCATTTAGGAATAAGAAAATGTATTTTTACAAAGTAGCTATAGTTTAAATTTTAATATATTGCTCCAACAGAATCCTTCTCTTCTTTTGATAACTCTCTATATCCATTCTTATCTATTATTACGACATTAATTCCATCACCAGTCCCTGCATTCCTTCTTATAGCTGCTGCTATTGCCTGTAATCCAAGCTTATAAGCATCTTTTACAGTCATATTTTCTTTGAATTCGGATTCTAAATAACCATAAGCTACTGGTGAACCGCTGCCTGTAGAAATAAATTTCTCTTCAGTAAGTGATCCGAATAAATCAATATTATAAATCTGACCAAAACCAGAACCCTGATAACCTGCCATAATAATCTGAACGTAGTATGGAAAATAGCGCTGGTTAAACAAAATATTAGAACATAATCTGGCTGCAGAATGTACAGGAATAACTCTTTTATTAGAAATTCTGTAAATATTAGCATTATATCTCATAGTATCTACAAGGTTTTGTGCGTCTGCAACTCCCCCAGCAATAGTCATACCCAAATGATTATCCACTTTTTGGATTTTCATGACTTTTTTGTCTGCTATAAAGAATCCAGCACTGGCTCTAGTATCCGCAGCAAGTACAACACCATCTGTACAGGAAATTGCGCATGTAGTAGTTCCCTTCTTTATCTGTTCTGCAATCTGCTCTGAATATCTATTATCTTGTAAATGCATATTAATCAAGAATAGTCAAATTATTACTAATAAGTATTTTTTCATTCTTTAGATATTATTATACTATATATGATTATATTCCTTCGATATATCAAATGTATATATGTCTCGTACTTTATTTGAAAAAATTTGGGAAAATCATATAGTATATCCTATTTCAAAAGATAATGGATCAATCAATCCTGGTTCTCATTTGCTATATATAGATCGTCACTTGATTCATGAAGTTACATCTCCTCAAGCATTTGACGGATTACGTTCTAATAAAAGGAAGGTTCGACGTCGTGATCTGACTTTTGCCACTATGGATCACAATGTACCAACAACTAATAGAAATCTTCCAATTGTTGACCAAATTTCTGCAAACCAAATAAGAACATTGGCAGAAAATTGTCAAGAATTTGGAATAAAATTATTTGATCTGAATCATCCTTATCAAGGTATTGTTCATGTTATTGGGCCAGAACTTGGTATTACTTTACCAGGCACAACTATAGTTTGTGGCGATAGCCATACTTCCACACACGGTGCTTTTGGTGCTTTTGCATTTGGAATAGGTACAAGTGAAGTAGAACATGTCCTAGCAACTCAGTGTTTATGGTTGACTAAACCCAAGACAACTGCAATTAACTTTAAAGGAAAACCGAGATATTTACATGCTATTTCAGCAAAAGACATTATACTTTCTCTTATACGTAAAATTGGTATTGGTGGAGGAATGGGTGCAGTTTTTGAATATCGAGGACAGATCATAAAAAAACTTACTATGGAACAAAGGATGACGATTTGTAACATGTCAATTGAGGCTGGCGCGAGAGCAGGATTAATTGCTCCTGATAATACAACATTCGATTACCTTCGCGACAGAGAATATTCACCAAGAGGTGAAGATTATGAAAAGATGGTGGATTATTGCAAAAATAATCTTAGAACCGATGATAATGCTATCTTTGATAGGATTATAGATGTGGATATTAACAATATTGCCCCTCAGGTAAGTTGGGGTACTAATCCTGCTATGACTGTAGATGTAACCGATGTAGTCCCAAGTCCAGAAGAATTTGCTAAAGGAAATGAAGATGAAAAAAATGCTGCCATTCGTGCACTAAAATATATGGAATTGAAGCCTGGAATTCCAATTATTGACATTCATATTGATCGTGTGTTTATAGGATCTTGTACAAATTCAAGAATAGAAGATCTCATAGAGGCTTCCATGGTAGTAAAAGGTAAAAAAGTATCACAAAATATTCAAGCATTAGTTGTGCCGGGATCCCAATCAGTAAAATTAGAGGCAGAAAAACTAGGATTAGACAAAATTTTCAAAGAATCTGGTTTTGAATGGAGAGATTCTGGATGCAGTATGTGTCTTGGAATGAATCCTGATATATTGGCACCTGGAGAAAGATGTGCTAGTACCTCAAATCGCAATTTTGAAGGAAGACAAGGCACAGGCGGTAGAACTCATCTAGTAAGTCCAATCATGGCGGCAGCTGCAGCTATAGAGGGTCATTTTGTTGACGTACGTGAGTTAATATAAATATCCAAGTTTAAAAAGAGACTATTGCTATGCAACCATTTGATAATTTTGAAAGTAAATTTATTCCATTTCCATTTGCTAATGTTGATACAGATCAAATAATTCCAAAACAATTCCTTAAATTAACTCAGAAAACAGGGTTTGGGAAATATCTCTTCAATGACTGGCGTTATGATAAAGATGGTAAAACGAAAGAGGATTTCGTATTAAATAAATTGAAATATTTCGATCGTAGTATTCTTCTCACATTAGATAATTTTGGTAGTGGAAGTTCTAGAGAACATGCAGTTTGGGCTCTTTCTGATTATGGTTTCAAGGCTATTATTTCTTCTTCATTTGCAGATATCTTCTATAGTAATTGTATTAAAAACGGTATACTACCAATAGTTTTATCAAAAGAAGAAATTGACTATCTTTTCAAAAATGAAGATCTCTCTTTAAAGATCATTCTTGATACTCAAGAAGTAGAATTTTTGGAACACAATAATCCTATAACCTTCAAATTTCAAATAGATTCCTCTAAAAAAAAGATGTTAATGGAGGGAGTAGATGAAATTGGATTAACATTACAATTAGATTCAAGTATAACTGAATATGAAAAAACTAAATTTAGTTTTTTACCGTATATTAAGAGTTTAAATTAATTTAATCCGACTTTAAATATTTTTCTAATCCTTTGCAACCTACATGCTCATCATAATTCAAAATTTTGATGTTGCTTTTCGTTTTTGTATCTTTATATTCATGAACAAAAGAAATAACTTGATTCATAAAATTATTGGCCACTATTATTATTACCTTATTATTATTTTTCTGTAAAAATTTTTCTAAAGAATTAACAAAAGTAGGATATTCGTTCGCAAGATTTTCTGAATCAGATTCATAAGAAATAAGATTATGTGATGCAGGAAAGATATCCGATAATTCTGCTGGAATAATTCCCAAATATGGATTATAGGAAAAAATTTCAATTTCGTTGAATTTATTTTTTATTCGATTGAATGTCTTTGAGGTATAAAATGGATGTATTTTTGTTTCAGGATATAATAATATTTTAGATTTTTCCCTGAGTTCATATTTTGCTACCATCTCTCTAAATCTTTTTGCTTCTGGTCTATATTGATCATAAGGTTCGTTAAAATAGATCGCTTTTTCCTTGAACATTGGTGTACCATGATCTAAATTATCAAAATTTTTTAGGAATCTAACAGCTTCCATCAATTTTGGATGACTGTGAGCCTTAATCATAATATATTCCCATAATCTTCCCTCTAAGATGGCATGTTTTACGGTATTTACTTCCATTTTTAACACATATAAATTATGTTTTGCTAATTCAATTGTACGTGATTTTTCATCCAAACTCAATAATTCTCTTGGAGTAAAAGAATTACATATTGAACATGAACAAGGAAAAAAAGTAATTTCATTTAATCTTGCTGTACCATTGGAATATAAGTATCTATTTTCTTTTGCATATAATATGTAGGATGCAGAATCAAACATATCACATCCAAGTGCTACAGCCAAAGGTATAGTTAATGGATGTCCTGCTCCAAAAAGATGTATGGGTTTAAAAGGAATTACTTTCTTGAGGTTATAAATTATTTGAGAAAGCATAGCAAAATCATATGCTTCCATTAATTCAACTGGACTACCCAAAGCCATGAGATTAAAACCCATATTATCAAATATTGATGCAGACATTTTTACCAAATCCAAGTGTTCTGCACCTTGAACAGGACCTGCCCAAATAGTATCAAGCTTACCTTGTGCTTTCTTTTGATGATTTATATTATTCCTCCTGATTACTTCCAGAGTTTCTTCAGCATTTTTTATTGTTTTATTAACATATTCTACTGCCTTATTGTATTGAAGTCCGTAACCAGTGGGTTTGTCTAACGGTACCGCAATATCTGTTCCGATATCTATTTCGAATTCTGCCATTTCTGTAGGTTCCACTTCGATTTCCCCGTATTCTAATACTTGGTAACCTCCTGAATCAGTCATTACGACGTCTTCAAAATTGATTATTTTATGGATTCCTCTTTTTCGTGCTTCATCTCCATAATATCTTAATGCTATGTATGCATTTGTTATAACTGCTTTAAATCCTAATTTTTTAAAAAATTCTATGTCTACTAATTGTTTAATAGGGTGAATTACGGGTATAAATACGGGTGTTTCTAAGGTTCCATGTGCAGTTTCAAGCTTCCCTATTCGTCCTGCTAGGTCATTATATTTGACCTCAAATGACAAATTTATTTTTTGGTCTCCCTCACAAATTCATCATAGATAGCTTTTATCCTATCAGCAGCAAGACCTCCGCCCTCTTCGATACCATTTTGAGTTACTTTTATCTTATCCATGACTATTATAGCACCAACATCTTCTCTAACTTTTACCAAACCCGGGAAAACTCTAGAAAATCTTTCTGCAAGAGCTTTTAAATCAAACGGTTTTTCCATTAATCTAATTTCCTTTACAAAAGATCCATTCATAATAATTTTTATTATTCCACCAGTTTCTAAATCATCTAGTATTACATCCAATTTTTCATTTATCCCACTTAATGTTCCAACATATGTTTTTTCATCAGATGTTTCAATAGATACTTTTTTTCCTAAAAATTGAATTGTTTCTTCTCCAAATTTTCTAAATGCTACAGACAAACTAGTTCGATTGTGGTTATTATTTCAGGTATATATAATTTGAATTCAATTCACATAATATAATATAACATTTCATAAAAATTTTTCAATATTCCAAAAACCTTTGAATATCCCCCTTCTTGTATACTATGTCGAGCCAGTCAATATTATTTAATTTTCTTTCTGATTTATTTTCATAACTATATATAACATTTTTCATAGTTTCTTCAGGAGTACTCCTAGTAGTATCAATTTCTGAAATCTTTTCTTTTCCAAAAACTCTCAAGGTATCATAAAAACATATTCCCAATATCTCGCTAGCAATATTTTCTTGGATTTTTTCAATAGAATAATTTCTTTTTTTGTATTCCTCAATCAAAGAATAAGGCGATCTCCTAAGAATTATAACAAAATCAAGTTCTTTTTTTCTTATTAGATATGGTAGAAGGTGACCAACGATTATTATATTTTTATTTTTTACTTGATCTTTGATCAGTTCTCTCGCTTGTTTCAGATTTATTTGCATTTTTGAATTTTTTGTAATAAAAGCATGATTTGAAATTATTATTTTATTAATGTTGATAATCGACAACGCTTTATTTTTTGATAATAACTCGCTTATAGTATGTTTTCCTACTCCCGGATTCCCGGTAATTCCGATTCTAGTCATTTAAATACATTATCTAAAAATATTATTTGATAAATATAAAATAATAAAATAAGAAAAAATAAAATGATTTTTTTATTGTTGTATTAGACTACTCTTTTCTTAACCTTCTTCCCAGCCCTTGTCAAATACACCGTTTTTGTGTAATGGAACTGGTTGTCCTGGTGTGTATTCCATTGGTCTCATCCAGAATATTGCATGTGTTGGACATACTCCGACACAGGCACCATCAGAGATGCATCTTTCTGGATAAAATACAAAGGCTTTACCTCTCTTCCAGCCTTCTACTGGTTTTACTCTAAGAACATCTGGACCAAGAGCAGTACAAATTTCTACACAAAGTGCACATCCAATACATCTTTGTTCATCAACATCTGGAAGTATTGCAATTGTCATTCAATATTCACTAAGGGACCGATACTGGTGAAACTATTTAAACCCTATGTCGATATCAAAACAGTGTTATAATTAAACTATTTATGCTTTGAATTATAAGCCAATAATTATTAAAATATAAATTTTATAAAATAGAGTAGAAAGAAATTAAAAATTTTTAGAAATTTTTAGATTATTATTTATTTAGTTCTCATAACGTCTACTTGACCACTGTGCAACCAATCTTTTAATTCTTCATGTGATGGTTTTGCATCATGTTTTCCTGCTAAGTGCAAATGAAGAAGTACATAATTAACTTGGTTCAAAAGTGGTTTATTATTTTCGTCTCCTCTACGTGCTTTTTCTTTTAAATCTGCTGGAACAGTAGTCCACCAGTCATTAAAACTTCTACCCATGGTATGAATTAATACTATAGATTAATAAGCCTTTTGGGATATTTTAACGGTGTTATATAATGAATTATTATGATATATTTAACATAATAGTATGAGATGATCGTTTTAGATGTAATTTATATAAAAATACGTTATCTACATTA
>DATGZA010000006.1:0-8972 GCA_035297365.1 Nitrososphaeraceae archaeon
TTAACTGATAGACGCACTATAACCCTTCAATCATTTTGTAATAAAGTGAGGCAGCATTACCCGATCGAATAATGATGCTAACTACGACTATGTTAGCCTATAGAATCATTTTTCGATATATGTCACATATTGTTCTTAAAATAGGAAAATAAAAGTTTAATAACAGATAACCGATCCCAATTACATGTCATACTCGAAGCCCTCCGAGCCCGTATACTAGTAGGGTTCAATAACATTTAACAAATTAATTTTATTTTTCTAAAGATTTGACTTCTATAATTGAGAGTTTAAGAACAAATATTTTCACCTCAAGAAATAACATTATTTCAAACTATTTTTTTAATTCTATTTTAAGATGGAATTAATCCTATTTTCGGATCATTATGAAATGCACAAAAATTAGCATAACTAGGGTATTTTTCATGACATAGTGGACAATATTTTTTAGTTTCAGTTAATATATTTTCCCAGTCAAATTCTTCGTCACAACAGAGACAATTATTTCTTACAAAGATATTTTCTGAAGCAGCAGTTACCAATCTTGAAAATCTTCAAGCTCTAGGCTTAGAATTTGATTTAGTATATTCAAGTACTCCAACCTATTTGGTAGATTCTATCCCCTTTTTGAAAAGGTTATACTGTCTGAGTAATCGCCTATTCAATCCTATTACTATGCCTCCGCTGATAATTAGAGAAATATTAGTTACTAATATCGCTATCAAAATAATTGGAGTATCATTCACTAGCTGTGCATACTCTTCTACGTGTCTATAGAACGAGGCTGATCCAAGGAATATAATAGAAACAGAAATGCGCAAAACCAGCGAAGTAATGAAGACAATTTGAATATATAATCCACCTTTTGAATAAATAGAGCCGTCAGATCCTCTCCAAAACGAAATTTTTACATAATGGTATGTAAGAAATTCAGCACCTATAAATATAATTATAAAGACAGGGAGAAATAAGACTGGAATGCCAATAAGGAAAGAGTTTAAAATAAAGTAAGAAACAAATATTGAAAAAACGATGGAAATCGCTATCAATACAGTCCTGTTCACCTTTGATCCCTCATGCGCCTTTCTTATCTTTAATATAGCAACTAAAGCGGTAACTATTATTGGAATCAAAGTAATCAAGTCAAAAGAACTGGACATCTAATGAAAAAAGTGAACTAGAATTATAAAAAGTCTATTTTACAGATATCCATTTGTCAAAATATTGTAATAGGATCTATTAAAATTTTAAGGTTGATATGATTCTAGTAAATAAATTAGGATTTAATGAATCGACAAAATTTTTGTTCTAAAAATTTTTTATTTAATTTCTAAAAACTTTCTGTTTGTTCAAATAAATAGTTCATTATTTCTAAAGAAATAAAAGGTATTAGATTTGCTTCATTTCTTAAACTCAAGTTTCTATTTGATATTTTATTTTTATCTGAACTACAAAAATGTGTCAAAATCAGTTCACACACCTCCGAGCCCGTATACTAATAGGCTTCAATAATATTCTGCTTATTTTAACCTGATAGTCTAAGTTTAATATTGGCTGCTGTCGATTCGAACGAACTGCCTGGATTCAAGGTTGTATGGTGAAATATTATGAATAATTTATTCGACTTAGCTCAATCTGCTGTCGTGTATATGAAGTACTATCAACGATAAAATGAAAACAGGCTCCCTACAATTAATGAGTTATTCCCTATGAGCAAGAAACATTGTGCATTATTCAACTCACAAAATAAGATATTGTTTGTTGAGCATCTAGCTATGAAGATTTAAATAATTCTATTTGAATCTAAATTAACGATCTTGACTAAAGTATACCATAATAATCAAAAGAATGTATCCATTTCATTAACTCTTCTATGTTTTTCGTCCCACATTCATAATGTTTTTATCTATATTTTTGTTACTTGGTCTTATTTCAACCTTTGATCGTGATAATATCAAAGAAACCTATGCACAAGAACAAAAACATTCAACGTTAATAATATAAATAAAACTTCAAATATTATGTTACCGAACCCTGATATATTGAGAATCCGAAGCCTGCAGAACCCATTTAGTATTAAGGTGGTAAATTTTGTGGATAGAAAAATTATCAAAAACACTATTAAATGATGGAAGAAAATTAATTACAGCTTTACTATTAGTACCAACACGATTTACCATCTGAGTATTAGTAATAATACAAGAAAACTATTTTGTTATTTGAAAAGAATTAATCATTTTTAATATTATTGGCAAAAGCACATCAAATCTTTCAGTTTCTGTTCTAAATAAAATCTCGTAAAGTTTACCTCCATTTAAAATTTCAATAAGCATTCCTTTAACATTTCCAAATATTTCGGATTTAGATGTATATACAATTTTGTGTGCATCATTATCCATTAATCTAATTGGACTTGATTCAATAACTTCATAAGCAGTATTAGTTTTTTTATTAAATTCTATCAGATCATTAACTATATAATTTAGTGATTCATTGGTTCGGCATCCAAAATACCGATCGAAAGTTTATCCATATATTTTTTCGGACTATTTGGAACCCAAAAAATTTACGCCTGTGCAATAATCTTCATCTGTTTCTTCTATCTCCCGATCAGAAGATGTTGAATAGTAATTCTACCACATGGTTATTGAACTCAGAATATCATCTGTTTAAAGAGAAAGTAGAAAATTATGAAAGAAAAATGAAGATACCTTTCAAAACAAATAATAGATTGACTCTATCATCCTCTATCAATGAATCCACATCTCAGGATTCGCGGCGAGTATACAGTCCCACCAGAGAATAAGATTATATATATTAAAGCAATAAAAAAAGAATTTCCCAAAAAGAGTTAATTTGTTATTTATATGCATAACATTAAAAATGCATAGATTATACTAACAACAACGATTCTAACGATAATGACTTTTTTATAGTCAGACAATAGTAACTGGAGAATCACAGAGCTGAATGCTAATAAACTGGAAAAATTGGAAAAAATTCATCATTGAACTGGGAAAACATATTGTTGAATTTTATGATAAGAAATATACACGTATATGGAACTAATTATATGCAAAAGCTATAATAGCAACCAAAAGATTATGTGAATAATAAAATTGTTCATTTTAAATATTAAAAGTAGAGGAAAAAATGCAACGTTGTCGGTCATTCTTGCAGGTATATTTTTGTTTAGTCTTATAGATTGCCTAGCCTCTGCCACATTCGCAGAACCAACAATGATAGCAGAAGTCGCTACCGATGAAGACTCTCCAATTTTAACCTCTCTTAATGTAAATCCAGAAGAGATTACCAAAAAAAATGATACGAAAAATATGGATTTTGGTAATTATAATGCCTCTGAGCGTATATCAGTGTCTGGATCTTCATTTAACTTCAGCCAGACTTTGATTTCTAATGAACGATTTAAAAATGAAACCGGTTTTTTATTTGATTCTTCTGCTAATCTTACCCCTAATATTGCTGGTACCAGTAACGGTGCAGCAGTACGGGCCGGTTCTGAGGTAACTGGTGATTTTAATGGAGATGGATCTGAGGATCTTGCTATTGGGGTACCATTTGAAGATGAAAAAATAGGAGGTTCAACTTTATTGGATTTTCCTATAGCTAGTGTGACTGCTAGTGGTAACGATGGTAATCTGCCTCAAAATGTTCTTGATAGCAATCTGGGTACAAGATGGTCCAGTTTGGGAATTGGTCAATTTATTACTGCCGACTTGGGATCGATAAAAAAGATTAGCAATGTTGATATTGCATGGTATAAGGGAAATGAGCGTCAGAATCATTTTGTCATAGATACCTCTACTGACGGCACTACATTTACAGATAGACTAAATGGTGATAGTAGTGGTACTACAGTGAGCGCCGAAGAATACACTATTCCATCTATAAATGCAAGATATGTAAAGGTGACAGTTAATGGTAACACTCAAAATGATTGGGCATCTATAACAGAACTCAATATTCTTGGGCCTTCATCATCTTATACGATATTTGACTCGGGTTCAGTCAACGTGATATACGGCTCATCCAAAGGCCTTTCGCCCACTATAATATCTCAAGGCGACGGTAGAGCTGACCAGATTTGGACGCAGGCTATATCAAATGATATGGAACCTTATGATGCTTTTGGCTATGCATTGGCAACTGGCGACTTTAACAATGATGGGTTTTCAGACTTGGCGATAGGGGTACCGAGAGAAGACATTGACACTGATATGCCTGATACCGGAGCCGTCAACGTGATATACGGCTCTTCAGCCGGTCTCTCTGCCACGGGCAACCAAGTATGGACTCAGAATAGCCAAGGGATTCAGGGACGTGCTGGAGCTGGAGATTGGTTTGGCTATGCTCTAGCAACTGGCGACTTTGACAATGATGGGTTTTCAGACTTGGCGATAGGGGTACCGAGACAATGGGTTATCGGTGACGCGACAGAAGCTGGTGTGGTTAATATCATATATGGCTCATCTTCCGGCCTCAACTCTACCGCCAAATTTAGTCCATATTTGACGCAGTTAGATGTGCCATCCCACCCCCAATATAGTGATATCGAAGCTGGAGATTGGTTTGGAGCTACCTTAACAACTGGTTATTTCAATAATGATAGATATTCAGACCTAGCGGTGGGGGCTCCAAGGGAGGACGTAGGTACCGTTAGGGACGCCGGTCAAGTCGATGTATATCATGGGTCATCTGAAGGTCTTAACTACTCTTTTGGTGAGCGAGAACAGACTTGGAGGCAGAATAGCACAGGATTGGATTATCCTGAACATGGAGATCTATTTGGCTCTGCATTAGTAACTGGTGACTTTGACAATGATACCATATCAGATCTTGCGATAGGTGTTATTGGCGAGGATATCGAACCAATTGGAGGTATGATTAACGATGCAGGTGCTGTCAATGTTATATATGGCTCATTAAATGGATTACAGGCAATTGAATATCCTCCAGGTGTGGGTAGAGTTGCCCAGGCATGGACCCAGGATAGTTTCGGCATTGAGGGTTATGCTGAAGTTGGTAATATTTTTGGCGATGCATTAGCAACCGGTGACTTTAACAAAGATGGAATATCAGACCTTGCGATAGGTGTTCCAGCTGAGGAAATAAATACAGTAGAGTTGGTTGGTGCTACCAATGTAATATATGGGTCATCTAACGGACTGTCGCCAACCGGATTAGCTTTAGGAAATGGTAGAGCTGACCAGATATGGTCGCAGAATACCACAAACGTTGAGGATGATGCTGAAAGTATCGATCTGTTTGGTTCTACATTAGTATCCGGTGACTTTAACAAAGATGGAATATCAGACCTTGCGATAGGTGTCCCGCTTGAGGATGTAGGTACAATTGGAAATGCCGGTGCTGTTAATGTCATTTATGGCTCGGTTCGCACTGATATCGCCCTAGGTGGCCTGAGTGCAATAGTTCCACCACTTGGTATTGGTAGAGCTGACCAGATTTGGTCGCAGAATAGTCTAGACATTGAGGATTCTGCAGAATCATCAGATAAGTTTGGCAGCTCGTTAGGTTAGATTTGTGTATTTGAAACTCAGTATCCGAATTGCTTTCAAATCAGTCAAGAAAATTTATAAATTCTAAGATATTCGATTAAATTTTTCCATATGGGGGAAATGATGTAAAAGCAGCTAATAAGAATGTCTTAATTCATGGGAACAACTATACTGAAATTTGATATCATAAAGATAATTAGATCTAAATAGAAATATATTATATCTATAAGCGGACAATTAATAATATTATTTGAATTTTAAATTCTGAATATGATTAGATTTGATGAAATCAAAAAGTGTGATTCAAAAAATTGTCAAATATAAGTTATAAATAATATGTTATATATTATAAAATATGAATCAATTAAATAGTAATACAGATACTAATCAAGACAGTCAAGAAGATAATAGTTCTAAAACTACCCAATGGGTGGACTTAATTAGTGCACTTTTTGATCGATTGACAGGTAAAGAGGCAATAATAACATATGAATTTGATCATCTTGTAATAGACATACCAAAAGCTGCCGGACCAGGTGGAAAAGAGTTGGGATCAGCTAAATGGACAATAAATGGAAAATTAATAATAAAAGCTGAAGCACATTCTCAAAGTAAATATTAACGGATGATTTTTCGTTGCCAGATTGGGATAACATAGTAAAATCAAAGAAAAATGTACTATCAAAAGATAATTTTCCAATAGGAAATGTAATTGCTAATTATGCTAATCATATACTTGTTATAGATGACGTAAATAACCATACATACAAGATCCCAAAATCATCTGTACAAAATTATAATGGATCTGAATTATTCTTAAGTATTAATCGTCAAGATTTAAAAAAATTAAATGAACATTTTTTCCGCAAATCCGATGAACCAAAATCTATTAATGATATGCTTATAGATATTCTTATTAAAGGATTAAGTTATATAAACGGAAATATTAAAATAGCAATTAAAAATAATGATTCTTTAAGGATAGAAACTGCAGATAAAAAAATAAAACTAAATATAATTGATCCATCTATTTTTGATGCTCCTTTAGAAATTCTAAAAGAGAATAAGATTGATTTTTTTGAGTATATGAAAGAAGCTAAAGAATTTGGTCACATACTTTCAAAAAATGAATTAACTTTGTATATACTTAATAAAGGTGAAAATACGATTACATTGGGAAAAAATGCAAGTCCTTCTTTCTCAAAATTAATTACAAGAAGTGATGATATTCAGATTGATAGTATAAGAAAATCCATCAAACTAGCAAGCGATATTAATAAAGATGAAGAAAAATAACCTTTTGATCAGATACTCTCCTTATTGGTTAAAAAATGTTAAAATTAATCAATGAATTTTTATATCTATTTACTGGGTTTTTATCGAAGTTTATTTTATCTGCAAGTCCGTTAGCATTCTCTGAATTTGTTGCGTGTGCTGTTGCTCCAATTCCTTCATTTGTTGCTGCTAGGGCACTAGAGTCTTGAGGTATTTGAGTGATATCTATACAGTTTATGTTTATGTTACTATTCACACATTTTATTTTCTGAATATCTACATGAGAACTTTTTGATTGCTTATCATAATTGTTATAATTACTGTCTACGTATCCGTATTCATGGGCGTAGAATTGTGCATCTACCATTGATGGGTTTAGAGCCAGTATACCTGTTGTTAGTATTGTTGACAGTCTAGACGCAAAGACTATCATTTTGTCGCTATAGCTCATTACATTGTTAAATGCGATTTTAATATATCTATGGTTAGAAGGAACTTTATCTAATCTTGTAATATTTTATCATTTGAAATTATCGACCATAGAAAGAATAGAAATGATCGTAAGGTACTATGTCTAATTGATCCCAGAAATATCCAATACAAGGAACTTTTGATCGAGTTGGGTAGAAATGAAGAGAAAATTCTGACTGGTTAATTATTCGACTATTATAACTAAAAAAATCAGGTGTAGAATGGAGTCATGGTGGATTGTCGGGATCATAACCTTGAAACTACCATTGATTACCTTCTGGTGAAATTCCCGTTCCTCCGCGATTAGCATAGATAATATTAACAGGACCGGCATTAACAGAACCTGACCCACGCGGGACCACATCCTGGTAAACACCTACTGCCAAATCATCAAAACAGAATTTTGTCAAGTCAGAAAATGGTAGGAAAAGATATGATGAGGATTTTATAATAATAGGACACATTAATAGATTTAATCTAAAATAAAATATTTTATATTATAATAAAAATAACTTTACAAAAATTTTATTACTTTTATAATGAGTATTAATTAAGTTTTGAGCTATTAGTTCAAATTAGCATATTAATTTGTAAATATTATAGTGAATAATGAATTTTTTGAAATTTTAAATACTTTATTTTTATCTACGGTAGTTTCAAGTGCGTTTCTCATTGGTACTATTTTGTCCATTTTTATTCCTTATCCCGAAAGAATTAGAGCTGATCTTGCTGCTCTTTCAGCCGGAGTTTTTTTTTCAACAATATCTTTTTCATTAATAGATGACGCATTAAAAGAAGGCTCTTTTATTACTATGGCAGTTGGTTTCATAATCGGTGCAATTGTTTTTAGTCTTATGAATAGAATACTTCAAAGGTCAAATTCTCAAATCAAAAGCAAGGAGATTAGTTCCGCTAAAATCATTATCTTAGGTACATTTCTTGATAGCTTTCCTGAGAGCATATTTATTGGTGTTATTATCGCTTTAAATCTGCAAGGATTAATGGCTGCGGTTTTGGCACTATTTATCGGGAATATAGCAGCGACAATGGAAGGAGCTAAACGAATGGTTGACGTGTCGACACGTAAATTAAAAATTATTAAACCATGGTTCTATATTTTTGTTGTAGTTACTATTGGTGGTCCATTAGGTTGGTATCTGGAAAAACCATTAAATTCTGAACAGTTATCGATGATCATAAGTTTTGCTGCTGGTGCACTTATGGCTTTTATAACAGAAGAACTGATACCTCAAGCATACAAAAGAGTAGAACTTCATATTGGATTATCTGCCTCTTTTGGTTTTATTATAGCCTTGGCTTTATTTCATTATATTTAGTCAATTAATTGTAAATTTCAAATAGAATAACATCCATTTTAAAATAAGCTTCTAATACTAAGAGCTAAATACAAGGTAGTAGTATCACTACAATAGACTCTTATTTTTGCACCGCTATCGGTGTTACTCCCGACGGGTATGTTATAAATCTAATTCATTTCACTTTTATACGATTTTTTAATATTGATATATCAATAATTAAATTTGATATACAATAATAACATATCATGAAATTTACAAAAATTATTGAAACCAGTATATATTCTTCCAATCTAAAACAAATGAAGGATTTTTATATCGATATTTTGGGATTGGATCTTGTTTCAGAAGAAAAAGACAGACATGTATTTTTAAA
>DATGZA010000007.1:0-60292 GCA_035297365.1 Nitrososphaeraceae archaeon
GCAAAATCTGGAAAAATCCCACCAAATGAAGCCTTTGAATATAAATTTGAACAACTAGGAACATTTACCTTCAGCTCTCCAAAATTTCCTTGGATGAAAGGTATAATTAAAGTTACAGATGATCTGGATAACGCTATAAAGAAAGATTTGAATGGTGTGAATGTAGATTTAACTTGGACACCAAAGGATATAAAAAATAATACTGTAAATTTCAAAATTATTTTCACCGATTCTAAGAGTAAGAACAACTATGAACATGTAGATTATATCTTTGCCATCAAGGACCAAAACGGTAAAACTATTTTCCAAGGATTTCCACGACATTCTGGATGGGGAGTTGAACAATCATCTTACAAATTCGATGATTTTTACAAGTCCCCTTATGCAGAAATAACTATTACTAGTTTAGCTTTTCAACCGATAGATCAAATTACTTCTAAATTTAACCTTCAATAACTTTTTTTGTTTTAATACTTCTCATTATTTACAAGACATCAGATGATACTATAATTTCTTTGTTCAACAAAATTATTATAACATTTAGTTATCTTTATTACCTGTATTTGATTAAAAATTTACAATATTTACATATCATAGTTTTTACGCTTTCGATTCTCGTATTGGCAGGGCTTACTTGTGAGGCCTCAGCACATCCAGTTATTATAGATTCAAGCCCAAAACAATTCCAATCACTTGATTCAGCACCAAAGGAGGCCTCTGTTTTTTTTAGTGAACCAATAGTGTTAAAGTTCAGTCAGATCTCAGTTTTAGACTCTGGGGGAGATCGAGTGGATAGGGGAACACCATCTAACGTAAATGGTGATTTAGCATCATTAAGTATCCCGTTGAATGAAAATCTGACTTCGGGAACCTATACTGTTGTAACTAAAGTTCTCTCTGCGGTAGATGGACATGTGGTAGATAGTTCAGTTGTGTTCAATATTGGAAAGGGAGGAGTTACATTTGATCAAGGAAATATTACTTCAAAAAATGTACTCGATCTATTGTCAATTGAAAATGCTTTGGCAAATATTTTTGGTTATGTTGGTCACGTAGTTCTGATTGGAGCGCCTCTTATTTTCTTATGGATAACAATACCTATTAGAAATTTCAAATGGATACTTGAGACTCTTAAGTTAGATATTTTTACTGTCAAAAGAAAATTGCTGATATTATCTATAATTTCAGCTTTGCTTGTTATTTTTTCTATTATTTTACTGATGTTTTTTCAAGCGATATCAATAGGTGGAACAATTGGCGATGTAATATCTACTGAATTTGGAACAATGGTTCTCGTCAGACTCATTTTATCTACAATCCTACTAGTTTCCCTCGTATTTCTGTATAGAAAAAACAAAAAGCAATCTGATTTAAATACAAAAAATATCGCATATATTATGATTTTTGGATTCATCCTTCTTTTTACTCACAGTCTGATATCTCATGCTGCAGCTCTGGACAATTTTGTCCCGATATTGGTAGATTATTTTCATATAATTTTAGCTTCTATATGGATAGGAGGTCTGATTTTTCTAGGATTTATATTAGTACCTACACTTTCATGCTCATCCATTAAGGTCGAAGAACTAAAGGTAAAATTGATATCGATTATTATTCCTAGATTTTCAAGAATTATTCTACCGACCATTGCACTCACAATAATCACCGGACCGTCATTGTTATATTCTCTTGAAAACAATTTTCCAATTATTCTTTCTTCTCTTTATGGAAAAATCTTGATTTGCAAATTAATTCTAGCTTCAATAATGATAGCTTTGGGATCTTATCATCAATTTGTCACCCAGAAAAAGATCAATACTGTTTTAGTGAAAACAGTCGGAGGTGTGGATCCGATACCTGTAAACTCTCTAATTCTAAATAAATTTTCATCAAGTCTAAAAATAGAATCTTGTATCGGTATACTTCTTTTATTTACCGTTTCTTTGATGGCTAACATGGTACTACCTTCTGGGGAATTCTCTTCACTTCAATTATCTAATTATGATGAAAATATTTATAATACAAGATCTCCTGTACAGGATAGTAACATATTTTCAACCACTCTTTATTCAAATGATCAAAAGATCTCTATTACTTTAGATCCCGCTAGACTGGGTGAAAACAAGATATCGGCATCATTTGCAGCCTCAGATGGAAAGATAGATACAAATATAGAGGCGGCCACCGTCAGATTAGTCCAACTCGAAAAAGGTATTGGACCTATCCAGGTCGAAATGAATAAAGATTCTAATGGTGTATTCTCTGGAAATATTCCATTCAGTACATTGGGATTATGGAATGTGGAGTTACAGGGAAAAACGTCGAAAACAGGTATTCCGAACACCGTATCTTCCTTTAATATAAATATAAAACCCAAATTGAATGACCTTAAATTCAACGTAACAGAATATAAATTTCCAGTTGATACTCTCCCATTATATCCAGTTTATCATCCTCAAAGTAATTCAATTTGGGTAGGCGATACTAAACCTGGAAGTGGGCAATTGTGGGAATTTCATTTAGATACTAAAACCTTTACCAAACATAGGATAAATGGAACCAATCTTATTACTTTGTCTGTTTTCGACCCCCATGATAACAACATATTATGGTTTATCGATCCAACTTCCAATATGATCGGAAAATACGATATAGTTACTAGACAGTATACTAATATTGAAATTCCTGAAGAAGGTATTATATCTGGTATAGCAATAGACGATAATCAGAATCTCTGGTTAAGTAATATTGAAAATAATTCTATTTTAAAATATGATTTGAAGAATAATAAATTTGAATCACTGATCATTCCAACTAACGATTCTAGACCTCTCAGCTTGCTCTTTGATCAAGATAATGAGAACATCTGGTTTGTTGAATCTGCGGGTAAAATAGGGAAAATAGATACTCGAACCAACAATATCACAGAATATGCAAATGATATATCCACTGATGGTAAAGTTATGTCAGAACCTACTTTCTTGTTCTTAGATCCTTTGACCTCAAATTTATTTATTAGTGACCATAAAGATAATACGGTATTACATTTTAATTCTTTTTTAGAAACATTTACAAAATATAAACTAACTGATGTAAACGGACTTGCTTTTGGAATCGCATCTGATAAATATGACAATTTATGGATAGCCCAGCATGTTTCAGACACCTTAGCAGTATTGGAACCCGAAACAGGAGAGACCATGAACATCAATATACCCAAAAAAGGATCCTTTGTTCAATACGTCATTTCTGATTCTGATGGTGAAATATGGTTTGCAGAACAGAGGGGTAATGCCTTGGGGAAGATCACAACAACTTTTAATCCATCGAATATACAGTCAACTACTGACGTAAAGACTTCATCAATAAAATCGGATAAGAATAAAGATAAAACGTTAACCAACATATTTGGTATAGATATTTCTAAAGTAAGATTCGGTGATGTATTCGGTCCGTTGATAGTAATTGGATTAATTTTAACTACACTGCTGTTTATTAAAAATGAAAAAAGACTTAGAGACAGCTTAATTGAAATGGATAGATATGAGGATATTACCAACAAATTAAGGAAAAGTGAAAAATAGCACAATGTGCATTCAGAATGTAATTCATCTCATAATGTATTTTGCAATTGGAAAAATTTTTCTTATGAAGGGTAACATCAACTTTTAGGGGCCCACTGTGCTTTACAAGCTACTTTATAAATAGACCATCTCATTTTTTTAGTAAAGAAAGATTTTATAATCGATCTTAGCTCTCATAAGGAAAACGAGAAAATTGAAGTCGCTGTATTTTTTCCTGTGCATCATTTTTACGATAGCTATAGGAAATTCTATTATAATTTTTGCAGAATCGGACAGTAAAATAATCTATTCTAACTGGATCCTAATAATAAATTCTCTTATTGCTGCAGGGCTTTCTTCGTATATTCTTCTTAAAAATAGAGAAAATCTTGCAGGTGATAAAGAAAATATTCTTTTAACAATAGGACTCGTTTTCTGGTTTATTGCCAATATTATATGGGCATATTATGAAGTAGTTTTGGATATTGTAGCACCTGTACCCTCCATTGCAGATTTTTTCTTAATGTCCGCATATGTTTTTTTAATTTACAGATTAATGATAATAAAAAAGAACCTCGGTCACATTATAGATAGAAAAATTATGTTTCTAATAATATCTGTAACTGGATTATTCTTAATTTATATTTTAACGTTGACATTGGATCTTGCTGAAACATCCAACTTTCGAGGTCTGATGTTATTTATTGTTACACTAGCTTATCCAACTTTAAATTCGTTATTAACAATTCTTGCAGTAACAATTCTGCTTGGTATTAAGAACGATAAACATCATCTTGTCCCGTGGGTATGCGAATTGGTGGGATTCTTAGCAATTGTAATAGGCGATAGCTGGTTTGCGATAATAGTTCTGACAACATATGTTGAGCAACTCTGGATTTCTACTTTGTTGCTCTCAGCACATTATTTACTAATTGCTGGTGGTCTTATCTGGTATTTACGGTATTCTATTAAATGGAATTCAAAAGATCTTATCTTCAGAATTGTTGGTGGAATGCAAAGGAGGATTTCTAAGAAGATGATTATTACGTCGATTACTATTCTTTCACTGCTTTTGTTTTCTGGATTTTACATTAACAATGGATTCAATGGTAATGAAAAAAATTCGTTATTACTTGAGAAAAATCATAATGCTGAAAATTCATTTCTTTCTGCTGTTGGAGAAACTAATAAAGATTTTGTAGTTGGAGCTATAATACCATTTACTGGTTCATTTTCTTCAATAGGGAAACCAATAAAAGTGGCCCTGGAAAAAGCAGAATATGATGTAAACAAGTATTTTGAAAAAATGAATTATTCATCTAGATTCAATCTAGTTATGGCTAATTCAAAAACAGATCCAAATGACTCTCTTGAAGCGATAAAACAACTTCATTCACTTGGCGCAAGGATCATTGTCGGACCTGCAACCAGTACTGCCGTTTCTGCGGTAAAAGAATATGCAGATACCAATGATATCATACTGCTAAGCTATTCCAGTACTTCTCCATTACTCTCTATAAAAGGAGACAATCTACTAAGATTGATACCAGATGACATTAACCAAGGGAGAGTTATTGCAGAAAGAATGATTAAAGATGGTATAAAAGTTGTCGTTCCAATGTGGAGAGGGGATATCTATGGAAATGAACTTTACAAATCTACCAAATTTCATTTTGAAAAACTGGGAGGTAAAATGGAAGATGGAATAAACTACAAGCCACATACTGGAAAATTTGCTACGAGCTTACATAGAATTAATTTTATTATGTGGAATGAAGATCTTGAAAAATTAAACAATATTCTAGCTGAGGCGATAAAAAAATACGATAGTAAATCAGTAGGGGTGTATATAATCTCTTTTGATGAAATAACTCCAATACTAATTCAATCTCCTATATTTCATTCACTTGGAAATGTCAGATGGTATGGAAGTGATAGTATAGCTCAAAATCATCATATTACAAAGAATACAGACTCTGCTTTATTTGCAATTAAAACCAATTTTTCTAATCCACTATTTTCCATAGATATCACAAATCCCAAAATTCATGCTTTAATTGAAGAACTCGATAATGAGTTACACCATACAGAATCAATAACATATCCCGCGATAGCTTATGATTGTTTCTGGATTTCATCCTTAAGCTTGGATAAGAATAGTACTAGTAACTATGTTGAGATGAAAAACATTAGGAAAACTTTTAAAGATATTGTGATAGAAACAGCAGAATCTTTTGATGGTATTTCTGGAAAAATAAAACTTAATGAAGCAGGAGATCGTACAGGTGAAAATTATGATTTCTGGACAGTTTCTAAAGATGAGCACAACGGTCATTATATATGGAAAATAGAAGATGATCCAGTAGGGTCCATTCATTAAAAAAAATAGAATTTATTCACGCGTTAACTTAAAATAGAGATCTTCCACGTTTCTATTATGTTCTTTGGCCAATTTTAGAAAATTCTTTTAAATCTACTCTTAAATTTTTCTCAACATCGAATAAATTCACTAAATAACATAAAACGTGATCTTAACATAAAACATGATCTTTACATTTTCAAATAATTTCATATCGCAAATGGAATGATTAATTTATGTATTGTTTGATTATTCATATTTGACTTGTTTGATTAATACTACCTAAAGATATATCTAGAAAATTTACTGGCCAAATTGTAATTATTAAATGTGCCTGAACAATCTGAGTTTAACTAAATAAGAAATATCTACGAGAAGATAAATCTATATTATTGCTGAATATAACTTTTACCTAATATAGTAATGAAAACCAAATATTCTTAATCCTTTATCCTATTTCATGTCAGAGATACTAATTCCAATTCAACGTAAATTACTTAATTTGCGAAGGTTAGGATCTTATATCTTTCCGGGATTTTCATTAGTGTTTATGGGATATATTTTACTTCAAATGATACTTAATTACCCGCCAAAATCAATAGGAATATTGCCATAACAAAATGATTTTGATATAACAAGATGAAAACCGATTTGGGATGAAGCAGACACTATCGTCAATCTAAAAGCTAGGACAACTTTTAATATTTAATATTAAAAAAAATTATTTATACTTAATTTCTAAATAAACATATTCCAAAGTAACCAAATATCGTGAAAAATTCATTCTATCAAGATAAATATATTATGGATGGATGTATTTCATCTTTATGAAAATGAAGCAATTTTATACCATATTATCTATTTTCAGTATATTATTTTTTATCATATTGAATATTTTAAATTCTAACCTACCTGTCTTTTCTCAGGATGAGTCTCCTTTTTTAAAATATGATAATAATAGATTCAATTTTTCTATTGAATATCCTAGTACTTGGAATCTTAGAGAGATTCCAACTGCATCTGTGGTGAACCTCTTTAATATTGAGATTATAACCCCATTTTCAGATACTCATGATATGATTCAAGAAAAATTTCTTCTTAGTATAAACAAACTACCTCAAAACGTTACTTTTAAAAAATATGTAGATGATGCTCTGGAACAATTTAATAAAACATACACTGCATTCAAATTAATATCAGATAAAACAACAAATGAAGATAATCTACCATCTAGAACCATTTCTTATTCGTACGTAGCCGGTTTGATCCCAATGACTACAAAATTCGTAATGACTCACGAAATATTTTTATATAATGACAAGATTTATGTACTCTCATTTGGAACACCTCCAGATAAATATTATGATTTTTTGCCAATAGCAGAAAAAATATTTGATTCGTTCTCTATAACAAATTCTACTCCAAAAATATAACTATAATGATATATTTTAAAGTTTTTAAAGAATCACGACATGCGGAACATCATACGAATCATTTTAAACAATTCCGTTCAAACCATTATACCAAGATAATCAGTAATGATCAACTTATTATGTATCAATATCTGGCTAAAATAATCCTGCAAGAATAGGAAGAATAGATCAAGTCGTTATTGCTTAAAAGTAAATTCTAAGTTAAAATTTGAATAAAAAATCAAGGATCAAACCAGTTGATCGAGTCAATCTTTTCTACGTAAATTGTTCTTTTACAGAAGATCATCGTCTCATTGACGGCAATTTAAAATTATGTACTAGATACGATAGAAGATTTTGAAAAAAGAATTTTATCATAGGCAAATTTTATACACAATGTCGGGAAAATTATTGATAGATTCTTAAGCAAATATTGCTAAAAGCAATATTGTGAAAATACATGTCATTAACAACCATGAAATATAAAGTAATTCTTAAGCAAATTTTGAATAATGGATTGAAGAGGTTTAATCGAAATTATTTGGTTGACCGTGGTGTAATCACCTGGCTTCCTTTGGAGTATTACAAAGAGGACAGAGATTTTACACAAGACAATCAACGGGGTTATGATTGTCACAAAAATTTGTGATCAAACAACTTGGTTTTTGATTTTTTTCCTCAACCTTGTTTTGTCTGATATTGAGTTATACGCAAGTCTTCAGGTATCAAATATTCTAATAGAAATAGTGATAAAAATGAAAAAATGAAAAATTAAATATTTATTTCACTGTTACATCGTTTGTTCTTCAATTTCTTAGATATATCCTTTATTGTTGTATCAAAAGGATCTTCGCAATTTGCGACTTTGTCAAGGTCTACAAAGGTTTCCTGAGATGATGCTATTGTCCAGTATATTGATTTTTTTCTTCTCATATTTTATAAATAAAACCAAAATTATTTATTACTTCGTACTAAAAAGTATAAACAAGGTACTTTACGGTTTATAACTTGTCATTTCAGTAGAGTTTTTACGGTTTAGTGTATCTCAAATTCATCCTAATCCTGTTCAAATACTAAAAATAAAGTTCAATTATAAAACTGACAGGAATGTCAAAGAATGATAATAGATGTGATCACTTTTAGATAAAAAAATAATACACCAAATCACCATTCCTGAAAGAATTATTCTGTACTTTACTTATTCAAATTAAATAAAAGTATCAAATTTTCTCAAATGAAGTATCTGGTATGCTTTTATTAACTGTATAAATTATTATAACCAATACTGATGATCTAA
This sequence comes from Nitrososphaeraceae archaeon, assembly GCA_035297365.1. Taxonomy (GTDB): domain Archaea; phylum Thermoproteota; class Nitrososphaeria; order Nitrososphaerales; family Nitrososphaeraceae; genus TH1177. The sequence goes on from DATGZA010000007.1 coordinate 8,632, forward strand.
AATGTGCTCTATCGGGTGTGCGATTCTGGTTTTATTCGCGACAATACAATTAACCTATTTACTATTAAGACCAACAAAAATGACCTCTCTTTAGATCTTTTGGTAGGTAAGAAAAACAATAATCTGTTTGCATTTGATAACTATTGTCCACATAGAGGTGCTTCGCTATCAAAAAGCGAATTATCCTGTGATTCGAATAGGATAGTATGTTATCTTCATGACTTTGAATATGATATTTTTTCGGGAAAATTAGAGAAGATACCGGACAAATGGATGGACCAGAGCACGGAATGGAAGAAATCCAAGGATCTAACTCTTTACAAGATATTAGAAAAGGATGGGAGTATCTTTGTTGACATTCCTTAACCTCAACATACTAATAAAATCAAAAAATTATTAAATAAGATTCATTTCTTTTTTTCATACGAACCTTCTATTACTCGATTTTTTTCCGCATTAAGTTCTTCTAATGTGAATGGATTTGCAAGTATTATTACAGTATCTTTAATTTTATTCTCATTATCAAGTTCTTGTCTTGTAAATACCGCCGCATATTGTATGTTTTTTAAAATATTATATACGGAATCGTCGATTTCTGATGGTGGTAAGGTTAATTCCAATTCTCTTAAAGGTACTACAGATCCATAGTCGTCAATATCTAACTGTGTAACATTTACCTTATTGGGATTAATGTTGTTAATTTTTACTAACATAGCATAATATAATAGAAACTCGTAATTACGTATTTCCTAAATATATCCAATTTGATTCTTCTAATTTTTAGGTTTTATCTTTTTTATCAATGGAATTGGAATTGATTTAATAAAACAGAAAGGATATTTTCTAAATTCCCCAAAATTATTGGCAAATCTGTTTAAATTAAGATGCTTTTATCGCCGTAGTCTTAATATTTATAATGTTAGTTTGGTGCATTTACAAATGATGTCCCCTGATTGGAATAAATATAGAGATGATTTTCCGGTTATACAGAAATATACCTATCTTAACAATGCAGCTATATCACCGATACCTAAAACAGTATACCAGCAGACAACAAAATTTTACCGAGATTCACTTTACTATGGTGGTACACTTTGGAATAGATGGGAAAAGATGATAGAGCAAACTCGTGAACTCTATGCTAAATTTATTGGAGCTGCAGGTCCTGAAGAGATTGCATTTACACATTCAACAAGCGAAGGAATGAATATTGTTGCTCATATGCTTTCAGAAAAAGGAATAGTAATCTTAAATGACCTGGAGTTTCCTGCAACAAACCTTCCTTGGATTAACAAAAACGATGGCAGAGAAAATCTAAAATTTGTTAAAGCAAGAGATCAAAATAAGATACTAATAAAAGATATAGTGGAAATGATAGACAAGACAAATTCTCTAAAGCCTCAAAGTGTCGTTAAAACTATTGTTACAAGTCATGTTCAATATTCGACTGGTTTCAAACAAGATTTAAAGCAGCTTGCAAAGATTTCAAAAAAATATGGTATTTTCCTTGTAGTCAATCTTACTCAGTCTTTGGGATGTATGTATTTTAATGTGAAAGATTTTGGTATTGATTTTGCAACCTCAAATGGTCATAAATGGTTATTGTCTTCTTTTGGTATTGGATCGCTATACATAAAAGGCACATATTTACGACAACCAAATCAATTCAGACCGTCATTCTTTAGTCAATCCGGCCAAAGGGATAGGAATCTATATAGCATTAACACTCAATTGTCAATGTCAAATACAGCAACAAAATTTGAGATAGGGTCTCCAAACTTACCGAATATAAGTGCATTAAATGCAGGATTACAATATATTTCAACAATTGGAATCAAAAATATAGAGCAAAGAATATTGCAGTTGACTGACTATATTATTGAAAAACTTCATTCCATCAATTTGAAAATTCTTTCACCAATTGAAGATAAAAATAATAGATCTGGAATAATACTATTTCAATCCAAAAATAGAAAACCTTTGGACATAATAAAAATATTAGAAAAGAAATATAAAATAATTGTCTCAGCTCGTAGTAATGGTATTCGTATTTCTCCGCATTTCTATAACAATGAGGATGATATCGATAAATTAGCTTCTGCTCTGGACAAAATTTTTTGTAACTCAGTTTGAAACCTAAAATATGAAAAGGTATTTAGATATAGATACGTAAATAAACAATTCACTATTATCAAAAACCTATGACATACTAATAGTCATATGTTCGATATTTTGAAAATAAATATTAATGAAAAAGTATTCATTCCATCATTTCCCAATATTGATTTATTTAGTTTATATGTGGATAACATTATAGGATGGACACTTAAACCTGTAAGATAAATGGATTTATATAATCATTTTTGACAATTGAATTTATAATAAATAATAAACTTTTATACCAAGAAAAACATATACCTAATGATATGGCGCACATTGCAAAAATAATCGAGATTATTGGTGGTTCAGAAAAAGGATGGGAAGATGCAGCACAGGTAGCTATCGATGAAGCACGAAAAACAATACATGGAATAACAGGAATAGAGGTAGTAGATATGACAGCAAAAGTAGATCCAACTACTAGCCAAATAACACAATATCGTGCTTGTGTAAAAATTGCATTTGGCATCGAACATACTTGAAGAAATAACATCAACCACTCTTTTTTTATTTATCGGCAAATATTTCCCAGATGTTATTCATGAAGCAAATAAAATTATCATGTTATTATTGAAAATGAGTTCTTTAATTATTTTTCAAGATAAAAGTAGATCTCGATTTCATATTAAAATTGTACATTGATCCATCTATTCAACAGTGGATTCAAAACAGAATTGCACATTAACTATCCAGAATTTAATATTTTTGTGAAAATGGTAAAACATGTAAATTTATCACAAATAGAAATAAATCAAGATAATTAAATTTTGTGGGAAAAAAACTGTACCCAACTCTGTCAATATTGAATTCTTAAGGATGTCACTATCTAATTAATTAAGATTAGAACAACTGTTGTGTATTATTCGTAAAACTCAATTAATTACATATCTCCAGAAAAACAACCATATCTTTTAACAGTATCATAATAAAATGTATATTGCAATAAAGTAAGATAATAGATAAAAAGGAGAATTGAATTTTTAGCAGGTTAATTAACTATTCAAAATAAATTGCCTGAAATTGCTTCTAATTGATTTGATCATTGTAGGATCTGATTTATAAAAAATAAATAAATAAAAAATTTGAGGACCAAATGCCATAATTATATTAAAATACCATCTCGAATATGCCGTATAACTTACCTAATTCTAGATATTTTCTAAATAAAAAATATAAAACTGTATTGTTATTATTTTGAAAACTTTGCAACCTTACTAAAAAAGTGGATCATAATTAAATCGGTTTAAATCAATCCTATAATAATCTAGCTTATCAGGATCGTATTTTTGGATTAGTTGAATGGGTTCTCCCTTGTCACTTCTACGTAATAGAACATCTCGGTGAACATATCCCGTAACATATTCATATCCGAGTTCTTTGGATCGGGTTAAAAAATGCAATCGAAGTAAATGGCCTCCTTTTTCCCCCCAGTATCCAGAACGAATATACATCGATTCTAAAAATACCGTATTTTTCTTTCCATGATTTGCATCATTTGTACCTCTACGTAACTGGTATTGTTCTAGTGGTCCACCTTTTGCAAAACCTATTACTATTCTATCCTTCTCTTTTACTCTTAGAGTAACAAGGATAGTATCAGGATGTGATAAGGATTTAGCAAAATCTTGCTTGTTATTTACTAATGATGGACCGTTGAGATCATTTCGAATATCTATTATAGAATTAACAATATCTGGGTCAATTTTCACATTTTTATCCTCTATGACTGGAATTAAACTAATCTCATTTTTTCTCAACGATCTCTTGATTTCGACTTCTTGGTTCCATGCTTCTTTAAATTTTGAAATATTTTCGAGAAAATTTTGTTTATAATTTTCAGAGACTGAATTTAATATTTTTTCTAACATTTCTTTTTCTTGTTTTAATAGACTAAAGTACTTAACAGACTCTTGATTAATAAGAGAAGGATGCCAACCAAGCCCATGAGCATTGAGTCTAGCAAGTTCAATTGCGCGATCAAAATTGCCTAATGCATAACCAGCAACACGCTCAGAGACTGAAAGAAACCAACCCAAATCATGATAATATTTTCTTGTCTTTTCATCCTCCATTGGGATCCCGGCTTTAGAGAATAAATGATTCATCCTTTCCATTGCTTCTGAAGCTATCTTGCCTCTAAAGGGATACGCTGTTCTATGAATCATAGCCATCATGATATCAATGTTTAATCCTTCTTCGTCTATCCATTCTCTTATTTTCTTATCTTTTCTTATAAACCATTCAACTTCCTCTTCATTTGGTTTATCAAAACTCTTCAACGGATCATAATCATGGAAAAGCGCGGATAAAAACAAGTATTTAATATCTTTTAAGTGAAATCTATTATCTTGATTTTGGCCACTCGCTGCAAGCAATGTAAAGTACGTCGCCTCTAACTCATGATAAATATTGTGATATCCATAATAGTCAAATCCTAGACCTTTCTTAGAAAATTCAGATATTGAATGTCTTATGATCTTATTCATCCAAATAGTTGATAGTCCTAAATTTTTACCGACTTCTAAGATTCTGTTCTTTAGATTCGCCTCCTTAGCAGATCCAAGATTATATCTTATCCACCAGGGAAACAAGTTAAGACGTTTATGCAATTCATACCATTTAGAGATAGGTTGAGCAAGCGGATTAAAGAAAAGGAAATCATGATCATCTTTCTCACTCTCATTCATACGATCTTGTTCTGATAACAAACTCACCCCATCCTCTGTCAACAATTATTCTTATACATCGATAGATAAATATTTTATACTTATTATGCATTATTCTTGAAAAAAATAATAACCGTGCAGGTAGAAAGTAATTTTTATTAATATTTTAATAGGAATTTTAAAAAAATTATATCATGTTTCATTCAGAAAGAGGATTTAGGCAAGATAAAAATAATACCAGTTCAAAATATGCAATAAAAGCTTTAAAAAACTGTCATAATCCAAACATAGATTATGACATCAAACAAAAATTTTACTGAACTTACGGATTTATTATTGAATTTTTCTAGATCACCCTAAAAAAAATCTGTTAATTAAACGTCATACATATAGCTCTAAATTTCCCATTCCAATAAGTAGCAAGATTCAACTGAAATAGGGTATTGCTAGTGGGCGTTACTCTTTTAGATCAGGTCTGTGAACATTTCGACCTTATCTTCACCTTAAAATTTAGATGTTCTAAGTCTATGAAGTGAATTTCATATTTTTATAAACTTGTAAAATAAAAATCAATATAATTTTATGAAACAAGTTTGTTCAAAAATTCATGCTAGCAAAACCGAATCAGGTGGAAATTCGTTAACAATTAATTCTAAAAGTTTAAAAGATTATATGATATAATAATCGATATGAATATAATTTCGATAATTCTGATCATTGGAATTCTTTTTATTCCGCATGTATTTGCTCAACCACGTTCTGAAGATATACTAATGGATCATATGAGATTTATTCATTCTCAATTGGCAACTAATGTCGATGATGTCATCAAATTGGTCAAATCGAATAATACTGCAGAAGCACTAAATTTACTTGAAGGTGTAAAAATTAAAATTCACCATATGAATATTATGTTTGATGATCTTGTATGGGCAATGTCAAATAGAGGTCACTGATCTAAAATCCAGAGAACACAATAAGGCGTTCCGTTGTTCTCTACAGAGAAGTCATTGATGGAATAATGTTTGTCTCGAGAATTGGATGTCGGTTAAAAATGTTACCAACCGAAATGGTTCAGATTCTAAATGTGATAGAAGATTTCAAAAGTCGATAAAATCAGATATATATGACAAAATACGGACCAGATTAGTAAAAATACACGATTACAAGGTACGAGTCAAATGGATATCACAGATACACACCTGTATATCTATAAAATCACCTTTAGGCAGTGATAAGAGATCATAATCCTAATTACATACTAAAATTAGGCACAAAAAGAGATATTTTAATAGATAAGGAATGAATTCCCTTTTCTACTATTAGAAAATCTGTCAGTCCAGGCTATCAAAAGGCAACTACCACCAAAAGGAAATCTAAAGACAAAAATACATCCAAAAAAAGCAGAATCTATCTCTTGATAAAACATATCATTCGAAGGAAGCAGAACCAAAAATAATTAGTAGAAGATACGTGTCACATATATGACATAGAAGAGAAAAAAAGAAATCTTCAGGCGAGATAACCCAGCAAGAAGAGGAGTCATAGAGGGAACAAACTCATGACCTAACAGACTTACCAAATTTTTTACAGGATATGAAAAGAAAAAAGAGAATTATTTTGGTCTTGTACAGTTACCATGTAGGTAAACTATTTACAAGACCTTAAATTTGGATAGATTCAAGTAATTTGTTAGTACCACGGCGTTGTAACTTGATTGCAGACACACTATTGTCTGATGTATATTTTGCATTTCTCCTAATAAGACAATATTCCACAATTCTAATTAGAAAAACTTAATGTTTTTACCTTTCCGTAAATTACTATGATCGCATTAACTATTGTTTGATCTCATGTTTTTCGATAGTCGGTTGTTGTGATTTAAAGGTAATCAGAACCGTATCGTTCACTTTATACGAACAATCTGTTATCATTCTTGGGATTTTATCTTTCCCCTCTACTATACAGTTAGATCCTTCTTTAATCTTTACTATGGCTTCATCTGTTATGCTTCCACTGAATAGGTTTTTTGCAGACGAGCCCAATAGAGCTAATATTATCACGACTGCTGCAATCCCAACAACCAAAACCAACTTTTTTGGAGAAACAGATTCAAAGCTCAATAAATTGACTTGATAAATAGGATATATAACCTTTTTTTGTAGTTTATTCTAGTATTTCTGATTTATTATTCAGTATTTGACCAAGGACAAATAAATTAGTCATAATCACAAGCATGGATAGTCTATATCTAACATACTTAATCAACATATATCTTGTAATAGAATATTCAGCCTAAATCCAAAACCTTAGATCAATATACTTCTTTTAACCATAAAATTTTATATCTGTACTAATAATTTATCGATGTTGCCAATAGTAAGCATTTCTCTAAATGATGATATTATAAATGATATAAATAAATTGCAAAAAGATTTGGGATTTTCTGGCCGCTCTGAAATTGTGAGAGCCGGATTGAGAAGCATCATCGCAGAACAAAAACAGAGAGAATCCCTACATGGAGAATTGAGTGCCTTATTATTGATAATTCATCAGGAAAGAGATGATGATCAGGTAACGAATATGAGACATGATTATGAAGAAATCATCACTACACATCTCCATAGTAAAATAGATATCGACAGATGTGTGGAAGTGTTTTTATTAAAGGGAGATGCTGAGTTGATTAGAAATATGACCAAGAACTTTCAAACAAATAAAAAATTAGACCATGTTAAATTAATTACAATGTAACAGAACAAATATAAAAAATACAAGTTGCTTAGCCTCACAAAGTGTAGACAAAGTCTGTAGCAATATTTTGGTTATAAAAATATCAAATATAAATAATATTATTTTATTTCCAAGTCTAATTTATAATTGTCTACATGCGTTATCAATTTTGTTGGTCCCATATAAGAACTTGTAAATTCAACTGATTGTATCGAATCCTTGAGAGTTGAAATACATTCAAATGATGATAATGATAGTGTCGTACAGAATTTTATTAATTTGTTATTGAAGTCTATCAAAGAATTGCTTGCTAGTATTGTTTCTGTATTGTTATCTTCGTTTATTATCTTCAATACGAATTTATTAAGATCAGAAAATCCAGATTGCAAAGGAGCTAATTTACTATTATTATTAATCGAATTAGAAGAAATAATAGAATTTGTCCCATTCGAAGAACTTGGCAGGGATAGATTAGTCTGAGTGGTGCCAACATTCATACCGCTAACTATCGAGTTCAGAGTATTATCAATCACATTTCCACGGCTTATTTTGTTAAGCATGTCAACTATAGCCCTGTCGATATCTGTTGTATTTACTTTACTGGCTTTTGTTGGTTGAGCAAACAATTGATTATAATTTTCGGTATTAGAGACCAGAGATATCATTAGAATGGATAATAAAAATAGTATCATCAGAAATTTCATTTAGTGCATATTCCTCTTTACATCTTATATCTTTTTAGTATTAATACAGAAAGTAACAAAAGTTTAGAAAATTTTAATATATAATACATTTGTTACTTTTTCAAATTTTAAAATTCTGGTTCAAAGTTCTAAAAGTATTGATAAAAACACCTAGCATAAATATTTTAAAATAATTATTTAGTCGCCTGTTTTATTTGGCTTATCTATCAATTCTATTATACAAGTCTTATCTATGGTTTCTATTGTCCCATCACATCCTGAAATTCTATTAATCATATATCCTAATAGATCCTTTACCTTAACTTCATATTTTCCAGGACTTATAGACACTATTTGTAAATCGGAATTACCTGTAAAGGTATTCGGTACAGGATTTTCTCCTTTAACAACCAGTGTGAAATCAGAAGGATTTTTAGTTCCTCCGTTTACATTTAATACTTCTACTATAACCTTCAATTCGGGTATATTTGATATTAAACGTTTTTCATCACTCTTAATATTGTTTATCTTCTGTAAAGAATTGTTTGCATTCTGTAAAGAATTGTTTGCATTCTGTAACGATTCTTTTTGTTGTACAGACAAAGTTTGATTTATTGGTTGGGTTGGAGGATTAATATCATCCAATGTAATTACACAATCCTTACTTTCGCCCGGTCCAACTACACCTACGCACCCTGCAGAATATATTGTTTTGTATCCCAATGATTGCGAAACATTGATACTATAATCTCCAGGTTTCAATGATACAATCTGCCCATCTGGATTTCCGGAAAATGAATTTGGAATAGCCTGCATTCCTGTTACAGAGATATTAAAATCTTTAGGCTGTTTATCCCCACCATTGTTATTAATTACCTTTGTTAGTACGCCAACTTGTGAAACAGATAGAAATGAATCTGATTGAACTTCTTTGCCGAATATCTTTATTTCGGATATGCTTGACCAATTATTCAGACTATTTCCAGTAACTGTGATCCTTACAAATTTAGCAGTTGTGTCTGGTATATCATACAGTTCTAATTCTGGAGTATCTCCAGTGCTGCGAGAAGAGAATATTTGTCTATAATCATTTCCGTCTGAAGACACAGAAATTAAGAAATCTAGTTTGCGAACATCGCCCTTGTACCATGATATTCCTAGATCACAAATATCTACTTCCTTTCCTAGGTCTATATCTATCCATGAACCTAATCCAAAATTGGACCATCTGGTCTTCAAATCACCGTCAAATGCATCTTGCTCAGGATGAGTTGGTTGATTACCTATGGAGGTAACACCGTTTGGAGATATAGATACTTCTTGACATGGGGATGGTGAACCTGGAACACGTGGATTATTGATATCTATCTCAGAAATACTTGACCAGTCATTGATTGAATTTGCAATAATACTTAATTTTAAGAATCGAGTCTTGATATCAGGAAGATCGTATCTTTCTGGACCATCAGTTAGACCACTGCTTGTCTCAGAGAAAATATTGCTGAATATTTCACCGTCAGATGAAGCAGAAACTACAAATTTAATTTTTCTGTTATCACCTTTGTACCATGATATATCTATATCACAGACTTCCTTCTCCCCGCCAAGGTCTAACAATATCCATGAATTAAGACCAGGATATGACCATCTAGTTGACTGGTCTCCATCTATTGCATCTACTGCAGGATGTACTTGTTGACTGCCTATCGATGTCACATTGACCTGTTTTTCTTGTTTACATAAAGTATTATCTCCAAATGATACAAAAACTAATTGACCTTCAAGATTAAACTTGTTGTTTGAAAATGCATCATAGACCTCTGCATTTGTTAAAGCCCGATCCCAAATTCGAACTTCGTCTAGATCTCCAATAAACAACTTATCTTTAAACAGAGAATTCGCTCCTATGGTTATACGATTTTTTCCAGTATAATCAGGTTCAGCATTAGTAGTATTTTTATCATTTATTAGAACACCATCCACAAATAATTTTAGGATTGAACCGTCGTACGTGACGGTACCATAGTGCCATTTATCATCATTCAATTTATTTTGAGAAGTCACGAAGTGATTTGATCCATCTAATGTTTCAAATCCCGCCTGAATTTGACCAAGAGGATTCAAAAACATCCCGAAATTCATATTCTCTCCAGGAGCTTCCGATCCTGTTCCTCCTTTGTCAACAATAAAAGAAATAATCTTACTAGTAGAATTTGTTTTAATCCAAGACGCAACAGAAAATTGCTTTAATTGAAATAGTTCTGAATCTTTTACATATTTAAAGTTGGAACCCGAAAATGTTCCGAATTTACCAACTTGTCCAAATGCAGAATAATTTTGAATGATGCCAGAAGTTAGGACAGTGAAAAATAAAAATATTACAAGTAAAGTAGATAATTTTCTAATCTTTTTATAAATTTCATAATTTGTATCTGCCATTATCATTTCACCAGAAATTATAATAACTTCCTTTAATCACTTTCAGAAATTTACCAATATGTGCTATAATCTGTTTTAACAAAAAATATTGATAAAAGTATTAAAAATATTTACCAATTAAAATTTTGTCTATCTATTTAGGATCGATTCTGATTAACGTTTTCGAGTCTTAATAATGCATCTTTACCAAAATCCGACGCTAACTTTTTTTCCTCACTCATTCCACAATCAATGCATTTAATGCTGCTGTTTAACTTTACAGTTTCTCCTCCACAACTATAGCACAAACAATAAACTACTCCAAGATTTTTATCGTCAATAGTTGCATGTGATGAAGAATTCATTAAACTAAATATTCGTCCTCTAACTATATCCCCTACTCTGTAAATTAATTTTGGTCTCCTTTCTCTATCTCTCCTAGGATGTATTCCACCAGAAGTAGAAATTTTGGTTGAAGCTATAGCTGAAAGGCCAGATCCTACCTTTGTATTATTCAAATATAAGATCTTTATGGATATCATACTACTGAATAACATTTCAATATATCCTATAATTTCATCACCAATTTTTGGGAATTTAGCTTTATTCTTTCTATCTACGCTGACCATCCTATGCTTTAAATTGTAATCCCTAAATCCTAAAGCGGATGATCGGACAGAACCTTCGGATACGTAAGTATCTTTACCGCTCTCAAACTCTTCAATATATGCTATATGATCTCCGGGAAGAAGAAAATTCTTATTAATATAACTCAACGTCTTTGTTTTTGTATTTGAATCCATACGAAAGATGTGTTTTAAAAAGTTAATAATTGTTGTTCTTATTTTTCATTAATACAACTAACATCTATTAAAATTTGGTTTCGCTCCATTTTGTTAATTAGGTTAAAACAAGATGATCTATTACGATTATAGAGGCGATTCATATAATATCATCCTTAGTCCTATATAATTAATATCTTTAAATGGTTGTTTATTTATTTATTGAATACTTTAAAATTTAGTCATGTCCATGTTATAAATTGAATTGTTTCAATGCGGCGTTAATTTTGTAAAAATTATTTAGAATGTATAATCTGATTAGCTACTCCCTAATACTCTCTAACTTGGATACAACGTGCCAGAGAGTAGTTCGAATATGCGATTCCATATGTCTGTTTTGAGTCAAACTATCTAACATACTAACAGCATTAGCAGCTCTAACGGATATACTGCCATTTTTCTCATCTTTTAAAATATCATAAATATCTCGAATTTGGTTTCTAATTACACGAGGAAGATCCTTATTCTCCTTAAATGATTCTAACGTATCCATAGTACTTTGTAGTCTTTCCATATTTTCTTTATCACGAATTTCTTTTTTAAGCTTCATATTAACAAACTAAACCTCAATCCTAAAGAGAATAGATTACAGTAAATTACTCGTACTTATTTAATTGTTTTTAATTTATGATTTTGCAATATACATAAATCTCTTTACTACGTCAAGAGAAAACACAAGTGAATAGAATAAATATTCCCAAGTGTATATTTTTCTTATGGAATGTGCAGTTTATGACACATATGTAACAAAAAATGACGGGAAAATTATGCATTTTGACGTAATTGTGGAAGCAAGTACTCCACATGAAAAAGCTATTAAATATGGAAAGGAATTTTTGGATCAAGCAGGTCAAGGAGACCAGAGAATGACTCAGGAAGAATGCCAGTTTTGTCACATACAAGAAGCCCCTCCATCAATTGCAAAAGATATCCAAGAGAAGGGATATTATATTCAGAAAATGGAAGGCTGTCCATAACTTTTTTTGTATAGATAATTGTATGATATAAGATCAAAATTATAATATTTTGATTTTAGAAAATTATCATAACTCTCTCTCACCGAGATTCTATTCAATGTTTTATGATTTACCAAATATTAAATTTGCAATTGAAAGACTAAAAGAATTTAAATCAAAATCAAATTATAAGTTTCATGAAAGATATTTTTTCCCGTATTTGTGCGGAACATATTTCACGTATAGAAAGATAGATACGCTTAGGATTTCTAGAATAGCCGAATCTCTAAATAAAGAAAAAGAGAAAATCAAATATGTAGATGTAGGATGTGGAAATGGAGATTTTTTGGAAAAGATCAGAGAATTTATTCCTAATGCAAAAGGAATTGAAAAAAACATTAATCTTTTTTATTCAATAGGAAGATCAAAGCCAAAATACATAGATTTTTACGACACGAAATACGGGTTGTATGAAGATTACGATATAGTTTTTGTTGGATGGATGGATCCTGGCGAGGACTTTAGAGATGAAATATCAATAAAAACAGATATAATCATTACCACATTAGATGAGGGTTTAAGTTTGGCAGCAGAATATGAGGGACATGGGTTTGAGAAACTTGCTGAATGGATTACTCCATCTTGGGAAGATGTAAATTTCTCACTTGCTAATAAATATTATTCTGGATTTGACAATAAATTGATAGAATTTCTCTCTGATCTCAGAGGAAGTCACAACTATTGGTATATTTATTGCAGAAATGAAAAAAAATCAGAAGTAATAAAAGAAACATTAACGGCTCAAGTGGAAGCTGAAAAAGCATTTGGAAGATCTGTTACCTATGAATTTGAAGAGGTTCTAGACGAATTAGGATTTGGTTTTCTTGAAAAAATTAATGGGAAGAGATTATGGGAGATAAAATTTTTCTAAGCAACAATAAACAATACTTTAAGTAACCACAGATTAAATGAATTTCTAATTGGAAGTTAGAGTTTTAGGTGCAGGAAAAGAAGTTGGACGTTCCGCTTTTTTAGTAAAGAGCGAGATTTCTAATATTTTATTAGATTATGGTGTTTTGTTGAAAAAAGAACCTGAATTCCCAATTCATGTAAAACCCAAAGATATCAATGCCGTGGTTCTTTCTCACGCTCATCTTGATCATTCAGGTTATGTACCTTCATTATTTTTGTCATCCTCTAATATTGAGGTCATATCAACTATGCCTACAATGGAGCTATCACAGTTATTGATTGAAGATATGTTGAAAATATCTGGTTTTTACCTACCATTTGAAAATATTGAAGTTGAGAAAATGATGAAAAGTCATACTAACATAGAATACAGACACTCTTATGATATCAATGATTTGAACATCACATTATATGAATCTGGTCATGTGATTGGTGGGTCTACTATAATAATAGAAAACAAAGGTAAGAAAATCTTCTATACCGGAGACGTGAATACAAGAGGCTCAAAATTACTTAGACCAGCAGACTTAGATTTTGACAATATAGATCTTATGATTATCGAAAGTACTTATTCACAAAGTACTCAAAAACCTAGAGAACAATCGGAAAAGGAACTGCTGGAATTCGCATACGAAATTATCGAAAATAATGGAACTTTATTTGTCCCAGCTTTTTCGGTTGAGAGAGCACAAGAAATTGCTTGTGTGTTTAAAGCACATAATTTCAAATATAAAGTTGTGATGGATGGAATGGCTTTGAAAGTCAATGAAATAATGTTGAAATATCCAGAATTTTTAAGGGATCCAGAACTGTTTAGAAATGCGGTAGAGAATTTAGAATGGGTAAGAGAATGGAAGAGAAGAAAAAAGGTAGTAAGAGAACCCTGCGTGATAATTTCACCTGCTGGGATGCTAGTGGGAGGTTCGGCCGTTTTTTATATGCAAAATATGATGGATTATGAAAAGAACGGCATAGCATTGGTATCATATCAAGGAGAAAACACACCGGGAAGAAGGTTGTTGGAGGAAAGAACATTTAAGTTAAATGGAAAAATGAAGAAATGTTTTGCTCAAGTTAAACAATTTGAATTTTCCGGTCACAATAGCAGAGAAGAGCTATTCGAAATACTTGATAGAATAAAAGGAAATCCAACTGTACTCACAGTTCATGGAGATGGCAACTCTTGCACAAGATTTTCGGAAGAAATATCAGAAAAGTATGGTTATCACTCCTTTGCTCCTAACTTGGGAGATTCATACGAAGTATGATATATTTTCATTTCAAAAATATTATTTTGTACTTATAAATAGATAAATTTAAAATGATTTGAAGAGAACATATAATGATTGATTACAAAAAATACCGATCCTTTTAAACTAAAAAAATGTATTTCCTGCAAGAAAGAAATCTTATTAAATGATAGATACTTCTCTTATCCTTTATCTCTACAATCTTTTTGTATAGAATGTGCAAAGGTAGAAATTCCGAAAACTATAGAAACATTAAACAATGATTTGCGTAAAATATTTGAGAAAATTTAGCTGAGGACATATTTTATGAATATTTGTTATAAAATAGAGGATTATGAAAAGAAGTAGTAAACATAAAGTAGTATTATTTGATCCGATAAGAAGTATCAATAGCGGTCAAGTATTCCTATGGAAAAATGTCAATGGATCATGGTATGGGATAAATGGCCAAGAAATATTAAAATTTACTGTAATAAACGAAGCAACAGTCAATAATAAGAAAATAATTTCAACAAATGAAGTAGAATATCAATCCTTTCCTAAAAATGAACTTTGGGAGAACTTTTTTTTTAGGTTAGATGATAATTATGAAGAAGTTTATAAAGCATTATCAAAAGATGAAATCATTTTTAGAATATACCAGAAATACCATGGATTGAGAATATTAAGGCAGGACCCATTTCAGTGTATTATATCTTTTGTATGTGCAAGTAATACAAATGTTAAAAGAATAAGACATATGTTAACAAACATTTCTAAAAAATTTGGAACAAAGATAATATTTGACGGATTAGAATTTTATCTTTTCCCTAATGCAAAGGAATTAAGCAATGCGTCAATTAACGAATTGACGTCATGCGGTTTAGGATATAGAGCTAAATTTGTGAAATCAGTAGCGAGCGATATTGAATCAAAAATGTTAAACTTTGAAGAGATAAAAATGAAATATTATTTTGATTCTAGAAAAGAGTTAGTAAAATTAAAGGGAATTGGA
Source organism: Nitrososphaeraceae archaeon (assembly GCA_035297365.1). Classification (GTDB taxonomy): domain Archaea; phylum Thermoproteota; class Nitrososphaeria; order Nitrososphaerales; family Nitrososphaeraceae; genus TH1177. Next base: position 24,306 of record DATGZA010000007.1, read on the forward strand.
AATAAAACTGCTGACTGTATTCTTTTATTTGCGTTTGAAAAACTAGATGCTTTTCCTATAGATGTTTGGATTTATAGATCGTTATTGGAGAATTATTATTGGTTATTTGAGGACATAAAAAAGTATCATCCTAAAAATAAACCAACTAACAACCAATATAACATAATAGGAAGCAGAGTTCGTGAATATTTTGGAGAATATGCAGGATATGTCCAACAATATTTATATTACCATATTAGAGATACATCTAGAAGAACATGGTAAAATAAATAAAATAAGGTAATAAAATATATCGTTCCACCTAAAAAAGATTTTATTACTAGCTTGCTTTGGTCAGATTTAGAGTAATTAAATTGTTTTCCTTCTTTGGCGATTCTATTTTACCAAAAACATCAATATCATCTAAGGTAGAAGAAGCATCTACAAATATATACGAGTTGTTAATATTTTTTGTAGAGTTTGATAATTCTATTATTAACTGTATCGTCTGATTTTCATTGACTGTAAAAGTAGTTTTATCTTTAGCTAATTCTGAATCATTTGTTTTATCCCTCAATTGAGCGTTGATATTCCAAGTTTGACCCTTAAATTTTTCAACATCTACCACTTTTACAATCACACTGACTTCTGAACTTTCTCCGTAAATATTATTGAATAATATAGAAAAAAACATTATCCCAACAATTGAAAGAGCGAGGAACTGATGAAGAATGTTTTTCATCAACACAATTTGAGGAAGGATCTATTTATATAATACACTCAAATTTAGAAATCCTTTTTGTAAAATATGTTAAAAAGAAAATTTATCATTATTTTAATATGCGAAATTGCTTCAAATAATCTCTAAGATCCTGATAAGCAAATATATTATATTTAGAAATCTATACATAAGTGTTCGAATTGTCGTTCAGCGGTAACTGTTTCAGTCTCTCTTAAAGTAGAGCATGATAAAATTATAAAATTGGGCAAGCTTCTTGATCGGTGTTGAATTTGTGATGATTGCTTTTTTAGAAAACAAGGAATAAAATCAGAATCATTGTCCTAACACGAAGAAGAAGAAGAAGAAGAAGAAAAACATGAATCTCTTGGTATCCAAACCGCTACCTACAGACGTATACCCAAATACTCCGCAAGCAGACAAAACGTCAAAAAGTGGAGAGATATCCAAATATGTAAATTTACATACGAACCTACTAATAAAATAAAAAAATCGTAGTATCGATATAGAAGATCAAAGATGGGCAAGACATTATTATTATTCGTATTATAGTTAGCCTTTCAAATGAATAATTTGATAAGTTCTTTTATGATGTTGTAAAACGGATATATTATAGTGTAACATTAAAAGTATCTCGCATTTTATGATATTATAAATTTTGTAAATCTACCACTTTTTTTATAATACCTGTTGGCATGGGGAAGGAAATATGATTTTAAAGTCATTGATAATAATATTTCTTATAGTTTCTATTCTTGTATCAATTACTGCACAATCACTTGCACATATTTTTCAAAGATGATGAAAGGGCATCTATATCTTGGTAGATACAACGAAAGTTCAAGTTTAATTCAACAATTTCTGTTGATGACTAATTGGATTTAGTCCTACAGGATCTTGATAAACTAAAAGAACTATTTGATGATCACATAAAGCGTAAAATAGCAGATAACAATGAAAGGGTTGCAAATCATATAACTGCACAATAAATGGATTTGCCTTGTACTCAAAAAGCACATCAATCTAAAATTAACACTGATGTACAAATTCTTAATGCATTCTTAATTGAATCGTTAGCTGTGAAAATTCCTCCAGAAGTTTTCACCAGTTCTACAGTACCGGTCTACGTTTTGTTGAATTAGAAGATCTAATAAATACCAGACAATCAAGTGTTTTTAACCAATCTCAGAACAAATCTTTGACTACCGGTAACTCTGGTTCTGTCATGAAAAGATATGGCTTCATATCTTAGAATATTGTAATAGATCTGTACGAATCAAAATTAAAAAGGTAAGGCAGTAAAAAATCAATCTGATACAATTGATAAATTTGAGCAAGAAATCGATGAATTAAATAGATGTATGGATTTGAAAAACCATATAATGAGATAGCTAAAAGGGTAAATGATATCATCTATCCCTTGGAACAGGAACAATACAAATTACCAGAACCCTCCCATACTTACGAAGAAGGTACGTATACATAGAAAGAGGTTGCAAATAGTTAGAAATCTTTATTCAAATGTTATGTATTATTTCAACTGAAATTATTATTGTTAAAAATATAGTCACAGGATACTAAAATAAAATAAAAAACAATTGAATGACTCTATTAAATTAGAAATTAGGTACATGAATGAAGCGATTATATTTTTATATTTTGGTTTTATATTTGTGAATAAATAGCATAAGCCAACAATAAAAAGTCACATAAATATTTATGTCATTTGATCAAATTATTCATTCTTCATACTATATAACGATCAAAAACAAGATTCAATTCAAAATATAATGGATATACACAGCAGCGTCTTTCAATATATCTATTAGGAACTATTTATAAAATGTGACTTTGGATATCCTGCGTGCGGATCAGTTTGTATATTATATAGAAAGAATTGAGGTTTAATAGCGGCCAACATCACAGCACCATTGAACTCCATTAATCTCAAATGAATATCACTGACGCTTTTCATTACTTCTAGTGATTTATAGGTAGGTCTGGAAACCATTATAAGTAAGTCATTTGAGGAACGTATCTTGCTAGAAAAGTTAACAATGGCTTTTTGAATATCTAAAAGTTCATTTTGATATTGTATTTCTACAAAACTAAAATCTACTGTTATAAGACATCCATCTGTTATACTTCGTAATTCATCATATTCTTTATTCCATATTTTGATTGTATTTATAAAATCTACTTCTATCCCAGGTACGATGTATGGTTGACTTTCACTATTTTTAAGATCATTTTTAATCATATTCTCTCTTCCTATTATTTTGAAATATTTGTTCAATAATTTCTTATTTACAAACGGTGTGATGTATCGGGTAACGGATGATATATGTTGATCCCAAGCTGAGATTATTAATGCCCCATAACTCTGGGAAATAAAATTTAATACCAGTGGAACGAAAACGGGGACAAAAGCAAATCTATCTACTTCTTCTTCTATCTCCAATGAGATTATACTACCCCTTTTAAAGCCTCCTTTTAATTTATTATCCAATCCTTGATTTCCGGTAGAGAATGTTTTTTCTGAATGTGGGAAAAAAACAAAGTTATTTGTTTTATCAAAATTAATTTTATGAGAGATGGGTGAAAATGTTCTAAACCTTCCATCTGTTAAAGTAAATCCTATTTTAGATCTATTTATCCCAGTTCCTTTAAGTTTGTATATTTGCATTTCTCTAAGACGGTATGATTTATAAAAAGATTGATCAAGAGTAATGATTCCATCGATTAAATTATCAAGATCTGTATTGTCCATATCTTCAGTCAAAAAAATGATAAAACCTCCATTTTTATCTATAAGGGAAGATAATATTTTTTGTGTTCTTATGATATCTTTGTTATCTAGTTCTTTTGCTAAGTTATCCCATATCTCCAATATTATAAATGGCCTAGGCTTTTCCTTTAAAGGTACAAACGGATCTTCAATTTTTTGGATTCTGTTTGATAGTGTATTCATTATACTATTTAATATGACGGATGCTTCAGATAACATAAAATCAGGGTTGGTGTTGATAGACACTATATTGTATGATTTTAATAGGTTTTTGGTACATGGAAATCTATTGTAAATATTATTTACAGAAATATTTCTAGAAATATATATTACTTCGAATTTGTTTGAGTGAGTTTTTGCTATTTCTAGAGCCAGAGTGGCCTTACCGGTACCAGATTTTCCTCTAATTAATAATGATTTATTTTCATTTGTAATAAACTTATGAATATCTTCCAGTCCAGAATCTGATTCTATTATTTCCATATCAATAAAATTATTCCTTAAAGTAATAAAACTTTCAATTCTGAAATTAATTATTTCTTTTTATTTGTCATATGTGTTGAATAAATTTCTCCTGTTTCAAATAGCATAAATTTATCCTGTAGAGGAAATTTTTCTTTAGTATTATCATTGAGATTTCTAAAAACATTTTCTCCTATTATGATATTGTTAGGAGGGGCCTTACCCATGATTTTGGCTGCTCTGCTTATCACATGACCTAAGAGATCTGGTTCTGATCCAAGCACTACTATCTGATTTATACCAACATCAATTGCTATTCGACTTCTTAACTTAGGATATTTATTCTGATATAGAATTTCATTAATAGATTCATCTAACAACTTTTGCATATAAAACCCACATTTTATTGCATGTTCATGTAGATCTCCGTTCGATAATATCGATCCCTCAGGAAAATAACCAATTACTGCATCACCGGCATATTTTAACACATAACCGAAATATCTTGATATACAAATTGAAATTTCTTGACAAAATATTCTAACAATCATCGATAATTCTTCAGGATTCAGTATAGCTGTTAGTGCCGTAGAACCAACCAGATCTATATATAGAATTACCATATCTCTGGGTTGTTTCTTGTTTTCAAGGAGGAATTTATGAGATAAATATGACAAAAATATTTGAGCGTAAGAATCCTTGGTATTCTGATGGATATCTTTTATTGTGTTTGACACTCTTTTGCGACTACTCTGGATCATTTTTTGAATTTCTATGTTGGATGGTTGATATTTAGGTCCTATGTTGTTAAAAAGAGTAGCAAACACATTTTCAGGAATAAAAACTTCTTCTATCTTATCATAAAAACCAGATTGTCCATCAATTATCTGTTCTTCAAATCTTTTCTTATCTAATAATGATCTGAAATCAGTAACAAATTCCTTATTACCAATCATTAATTGCTTACCTTTGTATTAAGTAGTCATTCAATGCCATTATTATATGTTATATTGCTTTTGAATAACAGTTTTATTATAATTTCAGATTTGATTACAATTGATTATTATAACTGGAAATATAGTGCACATAAAAATTAACAAAAAAAGGTATTTCGTTACGTATCATATAATATCTGAAATTCTATAAACAAAATTTCAATGTGCCCCATTTTGGATTTCGAAAACATGAATATAATTTTTTGATATAACAGAATTCATAAAAGAAGTTTATATTTTTTATTTGAAGTTAAATCATTTGGTATGAAGACCTTTTGAAACAAGGTTGTTAATTACTTCGAGTTTAAAGATAACGTGGTACTGCTATGAATCTATAATAGATATTTATATCAGGATTAATTGGCGGACCATAGAGTTCTATTATTTATTTTGGATGGTATAACGATTAAAAATTTTATATAAAGTGGTATAAGATTTATATATTTGTTTGCCTATAATTATAATAAATACAAACCAAAATATGCAATCAATAATTCAATGTCAAAAATGTGATCCGAACGAAGCTAAAATGATCACCGATGATGAAGCAGGAGAGGTTATATGTTCTAAATGTGGTATAGTTGCCGCCAGAAGTATAGAATATACAAATAAAATCTGGAATAAGGTAGATGATGAACATCTAAATACATCGAATGGATATCCTTCATCTTTAGCGCGTCACGATAAAGGACTTTCTACTACCATTGCCCGAACTCAAAGAGATTCAACTGGCAACATAATTGATTCTAGAATGCAAGTAAGGTTTAATAGACTTCGAAATTGGGATAGAAGGTCGCAAATACATAAATCTTCTAGAAACTTGAGTATAGCATTCAGACAATTAGACGCTTTAAAAGATAAACTTAACCTACCATCTGCAGTAATTGAAAAAGCTGCTTATATATACAGAAGAGTGCAAGAAGATGGACTAGTAAAGGGAAGGAAAATAAATACTGTACTAGGAGCATCGTTGTACGTAGCATGCAGAGAATTTGGTATACCTAGAACCATTATGGAGGTCATTAATGCAAATAATGGTAAATACAATGAAACCTCTAGAGTATACAGGCAGATTGTATTACATCTGGACCAGAAGATTCCTCAGCAAAACATATATCAACTTATAGAAAAAGTCGGAAGAAATGCAGATTTGGAAGAAAGGAGCATCAGAATGGCACTTCAGTTAATGAAGAGGCTCGAAATAACTGGCTTTAGTGCTGGAAGAGACCCAATGGGAATAGCGGGCGCCATTATTTATATATCCCTTCCATACAGTAACAAAAAGAATATGAAGAAAGGAATTACACAAAAACAAATATCCGATGCGGCAGGAGTTTCAGAAGTTACAATCAGGGCAGTTGCTAAGCAAATTAGTAAAAAACTTCGTTTGGAATAAATAATCCCTTTTTTTTAAACCAAAGATTAAAGATTATTTTATACATTCAGAAAAACGATAATAAACATCCAGTTATTGCAATAATGTTTGGCAAGATAAATTACTTTGTATGATCGATTGAAAATCTCATAATATACACTTTTGTTTTAAAACTTGTATAAGAATAATTTGATTATTATGATATAGCCTTACCCTTTATGTCATAATATACACATAATGTTCGAATATTTACATTGACTTGTGCTAGAAATACAGATAGATGGGACTAGAAGAAATCCTTTCAACTAAAATACACATCGAGTATAACATCATGATTTGCTAAACTAGAAATTATAGAGTGAACGAATTTTAACATATTTGTGAAGTGACTTCCTAGAAAACATATTGTATGATAATAAAAGAGAGACCTAATTTAATCCAATTTAATCCAATTTAATCCAATTTAATCCAATCTATATATTTTCTATTATAATTAATATATTTGGAAAAAATATTCAGCAACCTATTTATTATTAACATCAAATGGTATTTACTAAATTTTATAATAATATCTAATCTCCACTTCCAAACTTGCACAAAATTATTTGTTGTAAAATTCCTTTGCTTCCTCTTCCATCTTTTTTAATCGTGAATAATAATCCGGAAATTCATTCAAATGTGCAAGAGCAATTTTGCCAGTCTTAATCTCGTCGTCGTGAGTAACATCTGTGTGTTCGTTCCTTAGTCCATGTTCCAATTCAACCTCCAAACCCATTCTAAATTGCTCTATGTCGAATTTACTCCAGTCAACACCTAGTGTCTCGCCCACTTTCTTAGCATCTTCTTTGGTAAAATGTTTAGAATTTGACAAATTGTTTGTTTTATATGACTACAGGTTATTTTACTTTTCTCAATATACACTATTTGTTCTGATAAAGACAGTAGTAATGGGAGCCAGAAATGCATTGATATGTTTTCACAGACATTTATAATCTCCATTAACTTCATATGATACTAACTAATGAAAATTGCATATTCGAAATGTTTGATATCACAAATAGTCAGGATTTTGACGAAATAATAATCCTTTTAATAATGATATATTACTATAATTTCTTAAAAAAATGGAACAATTATTCGAATAAGGTAAGTAAAAATTAATAAAGAATCTATTAAATATACAAATGTATTTACGTTAACGAGACACACTTTATCCAGGCGTATTTTGAAAAACTGTCGAACATCAATTCAGAGAAAGTTTAAAATCAATTTCCTAGCTTGCAAATAGAATTATTGTAACAGAGAAGTAATCGTGAGGATAACCTGTTTTAAATCTTTTCAATTTTCAAATCTTAAGTAGTTCAAGCTTCGATCGGTTATAATTATCTTAAATAATAAAAAAAATAGAAAATTGAAAGACTTTCAGCATTTTTTCTGAATTTAAATATCAGATGAATAAAATATGAAATAAAGTTAACAAATAAAAAATTAAGAGATGGAAATTTCATATTTGTGAGTAGACCCCTATTTGATAAAAAAAAATTAAAAATGAAGCAACTTATTTAAAAAATATTTGTAAAGAAATGTGTTTATCAAAAAAGTAAAAATATTTTTTTTAAATACAATAAGCTAATAAAAGAATTTAAAATAGACATTTTTTAATATATTTAAGTATCTTTTTATCAAATTCAAAATCATTTTTAAAAGGTGTAACAATCTATTTTTTTAAAAATATGTGATTGATGAGTAATTAATTTGATTATATTTTGAGCATTTTATATTCCATTAATTAAGAACTTTTAGTAATGTAAAGATACAACCCATGTTTAAATATCATAAAAATATTAATTTATGTATGAATTTTAGAATTATAAAGATCAGTCCTCCAGAAGGTGTTCAGATTATTCTAGCACAAAGTCATTTCATAAAAACAGTTGAAGATGTTTTCGAATGTTTGATAAATTGTGTTCCAAACATAAAATTTGGACTTGCATTTTGTGAGGCGAGCGGTCCATGCCTGGTAAGACATACTGGTAATGATTTAGATTTGAGAAGGTTGTGTTCTAAGTATGCTTATGATATTGCTGCTGGTCATAGTCTTCTAGTTCTCATAGAGAATGCTTATCCAATTAATGTATTGCCTAGGTTGAAAGAAGTTCCTGAAATTGTAAATGTTTACTGTGCAACAGCAAACCCTATTGAAGTAATACTTTATGAAACAGACCAGGGGCGATCCATAATTGGAATAGTGGACGGCTTTAAGTCCAAGGGAATTGAAACAGAAAAAGACGAAGATGAAAGAAAACAATTTCTCAGAAGGATTGGATACAAAATGTAAATAAATATAAAATAAAAATATAGTTTCAAAATAAAATTTTATTGTAATTTTTATTTTTTTAATTTCTCAAAATACACTAAGACAGATATTAGGCCATCAAATCAGAAAAAATTAATATGCCATAAAAATTCTATTTCATTTCATAACACTAGTATTTTTACGGTCAGAGTTTTAATTTAATCAAAATATTCTTTCAATCATTACTACTTTACTAAAAGCAGAAAGAAAGACAATTCAGCAATTTAAAATTTTATCCGAATAAGATTCAGATTATTTACTAGTAATTCTTACGTATCTCTATTTTTTTAGAGCCAGTTGGCATCGAGATCAATAATACCATGTGATTACAAAGATTTGGCTATATTTTGTTCTAGTTTGAAAATTATATTATATTTGAAATAAATTTCTCTCAAACGTTTATAACCTGCTTAAAAAAATTGGTTTTCATAGGTACAATTCTGTTTCATAATTCACATGGTATTTAATAAAATATAATAAATCAAATCATAATGTGTTATGTAATGTAAGCTAACGGAATGCGAACATTTTACTTGCTAGTATGAGTTTATTGTATTATAAAATAAAAAAGTATAAACATTTTTTTACATAGATTTTTAGTCGTTACCATAAATCAAACATTCAAGTATGTAAAAAATTAATTAATAAAATTAAAATCGCAAAATCTACAACTATATAACCTAGTATTCCTTAAATATCATAAAATATATAGTCTGGGAGATGAAAAGTACTATAAATAGATCTAGGTTTGTACATTCACAGATTTTCTCTATTTTTTCAATTATCCTGTTATTATTATCTTTCAATTACCAAATTTCAGTATTTGCTGCAAAGGAAAAAAGCAATGACGATAATAAAGATGATAATAAAGATGATAATAAAGATGATAATAAAGATTTGTTCAACTTGCACATTAAAATGAATACAAACAATATACAATTAAAAGAGACAGACAAGATAAAGATTGTTGCATATGTCAATGGGGAAGCAAAAATTCAATATCTTAATCCACAAACAGAGAAGGGTGCAATAACAAATAAAGTTTTGACTTCAAATTTAGAATTCAATAAAACTAATGAAATCTCTTCAATTGGTGCGGATGAGTTTTTTGTCTGTGGCTATGTACTAAATGATGGGCAAACAAAATTAGCAAATAATTATAGCGCCATAAAAACGTATGATTGTGACGAAGGTCAAACTATAGAGGGTACCGATGCCAGCACAGCACGCCTATTTGGTACAATGTTGAAATTTCAAAAAAGTCTTGAATTAAACAAATTACCTGCAAAAGGTAACCAACAATCTGGTGACGTAAAAATCACTGTTATAACCCCAATTTATGATCAAAAGGATGTTGATCTGCTTAATGTAATAGCCATGGTCAAAGGAGAATATCAAATGAAAACAGTAAATATAGAAGACGAGGTAAAAAAAACAGGCGATAAATCCGATCAAAGTTATATAATAAGAGTTCCATTTACGTTCGATAGAAATACCGAATTGGGTACTATAGAAAAAGGCGATATGTTTTTTGGTTGTGCCTCAGCAGAAGAGTTAGGACCACCGCAAATGACTGAATGTGAGAAGAAATTCATAAAGGATTTTGATAAACCCAACAAGATAGTAACCAGACACGAAGAAGTTTTCAGACCAGGTGGAGAATATTATCGGGATGGAAATGAATAGAAAATCTAATATGATTCAAACCGAATTGGAAAAAAGACGACAAGACAATTTTTCCCCTGTATCAAAAACAATATTTGAAAAGAAACAGATTATTTAAAAGAAAATTTGATCAATATGATTCTAGTTATTGGTCGTATTATAGTCTAATTGAAAATTGGGTAATGACAGATTACCAGAAATGACAGATTCAGCAAATCAATACATCCTACCGAATTACAACATTCCAGTACAGAAAAATTATAGATAGATTTAAAAAATATCTAAAATATTCCTCATTGTAATAATCATTAAACGATCAATATGTTTCAGGATTAATCATATTCGAACTGAAAATAATTTAATCGAGAAATATTTTGCTTTCAAAAATATTAACGAGCGATATCTTTCTTACTGCTGCTCTCGTTTGGATGTTGATAAAGTACGGATTCATAACCAAAATAAGACTTTTACGTCTGACTTATATTACATGATGAAACTTGTAAAAACATTAAATTATATTTTTTAGGTATTCTAAAATTAATATTTCATTTGTTTGAAACTTGCATATCTTTAGTCCAAAAAATGAACTAAATTACTTCTCACTCTATTTTTTGTTTTGGTTGGTCAGTTTAATAAACAAAATTCTTATTTATTTCTATTTTGATTATTAAGTTATGCCAATAATAACGGTATCAATGTATAGTGGTAGAACACAGAAAGAAAAAGATAGACTCGCAGAAGCATTGACGGAGGATATAGTTAAGATATTACATATAAACAAAGAAGAAGTGATCATAGTATTTCAAGAAGCATCGCACGGAAATTGGTATGCTTCAGGTGTCCGTCTATAATATGACGTTATGACTAAATTCTGTTAGATACTTATAGAAGAGAACAAAAGTTTAGATTTTGAAATTCTAGAGATACGAAAATGATGAATCGCAAGGAGGAAAAGATATTATATTAAAGATAGTTTACAACCAATACCTATTGACTTTTGTTATTCTTTACTGATTACCAAAAATAGAACGTATAAAATAGGTTAAAAAAGATACTTTATTGACCTTATATTGATGATTGTTTTCTCAACATTAGCACTAGCAATCAAATTTAGAGAAATTTAAATAAGTTACTTTATATAATTTTTAATTATTAAAATGAAACAAATGTATGAATATCCATTGGAATTTTCTTTAAAGATGACATTCGGTGAGAGTTACTTGGTAGGAAAAGCATTGATTAAGGATATGATCTATACTATAAATATTCAGGCAGGTAAGAAAGGAATAGTTTTACCCAAGGAATGGATAAAATCATCTGGTGCAATTATTGCCAGTTTTTTTACTGAAAATAAAAAGGAATGTATTTTAACGGCCAATTTAGAAGAAGGCCGAGATTGGATTGAGATATACGATGATTTTTTATTTTCATCGTTAGCACAAGATCTTCCATCATCTTTGATAATTGATTATGCAAAAAAAATCAATTCTTAGATATCCTATATAAATCCCCATTCTCATAGGACAATACGTAAAGAGATCCATCCGGTCCCGTTTCAATATCTGATATTCCTCCAAATCCCTCACCGAATATAATTGACGAGGATTCGCTGTCGCTATCGATTACCCTGTCATGCAATTCTTGCGAATATTGATTGATATCTATATCTTCTCGTTGTTGGTTAAGGGATAAGAAATACAAGTTTCCGTTTTTATAATCTCCTACAAATATATTGTTATAGTACTTGGGTCCTAGTTTAGATGAATTCAAAAATTCAATATCTGTTAAGGATACAGGTTCTTTCCAACTGAGAATGGGATCCTTATAATGAGCGCTTGGTATCATTACTAGATCATTTTCATTTTTATTTGTTCTATCGATCGGTCCCATAACTTCATTCCATCCACTATTAAATCCAGGTTTGACAATATTAATTTCATCATATGAGCTTGGACCGTTTTCGGTTTCCCATACAAATCCTGATTCAGGGTCTAAAGTTAGTCCAAAGCTATTTCTTATCCCATAAGCAAAATATTTGGAAAAATCTGCATCTTTCGAAAAAGGATTATTTGATACTGCTGAACCATCTAAAGATTTAATTCTAAATATTACTCCGGTGTCATCAGGTTTATCAGTAGATTTTTGGTTTTGTAAAATTCCGTTATGATTAAGATCTCCTATAACTACATATAGATTTTCTGTAGATCCATCTCGTTTATTTCTGTCTAATACGAGTTTTCCTGCATCATGATTTGGACCTGGTAAGGCAGGAAGATCGAGTAACAATTGTGGACTTTGCAATTTAGTTCCATCCCATGAATATTTAAAAACTCTATTCTTTAGTGGATCGACATTTGAATCTGTCAAATAAAAAAATAGATCTTTCCCATTTGATTCAATTCCTAATAATCCTCGTTCACTTTTAGTATCTACATTAAATTGAAAGATGGTCAACTGTTCTAAGGTATCATGTGATATCAATTTGACACTACCATCTTTTTCAATAATCATGATATCTCCATTTAAAAAGGTCATTCCTGTAGGTTCAGAAAGATCCTCGGCAATGATATCTACACTTAATGATGAGTCTTTGATAATAGGTTCAGAAGATATAGAAGTTAAATTAATCATAGCAATCAACAGCATAATTGCCATAGCAGTAATGTAAAACGTAAAGGATTTGATCATCTTGCTATATAAAAACCCGTAAAAACCCGGTATTTCATACTTAAAAGTATTTACTATTGGTTATATTCTTTTTCTATTTATTTTGAATATATTTCTAGAAAAATGGGTTCCGTTAAAAGTTAATGTAAAATATAAATTGACAATTATAGTAGACTAATATTTACAACTCTGAGAAGGAAAAATGGATCTTTAGCTTAGCATATTTACATGATTCTGTGGTAAGATAGTCGAGTGAATTTATAGATAGATAGAAAAACAACCTATATTCTCCTTTGGATACAAATCCAGAAATAAAGGACACAATAAAAATTTTACTCCTACTTAGACAACGTTAGAGAATACTTGAGATAAGATCATCATAAAGAGGATTCATAAATTCACTATAATGGAATAGAGGGTTGCTTACAAGGTAGTCTATTCTCCTACTGTAAAAATAAACAATGATTCAAGAAAACAAATATTGAAAATACCGTCTACAAATCCAATGGATCTGGAATTAAAATTACCTACACGATTTATGAGGTCACTTGCTCGTTATCTGACCAGAGACAAAAAGATAGAAAACAGGCAATCAATCATAATGGAATTAAGTGGATTCTAACTGAAGTTAAAATAGAATGGCGAAATTGAATGACAGTAATCGGTAAAAGCACAGATGGTGAATACAAATTGAAAAAAGAGGATTGAAGTATTAAGATATAACATTCACATGATTACATCTCAATATATCAAGATGAGAAAGGTCTTGGGCCAACGATGACATCCGACATCATCATAGTGTTCAGTACAAACGAGGGTAAAAAATACAGAAGATAAATGATCGAAATGTATTTGGTGTATTACTATAATTTTAATTATTATGTACGATTATAACATTTTACTAATTTTACTATATATACTATATTGGGTTAATTAATTAACATGATCCTGATAGAAAATATTGTGTTCAGATAACGCATGCAACCGTATTATTTGATAAATCTATAATAAGGAGTAAAATTGCATATGACAAAAACGGCTGTAGTTTTATTATCCGTAATTTTTGTTTCTGGATAGCAACTATAATTATCAATGAGATAGAAATTATTAATTGTCCAATATGTAACAAAGACAAATTATTCACTAGATAAATTTTTTAATTTTAGTTCTTGTCTTATTTTTTCATAAAGTAATCACGACTAGCAGAAGAGGACCTCATGACAATGAAGGTATATGAATTGGAGTATCAGTTTTGGAAGAATTTTCAATAGGACCAGGAATAGATTTTGGATTTACAAGCATGATTTTGACTTAGCTAATTTAAAACAAATTTTTTGGTTAGAATTGATGAAAGATTATTGAAAAAATTATTTGAAAGAACTATTGAACAGGTATACGGGGAAGTAAATGTAATGAACTGGCTCTGTAGAAACTACTATAGCTAACAACATTCTATAGTTAATTATTGAATAAACAACAATCAAAATATCCTTGATTGGCACACCGATTATTTAGTATTTTAAACCATTGTAGGGGTTATCTATATTTTCATAAAAAGAATAATCACATCTTCACGATTTGGCAAACATTGTATTAGTTAGAATAAGACAATATGTAGATAAGGGTTACAGAATGTTTACAGACTGTTTGGTTGAAGCATATATATTATTTACAACTATTTCTCCATCTTTCAAGTGTACTGCTTTGTGCATAACTCGTTTAATCATCTTTTTCATTATTATATGATTGATAATTATCTAACAGTTATATCCTGAAACCAGTTATATTACTATACTTTAGTATTGGCTTGATTCTTCTTTCCTTTAGAATTTTTTTTCCCATTTTTGTTTTTTGCCTTTATTCTTGTCTTTGAGGTAATTGTACTTTTTTTTGTCACGTAATAGAACAGAAGTAAATACCAAACATAATGTGAAGAAAGAATTTCGATAGACCTTTTTTGCATCTGTGTATTTCGTCTTTTTAATAGAATGTAGTGGATATAAATAGCGATAACAGATGAGTAAATAAAACTTTCTAGATGGCATTTATACTTAGATAATCTATCTATCTGAGATGTCTTTATCCATATTTTCATATCCAAACTTCTTGAAGTATTCTTTACAGATTTATACTTCTCCAAATCTTTTGACAGACCTTCAAGGTACTCTTTGATATTGCTGGGCCTTGTCTTCAGAAAGTCTTTCTTAAATATATTTAAGATTGACAGGATTTGATCTTCGGTAAGTCCATTTTCTAGCAAACACTTGAAAATAGAAAAAACTTCGGGTTGAGCACTTATTATATCTCGTCTTGAAGCTATCTGCTTATCCAGAATAGAAATTTCATCTTGTTTTTCCGCTTTCTCTTTTTGGAAACGAAATAGATCACAGGATTCATCAAGCAATCTAAATAATATGGTTTTAACTTGTCCCTTATCTGTGCCGTAATCATCTGCAATTTCTTGAATCTTTAGATACAATCTTTTGAAATCTGATGAATCAAATCCCATGTTCTCCAATTCAATTTGAGCCGATTCTTTTATTTGGTATGAAGATATATCTTCTTCATACATAGCAAGCATTGCCTCTGAACGTTTGATCCTGGAATCTATTTCCTTTAATTCTTTATTCTTGTCATCGCAATATAATTGATAATTTTTAATATTTAAGAATGCGTTAAAAATTTTCATAGGATGAAATTTGAAATCATTCCTAAAAGTTGTCATTAAGTTCATCATAGGTTTTAAGAACTGTATAGGAATTTTATTTTTTTGTAGCTCGTCTTTGGTATCCTCGAAAAGCAAATAATCTTTTTCCTGATCTTTATTCTTTTGCCTGAACGATTCATACTGATTTTGCAAAGCTTGTATATCTTTTTCCTTTCGTTCTTTTTCATTGTCCAAATCTTTGATTTCATTTCTTTTTTGATAAATTTGGACATCCAACTTGAGTTTTTCAAGGTGTCTCTCTTTGATACGTTTGGGAATGTCGTTAATAGAGTCGTAGCTTATCCTTTGAAGGGAATTTATCTCTTTCACGAGTCTTCCTACATCCTCTGGACGTACTCCTTGGGCAATACATTCACTATATGATTTATTTAAAAAATATTCAAACTGTTCTGGGTCTATGCCAAATTTATCAATCAGACGTGATATTCTCAAACCGTTAAGACACTCTTTGGGCGTAGTTTCTGCATTTTTCATACCAATTGCTAGTTCTCTGATGCTATCTGCATCGTAAGATCCAATCCTATTTTTCCACTCAGATAATGTTCGACACAGTACCCTCGGCGACATTGAATTCTAACGCGATTGCATCTCTTTTCTTTCCCATAACCCACGCTTGAATTATTGATGACTTTATGAAATCTAACATTCTTCTGTTTATCTCTCGTAAAAGAAAAAACCTAGTATTTATATTTTGCGCATATCGTCATAGAATTAGTTCTGTCGTCATTTTTACGTCATTTTTACGTCATTTTGTCAATTTTCCGTCAACCCAGTCCATATATTGTATTATTCGTACAGTGAAGTATTTAAAAAATAAATTTGGTATTGATATAATGAATTACTTTTTTTTAATCGTGATATGATTATTTTTATTCATTCGTCATTGTGTTTTTCAATATTATAACGATTTAGTACATCAAAAGAGAAATCCTATTACCTAATATTGATTTTTTAGAAATGGATCCAGAGAGAATTGTTTTTTCAATAAAATTTTCCGGATTTGTGCTTCAATATGCACTAGTGTTATTCACAAAACCATTAGAAATTCGAATTCATAAATAAATTGATTATGCCAAAGATAGCATATCAATTGTAGTACACGGAAAGTCAGAAAATGCTCATTATTTAAGCTGAATAATGAGCAATATTGTAATATTTATTCTAGATATTATGCCTGAAGGCTCTCAGTCGGTACATAGATTCTGAGAAGAGAGGATTTTATATGAAGTATTAGAGAAAACAGGATTTACAAATATACATATTAAAAAAATATTCTTTTAGTTATCTGACTAATTCTTTTGAACTCTATTGGAAGGAGTATCTGGAAGGTCCTGCCAATTCAATAATACAAATTCTAGAAAGGGAATATATGACTTTTTTAGAAATAAAAAAGATGCAGAAAAAAATTCTCGTGAATTTTTAAATAATAAAATGGTATAGGGAGGTATTAATAGCATCTGCGGAAAATTAAATATCCGTATTCTACGTACAGAATTGTATATACAAAATACAAAAAATAGAATATTTTAAATATTTATTTCGCTTCTCAACAGGTTACATATTTCTTGATGAACATCTTTTATACTTCGCTCGCCATCAATTATGTACCATCCATAAATTTGGGCTAATTTTTGATAATTTTTTTTCACTTTTATTAAGAGATTATTATTTTTTTCAAAAATATCTCTATGATTAATTACTCTTTTATTAGATGTATTAGAACTTATTTCTAATATTATAACCAGATCTTCTTTAGGTAACCCTTTATCAAGATTGGCCAACCAATCTAGATCTAATCCATTAGAGAGACCATAAACAAGATTTGATTGATAATAACGATCCATAATAATTGTAGTTCCTACATCGAGAATATTCAATATTGTTTCCTTTTTTTCCCACCTATTTGCAGATAATAACATATGCTGAACTTCCAAAGGAAAATGTTTCTTTCCATCCAAAAATTTTCGTATTTCTTTTCCAAGAGTAGTAGTATAATCAGGGAAATCTAAAACCAGACTTTTTTTACCATTTTTATTTAAATATTCATTTAATAATTTGCATTGAGTTCCTTTGCCTGCCTTATCCATTCCCTCTAATACAATTAATCGACCCTTATTCAAAAATAATAGAGTCAATATATGTATTTAATATATTATCTTTATGTATAAGGTGATAAAAACAGAATCTCAAAAGAATAAATGAATTCTCTATTTTGGTTTGAAATACTTGTATGTCACATTGATTTATAAATATAAAGCCGAAATATAATATTTATAACAACAAGGTGAATGGCAGTTTTTCATTTATGGAAAAAAAAGATCGAATTTTGTTCTGTATGCAAAACCCAGTTAAAACACAAGTATAAACCTTCAAAAGATTGGAAGATTCAAGGCTTTTTATGCGGTGATTGTCATACATTAAAGACAAAGGAGTTTGTTATAATACAGCAGGAGGAAAAGGAGAGACAGGAAAAAGAAGCAAATAGATGTTCTATTTGTGGATTGGACATAGGGATAGATTCCAAAAAATTCAAGCCTAGATGGCAATGGAATATGAATAATGAAAGCATCTTGTGTAAAAAATGCTATGATAATAAAGAGAGTGAATTTCAAAAAGAAAGAAATTATTGCGCAATATGTAACAGAGCTCTAAAATTCTTCAGATACCACCCAAAGCCGAAATGGAACATTAAAGGTCAACTCTGTAAAGAGTGTTGGGATAGAAGAAATGAAATGAGGTAGTATATATTATAAGTATTCATGTTTATAATATTTTATTATGAGATGTGGGCTCATAGTTCAGTTTGGATAGAATGGCTGCCTGCGGAGCAGTTGGTCGAGGGTTCAAATCCCTCTGGGCCCATTGTTTATATATTTTGGTCCCATTAAATATTGTGAGAAATAAATATTTTCGGCGTCGAAAAATAAAAATAGACAAATTATTATTTGCTCATCAATCTTGCAACTACATGATTGTTATTTGTGTCTAGTTTACCTAAAGAGGCTTTCTCATATGGTAAGGTTAACTGTAAATAATCAACAAAAATATTCAGTTTCTATATTTGATAATGCGTGGTGCAAGTTTTATTTATGAATATGAAAGAGTTATGACTCTTATTAACAATATTTATCACTAAATAAATTTAATAAATAAAACTAAAATGCTCTATGTTAAAAAAATTTAGTCTATTTATTCAAATTGTTATCACTAAAGTCAAAAAGAATATTGGCTTTAAAGGATAATTTGATTATCCAATTTTATGACTTCATACTAATAACTTGACATATAAACTCACCATTTCTATAGACATAACCATACAATTAGACAGATAGTGATCTCGTCCAAACTAAACTAGAACTTGGAACCTAGAAGATTATAACTGTAATAATATGATCATACTTAAATATCAATTACAATAAAAATCAATAAAAATGGATCATATCCATAAATTAAATTTAAAAAATGACATATTCTATATTGGAATAAAGAATTCTCATACTAAACTTTTGGGTCTCGAAATCAATATGAAATTTGAAGAAGAGGACGGTAGCATAAATCTCCGTGGAATTTATTCCGGCTATTTTTGGGACTTGTAATTATGATTCCACAAACTGAAGATATAACTTTAATTACTGGAGAAGAAGTGGTCAGTCCACCTATAAGCTGGCTGAGTAAAAGTTCCATTTTCAATATAGAGAACGTAGTAGCTGTGAATGCCTCTGAAGATGTCATTCATTTTTCTAGGTCTGACATGCTTAATAACTGGCAGGCTGTCAATGTATCCTCACAAACTGGCATTAAGATTCGTGGCAGCTTAACTAATTGGCAGATACCATTCGACCTTTCAAAGTGGCGGCTAGCAGGTGTGAGTCCTCCTGCTGATCTTATCGTATTTGAATCCTTCTCACATGGCTTCTGGCATGCTGACAATATATCGAAGGATACAGGAGAACAAGTTTCATCTTTTCCCACCGCTTGGGTAAACAGTAATGGAAATTCCGCTATTGCGCAGGAAAACATTGCAGCATTAAATAGTAGTGCAACGGCACTCTTAGTTTTCTCCCGTCGAGGTGTACGCGATTGGGAAGTTGTGGATGTGACTGCAAAGACAGGTAAAAATGTAATTGGAGAAGTAACAAGTTGGATAACCCAGGATGGTTCGACATCTGTTGAGCATATTGCAGGAACGTCACCTGATGGTTCACTCGTGGTATTTTGGAAGACTTCAAATCAAGACTGGCAGGCTGTCAACGTCTCTGCCATAGCAGGAGGTGGTAGTATTACCGGTGCAAGGCCTGTGAGCTGGATAGACTTCCAGACAGGGTATGTTGCTGTATGTGGACTTTATCAAAGACTCTTTGTCTTTAGAGCTGGATTTGGAGGAACTTGGGACCTTGTAGATGTGACAGAGATTACAGGAGTAAAAATTGCTGAGGTATATACGGTCTATCAGCTCGATGATCAGGGGATGGTAACAGTCCTGAGTGCCAGAGGTATTGATGGCTCACTTCTACAGTTCTGGTACGATCGAACGGTAGGTCACCATCCATCCGAACATTGGCAAGTATTTAACTACTCAAAGGCTACTGGGGCTAGTTGGACTTCCAGATCTACGGCTTGGGTAACACGTACAGCAGGTGGCCAGCCTATGGAACATATTGCAGCAGTAACTTCTCAAAGACACTTGTTAATGGCTTGGGATTATGGATGGATCCGCATACTGACCGACAGATTAAGTCGACCATTTCAGCTTATGAAGCGTCAACATGCACGGAGAAAGATTGTTGTACTTCTTTGGGATCCTCATCGTCCTAATGATCCTGCCCCCTCAGTGACTACCATCATTAACCTAATGTTTGGACAGACAAATAGTGTCAGGGATTATTTTCTTGAGAATAGTGGTGGAAGGTTCACGATTGAGTCTGCAGGAGTCTTTGGATGGTTCCCTGCAAGCAGACCTCCAGAATATTGGTGGGGTCCACCTGACACGGCTGATTCTGATGGTGATGGATGGATTAATCCTCACGTGCAGAAATGGGCTGAGGCAATACGGCAAGCTGATCCCCAGTTCAATTATAGTCTTTTTGACAAAAATCCCTTTGATGGCGACCTAAATCCTGATGAACTTGGTGTGCTGATCGTTATTCCACAGAATACCCCTTTCGGCACTAACCGACATGCTCTCGGTCGTGAATTTCCCAACCCACAGCCATTGGTGGTTGATGGAGTCACTATTGGAACCATAGCCGAGGCGTACATTGGCAACCCTCCAAACCTCGGCGTAGTAGCCCATGAATTGACTCATCTATTTCTTCATCATGGTGATATGTACTGGACTTTCCACAATCCATATGCTGCAGGAAACTATTCTTTAATGGATGGAACATATCTAGGGACTCATATTGATCCATTCGCTAAGCTCAAATTTGGTTGGTTACGACCACACCTTATAGTTCGTAGTGGTCACTACTCTCTTCCGTCAATAGAAACAGAACGGTTTGTATGGATACTTATGAACCCTGCACATAGCATAGACGAATACTATATTGTAGAAAACCGTTGGAGAGGTACCTCATACGATAAACAGATGCCTGATGTTGGTGGTCTAGCAATATGGCACATCATGGAAGACCCAACAGTGTTTGGGTCAGTCCCCCCTCCACCAAAAGTCACACCAGAACAATGGGAGCAAGTTAGTAGGGGTGATGGCGCACGCCGTGCTATTAGATTTCTGCGTCCTTTGATTGGTGAAACATCTATTGACGACAGAATCGCATTGAGAGATGGAGCTGACCCTGTCACTGGTTTCGACGTGCTTTCAAACGATCCTCATCCCCAACATTCCAGTTTAAAGTGGGCAGATGGGACACCCAGTGGATTTACAATTAAAAACATTTCACCAGCAGGACAAGTGATGACAGCGGATATATATGTCCCCTGGTAGTAAACATATTCTGCATGTATCTTTTTCTATCTCAATAACTCAAAAATAGTAGGGCTCAAATATATCATGCAATGCTAGCAAGTTTATTAGTAATTTTGCAGCAACATTACAAAAAAATAACTATAATAACTTTTAATTTATTTTTTTCCATATTTAACACATTTATAAAATTTGAATTTATAGACTTATGGTACTAAATAGATTATTCATGATAGTAGATTACAGGCAAAAATGGCCGTCAAACCTCTGGGCCCAAAATTGAGCGTTAAAACTTCCCTAAGGGCGAGTTTTAACATAAATGAAGTTACATAACAATTGGAGTCAAATACTAGTCAAAAATGAACACCTAAACAGACTCTATTCAACTACCTTATAGCTCTAATTTACGTTTAATAGCCATACGAAATTTCAAATGGATATATATCCATTTTTGACAGGCCCAATGTTTTAATCCGTTTACTCCGATGGGAATCATTTAGTTTTTTAGATATATTATTGTAATAAGTTTCTTTTTAATATTTAAGTTTGTCCTAAATCCAAATTTTAATGTCAAATATCTGTAAAATAATCAATTTCCTTTATTTTTAAAATCACTAAAAAATTTGATAACTGTAGGACCCAAAATATTTAAAAAGTCTAGAATAAAAGAGATTTGAAATGGTAATAAGCAACCATCTTGATGTGCAATTGCCTTTGCCTTCTCCAACGCATCATCAAGTGAACATCCTCCTGATAAGGATTTTAGGAATTCATATGTAACTTTTTTACCCACGGGAGTTTTCAGTAATTGTGGTGTAAGTAAATCTGTCCTTTTCTCAATATTATCGGACATTGTATTTCTATAATACAATATTTACTTATATCTGTGTTTATTGAAAAGAGTCTCTTAAAATATCAAGACATGGTTATTTAATTAATAGTTTATATTGAAATATGGAACTACGTTGGATCAACAACTTTCTGAAGTTCTATCCGAGAACTTCGTACCTCATCGTACAAATTGTTGTTATTTAAAAAAATTTCAATACTTGTTTTAGAAACTGGATACTCACATAAATATGGGACTTGGCTGAAATATTCTTCAATTAGAGCGATTCCATTTATCTTTTTTACGATAGATCATAATTAATATTCTGCCAACTGATTTCCAACATAGACTGAGACACCTTAAGAGTCAGATGGATCGTAATCTATTTCATCTAGTATTTTTACTGGCGAAAAGATAAAAATTATAGAATCTGAAATAGGTTTAATAAATTTAGTCATTTGATCATTTTTTACTTGTGATGAAATAGACGTTAGGATATAGGATAGAATTAATAAACAAGACACAAAAGAGACAATTAAAACAAATTTGACATTCTCAGTTCTTAAAACTGAATTTTTGTACAATATAAACAATTTACCAATTAGTTATTTAATAATAATGATATTATTATTAGTAATCAAATTACTATAAATTGTTCACAAATAATTATATATTCGATTTTTTAAATTGAACTAATTTACTAATATCTACCTAAATTTGTTACAGAATTAATAATCTCTCTTTAAAACTACAAAATTATGTGATTCTTTTAGATATACAAATGCCTAGATGGTCTATATTCATATATGTAGTGAAAAATAGATCTTACTAGAATCTTGATGCAATTTTATATTTGACTGATTTTGTTTATGAAAATCTTTGAGTAGTCGCCTATTATCTATTATTCATAAATTCATATTTTCGTAATATTATAAATGATAACACCCTCGTTAAATTTTAACAATCCATTCAACTCATGTTAAATGCTTTAATATTACAATGTAGAACGAACATTTTTATGAATATACGTTCGAGTCCTGCTTCCAATAAAATATAAAATCTAAGTTACGAATTTTAGAACTAACAAATTACAGGCATAATTCAATAATTTCTGATAAGATAGTGTATTTTAGAGAACATGTCTTTTTAAATTCATTTACTCAGGGAAAATTGTAACATAGAATTGGCTAAAACCAAATATATTTTAATCATAGTGATATTACTTTCAATAGCATTTCCTATTGAATCTATAATATTTAAATTTGCAAGCGGTCAGGTTGAAAATTTTCAATCAGAAGGCAAGCAAAATAACATTCCATTTAGTCAAGAAAAGCCAGAGATAGATGTTTCGATTGATGGAACTAGTAGTGATGATAAAATCAAGGGAGGAGAAGGAGATGACGATATAAATGGAAGATTGGGAAATGATATGTTATTCGGCGGACGAGGTGATGACGAATTAGATGGTGATGAGGGAGATGACGTCGTGAAGGGAGAACAAGGTAATGATGAGATTGAGGGAGGAGAGGGGAATGATAAATTGGATGGTGAGAGGGGTATGGATTTAATAACTGGCGAAGAAGGAGATGATAGATTATACGGCGGACGAGGTGATGATCAAATTGATGGAGGCGACGGAAACGATCAAATTGATGGAGGCGACGGCGTTGATATACTAATTGGAGGATTAGGTTCAGACACTTTTATATGTGATCAGTTTGATACTATATTTGACTATAAAACCGATCAAGGTGACAAAAAAGTAGGAACGTGTTCAATTGTAGACAATAGTTCAGTCTCTGATTCGCCTCAAATCTCACGAGATATAATTGGATAGCAACTAGATAGATTTATTTTTATTTCTTATTTTCATTTCTTATTTTTTTATTTTTATTTCTATCCATGTTAATTATTTTAATTCTAAACATTACTTTTTGTATTAGTTAATAAAATATAATTTTATTTAATTTTATATCTACTACCTACCTTCTCTAAATAAAAAAAATTTTTCCTTTCCTATTTTTAGGGATGATGAAAGTTTTGATAATTTATTAAACATGTAATCTCTTTTGCCTTAATGCCAAAATACCCGAAATAACAAATAACACAAGACTGGGTATTCCTAAAAAAGTTATTGTCCCAAATACAATGACTCCACATATTATCAAAATTAAGCCAATCATTCTGGTATTCTTAAAATATAGAATTACGAACAGAGCAGAAAAGTTTATTGCAATCAGGATAATAACGTGCACTATAGTTCCTCCCAAAAATAGTCCTAGTATCGGGATACCGATGAAAGAATTTATAAAAATATATGTGACTAGTATAAGGATAGAAATGAATAACCCGAGTCCTGTATTTATTAATGTTAATTTTTTATATAAATGCAATCTATTTTAGCAATAACAATTAATTCATATAAACGATATTTATTGTTTTAATGAACTAATTATAAAACGTGTTATTCTGAATTATTCCAATATACATTCTACTACTACACATCAGAACGCAAGAAAAACCATCTTCCCGTTTTTGGCAATACATTCATTTGCGAATAACTACTTGCAATTAAACCAACGTGACCAGTAGGAAACCTCATTATCCGGTTGTCCTTACTAGATACGAGATTATTTAATTCTGCACTTCCATCAGGAGATACTAGATGGTCCTCATTTGCAACTATATTAAGAAAGGGAACACTGATTCTGGATAAATTTACGAGGTCGCTACCCAATTTCATTTCATTTTTCACTAGGAGATTTTCTTGATATATATTTTTAATCCATTGTTTAAAAGCTTCTCCAGCTATTGGAGGTATATCAGATAACCATCTCTCAATTCGAAGGAAGTTTTCAATAAATCTTTTGTCGTTGATATGCTCATAAAGTGAAAAATACTTGTTTACCCCCTGTTTAAATGGTTTTAATGCAGAAAAACATGTTTGAAGTAATTCCGGTGGCATATTACCCATAGAATCTATTATGTTTTCAACGTCCAAATGTTTTGCGAAATTACTGATCACCGTATTGTCTTTACTAGTATCTATAACTGGAGCAAGGGTTACAAGATTCTTGATTTTGTGTTGATGCAAAGAACAATACATGGCAGACATGGATGCACCCATACAATATCCATGTAGCGTTATTTTTTCCGCGGAGCTCTTATTTCTAACAAAGTCTATACAATCGTCAATAAAAACATTCACATAGTCATCGAATGAAACATATTTGTCATTTAAAGAAGGAGTCTTCCAATCTATAAGATATACATCGAATCCCTGTTTTACCAGATTTCCTATCCAACTTTTGTCCTGTTGCAAGTCAAGTATATAAGATCTATTTATCAGGGCATAGACAATTAGCACTGGAGGTCTTATAGGTACACGAAATGTAGTTTTATAATGTAATAATCTATATAATCTAGTCTCTTTCACGACATCATGAGGAGTTGAACCAACTTCTAGGGACATAGATTTTTGATACGCCTCTATAATCTTTTTTATTTTTGTTACCACATCATTCTTTGGTTCACCATCATCTAAAGTGCCTGGGATCCGTGAAGAAGTATCGTCAATCTTTTGATTAGGAGATGATAATTCCTTTACCTTTATTTCAGGTTCCTTAGAAGTGGTAATTTTATTTAACGACAAGTTTCTCTTCACTCATTATTAAATCTAAATTTTTCCGCAATTTGTATACCTCTCTTTTTAGTTCCTGCATATCCTTTAAGATCATGTCTATCTCATCCCTGTTAGGTAAATTTAATAATTTAAAATAATTATCGAATGCATTTCCCAATATATGGGTGAAGGAAGAATAATTAGAAAGAAGATCAGAAGTAGTAACAGAAAATTCCTTAGATTGAAATAGCTGTGTAAAATATTTCTCAAACACGTCTATTGTCAAATTTTTATATTTTTTAACCTCTTCTTCTGACTGAAAATCAGGTAATTCAGGTTTTTTAGATTGCAATTCGGTAATAGATTTCACATATGTTTGATTTACTTGCATCCAATAATTAAGAATATTAGATTGAAATTTTGAACAAAGAGATAACAAATCCTGAAACTTTTTTTGATCTTCTTCAAATGTTCGAATAAATTGATTACTTTGACCAGTTGCAGGTAATTTTAAAAAATCTTTCCAAATAGTATTGTAACTATTTATCAATTCCTCATACTTTTTATTAAATTCTTGATCAGAAGCCATTCGCATATTACCAGTAGATTACTATTGTACAAAAAATTATATATCTTTTATTATTTAAATTTAGTCTTTATGATGTTTTTTATTGTTAATTTATATTTTTTTATCTAGTTCACGGAATAAAGTTAGCCTATTATTACAGGGAACAGTCAAAATGTATTTTATTAGAATGATAAATTATTATTTTTTCTCTTACTCCCCCACAGCAGTTACTTTATCAGCATGAGAATTTTTATAATGTTCCTCAGCCTCCTTCTTTGTAAAGAATTCCATTGCACATATCCTGCAGCGTAATGTTCCTCCTTCATAATCATAATTCATTAATCCTAATATGGAGAAGAAGATTATTTATTTATTAGTATTTAAATTGCAGAAAATAAATGCTATATATATGAAAATTGATAACCCTGAATTTTCATATTCACTATAGCCTATTTTTGAAAAGATAAATTTTACATCTTTGCTTGAATTACAATATCTACTAAATATGAAAATATGATGTTATCAATTGCATCATGGTGTAAATTTATTCCTTAGCTCAGATATCATGGGAATAACCTTAGTCATGAGTATCCTATCAATATCACTTGATTCCCTATCAATAGTTAATAACAAATAGTAGTCTTCATTTATTGGAATCGTAGCTCGAATGACATTTTCGTATTTTCCTAAAGCATAAATTAATTTCCCTATTTTTGGTTCGAATTTCATCCTTGTACGTTGTCTTGAAATCGCATTGGAAGCGTATTCTTCATTTTCTTCCTCAGTCATTAGGAGCTTTATTCCTTCACGATATCTCTCGTTAATTAATGTGCCTTGTTTATCTGTCACGCAAACCCATCTGATAGAATTATCTATCCCCATCATAGTCTTTGTAAATGAATAAATGAATTCATAAGGTACCATTATTATTATTCAACAATCTTTAACCAAATAAAAAAGTCTTACTATGTTATTCCATACCTATGAGGCAGGCATTTAATAAAGTGTAATATAATAAAAGATCAAATCATAACTCTAATAATATTTTTAAAAAATTTCTAGAGTTATTTTTTATAAAGCTTTCCAAAAGAAAGATTATGGTCTATTAAATCCTTGCGAATTTTTAAAGACCGAAAGCCATTGTTCAAAAATATTCGTATTAAATTTTACAAATGTATCTAATGTCTTGCTGTAGTTTTTGATAGTATCACTTGTAATATTCAATAAATTTGCAAATAATCTGTTATTAATATTATTAAATTCTATAACGTTATTTGTAAATTCATTGCCCTGTTTTACGAATTGTTTTGTAACCACAGGTGCAGGATTTATATTGTAACAATCGGATAATTGTTTTTGAATGGCAGTATAAGTATTTACTACGCCTTTAGTAGATTCTATGCACTCCATTTGAAGATTGGAGATTGATTGTATGTACGCAGGTTGAGTTTTAGCAAATTCATTCATGATCTTATTTGTATTATCTCTTATCGACTCATATAGTTCAGATCTCTGACTTGCTGGAGACTGACCTGGTTCATTTCCAGCTTTGCGATTTTCATCTTTTTCATTCGAATTAGTCATATTAGTTCTATATAATTAACTAATAACAAAATATATATACCTTTAGTAAATCGATAAGAAAAAATCAAGCTAGAAGTTTATTTTTACTTACCAATTTTTTTGTTTATGAGTCTGAAATATTACATGTTATAGGTATTTTAATAATTTAATTAGTCGATTATAATAAGATTATATTAACTATTTGAAAAAACAATACAACAATTTGGGAAAATGAATTAAGAGGCAGAAAAATTCTGATATTTACCAATATTTTATTCAAATGGATAAAATATTGGATGTTCTGATACCAGTTGTATAGTTTGATTGACCGCGATATTGCTACAATGAAAGTTGACGATTATTCAATTAGATACGTAGACACCGGTAAAAATAAGAGCACTCCAAAAATATCAACACTGCTTCTACTGCATGGCCTGGGAGGATCATTAGACCGCTGGTCAGAAGCAATACCATTTTTATCTAAATACTACCGACTATTAGTACCAGATATAATTGGTTTTGGGTACAGTGATAAACCTCATGCAGAATACAATATGGATTTTTTTATAAAATTTATTCAAAGATTTCTTCAAATTATGGATATTGATAATTTACATATTATTGGTTCGTCGTTTGGGGGACTTCTAGCGTTAGAATATACTATTAGATTTCCCAAAGATATAAACAAACTGGTTTTAATATCGCCAGCTGGAATGATGAATCATATAACACCAGCCTTGAACCAATATATTTCTGCTGCACTCTATCCCACGTTCTATAATGTGGCAACGGCATATTATGAAATGGTGTATGATCCGCGTATGATTACAGAAGATTCAATCCAAGATTTTATTAAGAGGATGAATCTGAGTAATTCAAAGTTTGCTTTCATGTCTACTTTAATATCACTTAAAAATCATCCTCAGCTTACTGATAGACTAAATATTAATACACCAACATTGATAATTTGGGGGAGAAATGATAAACTAATGCCTTTAAGATATGCAAAAAAATTTCAAATTCCGAATTCGAGACTTGTAATATTTGATCAGTGTGGTCATTATCCTCATGTAGAGAAAGCAGAGGAATTTAATAGAACTGTATCAAGATTTCTAAATGGCAGACGATTTGAAATAGACTAAAATATAATAATAATTTTATAAAAATAGATAACTTTATCACAAAGAAATTAAATTATCACTACATGACTGACAAGGGGGTAAATAACAGGTTAGAAAGAAAACGAAAGTTAGAAAATGAATTAACGGGCAAGATTTCAAAGGATTGGAATGAATTTGTAAAAAAATCTGATGAATATATGAAAGAAATACAGGAGAACAATAGACAATATTATCAACAACAACTTGATAAAGAATTAGATGACATGGAAAGGGATATTAATTCTGGAAATACCATTGGAGCAATTTATCACAGAGTCGCAGCAGATAACTATTTGAGATTGCTTAATTTATCATAAATCAGGTAGGCAGATTCTTTTTTGATTGTCCAAATAATTTTTCCATATTAATATTAGATTTGAAAAATATATTAAACAGTAGAAAAGTTAAATTTATTATTTATTTCGCATTTTAATCTGATATTAACAGTATAAAGAGACTGGTATAAACCTACTTTATTGCATGATTAGGTCTTTTCATTTGATATCTAGTTTGTTCGGTTTAGATCTTTTTGGCTTTCCGCATAAAGGATTTTGGATGTTTTAGCCAATGATAGACTATACTGAATATTTTTAGAATATGGATCTAGTATTTTTGATTTTTAGAGATGTTAGTTTGAAGTACTTTTATAATCAAAGTCAACATAATTGCCATATACGAATGAATTGAAACTTTTATAAATTAACTATATTGATATTAAATTAAAATATTTCATAATCCAGAATACTAGACAAATTATCTTAAAAAAACTATATTAGTGGGAGAATTTGAGATGATAGAAAAATTTTATGATAGCTTTCCCTTAATTTTCATTAAAAAATAGAAGGATACTAGTTCATCACATAAAATTTAACGGGAAGAGTAGTAACCTCGTCTTCCGCCGGTACCATGTTTTTCCTGTTTATCGTCATTATGAATGAGATGTTTATCATGAGATCTATCATGATCTTCATTATATCCATATCTCTTAAAATTATGGTCACGTGAATATCGACCTTCCGTTTGGTTATATCTACTATTATTATAACCATATCTAGTGGAACTTCCGAATCTCCTATTTCCTCTACTGTTTCCATAACCAGATCTGTAGCTGTTATTATATCCACGGAATGAACGTTGTTGACTTACTGGAACTTCGAGGCCCATCTCTTCATTGAGTCTTCGAATTGGCAATTCAGTTTTTCTAAGTATACGCCCAAAATCATCTACCCTATCTGACGAGACAAGAGATATAGCAGTACCAGTTCCACCTGCTCTTGCAGTTCTTCCAATTCTATGGAAATACACCGTTGGATCTTCTGGCACATCGTAGTTTATTATATGACCAACTGCAGGGACATCTATTCCTCTTGATACAATGTCAGTAGCAACGAGAACATCCTCTTTTCCTTTCCTAAATCTATAGATTGCATCATCTCGTTGTCTTTGAGATAAATCACCGTGAATAGTAATTGCCTTAATTCCAGAGTCCTTTAGATCATTTAAAATTCGCTGTGTTCTTTGTTTTGTAGAGACAAAAATAATTGTTTGTTGATCACTAGTCCTCTCTTCGATGAAATTGCATAAATGTTTGAATTTTTCATTTTCTTTTACTACTAAATATGACTGAGTTATGGTCTCTAGACTTATTTCTTCTTTGTTAAGTCGAATCTCTTCGTAATCCTTCATATAGTCTTCAGCAAGTCTTAATATTTCAGGAGGCATAGTCGCAGAAAACAGACAGGTTTGCCTATCTTCATTAACATAGAAGAGAATAAATTTAATATCTTTTATAAATCCCATATCAAGCATTCTATCTGCTTCATCCAGGACAACATATTTTACTTCTTCTAGATTTATTGTACCTCGTTTTATATGATCTATCAATCTGCCAGGAGTCGCAACTAATATCTGGACTCCTTTTCTTAAATGATCAAACTGTAGATTAATACTCTGTCCACCATAAATAGAGACAGTTCTAATTCCAGTATATTTTGCAAATTTGTTGATCTCGGTTGTAACTTGCATTGCTAATTCTCTTGTAGGGACAAGTATCAGTGCCTGTATTGGACCCTTGTTCTTTATCTTGCTCAATATTGGCAATGAAAAAGCTGCGGTTTTACCTGTTCCTGTATGTGCCTGACCAACTACATCAACTCCCTTTAACAAAAATGGAATGGCTGCTTGTTGGATAGGAAACGGTGATTCGAATCCGTTTTCTTTTAGTGCTTGAATAATAGGTGCACCTATACCTAATTTATCAAATGTTGTTGTCATTGTATTTCACTTGTTTATTTTTTTTACAAAGGGCACGGAAAATGTGAGAAGTATTTTAGTTAACTTAACAGATCTGCCGTAATTCCTTTCTAATATTTTTTCATAATGACAAACATATAATGTATGCGATTGAGAGCAGGATATTTCATTATATTTCATGATACTTTACTCATCTAGCGATACACTTTCAGTTTATTTAACATCTAATATGAAAACAGAATATGATAAAATTTAGCATAGGAAATGAAAATACCAATCACTATAATTCTTGATTTTGAAAAAAATATAGGATAAATATAATAGAAGATATATTACTAATGGATATGACATTAGGTTATTTTTTTGAAATCTTAGTCTGTGCATATTTATTATTATTGCTAACTTCTCATCTACCTTTTGACCATGACATAGTTCATGCACAAAATATTAATAGTAAGCTCAGCGACTATGAGTTTCACTCCTATATCGAACAAATGATAGGACATCTGAACGCATCAGTAGAAAACAAACAGAATAACAATATCATGCTTGCAATTGCACATGCATTACATCCTATTGAAGAAACTCTTGAAACGATCAATGAAAGATTAATTCAAACGAATTCCTCATTGAGTAATGAATTGTCTAATGAATTGAAGAGTTATGCAACATCTATTGGTTCAAATTCTCTTAATGAAGCCATCAATGAAAAAACAAAGTTAACAAAAATATTAGAAAATTCACTTGAGCAATCAATACCTGCTGAAAAAATGACAAATAGTGGATATATTTTAAATGTTACCGCCGAACTAATTAATTCGGCAGAGGATGAATATACAGAATCTATCTTTGAAGGAAAAATAGTTAATTTATTAGAGTATCAAGATGCACAACAGTTTTTCAAAAGGGCTGTAATATTATTGGAAAATTTCAATACTTTAAATGAAAATGAAAAAGAAATCCTAGCTCAGATAAAGCAATTACAAAATGATGTTGACTCTAAAAGAGATTCAAGTTATGTCAATAGCAATGTAAGAGATCTAGTATGTGAAATAAAGGGAAGTTTCTATTGTTAACTCTCTCGTGAATGATAATAATTATTTTTAATTCATGCTAAATTATTAAAGTGCAAATACTGTTTTAAAATGTTGTTCAATCTTGCCTCAATTTCTTTACACCTGATGATAATTTAAGGAAGTAATTTTATTTCCTCACTTAAATTAATATAATTTCACTAAAGATCAATTGATCTTATTCGGATGTGCATCCCTACTATCCAATATATGAACTATATCTTTGTCATCGATGTCGATATCATGAATTAAAAGGAAGTCGCCTTCAGCTGCACCTTTCACACCGAAACTTCGAATATATTGCCCGTCAGGCGTAAAGACTTGGACTCTATGATTTTGTGTATCTACTACATATACATTTCCTTTGGAGTCAAAATCAATTCCATGTGGTTCGTCAAACTGGCCTTCTGCTTTACCGACAGAACCCCAACTTGTTATGAATTTACCATCTTTTGTAAATTTTTGGACGTTACCGTTGTCTTCATCATCTATATACACATCATCTTTAGAATCAATTGCGATTGCATGAAGATGTCTAAATTGTCCGTTTCCTTCCCCAAATGAACCCCATGTTTTGATGAAATTACCTTCTGGATCGAATTTTTGAATACGATAAGACATTTTTTCGGAGGTATAGATATTTTTATCTGAATCGAAGGCAACACCCCATATTCTATTAAATGCACCTTCTGAATTGCCTTTCTTTCCAACACTCATGAGAAGTTTTCCATAAGGATCAAACTTGTATACTTTACCTACTCCCCAGTCAACAACCCAAACATTGTCATCGACATCAACTTTCACATCTTCCATTTTGTGAGAGAAGAGGTTTTTATCTTGTGGTTGTCCCCAAGAAAGCAAAAAATTACCGTCTGGATCGAATTTTTGAACATCGCTTCGCTGCTCATCGGTTACATACGTATTCCCTTTAGAATCTACCGCTAAGTTATGCGGATGTAAAAATTGACCATCACCTGTCCCCTTTGACCCCCAGCTTGAAATGAAGGTACCATCCAAATTATATTTTTGAACGTAATGTTGTTGTACATCTTTAATGTCATATTTTCCCGAGTATTGCGACGTAGTATACGACGCAGGATCATCTTCGGATATTTTTTTACTCTTTTTCTTTGATTTTTTACTATCATCACCTTTTTTATCTTGATTTCTATCTCCATTTCCATCTGAGTTTCCTGTTTTAGCAAATTCTTCTGATGGATCATTTGTATTTGAGGTTGTATCGTCGAACTCAAAGTAATCATTTTCATCTATCTCAAAAACCTGTGAATATACATTAGGAAAATTATTTAATAATGAACTATACACTATACTAATCGTTATAACCAACAAAAATGAAAATACAACCTTATGTGATTTCATAGAATAAACTCGGAATGACATAAATATTAAGATTATACTTGATTTCTCCATAATATAATATTGTAACTATTTTCCTAAGTTCATGATGACGCAACTGAAAATAGGAAAAATTACAGATTCAAAAGGGCATATTGGTTGTAGCAAGAAAATTAAATTTAAGAAATGAATGAAAATTGCATATATAATTGCTAAAGAATAATAAATCTTAAAATAACTTTAAAATTCTAGGAATAGAGTGTACTTTTTATTTAACGTGCAGGTAGTGGTTTTGATGGTGTGCCAAATCTATTAACCTTCCTTTTTTCACATTCCGTACCTTAGGGTAGATTTAGATCTTCTCGATACACAAGCAAAAAATTTGTGGCCTATATTTATTGCGTTTATGTCTGTTTTTCTATCGCGCGTAAATATCTTCGTAACAGAATTTTGAGATAGGTTATAAAGAACCTTGATTTACAATATACATCAAAATTCTTAAATAATCCCAATTTTGTTGGACCCATCCTTGCATAATAGACCACCCTTCGTTACAATCAAAATAAATAAAGGAATTGTAATCTTTTAAGATATTCTGAACATGATATGCACAGATAAAAAGATCATCAGGCCAAGCGGCAGTTACAAGATTGGTCTCCTTTTCAACATTGAACGTTACTATAATATTTTTTGTTGAATTTTAATTTCTGATAGTTGAATGTGTTCAGTAAAAGGTTGTCCACCCATAAATGCTACCACACGAATGAAACCCTTTTTCTTGATATTTTCCAATTCAATATTATTAGCTATTACTGGAAATGTATTGATCTCATTTTTTTCTGCGTGAATTTGTATAACTTATTGATTACAGCATAACCTAAATTCACATCAAGAAGAGCAAGAGGTCGTTACATAGTAAATTAAGAACTTTAACTTTTTAGACTAGCTTATCCTTTTTATGATGTGGTATCCAAATTCGGTTTTTACAGGTTCGGATACCTCTCCCTTCTGTAATTTAAATGCAGCATCCTCAAATGCTTTTACCATTGCTCCCTTTCTAAAAAATCCCAAGTCACCACCACGTGTCCCACTCGCCTTGTCGATAGAAAGATCTTTAGCTAGATTAGAAAAACTTTCTCCATTTTTTATTCTGTTCAATATCTCTAAAGCCTCACTATGTTTTTTTAAGAGGATATGAGAACATTTGATTTTACTAGGATCCATTGAAAAACAAGAGAAACTATCAGATAAAAAAGTTTTTATTGACACTAAATTCACTATATAAAATTCAATTAAAACAAAAAATATTGTGATAGATCAATTTCAATTTTATGCATAAAAACATACATTCTACTCACTTTATTTGAAAATCAAGACGGTTTTTCCTATTAGCCCCACTTCTATGACTTGGATTTTCATAGATAATAGCATAATAGCGATTCATAGAGTGAAAGAAATAACTATGAAAAAATAAAAAATGATGTTGAAAATATTTAATTTAATATAATATATTCCCATTTTGCAATATAACAGAGCGTATAGATTTGAATAATATCTTATTTTTACATTCTATATTTTTAGTTATATTACTAAAATATAGAAATTAATAGACCATATAGTTAGACAAGTAACTTATTATAATGCACTATTTTAAGAATTTGAAATTATTGAAAGATACATTACAATATAATTGACAGTACAATAACATATGCATATTATAATTTTTAGATAATATCATAAATTGTATTCTGACAATGTTCTGTGATTTAGATCTGGTACATTATATACATAAAATATACAGATGATAACTATATTAGAATATAAAGAACTATTTACAATATACAATAAGTGGAAAACGAAGGAATCAAACTATCTAATAAAGAAAT
>DATGZA010000008.1:0-21708 GCA_035297365.1 Nitrososphaeraceae archaeon
TTCGTATAGTCACTATTCGTATATATGATTAAACTTTTTCAATGAATTCACAATTAGGGGTGGCGGTATCCTTACCTTCCTCAAAATCTGTTATTCTATCCTGTCCTTCGCTACAATCGAACACATCTTTCCCTGACCCCCCGGTAAGTACATCGTTATCTGGACCACCAAACAAATGATCGTTCCCATCTCCTCCATACAACGAGTTACCTCCGCCGCCATAAATGAAATTGCTTCCTGAATCACCATAAATAAAATCATCTCCGTCTTGACCGAAAATAATGTCAGATCCCTCTCCTCCCTGCGCAGTATCATCCCCATCCCCCGCATAGACTAGATCATTTCCTCCTTGAGCTTGGATTTCATCTTCTCCATCTTTACCATATATCGTCTCAGAAGATGTCACTCCATTGATTTTGTCATTGTGGTTTGTTCCTACACAAATAGTAGGATATGCGATTAAATTACCCAAACATTGGATAAAATCATCTACAGGTGTATCTTTATTTTGACTTCCTTGGAGCTTTCCAGCAACCTCATTTATCGGAGAGTTAGAATATAAACCTAAAGATAACATTAATGCAAGTAATATTATCAGAACTCTTGGCAATATTCATTAAAGAAGTTAATAAGTATATATACTTGGTTCAACGAAAATCAGTAAAAATAAACCAAAAAAAGATTCTGAATATTTCTTCTGAATTACATCTATATCAGTAAAAGAGCACCTATGTAATCAAATCAATTTGTCACAATTACTCTTTGTGACATATAAAAGACATTGATTGTGTCAACATACATCTATTTTCAGTAAACCAATTTATATCAAGATATATCTTTTTTCAGAAAATAACAAGACATTTTCAAAAACTAGTTTCTATTGTCTTCATCATAAATATATTATGTGATTCAAATACAGAAGCAAACATATTTTTAGAATGTTCATAACGGTTGTATTATATAATCTATATCTGATTTGCTAATTCCTCAAATTTAAAATAATACAGAAAATGTATCCTTATTGTAATAACCATATTTTTAGTCATATACTGCTAATTTAAATATATTACTATGAAAAGTAAAAACAATATTAATGATGATACTTCAAAAAAATATTTCGCGACATTATACAGAACTAATCACCATACTCTATTTTGGGACCTGCTAAAATATTGATAACGATTATTTACCAATATAAAATATAGAAGATACTTTTTACCTTGTTAATCACGGGATTTAATTGATATTTGTTATATTTTTGATAGGAAATATATTTAAAAAGTCATTTTCCATACTGACCACATTCCAGCCTCTTTTTTCAGCCTCTTTTAGTATCTTTTCAGCTCCACTATCATAAGCATATTCTCTTATTGCGTCATCATGATGGACTATAATTTCGAGTGATTTATTATCTTCGTTATTGTCATCACTGTATGTAAGCATTTCCAAATCCCCGTCTGAATTACCTACAGCTATTACAGGAACCTTACCTATGTGAAGTTGAATATTCTCTGGTTTCGCTTCATTGTTGTCAAAGGAATTTAATTCTGGTTCTCTAAAAATAGTTGAATTGCCTGAACCAGCGTTATCAATATAACGATATTTTACACTACTTCCTATTATCTGTTCATAAGGTATTTCATACACTTTCGAAAGAGCTTCTCTCATAAAATCAACCCCCCCGCCTGAAACAATAAATGTCTTAAATTGATTATCTTGAAGAAAATTAACAAGTTCTATCATTGGTTGGTAAACTAATTCCACAAATCTAACGTGTTTTTGCGGATGTTTTGCTGTATTAATCCATTGTTCAACCATATCATTAAAATCTGTTTGTGTAATGTTTGAATGAGTTATTAGAGCTAGATACAAAACATCTTTTTCACCAAGCTGTAAATTCGTAAAATTTTTCTCCAGCAATTGACTGACCACTTTATCTTGTCTTAAATCGGGATTTGATCTTGCTAGTTCTTCAATTCTGTCTAATATAAAAAATGCCTGAAAGGGAGCAGGTTTTTCTGACCACATGGTCCCATCATTATCAAAGACTGCTATTCTATCTTCTGGTAAGATATAGACTGGACTGCTAGGATCGGTGACATTTTTTACAAAATCTATTATCTTTTCCTTAACTACACCTGCGTTCCAGGAACCTAACAACATATTACTTTTGTTGTCCTGAAAAGTAGCAAGAAAAGAATTAGAGATATTGCTAGCTTGTGCCAAAACAAAAAAATCATTATTTTTTGGTACTAATAGATCCGAAAAAGATATTGTAATCAAACATAGAATTATTGTAAAAAAAAATATTGATTGTTTGTATTTAAACTCAAACATAAGAAAATCTATTAGGAATTAAATAATAGGTTTGTATAAACTTTACTAAATAACATTAATTCATAGAACATAACATATGGTATTTAGACAAATATATGAGATTAATCTAAGAATAAGAAGTTTGCAAAGAACAAAAATATGATTTGAATTTGACTACAAATGTTTTGTGTTATTTTAAAATAAAAAAATTAGGTACTACTATTTGAATTTGTTTCTGTTTTCTAGCTTCACGGTTCCGCTGGATAGCCTGCTAATAACTTTTCCATTGGGAACCCTGTAAATTCTGTTTGGTTGGTTGCTGCTAACATTTCCATTACTCCTTGTTTTTGCTGTTTACTGTATTTTGGTTCTATAATTCCCACGTTCTGGGCCCATTTGTCATAGGCTGAAACCATCTTTTCAAGGATATCTGGATGTTCTTTTGATAAATCTGTTGCTTCACGAATATCTTGTTTTATGTCAAATAGCTTCCATTGTCCATCTCCTATGGGAAATATATTATAACGTGCCTTCCAGTCTCCCATGAATACGGCACGGTTACCAAACATCTCTGACGATATTATTTCATCATCCATATGTATCTGTTCAACAGTACCTTCTAAGAGTGGTTTTATGGATTTTCCCATAATTGGACTGACTTGTTTTCCTTTATACTCTGAACCAGGATGTGTAGTATTTGCATATTCTAGAAATGTTGGTGTCATATCGCTGACATGAACAAATTCCTTTACAATATCGAGTTCAGGTGTATTTGTTGCATGTGGTTCTTTTATTACAAATGGTGGTTTTATGCCTCCATTGAACATAGTTGATTTAACTCCAGAGTATGGCGTGTTTGACATGACAGCTCCCTGCCATCCATACCCCCAATAGGAGTCTTTTCCGCCTATGGCATCAAAGGTTTCACTGAATCCTGCTGCTTTAAATTCCTCTAATTCCTTAGCATTTGCACCCTCTAAAGTTCCAACTACCACAGGAGAATCAGATGGCTCACTACCACCGTTGTCTGAAGTAAACATTATGAAAGTATTTTCATATTGACCTGTATCCTTGAGGAATTGAATCAGCTTTCCTATATTATAGTCCATATCTTCTATCATTCCTGCATGTGCTGCAAATATCTGTGATCTTTGTTTTTGTTCAGTTGTAGACAACGCATTCCAATTTGGAAAAGTTGGGAAGCTTTGTGGTAATGTCATATTTATGGGCCATATTCCTAATTCTTTTTGTTTTTCAAACCTTTGTTCTCTTATTTTATCCCATCCACCATCGTAAACTCCCTCGTATTTCTTTATGTATTCCTGTGGAGCCTGGAATGGTGTGTGTGCTACCTGAAATGCAAGATATGCGAAAAATGGTTTGTCATTTTCTTTTGATTTCTTGATAAAATCGATCATTTTATCTGTGTAAAATTCATTTGAAAACTGAGTACCATTTGGTTTTTCAACTATTTTGCCGTTATCTATGAAAGTAGTAACTCCACCAGGATAGTATGGTCCATATGTGAAATGATTTGCTCCAGATTCAAGTAAGGTAAAACTCTGATCAAATCCTCTGTCGGCTGGTCCAGTACCATTATGATATCCCTTTCCTGAAAGATGCCATTTACCTGAAAGAAGTGTATCATAACCCGCGTCCCTGAGTAACTCTGCAACGGTAACAACCCTGTCAGTAATATAAGTCTCATAGCCTGTTTTATTCACCTGATTGGGAGCAATGTTTTCAAACATAGTACCGATGCCAGCTATATGATTATCAACTCCAGTAAGAAAAGTACTTCTTGCTGGAGAACATACTGGATGTGTATAATAATTGGTCAAGATTTTACCTTCTTTTGCCAATTGATCTAAATTGGGCGTAGAAATCTCACTTCCAAATACACCTAGATCAGAAAAACCAAAATCATCTCCCATCATTACCAATATGTTTGGTCTGTTATCATCTATGTTGTTATCATTCTGTGCGAAAACAGTACTTGGTATCATGTAAAACGATGACACCAGAAATGCTGTTAAAACGGATACCGCAAACAAAGACCTGAATTTTCTCATTTAAAATGCTCTAACGAATAAATGATATAAACTTTATTCACATCAATCTCATTTTGCTATATTTTCTATATTTTATATTTTACATGGGTGTTTACTTTGCAGCATGCTTTTCTGTTTAACCATTATGGGGTAATATGAAGAAAAAGAAAACGATTAAAAATAGTAACAAAAAAATATTGTAAAATTGCTTTGTTTTATTTGTTCTCTTCCATCTTATCTCTGAAATTGTATCTGAGATAGAAGATATCTGACCAAAAATCTGGTTCTATTATTTGTATCTGATTAACATTTCCATTGTGTTTAGAATCTTTTAAGAGGAATTCAAATATAATGGTTTTATTCTTATCTCGCTTTATTTCAAACGAATTCAATTTTAAGGTCTTAATATTAATATTATTATGTTGAAGAACTTTTTCAGTAATTAAATTAAATTAAATCCATTTCCTATTAACAATTCTTTATATTGTATTGAATCTTCGAAAAATCCCTTAAATTGAAAATTATTGAAAAGCATATAGCAGATATTTCTTTCAAGATTTTGATAACCATGTCGAGAAAGTTGTTCAGAAGCAAATAATAAAATTGTTATTGTTTTGAGTTGAGTTTCTGCATCCCTGATACCTTGTAATTTGATGTTCTCAATGGTATCGTTAAATTGGTATTTTCTTTTAGTTTTTTCATTACCAATGATGATCAATTTACCAGCCTTACAATCAGTAACTTTAAAATCAAATATCATATTGTTAATACTATAACTATATCTGTCTACATTTGGATTTACATTTCTAATAATTTTAGTTATTGATTTGCGTTCTCTTTCACCGATAAATTAATAACTGTAATTTACAGATATTATTTCAGTTTCTTTTTCATGCACATTCAGCACCTATATCTTCTCAAAATTATGATGTAGAGAAAATTATAATTAACATATTTTCAAACTATAAAAATAATAATCTAGTTGTATATAATTAGATATATTTCAATTAGAAAGTTGAATTCTCAAATTTTCAACTTTCTTCCCCAAGTTTACTAAAATATTTCCGAAATGATCTAAAATCTCTCTTGTACTATCACTCATAGATGTCGAATTACTTTTAGCAAAAGAAACAAATTCATTTCCTGTTTTAATAATTGTTATACTGGAATTCTTCCATTCTTGATTTGCAGTTTTCAATTCAGATAATCCTTCAGATATTCTTCCATTTACAAGATGTTGAGATGCCAATGAAAGATGTGAGTCGACCGAACTAAAATTTAGTTGTGATTTAACTTCATTAATTAATTGATTGAAATAAACCTGAATGTCATTTTGAATAATGTCCTTTCCTGTTTTAAATTCTTTTATCAGTTCCTTAGGATCAGTTGAACTGATAGTTTGTGCATTTGCATATTCAAACTGTATTATAGTTACGGAAAGAGTGAGAACTATCAATACTACTAAAGTAGATTCTATGTTCATGTCTGGCTTCATATCGTTACAAATAAAATACTTGTATATATTTTCGATGGTTTCAAACTTAATGAATAGTAATTGATTGTTGGGTATCTATGTAAAAGTCTCCGCTAAACGTATTCCTTTATCCAAATATCACTGCTATGTCATGTTCGATATCTTATCTATCAGTATGATACAGTAATGTATAATATTATGTTACTTGTGCGTTGGAAAGTTTATAATGATTGGTACCTGATTGTTCTCGGATGGAATAGATGTTTTGTTATCACTAATCTTTGCGTATCAAGATGATGGTTTATTATTTCTTTATCATATAAATTCATAATCCAATTAATTGAGCCAATTTATAAAAACTATAATTCAATATGTTTCGTTGAATACAGGTAAAATTCGTTTAGTTAAATCTATTTTTTATCGACTTAACCTCTTTTTTACGCATGAGCAATAATACCACAGTAAGGTTTCGTTTGTTGATTGGATATACCTGCTAGCTGATCCGTTGTTAGATTGTTTGATGTTGTTTTTTGCTGTTTCTGGGTATATTTGTTTTCATCACGTTTGTAACACCTGATTGCAGGAATAACTAGATCAAATACTAATTTCCTATAGGCTTGGGATGAAAAATCCATGTAAATACCATTGATTTTAATCTACGAAATATATCTGAATTTGTGAAACATCTTTAGTTCTAAACTTTAGAGTTTGATATATCAGATCGGTTATTGGCTTCTCTCTATAATAGCTTTATAAATGATTGAATCACTTTATTTTTAGATACTAACAAAATGATCATTATAAGTTGGTTTTGTTCTTTTTGGTAGAATATATTATAAGTTTAATATTTATTTTAGCATTATGACTATTCATATTCTTAAAAAAAAGAGAAAATGAAATGCAGGCCGTTTTTTACTGGAGCATCAGCATCTATACAAGACAGATATCTTGGCATTTGCAGAACCCACCTTCCATGTTAAGATACTGGAGTTTCAGAACTAAATTGCTCAGGAATTATGTCTGCCGAGGTAATAGTTACTTGTGACTGGTTTATGGGTGGTGAAGCGCTCTCTAATCCCTCATAGTAGGCTTGCCCACGAGGAATTACAACACCAACATCTTTTGCGTATGAATCATAGGCAGAAATCAATTTTTGCATAATTTCAGGGTTTTGGTCTGCCAGATCGACTATTTCAGTAGGATCATCTGCAATATTGTGAAGTTGCCACTTCCCATCACCCATTGGAGGTTCATGTTTGATGGCTTTCCAATCACCCAGGTATACGGCGGTATTGTTAAACATCTCGTCAGCGACTATTTCATCTGGTCCATAAACGCTGTAGGCAGTTCCATTAAAAAGTGACTTTAATGATTTTCCCATGATAGGATGGATTGGCATGCCATTATAGGATGAACCTGGTTGCTGAACTCCTGCATATTCTAGAAAAGTAGGAGTAAGGTCTGTTACATAAGCAAATGTCTTGATGATCTCTGGGTTTAACTCACCTGCTGAAGATGAGGCTGAGGTAATTCCAGGTTCTTTGAATATAAATGGAACTCTAGTACCACCTTCATACTCACTTGTCTTAAATCCAGAAAATGGGGAGTCGGAAGTAGCCGAACCCCATGCAGCATAGTTAATTACAGAGCTTCCGTTACCAAGATTTGATAATGTATTATTTACTTGATTTACGAAGCTCGCCATTTCTGAGCCTGAAGCTGAAGAAAATTTAATGGAAAGTAGTGGTCCTGGTTCACTGGTGCCGTTATCAGAAGCAAACACAATCAGAGTGTTGTCGTATTTTCCTGTATCTTTGAGATATTGTATTACTTTACCAATGTTTTGATCCATATTTTCTATCATGCTTGCACGTACTGCTAATATTCTAGAAGCATAGTCTTTCTGTTCCTGTGTCAAATCCTCCCATGGATGGTTTGGTGGGATTCTCTCAGGTAGTTTCATATCTTTGTTCCAAAATCCTAGATCTTGCTGCTTTTCAAATCTATCTTCTCTTATTTTGTCCCATCCTGCGCTGTTTGTCTTTTCGTACTTGGCCACTAACTCTTGTGGTGACTGGAATGGAGAATGTGCAACCTGAAATGAAAGGTAAGCAAAGAATGGTTTTCCGTCTGTAGAATTCTTGAGGAATTCTATCATTTTGTCGGTGTAGAGTTCATTTGAGAATAGCGTTTTATTGCCAGGTCTGGGAATTATTTTATCATTTTCTGCGAATGTTATCTTCTCTAACGGAGTCTCTGGGAAATCATTAAAGTGATTAGCCCCACCATTTAGCAATGTAAGGCTTTGTTCAAACCCTTTGTCGTATGGCCACGTTCCAT
Source organism: Nitrososphaeraceae archaeon (assembly GCA_035297365.1). Taxonomy (GTDB): domain Archaea; phylum Thermoproteota; class Nitrososphaeria; order Nitrososphaerales; family Nitrososphaeraceae; genus TH1177. The sequence continues at coordinate 8,182 of DATGZA010000008.1, forward strand.
TTTCAAAGTGATTGCCTGAAAGATGCCATTTCCCTGACAAATATGTGTGATAACCTGAATCACGTAATAGTTGAGCAACAGTGACAACTCTATCGTTTATCCAGGTTTCATAACCAGGTTTTCCTATCTGGTTTTCAGCAATCAATTCATACATTGATCCAATTCCCCCTATGTGGTGGTCTACACCAGTTAGCAATGCCACTCTTGCGGGAGAACACACGGGTACTGTATGGTAATTTGTTAAAATTTTTCCGTCCTTTGCCAAATTATCGAGATTTGGTGTTGATATCTCTCCACCAAATGCACCTATATCCGAATAACCAAAATCGTCACCAAGAAATAACATAATATTTGGACGAGTATCCAAATCATCCAGTCCACCGGCTGTCGTTTGTGCATAACTGAAAGTGAACGTCTTAAACGAGGGTATAAGTGCCAGACTTAAAGTAATTAGAAATAGTACCCAAAATATAAAAACACTTTTGAAATTTATATTCATGCATATCAGATTGAAATAGATTGTATTTATGTATTTATGTACACCTGTTAAATTAACAAAATGGATCTAGATGTGAATATCCTATCCGAATATAAAGCTTGGTCAAATGTACAGAGACAAACATCCAGATTATTCTCCAGATTAAAATCCAGTAAAAGATAAAAAAATTAAAATGGGAAGAATTTCAAAGTCAATTATTGAAAGTTGAAATTACCATTTTTCTTTTTCTTTTTGCTTTAGGTCTTACTTTTTCATCTCATATATATGGTAATTCTCCTAAATTCAATTCTGAATTAATTGACGATAAAATAGAAAAAAGTATATACTACAATCCAAATGACGGTCATAATAAAACAAGTCTTGAATATTCAGAAAAAGATATGAATTTGGATAGGGTTTATGTAAAAAGCAATGGTACCCATCTTGAAATAAAATTATTATTTGATGACCTTTTAAAAAAACTTAAAAACATAATATTAAATAATAATAATACTGTTCCAAACACCTTTTTTATTAACATATTTATAGATTCTGATGATGATGAAACTACGGGATTCCTAGGTTATAATTATAGATATTATTTAAGCCATAATATTTCAAATTCTTACGATGATAAGAAGTTAATTCCTACTAAGAACGTTTCTCAGGCTTATATACCAAATAATTTAAAACAAAATGAGATTCTCGAGGGTGAAGAACTAAAAGAAATAATAGCAAGAACTTTAAATTCTAAAGATTTATTTGGAAAACTTGACTGGGTAATAAAGGGATATGAACTTCTAGACTATGAGTTTCAGCCAATATTCTTTTCCTCCAAAGTCAATGAAAAATATATATCAATCATCCCAAGCGGATTGAAGATTACTTTGGATCTTGGTCAAATAAATTATCCTTTAAATTATGCCTTATTAATTGAGGCTGGAAGAAAATCAGAAGATTACAAATTCTCCAATATCTTTGGAAAAATACATATTCCGCATCCAGATTTGACTGTAAACGATAAAACAATAGACATTGCTAAGGGTCGGAACTCGATGGTTCTTGCATTTAATAATACTGGTTTATATAATTTAAATGTGAAGGCGGAAATGATGAATAAAAGTCTCTCTGATAATCCTGTGTTAATTAAATTCAGTCAAGGAAATCACTTTAATATGTTGGATGGAAAGGGAGCACTTCCTGTGGATGTTATCGTCAATACTAATGATATACAAAAAAATATTGTTATTCCTTTGAATCTATCATATAGTGTTATCGGAGAAAACGATTTTACCAAGTCAGATTTTAATAATTCATTGACGTATGAACACATATATAACAAGATAGTTTACCTGAATTTTAAAGTTCAGGGAAAGACTCCGTTAATAAATTTCAGTGAAATTCCATCTCAATATATTGCAGTATTTATTGGAGCTGTATTCAGCTTTTTTATTCCATCTATTACTCGACTTAGTAAGGAATATATCCAAAAACGACATGCAAATGCGTTCCTAAAAGATATTCTTAAAGAACAAGATTCTGAGGATCCTAATAATTCTATTAAAAATATGATGAGAAATCTCAGAATCATAAAACATGAATTTATTCGAGGAAAAATAACTAAGGATCAATATGAGATATTAAAGGATAATATGACTGATATTCTTAAAGATTTGATAACTAAAAACAATAACAATAAAGAGAATCAAAGAGAAAAATGATTTTAGATTTTCATAAAATGAATATATTTCTCTATATAGAGAATATTGATTAGTTTTTAGCTATTTTTTTGATAGAATTACATTGAGAATAGCTTTTAAACGTGATCCTCTCAACAAAGGAGAGATTGATTGATTAATGTTATTTCTTTAACGTCTTGTCATAAACTTCTGATTTTAATAGTAATTATAGCACCAATATTTTCTTTTGTGATAATTTCTGAACAACTTGTAGTCTACGTACTAACCAAGGAAGATTGTGATAAGAAAGATGCCGATGTCATAATAGGTACTCGTACTACAACTATTGGGACAAAATGTAATGACGTAATTGTCGGTTGCCCATTTTCACCACTTAATACAGGACCTGGTCGTTGTTCTACAGGGGATCTTGTGAGAGGGCTTGAAAAAGATGATGTTATTCAAGGCTCAGAGGGTAATGATGTACTCTATGGGGATGACGGGAATGATAAAATTACAGGTGGCGGAGGCAGCGATAGATTATTCGGAGATCCTGGTGATGATATTTTAAAGGTTAATGCGGGTTCAAACTTTCTAGTAGGAGGAAAGGGTGATGATGAACTTTATGGAGGTCTAGGTAGCGACGTATTCATTGGTGGAAAAGGAGCAGATACGTTTGATTGTGGTGAAAACTTTGATATTGTAATAGATTTCGATCTCGATGACGGTGATATTCAAAATAATAATTGTGAAGTAATTGAAAGTTATCATGATGATATGGATATTTTCGCCCAACCAAGTAAGATTAAATCTCATCTAGACAAATTTGGCACTGGATCGTCTCAAGACAAGATAGATATAGACGACATAGGAAAGGAAATCGACTAATAGATGTCTTAGTTTTTAAAATGTTCTGCTATTAGGTTCAATTATCTTAATTGCTGAAATTCTGATCGACAACATCGTATTCATTCCTTTCTAATTATTGATATGCTTTCTGATAACATAATGATTCAGGTGTTGTCTTGACCTAAATACTTTGTTCTTTCTTCTTCACTCCGATCACATCGCAGGAAAAACCAAATTATAACAAGATCTTATTTTTTATTAATATAATCTTAATCTCGATGACAGAAATGATGTATGATTACTTTAATTGTTTTATAACTATTATACAACGATTAAGACGGAAAAGATAAAAATTCGATTTAGATTTCAATTGAGCTTAAGATTTGCTCTGAATTCATCCAAATACAACTAGAGTGTCTACATATATCAATATTATATGACCTAATTAACAAACCTTTTCCTTTTTTTAAGACATGCAGATTAGATATATCTTGCATGTTCCGTTTTTACAGACATCAGTTTCCAGACCTAAGGAGAAACCTGTCATTTCATCACTTGAAGAAATAAATATGTTTCAGAAAATGCTGAACTAAAAAAGAACCATTCTTATTTATTATTTATATTATGATTATCAAAATTAAAAGACATAACAAAATTTTTCTACTTCCATTAACAATATAATTCAATTCACATATTATTAAAAAAATTATTTTGTGTGTTTCTTATGTTTCTTATGATATTTATTGGAGGAGTCTATACAAACTTGGATGCTATTTGGACCCATGAAGTTGATTGGTCCAAGTATGTAAGTATTAATGCATCGTTTTTACCTAGTATTGCTTCATTTAGATCGAGTTTTATATTTCCTATGCTTGATATCTTGATAGGTCTGGAATCATCGGCGCCAGTTAGTATGATAAGTTGACCATTGGAACCATTTGATATTTCCAGTTCATTATTTTTGCCTTGGTTAGCCCCTAAAAGTACATATCCACTATTGTTGACGGGAGTAAAAGAAATTCCAGATTCCACTAAATGAAGTTTAAAGGATCCTTCGTTAACTATTCTCTGTACCTCCGATGTAACATACGATTGTTGCGGAGTTGTATACGATTGTTGAGGAGTTGTCTCTTCTTGAATAGGAAACATACCATCTTCATATGCATATGATTCCTGATAACTTGATTCGGGATATCCATAATTATAGATATATGTAATTTCTTCGTCATCGTCATGGTCATGGTCATCGTCATCGTCATCGTCTTCAACAGTAATATCTATGTCATCATCATCGATATCAACGTCTATATCATCATCGATGTCAACTTCTACATCATCCCAGTTGATATCCCAGTCGTTATCCCAGTCGACATTCACATCTCCATCAATATCAATTCCATCGTCAATATCTACACCACCTCCAATGTCTATACAGTTTCCTTGTTTTCCGCATTCAGGAAAATTTGGTAACTGCGAAATACCTGGAAAATTATCGAGTTTATCTTTATCCAGACTCTTGAGCCTATCTTTATCCAGACTGTTGATATTTGCTGGCTTGAAAGAAGGTAAAGAAGAACCTTGAGAAATGCTGCTTGGTTTGAACTTTTTTTGTTTAATTTTTTTATCGTATTGCTTGAAATCGGATTTAGATTTTTTGCTCGGTTTCTTGAAATCGGATTTAGATTTTTTGCTCTTGGATTTAAAGGATTTTTTCCCTGCATCGACCAAGGGAATATCGAGATTGGAAAAAATTATGCCAAGAATTGAAATTAACAATATCCCAAATATGAAATTAACCCTATTAATCAGCTCTACTCTAACGTTAATGTCTACTGCCTTTTTTTAATTGTTTTGGAAACGTTTTTCAATAGATAGGCGATATTTTTTAACATTATTTACATCTTTCATATTTGAATCTCAGTTTCACAATAGCACTGAGCACTGTATTTGAAATTTTACAAAGAATTTATATTATATAAGAAGGATCCTGATTTTGTTCATATTGTTTATGATTAATGAGAAATCATTTATTATACAGACTATTTTTTTGACAAATTTTATGATCTTACTTGCATTGTCTTTATTTTTTTTGTATTCAGACTTTTCTTTTGCAGAAGCTGTCGTTGCTAAGAATCAATCATCTTTTGAATCTATTGGACCTAAATTGATTGCCGCTGAAGGTAATGAAACAGTAAATCCTTTGCTCTTGGAACAAAGAAAACAATTTACGCCACCAAAGGTAATTGAAGTTGCATCGGGGGTTTATACAGCTATAGGGTTTGGTCCATCAAATATTATAATGGTTGAAGGAACAGACAGCATAGTGGTCCTAGATAGTGGTTCATCTGTAGACCAAGCCAAAATCGTCCTTTCTGAATTTCGAAAAATTACTGACAAGCCTGTTTCCGCTCTGATCTATACTAACGGGAAGGCAGATCATGTAAGTGGAGCTGGAGTATTTGTTAACGATAGCAAGATACAAGGACAACATCTAGATATCATAGCAAATAGCGAATTCCCTGAAAATGTTTTTCCATCCGTTGGACAAATTGCAAAACAGAAATCCATTTATGAACTTTATTGGAGTGGATTGTTACTTCCCAAAGGTAATGAAAGTGATAGGTCAATAGACAACGGATTGGGACCAAACTGGAAATTAGGTAATATCTCTTATGTAAACCCAAATATCTTGTTTAACGACACACTTGAAACGACATATTCAGGAATAAACATTACTCTCATTTCAGCACCAGGACCATCGCCTGAACAAATTTATGCTTGGATACCAGATAAAGGTGTCCTTTTTTCAAGTGACTTGGTGTATCAATCATTTCCAAATCTTTATTCCATGTCAGGTTTAGAAGACGTTGATATACAGTCATGGATTGATGCAATTGATGCGATGAGAGAACTCAATGCTACATATCTAATACCTAGTCATTTATTGCCTGCCAGTGGTTACAATAACGTTTCGGACATTTTGATCTCCTATAGAGACGCCATATCTTATTTGGTTCAGCAAACCATTAGATACATCAATCATGGTTTTAATGCGGACGAGATAACGGAAATTCTAAAACTCCCCCCTTATCTAAAAGACCATCCTTGGTTGCAGGAAAGAACTGGCGAACTTTCTTGGGCAATCAGACAGATATATAGTTATGTCGTAGGGTGGAATTCTGGTGATGCTACTTGGTTTAACCCAATTACCCTGCAAGAAAGAGGATCAAAAATTGTTAACGGTTTCGGAGGATTAAATGCAACATTAGATGAGATAAAGAGATCACTAGATAATCTAGAATATGCTTGGTCAGCAGAGCTTTCTACCTATACTATATATGCTTATCCAGATAACAAGGAAGTTAAGTTATTGAAAGCAGACGCACTTAGAAAATTAGGTTATGAGAATCCAACATCAGGGGGCAGAAATTGGTATTTGACACAAGCAAACATCCTTGATGGCAAGATAAATGCATCTACCATACAAAGACTTCCAAGCACAAACATAGTTAATCAGATACTTCCCACAGTATCAATTGACGACCTTCTCTTTAATATGCTGTTCAAACTTGATCCTGCAAAAGGCCCAGATTATGACCTGATATTGGGAATATATTTGAACGATACAGAAGAAGGTTTTACTTTGGAAATTCGAAACGACGTGGTTGAATATAAAGACTCATTTCCTGAAGAATATAACATTGCATTGTATACTGATTCAGAAACACTCAAAGATGTTCTAGTCGGCAAAGCGAAATTGCTTGACAAAATAATAGCAGAGAAAGTAACCATAGATGGTGATATTAGAGATTTCACAAAATTTGTAAGATCGTTTGATCAGAAATTTGTTATACCTATATTCAACAATATTGCTAATTAATAAAGGAATATATCTACAACCAATTTAATTATAAAACAATTAAAGTAACTTTTTTCTGATCCTTCATTCCTTTACTTTAGTCCCTTATTTTTAATTTTAATTGTCTCTAAGTTATAAATTTAAAAATAAAATAATATCTAATAAATTAATGTAACTCTGTTAATTTAAGCAAAAAACTATTTGGCTGTGAATGTTCTACTTCTGGTTTATGTTATTTCACTTGAAAGGTTGGAACACCTATACTTATTGTTATGTATCCTTTATTTGTGTTTTTTTGGTCGCAGTCTACGTATTAAATTAAAACCTTTGGTAATATTTAGAGATTAACCCATCTCATAAAGTCTAATGAAGAGTTAACCAGTGTTTTAAGGAAGGATAAAATTTAAAATTTTCATGCTACTATCCGTGTGTTCAAGATGAATGAATTAAATCTATTTTGTATATAACTGGATGCAAACATTTTTTACGTATAACCCAATAATATTCAAAATTATCTTATAGTTTAGTTGAAAGGAAGAGATGAACGTATCTTAAAATAACAGACAGAACAATGCTATCAATCTTCATATTCTATATTATTCTTACAATTTGGACAAAGGCTTCCTTGTTTGAAATCAGTATCTTGTAATGAATTACTAAAATGCATAACACATTTTTTATTTGCGCAATGATATAAACCAAATGAATGACCTAATTCATGGATTGCTTCTTTTACAATTCTATCGCGAAATACTAGTTCATCAGGTTTAAGATGATAGAATTCTTGTCTTAATCTAGGGAGATATATAGCAGCAGCTCTTCCACCTCTATATGCTTCTCCGAATACAAAGTTCAAATCTCCTGTATAGGCATCCATATCACAAATCATAAGAATCTTCATTTCTCTTGTCGGTTTCATTTTTTCTAATACCCAATATAACAATTCAGATGATCTTATTTGATTTCTCCTGCCATCAATAAAATCTTCAATATCAATTTTTGGTGTATTACTAACAGTAACATTGGCATAATCAAATTCCTTTGACAAGGCGCCTATTAAAAAATTTAAAAGATCATTATCGAGTTTATTTAGAGGTCTTATAACAACATGCATATACATATAATACTAATTTCAACTTTATAACAATAATCAAATCACATATTTGAAATAAATTTAGGTTGTATTAGTCTATGCTTCCAATAAAATATTATAATTATTTAACGTCTATACGCAGATTCACCTGACAGAAGGATTAATAGGCCTAATGGCATCTCTTGTCATCATGTAATATTCGATGCAATGATGCCAGAATAAGGCTCATTTGAGCTCTCTTGCTATTAAAGCCCAAAGATATGGAAGTGAGTTTCCTTCATATCTCCTTTATATCCTATTCTCAAGATATACAAAAACAAATCCTAGAAATGGTAAGTATATAGAAAAATCCTCTTATTTTTAAAGATTATTTTATTAACATCAGAGAAAGGTTCTTAACATATATTAAAATAAAAAATAGCGATATGATAAAATTTTTCTTACTTCTAAGTTCAATTATTACAGTTTTAATTCTTCTAGATTCAAATTATATTGCTTCATACAGTGAAGGCCTCTCTGATCAAACTACTAAAACAAATAATACAAATTTGGATATAGCTACTTTAGTTTTTGTGCCTGATTCAAGTGCTTTTAATCTTACATATCCACAATGGACAGCAAAATGGTGGCAATGGGCATATTCAATTCCACAAAATATTCATCCTGCATATGATGATACTGGAAAATTCTGTAAAGAGGGTCAGAAAGAACCTGTCTGGTTTTTCCCAGGTACCTATCAACAGTCAGTTATTAGATATTGTGAAATCCCTTATGGTGTAGGTATACTATTTCCTATATTAAATTCTGAATGTTCATTTGCTGAGTACCCAAATATGAAAACAAAAGAGGAATTAGGTACCTGTGCTAAAAAAATTCAAGATACAACAGTTCCAGAGTTCGCAATACTTAACGGTGTAAAAATACCAAATCTTGAAAATTATCGCATTCAATCAGATATTTTTAATTTTACTTTACCTGCAAAGAACATTTTAGATTTACCACCACAAACTACTCAAGCCGTTTCTGATGGAATTTGGGTATTTTTAAAACCTCTATATCCTGGTGATTATGAACTTAAATTTAAGGGAAACCTTAAAACTAAAAATAATGAAACAAATGGCAGTACAGACAAAGACGAATTTGCGGGACCTATAGGTTGGAATTATACCACAACTTACATACTAACTATAAAATAATTTAAAATACGATTTTTAATATTATTATAATAACACATAATTATTCTATCACACTTCTAGACCAAATATAATTTCCTTTTGTTGGACATTAGGTTGATTGCAACGGTAGAAAAGTATAACTTTTATAAAATGAATTCTTATTAAATAACCATGAAAGAGTAAAATTGGTAAAATACCGATATAAGTTTTCCCACATTATGTATAAGAACCCATATTTTATAACATCTAACTGTATGTATACATATCTTAATGTTTATGTAGCTTCAATTCACAGTTATTTAGACTGAATAGTATAAATATAGAATAACTTTCTGTAGAATTTACAGGTGCAAGAAAACGGATTATGAATATAAGAAAAGATGAAGTCTGAAAATTTTTTTGATTACCGTTGGCTCTAAGGAGTTTACAGAAACATTATAAGATGTATGCCATGAGGTCATAATATCTATTGGTTTCAATTTAATTAGATTTAACTTAGACACTTCTACCTTTAATTCCCAAGAAGTTCGAAAAACAATTGCAATTGTATGAATTAATAAGCCTAATTGACTTTTATTTATCTATCTATAAAATATTTATTTAATGTTAAATGAAATGTATTATATAGAACCGAATAAATAAAATAGTCCAAGTCTTCTTTTCTTGTCAAATTCTTTAGTATTTGGCAGAACGTTAATAATTTTAGGAAATCCTAATATGCTAGAGATATCACTATATTTTTCCTATGTCTAAAATTCATAACTCAAAAAGTTCAACTAATCTTAGTCCTTTTACACAACTAATATCAGATTTTAAAGGAAAAAATATTCCTGATGAACAGATTCAAGCTGATTACAATAACACTCTAAATTATCCTAATAATTACTTTGTAGCACCTGATAGCTGGCATGAAAGTTTTTATACGACATCAAGAAAAAATATGCTTTTACTAAGTAAAGGACTAGAAAATATTTTACGCATAAAACCACCATTTAATAAATTTGTCCTGTTATCTCTATTTCAAAGGATAAGTAATTTTAATTCTGTAGCAGAACAATATGCTACTATTTCTCCATTATCTAAAAAAACATATTTGATAGGAGGAAAGGGATTGGCGCAAGGAATAAATTTATCAAATGTTGAGATCATAGACTTTACAGATTCAGGGCTAGAAAACAATTGGGTCATTATAGCTATTGCCAGTGATGAAGGATGTGCTTTAGTTGCCGAAGAGTTTAAGCCAGGCCGATATAGAGGATTCTTTACGACTAATAGAAATCTTACAAATAGATGTTTGATTATTTTAAGAGAGTTATTAAATATTGAAGTTGAGATTTGAAAATATATATTAATTATGTATTTCCATAGATGGGTAACCCATTCACTTAACAAAATGAGTGACAGTTTTTATGTGCTTGACTATGTAGTTATTCTTATAACTATTTAATCTTCTTTCATGAGAAACATTTCATAGTGTGCTAGACCATCGATGTCACCATGTTCTCTTTCTTCATTGTGTGTTTCTACCAAACACGTAATATCCTCTCTTTCATTATTCTCTTTCATCAATATTTTCCACTACTAAAAATTCATTTTTCGATATCTCTTTTGTAACTCTATTGGATTATTTTATGACATTCTTTTTCAGAAAAAGCCTTAATATTTACAATGCAAAATGTTTGGCATTGTCATGAAATACCTTGTGAGTTTTACCATTTTCTACTATGTACTCTCTAAGTACGCCTAGTACATTCACATTTCTTTTTCTTTCGGAATAAGAACTTGCTATTTTCATTGAACAATCATTTACAATTACTTGTCTTTTTATAAGAAAACATTCTCACAGTTTTATCAAATATTTAAAAAATACCCAACCTATTAAAGAAAAAGATTCACATTGTAATGTTATAACTGATTTTATCTGTAATCGATACCTTGGCTCAAGATATTCTTACAGATTGGTAAACTTTATTCGAAGTAATTCCCCTCACCATTGATAGAGACATTCAGCTCTTTCAACATCATTAAGGAGCAATTGAAGAAATATAAAATTCAGCTTTTCGCATAAAAGTAAAATAAACAATAAAAAATGAGAAATTTATAAAGTGCTAGGAAACAATTATTTTAAGACACAAATTTCTAAAAAGCTAAGATCTGTATCTTGCTTTTTTCCTTTTTACCATCATACTTTGCTTTACATCTTTCTCTCTACCTTATCTCTTGCTCTATTGTTATCAGAGGTAAATCAAATTTATTACTGTAGTATTTGATCTATTTTAAGGATGAATGCAACACAGAACCTCAAGAATGACCATATTACGATAAGAAGAGTCAAAGACATTGCTCAAAAATGTTCAGACAAATTATATGCAAACCAATACGTACCAATAGAGGATATAGAAATTATTTCTGTAATAATAGAAGAATTTGTAGATCATTTCCATCATGGAAAGGAAGAGAAAGCATATTTTCCAGATACAAAAGATAAGAATGGATTCGCAGAAGATGTCCGAAAATTCTTGATTGAACATGAATTTGGAAGAAGAGTAGCAACTATGTTAAGAAGAGAATTAAATGAATGGAAAAGCAAGATCCAAGAAGCATCACAGGCAACAAATAAATACGATACCACAACCATGGAGCCAGTAGCCAGATTCTTAAGATCATACGCAATATTTATCGATGATCATACAGGAAAAGAGGATAAATTCTTTGACCTGGTAGATAAAAGAAACGTAATATCAGATAAGGAAAACGAAATGTTATTGAAGCATTATGAGATATGCAAAAATCAAGCTGGGGGCGACGCAAGAATGCAAGAAATGATAATACTTATTCAATACTTGGAAGAAAGAGAATGGATGAAAAATAAATAAATAAATAATAAATGAAAAAAGAGCTATAGGTAAATCATGAGCACAGGATTAAGGGGGTACCGATGATGTTGTTGTATTCTCTTTGGTTTTATAAAAATAGTTAGGAATAAAGAGGATTGTTATTGTGTCTGTTGTTTTTTATTTCTTTAACTCAAGTAATTCTCCTATACAAGTATTGTGGCAGAATATGTTACTTGTTCTTCGTTCGTTGGATGGATATTGCGATCTGCAATAAAGGATATTACATCTTGACTATTCTCTTGCATAGAAATATTTTACAATTTGTCAAGTTCAGCAACTATTTGCTTTGTACTTATTATCCTAAGTTTAGTTGTCTAAAAGATACAATTTCGTATTATTACAGAACAACAAGATTCGATCTGGATATGGTAAAGTATAATGAATAATAGCTTAGAAAAATTATGTTACACAGTATATATTACTAAAGAATACCAAGATTTGTAAATTTTTAATTGTTAAATTCAATATTTTTTTTGTTTATTAAATTGATTTCAATAACTTTAAATTTCATCATTTGTAATATCCCAAAATTCTATCCAGTAAACTACCACTTGACTCTTGTTTTTTTATCTCTAACTTTTAGATCAAAGTTTGCTGTTATTGGACTTGACTCATACTTTGGATCACCACTTATTTTTGTTAATAAGGATACGACATAATCTCCTTCATTATGGAATATATATGGTATACTGAGGTCACTAATGCATAAAATTTAAATGGTATTTGAGATATTATCGAACCATTTTTTTTGTTTGAAATAATAACAGAAGAGAAAATATTAAGATCCTCAACTTTATCCACAATATTGAAATTTAGGAATGTAGTATTGTCACCTTTGATGGGTTCTTTTGGATAGGGTAAAAAAAATACTTTATACTTATCCATTTTTTTTACAACTACGTTTGGAGCATTGTCAGGTATATGAGAATTAACCATATGGAATTGTTGATGCTAAATACAAGTAAAAATATCAAAAAAAACAATTATTTTATACATGAAAAAAATGTTAATTATTTTTTCAATATAAACCATAATAATATTTTAAAGATCCTCTCCATTTTCAAATCAGATCAGCAAAAGAAAGCTAAAAATATACATAACCGGTAAATTATTATCACGAATAAAAACTATATTTTAATTTTTCTTTCATTCCTATCTCTTTCTGTTACCTTTTTTAGTGTGAACAATGTCACTGCTGAAGAAATTATCACAATAGTTCCTGGATCAAGTGATCAAAATAGGGAAAGATTCTTTGATATCACATATTATCCCGTAGAGGTCGGTACTTCACTAACGTGGAATAACGCAGACAATATTTCACATGATATAGATATATCTCAAGATAATATAACATTCGCAAAATCTGGAAAAATCCCACCAAATGAAGCCTTTGAATATAAATTTGAACAACTAGGAACATTTACCTTCAGCTCTCCAAAATTTCCTTGGATGAAAGGTATAATTAAAGTTACAGATGATCTGGATAACGCTATAAAG
>DATGZA010000009.1:0-53363 GCA_035297365.1 Nitrososphaeraceae archaeon
TGACAGGGAACAAGAAAGTAAATAAATACAGAGAAGAATACATCATTATCATCAATCGTATGTTCTGTTTCTATTCTAATGATCAAGGATTGTTAGAAAGAAATAGCACCTTATAGATGAATAAATATCGTTAAACTAACACAATCATGAAACTGCTAGAAAAAATTTAGATCAAAAAAAATTTGATATTATTATAGATAAGCATTTTTTATTCGATTTAAGAACATATTGATTAATCAGATGTAATAGTATCTAAATCTAATAAAAACTTTATATACATTTGAAAATATTATTTATATTCCTCATAAATTTAAATCGTTTTATCGATTTGGTATTTTAAAATTTAGTCTACCTTCTATTCTATCAATTTTCAGTTATTTTTTTTTTTGGTTAATTCATTCTTTAATAAAATATCGCTAAAATAATCAAATAACAATCACTCAAAATTGTTCTGTTTCCGATCAATATAAGAATAAGTGTTTTAAATATATACATGTCTATGGATAAAAAAACAAAATCTAGTAGTAAAGATACAAAATCTACTAAATCAAAAGCAATTCAGAAAGCAACAACACCTGCAAAAAAAGCCAGTACAAAGAAAGCAACAACACCTGCAAAAAAAGCCAGTACAAAGGAAAGTGATAAAGTGAACATATCACCTGAAAATGTTACTTCGCAACAAATCCAATCTGAAACTACTGAACCTTAAGAGATTGACTGTAATTTGATCATAACTGAAAATCAATAATATTCGCCTTATTCAACTATATTATTTTATTTTTATTTTTTGAAAAAATGATTCGGATTCATTTTTCTCGATTTTTTGAGATAAATGTTAAAATAAATTAAATAAATTCTATGCTAATTATATATAACGTGTTACTTTGTAGCAGATATATCTTATGATGAACTTACGTATACATGAATCTACAAAATTACTTTTTATGAAATTACTCAAGATTTTTGAAGAATCAATCGATAGTGTAGTTATATTAACCAGAGCATTTAGTGTTTCAAATGTCATTCATATGGGAAAATTCTATAATGGAATTAAATCAGAACCATACGTTAATCATTCACTTCGAGTAGCACTAATAATGGCAGGAGAATTAAATATAAAAGATAAACATGTAATTGCTGCAGCTATACTTCATGATATATTTGATAAAACATATGCAAATCAATTCCAAGACAATCTTAATGATGTAATAGGAGAGCAATCACTAAATCTTGTTTTATCCGTCAAGAAATATGATGTAAAAGATATGAAAGTCGAACAATATCATAAATTACTTTTAAAAAGTTCAAAAATTCTCAGATATCTTATTCTCTCTGATAGACTAGATAATATTAGAACCCTCAAACAAAGTCCTCATAGAGATAGGATTAGTCGATATAAAGAAGAAACTCAAAACTATTTTTTACCTGTTGCCAATTTAACTGATGATAGCTTGGTCTTTAAACTATCTGTTGCTCTATATGAACTCAAATAAATAGATAATACCTAACTAACATCAGCTAACTAATATCTATTTTTGTGTTATTTTTGGTTCTTAAATTCAGTCAAATTGAATTTGAGAATAGTTTAACGAAAAGTATTTCTTTTTTTGTCACATGTTTTTAGAATGGCAGAGGATATATCCAAAGTATTTTTGCATAAAGAGATCTGACTATTTAATTGTGTCATGATCAAAGGTTGTGATTTAATAATATTAGATATTAGCGATATTCATTTGGATACGTTTACAATATTTAGATATGAATTTACGATTATTAGATCGAATACAAACTCCAACTATTTTGATTAACAAAAGTTCATTTACAAATTCTTTATAAAAAATGATTATTATGCTTAAAATGATATTTTCAATGTCTATATCTATAGAATATACAAATTTAGTTAGCCGGTATATTTAGAGAAATAGAAATTGATGTTTCATTGTTTGATGGTCGACTCAGAGGAAGTAAATCTGTGTGAACTTGGATTTAATAAAGATTTGATATGTCGTATTTATAAAAGAAGGAATGTAATTGTAATCATATATATTGTTTCAAAGAAAAGATGAAACACTAGAAAACATCAACATATAAATCATAATATTACTAATGTATCATTAGAAGTTATTGTCATGTCAAACACAGTTTCATTTTTTCAGAGTGGAATTTACTTTCAACTTAAAAATACATAGATTTGATACAATTTTTTAATAACCTATAGAATAAAGTTGTATCATTTATTTTATCTAAATTGATTAACTGAGCTTTAAATCACTGAACCTAGCACATATATTTTTAGTTAATAGTTATCAATACATGTATAATAAATGAGAACATCTAAACTAGATAATGCCTACAACAAGGAAACAGACACCGATACCAGAAGAAGATACTGTTGGTTAGATTGATAGTCAAATACAAACAACATACAAAAGATTTAGCACAAGAACTACATAGATCTAGAGCTTGGGCATACAAATTGTACAAAAGGTAAAATAAGTGACTGGATGGATTAAAAGATTAGCTAACTGGTAGACTTTCGGTACCAGAAGATGTAATGATAAAGATAAGACAAGAATTATCAGATACCAGCACTAGATGGATTTTAGACATGTCGTGGATCTGGTATACAGAAAGATTGCAGTACAATATTATCAAGTACATAGTTACAGCTTACTACACAGATACCACTTTAGTCAAAAAGTACCGAGGAAAAGATTTGTAAATATTGTATCAGTAAAGGAAAAGAAGAGATTTAGAAAGAGCAAAACGCATTCTGAAGTATCTAGAGCATGATTAGACTATACTTGTAAAGGATGAATTCATCTTTGTATAAGATTACGTAATCAGAAAAAGGAAAAAGGAATGAATTTCTGCAATTAAAAAGATCTATTATAACGGTAACAGGCTCTCGCAAAAGAACAACTGTTTTTGGTTGTCTTTCAATACACTCGAAACAGTTTTTCAAGATATATGAAATTTAATAGTATTAGATTTGTTGACAAAAAAAGTACAGAAAAGATTTTGTAAATTTATTGTGTTTGTAGATAGAACAGACCCCCATAGTTCTAACATCACAAGAAAATTTCTTGGAATTAAGATACTATAAAAACTAGAATATTTTCCACTGGTATGGCTAGAATTTAAACCAATAGAGGAACGCTGGAGACAGGCAAAATACAACATACTTTCCAGTTATTATCTTACCTTTGATGATTTGAACTATCTAATTCTAGTTATTATATACTATAGATTCAAACTGGATACTATGAAGTATCTATCTGTCAATGTCTATGGATTAATGTTATTAATATGATCTTGCTTTTGAAGATTTTATTTTTCATGAAATGAAAAAAGACATGGTTTGTAATAAAAAGTAACAAATTTGAGTTTGAGGTTATTAACATAGTCAAAGAAGGTATAAAAATAATTTATTGATAGATTATATTATTAATTATCAATTATGATGTTAAAATTTTTTTTATTTTATATTTTAGCAGGTCGTTAATCTTTTTACCATCTACTTTTCCACGAAGAATAGTCATACTTTTTCCCATCAAAGTACTTATTGAATCCATTTCTTTTTTTTGAATAATGTAAAGGTTTTCTTCTATTATTTTATCTAAAATCTTATCAAGCTCTTTATCACTTATTGATTTTATTCCAAGTAGAACTATTGCAGATTCAACAGTAGATGTTTCTTTTTTCATTAGTTTTTCAAAAATCAGAAAGACGGATTCTTTTGCGATTTTATTTGAATCTAGTTTCTTAAAGATATTTGTAATAATATCTTTTGTTAATACAGATGAATCAAATCCTTGTCTTTCTAAATTAATTACGTCTTCTGTAAGTTTTGAAGCTATAAAAGAAGGAGGAATTTGTGTTGAGGATGATACTTCCTCGAAAACCTCGAAATAATTTGAGTCGAAAATCTTTTCGCTCAATATTTCGTTCATTTGATATTTTTTACTTAATTGCTTTATTATTTCGTTCCATGATTTGGGAACTTTCTCAATAAGAGAACCCAAAAGATCGTTGGTTATAGTGTATACGGGTATATCTGTCTCCGGATACATTCTAGCTGATCCAGGTTTTGGTCTACTATAGATAGTTTTTCCATCTATAGATGCAGATCTGGTCTCGGAGGGAACCCCAAATTTTACAATATCAAGTCTCTTGCATATTGCATCAATAGCAATAGACATCTTCTCTTTAGGTCCTCCAATCATTATGAAACCGTCTTTTTCATCAATAATTTCTAATTTTTCTTTTATTTTTTTAACTTCTTGTTCTGTAATTCCATAATTTGGCAACTCATCCGAGTGAAATATACCACCAAAACCATAAAAGCGTACCAATTCTCCCAACTCTTTTCCTATTCTTACATTAGGATATGGTTCAAAACCAAAAAAACCTTTAAAACTTTTGACTCTGATTGCATTAATAATGTTATTCTTATCTCTTAATAGTTTCTTGATCGTTTTTGACTCTGAATCTTTCAGAATATTACTTATTTCAAGAATTTTGTCTTCTGTTAATGACTCTTCAACTTTTCTTACTTTTTTTAATTTTTCTGCTATTAACATTAAACCATGTTGTCGAATTGACTCATACTCTATCACTTTGATCAGTTGGTCTAATCTTTGTACTCCTTTTACTTCAACTATTCCATTCCCATTGTTAATAGATATATTAACATCTTGTCTAATACTTCCTATCCCTCTTGCTACTCTTTTACTTGCACGTAATAACCTTCCCAAAGTAAGTGCGATCTTCATTATTTCAGATGGATTTCCAGTAACTGGCTCTAATGCAATTTCTACCAATGGGATTCCAAGTCTATCTAATCCAAATTCTTTAATGTTTCCATCATCAGATAACAATTTCCCAGAATCTTCTTCTAGGCAAATCGTTTGTACTCCTATCTTTTTATCATCAACCTGTAAGTACCCTCCATATGAAATTAACATTGTTCGTTGAAATCCACTTGTATTAGAACCATCTATAACTATTTTTCGCATTACATTGATTTCATCCACTACTTTAGAATACAATGCTAACGAAATAATTAATGCAGTTTCTAAAGCATCTTTATTTATTTCATGTGGCGGTTCTTCATCAGCTTCAACTAGACAAGTAGATCCGAAAGAAGAATAATATTTGATCGTTTGCATTTTAGAGAACTCAAACATACTAGCTTGGTCATATAACCCAAGCTCACTTTGAGTAGGACGTAATTTTCTTAAGAAAGATGAATTATAATCTTGAGTTTCTGTGCAACTGCAATTACAAAACAATTTATTTTTTGTTAACAGTTGTTGATGAATCTCGAAACCAACTTTTACGATAATTTCTTTTGAATTTATAGTCACAATGATTATGATATAAAATGTATATTTTAATCATTGTACGAATTATATTATAGAATATGAGAAATTGGAATAATTTCATTTGATATATTCTCCTGCATTATTTTTATAATTGAAGTATGATCACTTTCATTAGCTAAAAGCCACATTGCCTTTACTACAGCAGCCTCGGAAAGCATATTGGACAATGGAATTACTCCTATCTTGAGTAAATCTCTTCCAGTATCATAAACATTCATGTTCGTCCTACCCCAAATACATTGTGATGTCATAAATACTAATACTCCTAAGTCAATTGCTTTCTTTATGTAAGGAATGCAATTTTTATTTATATGTCCTAACCCAGTTCCTTCAATAATGACAATCTTGTTTCCTTGACTAACAACATATTCTATCAACATTGGATTAAAACCTGGATAATATTTTAATAAAAATACTCTATTATCAAATTTAGACCTAAAAATTTGATATTTTACTTTACCTTTTTCATATTCAACAGATCTCTTTTTCAGAATAATATTTGAAACCACTTCATGATTTAAGTAGATTTGATTCTTGTTAATAGTAGCAACAGGCAAGACATCAATTGATTGAAATGCATCTCTTTTGCTTGTGTGATTTTTTCTTACTCGTGTTCCAATATGACAAGCAAGAACATCGTCAGACAAGCCAGAATGCATGACAATGAATACTCCGGAATAATCTAGTCTACTTGCACAGATAACAGCTCCTATTAAATTTGAAGATGCGTCAGAAGAAGGTCTATCAGAAGATCGTTGTGCACCTACTAGTATTACTGGAATTGGAATATTTTGTAATACAAAACTCAATGCAGAGGCAGTATAACTCATAGTATCAGTTCCATGTGAAATAATAATCCCGTGGTACATACCCAAATTTATTTTCTCTACGATCTTGTTAATAATTAAGTTCCATTCATTCGGTCCTATATTTTCACTATATTCGTTAATCAAAATTTCAGTATCAATTTTTGCATAGTCTGATATTTCCGGAACAGAACTATAAAGATCTTGAGCTGAAAGAACAGATGTGACACCTCCAGTTCGATAATCTATTTTACTTGCAATTGTCCCTCCTGTACTTAATAACAAGATTTTAGGTTGGTCCAAATCCGTTAATCTAATAGTATTAGAAAAATGGTTATTACCATTAGCATATTTAACATTTTTATATGAGGATGTTTTGTTTACTAAATTTGTAGATGAAATCAAATGTATGGATTTGATTCGTTCTATTTTTATACCAATATTATAGCCGTTATTTAGTTTTATTACAATATGATCTTTCTTACCATATTCATATCCAGGCATTAATCTTCCAGTAACTACAGTTTCATCAGTTAAAACAACATTAATAACTTCACCAGTTTTGGTATTTTTTAGTATGGACGCAACCTTATCATTTTTTGACATAAGATAAGAGATTATCATAGATAATTATAACTTAACTTAATCCCATAATAATACTAAAGTTAAGTGACATCAAATAATTCTTTATGTTTTTGCCAGATTTTTTTTAGTCTGTCTATCCCATTTATATCTTGAATTATTTTGGTAGTTTCTGGGTGTACTAATTGTTTCCAATCATCATCTCTGATCATATAGTCTCTTATTAATGTTCCAGAAAACTTTTTTCTGTGATGTAATTTTGGTTGAATTGTCTTTATTCCCCGCTCTTTATATAATACAATTGTGAACGGATCGTTAGTAAAAACTAGTTCATATTTTGGGACCAATAAATCGATATTATGTGTCCAAAGCGCATGCACTCTTGTATCTGATACTGGAATGATAAGTATTTTACTAATATCAATCTCCTTAACTTTGATTAGAGTATTTCTTATCATTTGAATTCGTTCGCCAGCTGTAAATGGATTTCTCAATTCATGACTGTTTTGTGCACTTCCCACAATAATAATCAAGAAAGCAACAGTTTTTAGAACGGATTTGATAGTTTCGATATGACCATAATGTAATGGTTGAAAACGACCTATAAATAATCCTGTGAGCATCAATAGTGAAATAATGGTGAAATAAATAAATGTTAATTTAGAAAAACATTTCAGGTTGGTATAAAATAATATTTTATTTTGATAGTTACTTGCTGGTTTGATGTCCAGAAATTAAATTTTGATATTAATCAGAGATAATCCAATAAACATTGATAATATAATTACAGAAAATCCTCCTGCCAAAAACCCGTACTGAGTTTTTGGTGTTGTAGCAAACCCTGATTTGTAGACTAAAAAAGCCCCACTCATTCCAACAAAAAGTATCAATGTGATAATAATTGTTTCGCTTATAGTTTGTACTGACCTAGAGGGAATGAAAGTTATTCCTTCAGGTAAATTTGAGCCTTCAAGTATAGCATTTATTAAACCAGAAGATAATGCAAAAAATATAACTAGATAAATTATTGATATTATAAGTATTGGTTTTGACTTAAAGTTCAACAAGAAAGCATGTATGTATAAGTATAAATACTTTTATTTATTAATGGATTCTTAATTCATAACTTCTATTTGTTAACCTCTATCTCTTAAAGCTTTTAATATCAATATGTATTTAATAGAAGACAAATTTATTGAAATGTATTATTTGTTCGGCTAAATGTTTTAATAAAAAATTATTGTTTTAATCATAATCTAGCATTAAAAAGTCTCAAAAAAGGATACATAAAATGGTCCGATGCATTTTCAAGCAATATATCTTGGGATGGATATTTATCAAGATTATTGAAAATTGAAGATGCTGGAATTTGGATAATGGATATTATTAACTATGAATTAGAAAAAAAATGAGGATATTACATTTCACCCATACCACCAGGGGGCATACCACCAGGGGGCATACCACCAGGAGATTTACTTGATGCAATTACATCATCAATTCGTAGAATCATTGATGCCGCTTCTGTCGCGGATTTAATTATTTGTTCTTTTACACTTAAGGGTTCAAAGATATCCATTTTGGACATATCTGTGATTTTTGCGCTTCTTGCATCAATCCCCATCCATTTTGCTCCTTTACTTTGTTTTGCTCTTAGATCAGTTGCTGTATCGATTGGATCCATACCTGCATTTTCTGCCAATGTAAGTGGTATTACTTCCAAGGCTTCTGCAAATTTCTCAGCTGCTAATTGTTCTCTTCCAATTAATGTACTAGTCCATTCTCTTAACTTGCTAGCAACATAAGCTTCTGGAGCTCCACCCCCTGCAACTATCGCTGGTTTTTCTAAAACATCTTTAGTTACCATAAGTGCATCGTGAATAGAACGTTCTGCTTCATCTACTACTCTTTGAGATCCTCCCCGTATCAAGATTGTTACCGATTTTGGATGTTTACATCCTTCAACGAAAACCCATTTATCAGTCTCTACTTTTCTTTCTTCTACCAAGTCTGCACTTCCCAAGTCATTAGAAGTAAGATCTTCAATGCTGTTTACTACACGAGCGTTAGTAGCTCTTGCCAATTTGGTCATATCACTTTCTTTTACTCTACGAACTGTCAATATATCTGATTTTGCCAAATAATGTTGGGCAATGTCGTCAATACCCTTTTGACAAATAACTACATTAGCTCCAGAAGATTTAATCTTTTCCACCATATCTTTTAGCATTCTGTTTTCTTCCTCAAGAAACATTTTCATTTGATCTGGTGAACTAATGTTTATTTTGGCATCAAATTCGGTTTTTTCTATTTCTAAAGCACAATTTAATAAGGCAATTTTAGCTTTATCTATTCTTTTTGGCATGCCACCGTGTACCACTTCTTTGTCAAGAACTATTCCTTGAATTAAAGTTGTATCTCTCAACGATCCTCCAGCTTTCTTTTCTACTTTTACATCATCTATGTCTACTTTATTTTTAGAATCAACGCTTTCTACAACTTGTAAAATTGCCTTAACTACAATCTCAGCTAACTCATCTGCTTCTTTTGATACTAACTTTGTTTGCATTGATGTTTTTGCTACTTTAATTAAACTTTCTTTATCATTTGCATCAATTTTTTGTGCAATTTTATTAAGAATTTCAATCGCTTTTTGAGCACTCTTTCTATATCCATCTACAATTATTGTTGGATGCACATCTTTTGCAATCAACTCCTCTGCTTTCTCAATTAAAGCGCCAGCCAAAACAACAACAGAAGTTGTACCGTCTCCAACCTCATTGTCTGTTGCCTTACTGATTTCTACCATCATTTTTGCCGCAGGATGTTGTACATCTATTTCTTTCAGAACAGTTGCACCATCATTTGTAATTGTAACATCACCTAGAGAATCCACCAACATCTTGTCCATTCCACGTGGACCTAGACTTGAGCGGACGATTTCAGCTATTAGCTTTGCTGCAGTAACGTTGTTCTTTTGAGCATCTCTACCTTTTGTTTGAGTAGATCCTTCCTTTAATATTAACACTGGTACACCACCAGCTGAACCTTGTTGAATTGACATTTATCATTTTCACCTTAAAATTATTTCTAAAGAAACTGACAGAATTTGGCATATTTTAATTTTATGCAATATATAACATTATACGAAATAGTTTGCAAGTTTTTTAGTATTAAAAAACAGTTAAATTTGTTTATTGAAATAAGGAATCGTATTTTCCAGAGTTAATGTCAGTATACAGATCTTTTGCAGGTTTATCCTCAACCTTTACTCCGCTACTAACACAAGATCCAATAATCTCTTTAGAACAATTCTTCAAATCTAAAGCATAAGATACATCAATCTTCATTCTTGCAATTTTGACTATGCCAGACATGGATATATTTCCAACATAATCCTTTCCTGATGTTCCTGAACCCTTTGTAATTCCAGCTTCTTTTGCAATTAGAGCAGTTGTAGGAGGTATTCCTACTTCAACAGTAAATTTTTTAGTTTCAGAATCAACTTCCACCTTAACGGGAACTTTCATACCAAGGAAATCTTTGGTCTTTTCATTGATTGTGTTTACAACTTGTAATACGTTAATCCCCAAAGGCCCTAATGCAGGTCCTAAAGGAGGTCCAGCACTGGCTTCTCCTCCAGTAACTAAAGCAGATATTGATTTTTTATCGCCCATATCGGAAAAAATAACAGTCCGAAATATAAATGGTCATCAAATTTTGTTAAGATCTATAAAAATAATATAACTGAGTAAAAATATATTAAATTATGAATATCAAGTGATTATTTTCTTCAAGTAATTTGCATCAACGGTAACAGGGATTTGATATGGAGAATCTAATAGTACAACAGTAGCTTCTTGCTTTTCATAATCGACACGTGTAATTTTTGCTTTCATGGATTTAAATGGACCTGCAACTACTTCGACAGTATCATCAACATTCAATTCGGTAACAACTGGTTTTTTGATAAGATATTTTTCAATATCGCTAAAAGGAAGATCACCTCGTATTTGTCCTCTAACGTGCCTAATACCATATAGTGCTTCATACACAACATTAGAGTCGGATGCTTCAACTATCACGTAACCTTTAAAATGTTCGAGGATGAGAATAGAGCGTAAGTTGATCTTTTTAGAGTTTATCTTATTTTGTAATATATTAGCAACAATATTTTCCTGTCCTCCAGTTATTCTAATTGCAAAAAATTTTGAATCTGAATCTAGTAACTTATTTTTAAATTGTGTTTCTTTAGATTCTTCTTGCTTGGATGTGATAGAATTTTTAGGTTCTTTTTGAATATCTTTGTCAGAATCATCTGAATTTATACTTTTTAATAAGGCGTCTTGATTAAAATTTGACTCTTTATTATTTTCATCATTATTGTCATAATCAATTATATCATCAAGATCATCCAGATTTTTTTTATTTTTCATTAATTTTAATTCAATACTTAACGATTTGAAGTATTTTATAAATTTAATTTATGTTAAATGTTATAAAATATTAGTATAAATTTAATAATTATTCAAGAGATTAAAAATTATTTATTTGGAATTATCTCTAAATTGGGTAAAAAAAATCCATATTTGAGGTCAAAATGGATAAGTATTTAATAGATAATAGATCTATTCAATAAAAATTGACTGAATCTATACAAGTAAATCAATTGGATTTACTCGATAGAAAAATTTTAAATGAAATTCAATGGCTTTTTCCTCTTACTGATAAACCTTTCTTAGAGATTGCCCAGCATCATAATACTACAGAAATTGACATTATGAATAGAATTTCAGCTATGAAAGAAAATGGATTAATAAGACAGATAAACGCAATCTTTGATACAAGAAGATTAGGTTACAAAAGTGCCCTAATAGCATTTGCAGTAACGCCAGAGAAATTAGATTTTGTAGCAAATGAAGTTAACAAGCATCCTGGTGTAAGTCATAATTATGAAAGAAACCATGAATTCAACATGTGGTTTACTTTAGCGATACCTCCTAATTCAGAAATGAAAGCTACTTTGGACAAAATGGCATCTCTTGATGGAGTAATTAAATATAGATTATTGCCTACACTAAAAATGTACAAGATAGGAGTAAAGTTGGATATGGTAAATGATGATTCTATAAATCCTAAACCAACTGAAGAAATTAAGGAATTAAATCCAGAAAAAATTCACCTAACAGAACTTGATAAAGATTTTATCAGAGAATTACAAAAGGATTTGGAAATAATACCAGAACCATTTGTGAAAAGTGCTGAAAAATTATCTATTAACACTGAAGAACTTTTTGATAAGGCAAGAGAATTTGAAAAAGATGGGATAATGAGACGATATGCTGCTATATTACGACACAGGGATGCAGGATTTACTGCAAATGGTATGATAGTATGGAAAGTTCCTGATAATATTATTGACAAAATAGGATTCAAATTGGCAACTTTTTCCCAAGTGAGTCATTGTTATAGAAGACCAACATATCCGGATTGGGAATTTAATCTTTTTAGTATGATACATGCACGCAGTTTTGATAGTGCCGAAAAAATCGCAAAAGAAATATCTAATACAATAAGAATCTATAATTACAAGATTCTTTTTAGCTCAAGAGAGTTTAAAAAGGAAAGGGTAAAATATTTTGAGTGAACCAAAAATTTTTATTTAATTTATCATAGAATGAATTAAAATTATATAACATATTAGCAAGATAAGCAATGTGTTGACATCTGAAATACAACCTCCAGATCCTAAATCTATTAGATTACTAGAAATATTTGATCTGGCAATTATGAATGAACTTTCGTATATCTTGAAAGAGAGAATAATAGAATCATTTAGTATCGATTCATTTACAACTTCTGATCCATTTAATCACAATAAGAATTTTCGTTATTCGACTATTGTTGATAAAGAAAATCCAAATAGGATAGTTGCGATTATGTGTATTTTCGAGGATTCAGACAAATACTCTTTGGATTGGAAGAAAATTGATATAAAACGATTGCAAGAAATAGTAATATCTACAGATCAAGCCAAGGAATTAAAATACGAATTAATGCCAAAAGATACTAACAATTTTTATCAATTAAGGGTAAATGGTAAAGTAATTGGATCTATCATGTTTGCTTTCCAGATATGTGGCCTACATGATTAGAAATATGTACGAATAAGCAAAGAATATTCATGGTGAAATCACAATATCGGTTCCCTTTGTATATGCAATGTGTTATTTGGTAGTATTTCGATGCCCATGATATCTAAAATGGGTATAGCTCCCTCCTTTTCTCTTGCTAGTATGCTTGCCGCAATTTTCAATCGATAAGAAGAAGTCCATTGCTGTCCTATTTTGTATTTTCCTCGTATTTGCATAGGAATAATTTTAATAACTGTCACCTCTTTTACAGAACACATTTTTGAATCAAGTCTTTGATACTTTCCTTCTTTTTGATATTTTTCCATCAGAGCATTAAGAGCTAAAGCTTTTTCTTCATAATTTTCAACTATGAACGATTCCCCCTTGATTACTGTACTAATATAAAGAGTATCTGCCTGAGACGCATCTGTGGGATGAAAGTAATATGATGGCAGGAAAGCTATATGTTGATCTACTTCAAATCCTACTTTTGAATTCCTTTTAATATTATCTATCTTTTCTCCATAAGGATAAGAATGCATGTATATGGAATGTTGGTTTAATAAAGCAGAATGGTTCTTATGGTTATTGGTTTGGATGTAAACAAAATTCATTGGTATGACCTGTGGATAACCATTGCTATCTATCGTTGCAAGTCTACCAACTAATTGATTATTAAGGAAATTTATTATATTTTCTATAGATTGAATTTCTAGTTTTTTTATTAACTTCAACAGGAATCGCAATTTTATAAATATCAAATATATTATATTTAGGTATTCGATATATTATATAGCTGACATTTCAAAATTTTTTCTTAAATGGATACATATTATTTTAACAAATTGAATAGACGTGATTACAATAACTTTTTTTGATATGCTAAATGTTTTTCCTCATATTCGAAATCAAGAATCTTTTTTATTTTTTCTGCCCTGGCAATCCCAAATCCTGGAATCATAGCTAATTCCGCAGTCGAAGCATTAATTGCTTTTAATGGTGTCTTGAATTTTTCAAGTAATTTTAGGGCAAGTTTATCTCCTATTCCTGGTAATGAAGATAATATAGATAATTGCTGTAGTTGTACATGATTTGCTTTCTTAATTTTCTTTATCAAAGGACCATTTAAAAATAAATTTGATTGCAAGATCTTATTCGACAATGAAATTAAAAATTTTGATGTATATTTTGCAGATGGTGAATGAATAATAGGTATTCTGAAAATTATTGCCACTGTTGCTAGAGCATCATAAATTTGGGTAATTTTGTTTAAAGAGATTTTTTCTTTTTGATGGTAATCAATTTCATTTTCAATATCAGTTTTTAATTCAAGTATATTTCCTTCTACTATTAAGAGAGGTTTTGAATAAAATTGCAACAGATCTGAACATTGAACAAAAAGTCTCCCATCATAAATAGAACTAACCAGATCACCTATAGTCTTTCTTTCGATAGCAACTTCAGAAGATACAATATAATCCCCGACCACTAATCGTGCAAAATCTACATGTACACCATTATCGATTAAGAATTTTGGAATCTTACTATTTCTTTCTCTTTCATCTACTACAATCCTAAATGACATAGTTAATTATTCACGAAACTTATTTTGGATAACTCAATGTTGATATATCATGATATTTGAAATTATTGTTGTTGCTGGTTAGATGATGCTCCTTTAATCATTTGGTTAATTTTATTTTCAACTTCTTTTAGATTTTCCTTTACTCTTGATTCTTGTTTTCCTAGTACCATAACTCGAGTATTTGCCAATTCTTTTTTTTCAGATAGTTCTTTTTCGACACTATCTTTTTCTGTTTTTATTAATAAAGGCCCTGCAGCTTTATAAATAGAATCAGAAGGTTTGGTTTTATTCAATTCCTCCAACGCTCTATCCGTTTCAACAATTTCTAATTCAATCTGTTGTTTTTGCATCATTATTGCTTGTAGATTTTGTTGAAGTTGTTGTAATCGAGATATTTGTTCTTTAAGCCAAGGAGGTAATTCATTTTCTTGACTCAACTTGATAATTAATAATGATATTTAATATAAATTTATTTTGTTAGATATCAAACGATTCAATCAAGCAACAATTCGCAGTTTTGACCAATCTAAGATAAGAATTAATTGTTGATCTAAAACTTGATACTTCTCGGGCAATTATGTCTATTGAAAAAAGGTTTTTATCTTCGTTGGCAGTTAATTTAACTGAAGGAATTTCCAATATTTTTATGTCTGGCTCTAAGGCTATAAATATTGATTTAATAAAGTCCTTATTTTGTTTATCTGATAATAATTTGAAAGAAATATTGATTTTAGCTTTGAAGCTTTTCAATATTTATATCGTATGCCCCAGAGGCTACCTTCAAATTACATTTTGGGCAATACCAAATTCCAGACGCAATTCGATCAAATCTTAAGGAGCTACAGGTTGGACAACGTCTTTTTTGTTTAAGTGTTTTATAAACAGTTCCGTATCTTTTTCTCAATGTCGCACCAAATTTTACACCGAGACCCTTAAGTGCCGTTTGAGTTTTTGTATTTCTTTTAACCATTTGTTATTTCACGAGCTCCTTTATTTTTTTTCTTATTTCCTCTCCTTTATTTCTTGCTATTTCAGCCACATATTTTATTTGATCCAAGGTAAAAGAACCATTTGAACCCTTTTGAATGGCAGTATATTCTCCATTAGAATTAGTAGTTATTGTTATTCTGGATTCCATACATGATTCTTCCTCCGCAGTAGGATCTAACATAATAGCATTTCCTATTTTTATTGCAGTTATTGATACTGGTAATGTCGTAATCGGAGGGTCTTGTTTATTGCCTGTATTCACAACTTGATCATTTTGTATTTCGAAAATTGGTAATTTACTACTAGCTAGGGCACATACTACAGCATAGGATGTAGCATCAAATAGATTACCATCAGCGTTGATAACACTACAGTCTACAAAAATGGTATAGACAATTTTCCCAGGGACCAAAACTAATTTTTCAAGGTCAACCATTTCAGATTCTCTGATTCCCCTATCAACCACCCTAGCAAGCTCTATGGTATCTTCATCTGGTGGACCTGGTTCTACAAAAGGAGAAGCTGTGGGTAAAACTTCAGCAGTAACAATTAGAGCTCCCTTATGTTCTAATCCCTCAAATGGTTCACCGGTCTCAACCTTTACACCTGCAATAACTTCAGAATTTCCTAATCTTACGAGAGCAGATCCATTTGCCTTTTTGATTACATCGAGATCTATTTCAAGTGTTCTGAGATCATCTAAATTTCTACCGTCAAGTCTTTTTTTATTGTTTAATAAGTCTAACATTTGACGCTTGCGGAGATATTCAATTATTATTGGAGACTTCTTTGATAAGCTCATTATTCTTTTACCTCCTCACTAGTTTCTTCGTCTGTGGGGATATCATTACCAAAATATTTTTCCATCAAAGCTTTTCTTTGTATTTCATAAACCATTTTACATCCCTGTACTGCTTTTTCCAAACATTCAGTAAATTGTGATTGAGTGAGTACTCCATCTAGTTGTAGTAGGGATATTTGTTCAAGATTGGGTAGATAAGCAACAGGCATATCAGCTGAGCCTTCTTTATCTTCTACATCATTGATATCGAGAACGATTTTGTCGTTTATTTTTCCAGATGCACAAGCTGCTACCAAATCGCGCATGTTAATCCCTGCATCAGCCAAGGCAACAGATGCTGCAGTTATTCCAGCACATCTAGAACCACCATCAGCTTGTAATACTTCAACAAATATGTCTATAGCCGCACGAGGATAATCTTCTAATACAACAGCAGGTTCTAAAGCTTCTCTCATAACCTTAGATATTTCAATTTCTCTACGAGATGGAGCTGGGTTTTTACGTGTATCAGTCGAAAATGGGGACATGTGATATCTGCATCTTAATACACATTTATCTGGTTGAGCCATATGTTTTGGATGAACTTCTCTTGGTCCATACACAGCTACAATTATTTTATTTTTGCCAAATTCAATGAATGCAGATCCGTTTGCATTTTTTAAGATTCCAACAGTAAGTTTAATTTCTCGTAATTCGTCTATTGAACGACCATCTGTACGTTTTCCATTTTCATCTACCAAAATTGTTTGATTCATGATCTTCAATCCTCCAATTAGTTAAGAGGAATCTCCTGAAGAGGTTTTTGTAATTTCATTATTAGTATCATTATTGTTTTCAACATCATTTGTTTTTGAATTGTTTTCGTTATGGCTATTAATGTATGCCTCGTTATTACCAGAAGAATTATTTTCAGACTCTACTTGTAATTCATCCTTTACATTTAACAAATCCTTTATCTTTTGAGTAAGGTTTGATGTATGTGCTTCTTCTTCAACCATTTTTATAGCTTTAAATGCAAGACCTATTCCTTCGTCATTTTTGCCACTTACTACTAAAATTCCATTTTGACCTATCAGTATCTTTGTTTGTGTAGCTTGTTCTATTGTTTGTATCATTGATCCTCTTTTACCTATCAAACGTGGAACACGTGTAGAGGATATTTTTAAAAATTTACCATGAGAAATTTTTCCTAAATCTCGTTCTTGAATAGTCAACATAGGGTCTCGTGTTCTATCAAATGCGATTATTCTAGTTGTAACGAGATCTCCTGGAGCAAATCTTTTTTTCATATCATCTCTTGCTGGAGAAAAATCTCTTCCAAATACATCTTGAGCAGGTAAATGAGCTGAAAAACATGAATTAATATCTACTTCCCATGATAATGAAGAATTATCAATTATTTTTCCTATGACAATATCATTAATCCTAGGAATATATATCCCCGATAATGGAATTACCTTTATTCCATCTTTGCTTAATTCTGCTATTCCTATTCGTGTAGCTATAATGGAATTTTCTTTTCTAAATACATTCATCAGAGGTTTATAATTTCCTTCTATAATAACATCTCCTGGAATAACATACTTTCGCTTTATTTCTAACATAAATTCGGATACATCTCCTTGTTAACAAAAATTACAAAGGAAAGCATCTCATCCATATTTCGATATAAATTTTTATGATCTTTTCTCAAGTCCAATTTCCTATTTTGATAAAAGATATTTATTATTGTTATTATTGTTCCTGAATTTGGGCAGAACCTTTAGTTACCGAATTCATCCTTTCAACGAATGTTCCTTTTATCCCAGCATTTATTTCAACAATAACCCTTAAAGAACCATCTTGCAACCATTTTTCATCTTTTAATTCACCGATATTTTTCAGAACGTTATAAGACGGTGCGGAAAATTGTGGTGGAATAGTTACTAGCAATTGCAGGTTTTCTGATTTCAATGGTAAAATTTTTCGTAAAGATTCAATAATTTTCTTGGTTTGATCTTCAGGTTTCTTGAATGGATCTATTGTTAATCTTACTTCTTCCATTGCATTTTGTATTCGTAGTGGAGGATGAGGAAGATGTGTTTTTGGATCAACGAAATTTCTATTGATATATTGAATAATCTGTTTTTTCTTTTCTTCTACCATTCTTCTACGTTGATCTGTTGTTAGATTAACTTCACCTTGTTCTAGTATTTTTTTAGCAATTTCAATCGAGTCTGTAGTTTTGAAATTCCTAATTAGTTTTTCGTCAGCTATTCTAGTTCCTTTATTTGCATCTGCATAAATTTCATCAGAAATCAGAATATTAGATAGATCGATTTTTTTCCCAAGTTTATAATCCAATGCGGGATCTGGTTTTACTAAAATCTCGAATTTATCATTATCTATAACTAAACGAACTATAGTGGGTTTATTATCAATCACAAAGTAATAGAAATCCTATTAAGTATTTATGCATGTAGAGATTTATAACATAATAATACTGATTGCTATAATAAAGCAATAAAATATTCGATATTTTAACGATATGATTTTTGTTTTTTTCTTCTTGCACCAGGACCTCCAAATTTCTTAGATTCTGTCTGTCTTGGATCCCCTGCGAGAAGATGTCTATCAAATTCATTTATTTTTTTACGGATATCTTGTCGAATACTCTTTGATAATGGGTGATCCTTTGGATCTCTGTCACCCTTTGCCTCACCGGCTAACGCTCGCGATATTGCAACTGCGGTAGCGAAGGCTTGTCCCATAAATCCTCCGCCAGCCACTTTTACATTGATGTCAACTTTATTGCGTAAATCACCAACTACATTAACTGGCGTTAGGATTAGTTCTCTAGATACCTCTGGTTGTAAAACCTCTGCTGGAATATTATTCACTCTGATTTTTCCATTCCCCTTGGAAATAGTTGCAACTGCTCTTGATGTTTTTCTTTGTCCTGGATAGAGATCAACTGTTGTTGTTTTTGTCATTTTTTTATTCTCCTTTCCATCCTATTTGTTTTGCAATGTCTCCAATTGTTATATAATATGATTCTGGTTTAGTTATTTTTGTATCATCAAATATTTTCATTTCATTCGAACGAAATTCTACAGGTATTCCTATATATACTCTTAATCTTCTAAATGCAGAGATTCCGCTTGATTTTTTCCTTGGTGTCATGCCCCGTACCATTTTTGTCAAGATTCTATCAGGTCGTCTTGGATGATAAGGTCCATGAATAGGATTTGTTATAGAACTTACTTCAAGACGTTTTTTATAATCGTCAATTGTTTTATAACGATTTCCAGATATCATGGCCTTTTCGGAATTGACAATAGTAACCCTATTGCCTTGAAGTAAAAGTTTTGAAACACGGGAACAAACACGACCAGCTATACAAGAAGATACATCAACTATTATTTGGTTTTTAGAATTATTTTTGTTTGCATAACTAGAATTACTATTGATATCTTTTTTAGATTTATCCAATGATTCGAACACCTTTTCCATCAGGATATTGTTGAACAAGTTCATTTATAGTAATAACTTCTCCCCCGCAATCAATAACCTTCTTCATTGCTGTAACCGAAATAGAAAAACAACTTAGAATTATTTTATGATTGATAATACCAGAACCCAATACTTTGCCTGGAACGATAACAATATCACCTTCCTTAGTAATATTGTCCAATTTACTAACGTTTACCTCAGAACGATTAGACCTAGAACTTTGAAACTTTTTTTCTATAGATTTCCAAATTGGACTTCCACTTCTTTTGTATGCATTACGCAAACTTGATTTAGTGTTATCATTCAATGTATTAGTAAACATACTTGTGACCTTATCATGTTCCATTACAATAATCCCCAAATAAACCTACCTAGTTCCCTTTTTGGAAATCTAGAGATTTTATCACCGTACTGAAATTATTTAATTTTGAATTTATTATATTAATAGCAGCCATTACTGTTTCCTCTGCTGTTAGAGACCCAATAGTTTCTATTATCAAAATCGATTCATTTGTTTCATTCCCATCCTTTACTATTGCAGCAGTAGTGGGCTGCCATTTTGCATGATCTTTACCTATTCCTAATCTAGCATATGCTTCAAATTTTAATTTCTGTCCAGGAGCAAGAGTGATTATAGGAATATTATTGCTCACTGGTTTCACATATTCATCTTCGGATACAAGATCTCCTGAAGTAACAAGTTTCGTCTTTTCAGAAGATTCGGAATCTAAAATTAGTAATACACGACATTTAGAACAACCTAAAGTATTATTACAATCACATTTGTCAGGCAAAATGAATCTATTCAATTCTGTTCGTAATGGAATAAGACCTAGACGGTGAGCAACTGCTTCATCGTGCATAACAGAAGAATTTTCTAAAATTACCACATCGTCTATTGCTAAGATAGGAATCTCACTAATTGAGATTCTACGAATGGCATTTAAATACTGTCTTGGAATGTTATTAAATTTTAGGATTATTTTTTGATCTGTTTTTTCTAAAATATTTATAGATGAAGTCAATATTAAGTGAAGTTTTTTGTCCAAAGCACTCTTAAAAATCTACCGACCAACACCGAAAAAGAAAAACATATCTAATGAAATTATAACCTCGCATTGTCCATTAGGATATAAGGTATAGCAAAGATATCATAGCCAATCAATTTGAAAGTAGTCCAATTTGAATGATATTACAGAATATAAGAAAATCTGTTATTTCAGGTATCAATATTTGTTGGTGGATGATAATATTCTACTAATTTCTTGGAGTAACAGTCCCCACATAAATAGCCCAATACGTTCCACTGTTGCATAGGTTTGTATTTAAAATTATTAATTTCATTATTACAAACTGTACATTTTGTGGAATTAGACATTTTGTTTATTAAACAATTGTAGCATTATAAATATGATGATAACATCTTTTTTTTATTAATGAAATAAACATGCATATGAAATCAACATCAAAATATAATGTAAATTTAAGTTATATTTCAAAAAAATTAATTAGGACCTTTCTCCATCCATGATTAGTTAGATAAATGGGAGTTAATGAAAAGATTATTTTTTTGGGAATTCTTGGCTTAGGTGCCATAGTGGGAATTTTAACATATACAATATTTATGGGACTTGAACCTACCCCAGGAGATACACGTTCTATTTATAGAAAAGATTTACCACCGGATACTGCTCAAGCAAGTGCGGGAGCAGAAAAATCGCAAATTAATCCTGCGTCAATTAAAGCTAATGCGATATTGACAATTTTGGAAGGAGCAGCAACTCAAGGTAATCCACCTTATGATCCAAAAGAAATGTCTGTGAAGAAGGGCGATGTTATTAAGGTGGATAATAAGGATACAGTACCTCATACAGTTACTAATGGTGAAGGTCCAAATGACTCTAATTCTGGAAAAATATTCGACACTGGTATTACTAATGCAGGAGAAGCTTCAATAATAGATACAAAAAATATTGACCCTGGTGACTATCCTTATTATTGTACAGTTCATCCATATATGACAGGAAACTTGAAGATACAATAGAAATCTAGAGTCAATTTTATTTTTTTGATCAAGCAGTGAGTCAGACCTTTATTTCATGAGGATATCCTTATATTATGTAAATAAGAATACTATTCGTTTATGGCTTTTTTAGAGATCAAGGATTTACATGCAAGTATCGAAGGAAAAGAAATTCTTACTGGTTTGAATTTAAAGATAGAGAAGAATGAAGTCCACGCCATTATGGGTCCTAATGGATCAGGTAAAAGTACATTTGCAAACGTACTTTTGGGTCATCCCAAGTATACAGTTAATTCAGGTGACATTCAGGTAAAAGGAAAGAGTATTCTGGAGTTATCTACTGATGAAAGAGCTAAACAAGGATTATTTCTTGGTTTTCAATATCCTATAGAAATCTCTGGTGTAGGATATAGCCATTTTTTGAGAAATGCTTATAATACTTTGAATAAATCATTAATGCAGGATCAAAAGAATCGAGAAGTTTTTCTCACTGTAAAGGAATTTCATGAATATATAAAAAGAAATTTGGATGATGTTGGATTAGATCCTTCATTTCTAAGCAGATATCTGAATGAGGGTTTTTCTGGAGGAGAAAAGAAGAGATCTGAAGTAATGCAGATGCTCGTACTAAAACCAAATATTGCTATATTGGATGAACCAGATTCTGGTCTAGATATTGATGCAGTAAAATCAGTTGCTGAAGCGATTAATAAATTAATTGACACAGGTGCAGGAATAGTAGTAATAACTCACTACGCCAGAATCTTGAGATATCTTTCAAAACTCGATAAAGTTCATGTTATGGCAAAAGGAAAAATCATTAAATCTGGAGGTAAAGAATTATCTGAAGAATTAGAGAGCAAGGGATATGGGTGGTTGGGTCTAGATGAGTCCTAGATCAGATTGACTATCTTATTAAAACATAGAATTGTCTATTAAAAACACAACGAATAATCTCTCTAATGATCATAAATTGATTACTAATAATAAGACTAATTTAATAAGAAAGATGTGTAATAATGAATACTGAAAAGCCTGTATTCCTGAATTTTTCTTTTTTCAAGGTTGATCCAAAATGGCGATGGCTAAATGAAATAGGAAAGGAAGAAGCCATTAAAGAATTCGCTGACTTACTGGAAGTAGCTAATACAAAAATGAAGGTTATACCATATTCTACTGTTGGACTTAGAGATGATGCAGATTTTATGTTATGGATGATTTCGGATTCAGTAGAAAAAATGCAAGTATTTACATCAAAGATTTATTTGACGGTATTAGGGAAATACGTAGAACCTTCTCAAATTTATTTGTCTTGTTCAAGAAGATCCGTATATTCAAATCAAGTAAAACCAAGTTTTACAGATGATGTGAATCCATTACGATATAACATAGTATATCCATTTATAAAATCTAGAGAATGGTATCTTCTGCCGTTTGAAAAAAGAAAGAAAATGATGGATGAACATATAGAGGTTGGAAGAAAATTTCCTAATATTAGATTAAATACATCATATTCTTTTGGTCTTGACGATCAAGATTTTATGTTAGCTTTCGAAACCGATGATCTTAACAGTTTTCAGGATTTAATAATTCAATTACGGGAAACTGAAGTTAGTAGATATGTGATTAAGGATACTCCTATGATAGTTTGTGTATACAAAAAGATTGATCAAGTCATTAAGAGTTTGGGATGAAGAATGGAATGATAGCATTAAAAGAATGGGCGATTGTATGTAAAGCGTTAGAAGAAGGAAAACAAATTTTGTTACTTCGTAAAGGGGGAATTATGGAATTTAGAAAAGGTTTTGAGATGAAACATAATGAATTTTTTCTTTATCCCACATATGAACATCAGTCTAAGAATTCGATCAAAGATGAATATATACCATATTTAGAAAGTTTGTTATATGACAGACACTATAATGAAAAATATGATTCTAACAAAAATACTATAAATTTATTTGCTCAAGTATATGAAATTATTGAGATCACAGATAGAGCAATTTTACCAAAATTACAAAATTATCATATATGGAATAATGAATATGTTACTATTCGTATGAATTATAATCCTACTAAGCCACTTAATGTATTATTATTAAGAATATTTAAAATTAAAGAACCTTTACTTGTAGACATCAAAGACGAATGGGCTGGATGTAAATCATGGTTAAATATTGATGTAGATAAAAAATGGGAAAATTTTGAATTGACGGATTATTTGAATATAGGGTTAAGAGATAACAGCAATATTATTGGAAATGATATAGATGACAATAATAAAAAAACTCTAATAGAGCCAGTATTAAATGATTATAGATTCAATGAGATCGCTAAGGAGATTAAGGAGGCAGTATCTAATAAATGAAATATAGAAAATTAGGAAGAAGTGGAATAAAAGTAAGTGAAATTGGATTTGGAGCATGGACTTTAGGTCTTGATTGGTGGGGTAAGAAGATTGAAAATGAAGATGCGATAAAAATATTAAAAAGGGCCTATGATATTGGTGTTAATTTTTTTGAAACTGCAGATATGTATGGTAATGGCAAAAGCGAAAAGATTATTGGACAAGTATTTAAAGACATGCGAAATGAAGTAATTTATTCGACTAAGTGGGGATATGACATGTATAGTCATCAACAAATTGGACATAATGAAATTCCGCAAAAACATAATATTGATTTCTTGCAATTTGCATTAAAGGAAAGTATGTCTAGATTGCAGACAGATTATATTGATGTATATAGTATGCACAATCCAAAAATAGATGCAATCAAAAATGATCTTTTATTTAATATGTTGGATGATTTAGTCAGTAAAGGAGATATTAAAAGTCATGGTGTAGCTTTAGGTCCAGCAATAGGATGGGAAGAAGAAGGATTGTATGCTATGAAAAATAGAAATATTACTAGTCTCCAAACAGTTTATAACATCTTAGAACAAGATCCGGGTAGATCTTTTTTAAATGTTGAAATAGATGCACAAAATAAGAAAAATATACAAGATAAAACATATGATGTAGGAATAATGGTTCGAGTTCCTGATGCATCAGGAGTATTAACAGGTAAAGTAACTGAAGCGACCACCTTGAAAGAAAACGACCACCGAAGCTACAGAAAAAAAGAGTGGATTATAGAAGCAATGAAAAAAATTGAGAAGATGAGACCTATAGCTGAATCAAGGGGATGGACAATACCACAATTAGCTATCAAATTTATTTTATCACAAGAACCTATTTCTGTTGTTATTCCTACAATATTGGATATTGAAGAACTGGATTCATTTGCTGAAATGGCTGATGGAAAATACCTTAACAAATCTGAGTTGAATCAAATACAAGAATTATATAAAAATAATTTTTATGTTAGTAGTATGATCCAAAATTAAATAAAATTCTATAATCATATTTCTTTTATTTGGAGATATCTTTAATGATTATTTTAATAAGGAATAGATTAGCTATGAATTTTCCTTATAAGTATGAGCTGTTATGAATAACATAATTTTTTAAAACATTAGACTGAAGGTAGGATTCGGTCTTTTGAGTCAATATCATTTTTCTACTATTTTAACTGTCGTCGAAGAATATTGCAATTCTTCTTCAAATTCATCTTCAATTAAAAAATCATTGTACTGCTTTTTACAACAGAATTTTTTGCACTTTGTTATAATGAAATTTGGACCATTTAACTGTTTTTCAGAACATTTTTGGACAATCCCATGTTCTAGAGGAATTATATCCATGATCTCATTTAGATTGACGTTTAATACGTTAATTTTAATTTATAATTATTTTTCACATTTATAATCCTGTTTATATTTTAAGATAGATAAAAAATAATTAAATACAATAGGAAATTTTATGCCTTAGCATAATATCCTGATTTTCGTTCATATATCTGCCCATTTTGCATAGCTTTATTGATAAAATTCTTTGCATCATCTTCTGAAAATCTTCCCGTCTGTGCAAGTTCCTGAATAAAGCTTTTTTCTTCTACGTCATTCTTATCCTGTCCAGATAAAGCATTAAAAATTTCCATAAATAATTTCAATTTTGATATTTCACTTTGAGGTTTGCCATGTAAAACACCTAGATCTACTTTACCAGTATTAACATCCACTCCTGCAGTTTCTAACATAGTCTGTATCAAATAAATTGCTCGTTCTGCATCTTCTGAATCTACATAATCTTTTAATAATAATTTAGATCGTGCAGTTGCAAGTCTTACTAATCCTTCAAGCTGCCTTGGAGTGACGGTTATCATACCCTCAGATTCTACATTTCTCATCTTCATGTAATAATTTCTTATCTTATCAATTGCTTCCACCGTTAATTTTGGTTCCATATTTTTTGAATAAGCAAGATATTTGCTAAAGATATCTGTATCAATCACAGATTGACTATTTCTTTCTGTGTCTCTATGTATTTCTAGGATATGACTAGCAATAAGATTATCTTTTTCCCTTTCTGGCGTATCTCGTATCACATAAACGATATCAAATCGTGTCAGGAGTGGAATCGGTAAATTTACATTTTCTGTAATATTTTTGAACGGATCATATTTTCCATACAATGGATTGGCAGCTGCTAAAATCGAGGTTCTTGCATTTAGTGTTGCAACTATTCCTCCCTTTGCAACCGAACAAGTCTGCTGTTCCATAACTTCATGAAGAGCTGAACGATCTTCAGGTTTTATTTTATCAAATTCATCTATGCACACTAATCCTTGATCTCCCAATACAACAGCTCCTGCTTCTAACATCATGATGCCAGATTTGTCTCTAATAACTGCAGCTGTCAGACCAGCAGCTGTTGTACCTCTCCCCGAAGTGTAAAGTCCTCGCGGAGCTATTTTAGCTGCAAATTTCAACATTTCAGATTTTGCTGTTCCTGGATCTCCGACTAAAAGAACGTTAATATCGCCCCTTCTTGCGGATCCGTCATCTAATATTTTCGTTACTGATCCAACAATTAATAACAAGATCACTTCCTTAATCACTTCATGACCGTAAATATGTGGAGCATAAGATGATATCAAGATATCATAAGAATTACTTTTGTTTGCGAGTGCAAAAATACGTTTCTCATCTTCATTACTTATTTCTATTCGTTCCATCGTCCTGTTATCTTTATCTCCAGCTCTACCTCCAAGATATTCTATATTATTACCTTCCATCCTGAGTTTAAAGAGACTTGTCTTTACATGTTGAGATAATTGTTCTTGCTCTATTCTTACAATTCCAGTGAGTAGAATTCTATCTCCTGGTCTACATTGATCTACCAAGTCACCAATAACAGTAACTTCAAGATAATGTGGTAGATGGCCTGCAGGAAGGTCTTCTGGTAGTTCCTGTAATCTTACCATTTGGAAATCAATAAAAATACTAGTATCTGGATCCATTTCCAATTCCTTTTCTGAACATTGTTTACATTTTAATGGTTTTTTTAATACTAAACTTTTTAGTTGTCCTTCATTTATTTCACCACAACTAAGACATCTATAACCAATTTTTTTTGCTAGGGGTTTGACTTCAGACGTTCTTACTACCATACCAGAAACTCCAATTAGCTTATTAATTGCTTCTGCATTTATTTCTCGTAACCCTTTTTGTACTGTATAATTTCCTATTCTAACTTTAATATTATTCGATATTTCTTCTGCATAATCTGGATGAATTTCATAAAGTACAGAAAAAACTGCTTTGTTAAATGCTTCTAGCATCTCGTCTGGATCATCAGTAATCTTCTTTGCTAGATCAGGTTTGAATGTATCAAAATCAATGTAATCAACTAATAGAGAAGTAGAATTTGCTGCCATCATGTTATTAATTCTATCAAAATATTTGTAATTTCCAGATCTATCTTTAAACGCACGTAAAAATTCTTCTAAATCATTAACTATAGCAGATTCAGTTTTAAGTTCAGCCAAGTTTGTTCACCGCCAATTGTTTAAATGAATAAGAAGAATTATGAATGAAATTATACAGTTCTATTTCTTCCGCAGACAGCTTTCTTTCCAAGTCTGTTGTGAGAGATGACGCAGCAGCTAATTTAACAATTTTCTCTATTCTTGAAGTTATAAAAGAATTGAGAGAAACTAATATAGGTTCTTTTTCACTTTCCTTTAATCTTTTGATATAATCATTTACTCTTATATAAAAATCGATGTCTATTCCGGATAAATCATGAGGTTTTGAAATTCTTTCGCGATTTAAAGATCTAGAGATATATACTAAAACATCAATATCGTGAATTTCTACATTTCCATTAGCTTCCAGAATTTTCGCTAGCCATCTAGGAATAGAAGTAATTTCACCATCTTTTCCTTCAAGAGAAAGATTATCTAAATTTATTGAGACGTTTTTTTTAAAAGTTATTCTGATGTCTTCCATGAGATATTTTGCATAATAGAATTTTTGAATAAATTCTATCCTGTATTTGATATTATCATAATTATAGATATTATTAGCGCTATTACTTTCTGCCATCGTGTGACTCACCTGTTTTTATATGAAGACCATAATATTAAATCAACTTAGACTAACTATTATTATTAACAAAACAATTTGGTTGAAATGATTGCCAATATATGATATTTTTAGAACTATAAAATTGGTCTTATAGAAGATAAGAAGATATTAATAAACTTATTAAATTTATACTCTATTTAGAATGCCTCCAAATGCCAATGATACTAACATATCCGACTTAATGTGGGTAGAGAAATATCGGCCTAAAAAAATTGATCAGATAGTTAATCAAAAGGATATTATAAGATCTCTAAAAAATTTGATTAAAAAACCAGATGAGATACCACACTTGTTGTTTGCGGGTGCTGCAGGTATTGGGAAAACTACTACAGCTTTATGTTTATCAAAGGAATTATTGGGAGAGGGATGGAGAAGAGATGTTCTTGAGCTAAATGCTTCAGATGAAAGAGGTATAAAGATGGTTCGAGAACGTGTTAAGGAATTTGCTGCGGTAATCAAACTTCCAAGTGGAAAAGATTTGAAAGATCCTAGTAATAAAAATGACAGACAATATAGAATCATAATTCTTGACGAAGCAGATGAAATGACATCAGAAGCACAGACAGCATTAAGAAGGATAATTGAGGATAGCTCTAAAACAACAAGGTTTATTATAATATGTAATTATCTTTCACAAATAATTGAGCCTATTCAAAGTAGATGCGCAGTATTTCACTTTACTAAATTAGGGGAAAAAGAAATAGTAGAGCATTTAAAGAAGATTTGTAATAGCGAAGGAATAGAATACAAGGATCAAGCTTTATTAAAGATTTATAACTACACAGAAGGGGATTTGAGACATTCTATTAATATACTTCAGACAGCATCAGGATTTGGTGAAATAAATCTTTCAAATGTTAATGCAGCTATGGGATTATCAGGAAGATCAAAAATTGGTGAAGTGATAAAATTGTCTCTAGAGGGTAAATTTGATGATGCAAGAATCAAGCTACTGGAATTATTATTTGTCTATGGATTATCGGCTGCGGATTTTTTCAAGTATTCTTATCAAGAAATAAAAGATATGAAACTTGAAAACATTGAAGAAATAATGTCGATAATGGCTGAATATGATTACAGATTATCAGTTGGAGCTCATTCAGAAATTCAACTAACTGCATTTCTTGCTCAATTAGCTAGAATAGGTTCTAATAATAAGTCAAAAAAATGAAATGTCAACGAGAGTATTTTATTATGTTAATTTAATAAATATATTAAAAGTATGTCTTTTATGTTAAACAGATCGGATATATCTTCTCAGTCTGTAGTTTGTATTGTTAGCGGTGGTTTGGATTCTATCTGTACTGCTGCTTATTTGAGAAAACAAGATTTCAACTTGTATATTATAACGTTTAGTTATGGTCAGAGGGCCATACATGAAATAGAATGTGCTAAGAAATTTTCAGATTATCTGAATTTTAAAGAACACAAGATTGTTGATATATCGTTTATGAAAGAAATTTATGGAGAAACAAATGTTTTAACTGACAAACAACAGAATATTCCAGAAAATTTTGATTATAAAATAGTTGTACCTCTAAGAAATGGGATATTTATTACTATTGCCACTGCATGGGCTATGAGTATTGGAGCGAAAATAGTTGTTTACGGGGCTCATAGTGATGATCATAATTATCCAGATTGTAGGCCGGAATTTGCCTTATCCCTTTGTAAGGCTTTAAATTTAGGAGAGAGTGATGGGATTGTTCTGGGATTCCGTAATAAAGTTGAAATTTGGTCTCCAGCTGTTGATAAAATAGATAAATCAAATCTGATAAAAATGGGGTATGAATATTTAGGAGATAAAATCTTTCAGACATGGAGTTGTTATTCAGATGGTATCAACATCGGAGAAAGAAGAATACATTGTGGAATTTGTGAATCGTGTATAAATAGAAGAATAGCTTTTAAAAACTCCAATATACGTGACAAAACAGAATATGCTTACAAAAGATAAAAAAGTGCAGCTTAGCGAAATATTTACAAGTATTGAAGGCGAAGGAATTTTCTTTGGTACAAAGACCATGTTCGTTAGAATGGCAGGTTGTCATTTGCGATGTTACTGGTGTGATACCGGCTATGCTTTATCATTGACTAGTGGAAATTCTTATCATATTGATGAGGTAAAAAAAATGATCAAGGAGAATTTAAAAGAAAACACATACAAAATTAATTTTACTGGTGGAGAACCTCTAATTCAATATAGAGCAGTAAAAGAATTAGCAAGATTCATCAAAGAAGAGATCGGTTTAAGAACATATATAGAATCTTCTTGTTATGACTTTAATAGATTTAACGAGATTCTTCCCTATTTTGATATTTGTAAGATTGAATTTAAAATGAAAGATTCAATGGTGGTTGAACCTGAACATTATTATAATCTTCTAGAAAATGAATTAGAATGTTTAAAGATAGCCATTAAAAATAATAAAATTACTTATATCAAAATAGTGGTTTCAAATAATACAGATATTAATGAATTCAAGAAATTGATAGATACCATTTTCAGTATCATACATGCAGAGAGCTTAGCAGGATTTATAATACAGCCTACTACTAAGATAGATGAACCAACTGTGGATAATTTGTTGAAATTTTACGATCTGATTTATCCAAGGTATAATGATGTTAGGGTTATTCCTCAGTTACACAAAATAATAGGAGCAAGTTAAATAAAGAATGTCCGATAAAAGGATACAAAAAACTGGGATACAAAAAACTGGTTTTATGAATAAAAATAAAATTGAGAAGATAATACGACAGTTGCTTATAGAATTAGGAGAAAATCCCAATAGAGAAGGATTGGTCGAGACTCCTAGACGTATTGCAGGTATGTATGAAGAGATTTTTTGTGGATATGGAATGAGTTCCGAGCTGGATGTAAGC
Source organism: Nitrososphaeraceae archaeon (assembly GCA_035297365.1). GTDB lineage: Archaea > Thermoproteota > Nitrososphaeria > Nitrososphaerales > Nitrososphaeraceae > TH1177. The sequence continues at coordinate 31,219 of DATGZA010000009.1, forward strand.
TTCAGTGAAGAAACTAATGCAATAATTGTAAGAGATATACAATTCTATAGTATGTGTGAACATCACATGCTTCCATTTTACGGAAAAATTCACATAGCGTATATTCCAAATGGAAAGGTATTTGGTATCTCAAAACTTGTCAGACTGACTGAAAAGTATTCTAGGAGAATGCAAATACAAGAAAGATTGACTAAGGAGATTGCTGATGAAATAGCCAAAAGAGATGTATCGGGTGTACTAGTAATAATTGAAGGGGAACATCTTTGTATGAAAATGAGAGGAGTTAGAAATAATAGTTCAATACTAACAGTTGCATATAGGGGCGTATTTGAAGAGAAGGACCTTAGAGAAAACGTACTTTCCTTAATCTATACAAGGCAAAATAATATAAGAAATATATAAAAAATATCGAGTTTGTGTATATTTAATGATTTTTGATTATGAAAAATAGAGAGAGCAGAAATTATTTTATAATTTTTATAATGAGAAGGCTTATAATAAAGTAAATTTTTTATAGGTAAGAAGAATGGCAGAAGCGATCTTTAGAGTCCAGTCTCATAAGTTCACTCAAGACAACATTCAAGGAACATTAGTTTGTTCAAAATGCGATGAGGTATTCTCCAAGGAATTTTTACTGGATCTTGAGGGACAAACTACAGAATTTAAGTGTCCAGTTTGTGGAGTTACTGGTGAGGCCGATCTACCTTTTAAGACTGCTGAAGAGAGAGAAGAATTTGATGAAGATTTGGATGAAATTGAAGAAGAGAATGGTGATGAATTTGATGAAGAATATTAAAGAAAGTATGTTTAATAAAGAAATTTTTTATCATCACGAACTATTTTGATAAAAATAATAAACTACTAAATTAATTTATTAATTATGATTCAATGTCAAAAATGTGGAAGGGTCAAATTTTATTCTTTTAATTTTATCTTCTCGAAATTTATTTGTAATGAATGTTATTTAATAATCAAAGAAAAAGAAGATCAAGTAAAATGAAGTAAAGCATTTCTTAGAACTATATATATAAATATATGGGTCATTATTGTTTTGAACCACATTTTATACAAAATTTAGAATTATATTTGAGTTTAATGCCACATTCAATACAAAATTTTAGTTCTTGATTCTTGGAGTTTGATAGAAAATTAGAATCAGCTGTACCAGTTTTTTTTAGAAAATGATCATCATCAGTATATTTATTCTCGGAAGATGATGAATCTGTTCTGTTAAACATATCAGTAATTGCTCCTGTTGGTCGAAAACTTTCATCTACATCAGGTAACAAATTGGTATAAATACTATTATCATTGTTTGATTCATTATCCTCTGAAATATCCTTTTTAGTTTCTAAAAAGAGCATTAATCTTGGTACTTGTTCCCCTTGAAATTCTATAATTTCGGATAACCAATAAACAAACTTTTTTAATGTCATTTCTGGAGTAGAAAAAGTTAGAGTATGTGTAGACATATATTCTTCTGCTGCGGATTTACCATTAAATAGTTTCATGATTATTAAATAAATATCGTTGGTTGTTTTTAATTATTGCGAATTACCGCATTTACTACAAAATTTTGCTTTGGCTGGAATAGATATTCCACATACAATACAATTTTTGATTTTTTTATCATCTACAATACCAAGTGGAATAGATTTCGCATCTGTAGGACTGGATCTTTCAAGTTCACTATCTACTGGACGACGACTAGGTTCGAATATAGAAATTGTGTTTCCTCCTACCTGACCTCCACCGCTAACAAATCCTCCGATTCCGAAATCGGTTGAACCTTCTTTAGATGAGGGATCAACAAATCCTCCAGTTGAACTCTTTAATGAAGAGCCCTTATCAAATGCTGATTTTAATTCTAGTATAACTCTAACAGCTAAAAAATTCAAGGCTGAGCTTGCAATTAGATACTTGCCGATGCTTGCAAAATATTCTTTATCATTCATTTTACCTTGTTTGAATCGTTGAGTAGAATCAATTAAAGATTCATATTGATTTTGAGTATCATCAATTAATTGTTTTAATTTTTCAGTTAATCCTCCCAGGGTATCTACACCAAAAGATGCCATAAATAGAAGATGAATGAATTGGGCTTAATAAAGTTTGGATGAAAATTTTAAAGTTATTTGTTGTTGTTATTAATTTGAATAACTTTATTACATGATATATTCTTGGTTATGTAAGAATATGGTGAAAACATAATATATTCTTAGAATATATATTAATAGTCCGTTGGTTTTTAACACTTTCGTGCTAATCATTAGAATTCTTTCTTCTAATAGATTCTTTTCAAGTGATCCTTCTGGTATATAGAATCTAGCTGATTACAACAGATCAATTATTTATAAATTGAATAATGTAATAAAGTCAAACGTATTGTGAACAACAAATATCAACAACAAAACGGAGATTATAGAGACAGTATATATTGTCTTAATAAATATAAAATTCATGAAAAAAACTTCATGTTATGTAGGATTTTCTTTTTAATTGAGAAAAAGGATTATGATTATTCAATTAGAAATATTTTACGGAGCTGATTAATAAAATATATCCATATAGATCTTCAATTTCAAAATACTTTAAGATTTTGGATTTAATTATTATAGGTTTAGTAATTTTTATTTTGCTCGGTTTTTTTGCATATGATTACAAATTTTTCGGCTTTAATGAACAAATAATAAACATTCCGCATAATTTAAAATACTATTTTGATTCATTACTTTGGATCTTATTCATAGTTTTAATATTAGATTTATATTTGAAATATAAAGTTACTAAGAATTGGAAGATTTTTATAAAAAAATATTGGATAGATGTTACAATGACTATATTGATACCAATTGTTTATCCTTTTAAATTTATGAAAGTCTCGATTAAAACCTACAAAATGATAAAAACAGCAAAATATACGATTAAAATAGCTCAAAAAATTAAAAAGATTAAATATTTTTTTAAGAGATAAGAGTGTACATGAATTTAAAAGTGATATATATTTATGCATTGAAGTTTTGTTAAATCTATTCGTAAAATTAGTAATTTTCATTTGAGCTCAGCTTCTTTTTTATTGATTACATCATAGGGATCGAATTTAAAAGGATAAAATTTTATTTGTTGATGTTATACATAATTTTTTAAGTCTGAGGTACACTCTAGAAAATTTGATAATTTTATGAAAAAAGTTGTTATTTGACTATCGAATGAGAGAGATGATAATTTATTGATATTATTAAAAATTATATCTTTCTAATTATTGATTTCCTCGATTATAGAATATAGTAGTTATTTCAATAATTGCTACAAGTGTTCATATGATTTTAGATCTATCCGATCTCTCTTTTTATCAATTATTTATCTCATAAAATTGACGTAATGATAAATATCCCTCTACGATCAACATAAATAAAATGGAAATACAATTATTGGAGGGTTGGAACTACATAGGGAGAAACATTTAAAAAATTCTAAATAATCTGAAAAATCAGTACGTATCATCTGGAAATCATATCCAAAGCAGGTAGTACCGGCTCATCTCATACATTCCAACGATAAAAAATAGAAGCAAAGAAATTAAAATTTCATTTTTGTTATATATTTAAAATAATATATAATTACATTCTTCGCATAAATTGAATAAACCATGATTTGAATTTCTTACAATATTGTGGTTATCTGATCTATTATTATGTTGCCTTTTCGATCTCATTACAAAAAAAATAACATACCGTATACTCATGATCACGATTATCAAATCTACTCATACAACAATCTGAAACTTCATAAGATTCATCATCTTTCACTTTTAATAATAGTTGATATTTTGGAATTTCTGATACAGAATCTTTCATTTTCATAGTTATTTCCTTTAATAGAGGATCTGATGATGAAATAAGAAAATGACCTTCATATCGAGCGGTGATTCCAGGAAAATAGAAAAGTTCCTGAACATTCAATACTCTATTTAACATAAAAAAATGAGTGATCTTATATTATTTAAATTAAAGCTTTAAAATTGATATTTCAATATATCTTTTTAAAAATGAAGAATAATAATGTAATATAAATTTAATATTTAGTACTGGTAAATTAATTATATGAAAGTTTTATTATAAAATTTTATACTATACGTTTTGTCTTTAAATACATATATTAAAATAATATTGTCATGAAAAGAACGATACGAAATTCGGTTTACTTTCATATTCTAATATTTGATTATGGAAATTGTTTATATTATTATATTAGATTAAGAAAACATGAATAATTTTCTAGATTGATTGTCAATACAAAAATTTTAAAAAGTATTAATAAATTCATTTGATTTTTTCATTATTAAATAAAAATGAAATATAGAAAGATTGCCAAATATGATTTTATGATATTACTCATTTTTTTATCTAGCATATTACTATTTCCTAACATGTCAGGACAAGTTAATAGTCAGATAGTGATCAACAAAACAGATAAATCTATTTTTATGAACAATAACCAAAATCAAAATTATATTGATGATGGAAGTATAAAAATCCCTAATCAATTTATTATTTACCTTAGGGATACTGATTACAATGGTTTAAATTCTATCGATCCATTAGAATTTTATGAAGAGGAATTAAAAAATACTGGAACAGAATTATTATTTACATACAACCATGTAGCAAAAGGTTTGGCTATAAAGATTCCCGATGAAGGTGTTTTAGAACTACTAAAAAGTAATCCAGTTGTAGAATACATAGGCCAAGATAGAATAGTATCAATTTTTGATCATCAGAATACATTTGCTCAACAAACTGAACAAAAATTGCCTATGGGAATTGATAGAGTAGACGGTGATTTAAATTTTATTCAAGATGACATGCATTTGGTTAATGCTGACATTGCAATTTTAGATACAGGAATAGATTTACATCACAATGATTTAAATGTATATCAACAAACAACATTTATTCCTGGAACAAATTCAGCGGATGATGATCATGGACACGGTACACATATTGCGGGAATAGCTGCTGCTAAGAATAATTCTTTTGGTACTGTAGGTATAGCACCAGGAGCTAGACTGTGGGCAATAAAAGTTCTTGAGGAAAATGGAGCAGGAGATATTTCTACCTTAATCAAGGGTTTAGACTATGTAGTACAAAATTCAGATCAGATCGATGTAGCAGTATTAAGTCTTGGATGTGAATGTAACTCTAGAGCTTTAAATATAGCAGTAAACCACGCAGTTAATGCAGGAGTAACACTTGTTGTTGCTGCAGGTAATGATGGAAAAAATGCACGAACATTTTCTCCAGCTAATAATCCCAATGTAATAGCTGTTTCTGCAATTGTAGATACAGATGGAAAGTGCGGAGGAAATGGACCGAATACAATGTACGGAGCAGATGATACCTTAGCAAGTTTTAGTAATTATGGAGATGTAGTAGATATTGCTGCACCTGGTGTAGAAATTTTTTCTACGTACAAATCTGGTTCTTATGCTAGTTTAACAGGTACTAGTATGGCTGCTCCTCACGTTGCTGGAGCTGCAGCATTATATATAAGTACACATCAAAATTCATCACCGGTAGAAGTCAAAAATCATTTAATTGCATCAGGATCACATATATCAGATTTTTGTGATGGAAATGGTCTTGGGTATTTTTCAGCAGATAAAGATAATTTTCATGAGCCATTATTGTATGTAGCTAATAAATAGAATTATAATAAATCTAGTTTGCTGGTGGAGGAAGTGATTCTGGACATACTTGTATACAGACTTTATCTTTTGGACAAGGCGGCATCGAACATATTTTAGAATGATTTGCGATCATAGACTTTTCTGTAATATTCTTACTATTTTTTACAGTAGTAGAATTATCAAATGTTACTGTATTATTTGCTTGATTTTGTATTATTCCTTCTATATTATTAGAATTGAACAAAATAGTAATCAATACAGATAGAGAAATAAAAATGATTATAATTAATTGCATATAATATATCAGATAGATCTTTATATATTTAAAAATTAGTATTTAAAATAGTTTTAATATCTTAATTTATAAAATTCATATTGAAATGAATTTCACATATTGGTAACATATGATTTTGTTATCAAGTTCAATTATATATAAAGAAACAAATAATACAAATACAAAATATAATCAAAGTTATCATCAGATGATCTTGAAGAGTAAATCTATACTTTGGATAAACTATTATATTATGTAGAATTCCCATGTCAACATCTTCATTTGTCCTATTAATTCTGTATTACGATATACTGCTAATGACATGTTAAGTCGTGAGATGAATTCCATAAGTTGAATATATTTCACCTTCATTTTTTATTTTTAGATATTAAAAGATTTAAACATCAAAATCTGATGTATATTGAGTAAAGTAGATCTCTTGGATTCACATAATACCAATTAATATCATTATTGACGATGCAACTAATCCCGTTAATATACTAAACCCAGATAAAAAAATAGTTTGTTTTCTCATTTTATACTAAATAATATTTTTTCATTTATACGATTCTAAGAATTTTTCTAGCTGAATATTGTATCAAAGATTTTTATATAAAATGTATTTAAGTTTTTTATTTAAGTATATTAGTATATGTTACTAATTTATTAAAATATTATTGATGATTGTATAATATCTGTCTTTGAGAATTTTCATCATCATTAACCATAATTGAATGATAATTATTCCCTTCTATTTCTGCGTGAGATATTAGAAAAATTTGCTTGAAGCTTTTATCATTTATTAATATATTCATTATAATATTTCTTCTGGCTTCATCTAAGCTAGTTAATGGTTCATCTAAAATTATAAAATTGATCATTGGAATCTTTTTTTCTATATATTTAAAAGGTCTTATAGTTGACATAAGTTTTGATATGGCTATTCTAAGTGCCAAACCAAGCGCAGATTCATCTCCACCACTTAATTGTTCTTTGCTTTTTTGAACTCCATCTTTATCATCTAATAGAGTCATTGTTAATCCATGAGATATTTTGTCTTTGATTTTTCGCATGGTACTTGATACATTTGCTATTTTATATCTTCCTTCAGTAAAAGGTACAAGATAATAATTTGTGCTTCTCATTAAAACACTAGCAAGTTTACCTTCAACTATATCATTTGATATGAATCCATCAATTTCACCAATTAGAAACAAAATATGCCTCAATGCATTCTCTTTTTCTTTTAATTCTTCTTCTGATTGAAGTAGATTATTAATTCTTTTTATTCTTAGATTGATCTCATTTCGTAACAAGGAAACATCGTCTTTAATGATTTCAATTAAATTAGATTTTTCTTTAATATGTATTGTTAGATCAGTTCTTTTGGAGATCAATTCATCAATATTTTGACACAAAAAGGGCCTCAATAGATCTTCTAAATTTACTATTTTTAAATTTTTATAATATTCTATTAAAAATTTATTAGTTGATTCTATTTGTAATTTTGCTTGATTTTGTTGTGAAAAAAGACTATCTATTTCATTCATTAATCTTATTAAGTTTATATTTTCTGATCTAAGTTTATCTTCAAAATTTTTGACAAGTTCTCTTGATGTAAAAATCTCATTTTCTTTTTTCATTATTTTTGAAAATAGATCATCAATTATTTTATATGTTGACTTGGATATTTCATAATTACATTGAGATAATTCTATAATAGAATTTAGCTCGTCATAAAAGTGAAATCGTTTTTCTATCATTCCACTAATAATTGGAACGAGAAATTCTAAAGCTTGTTTTATATTTTTTTTATTATCTAATTGTTTTTCTATTTTTTGTAATCGTTTTTCTATAATATCGATATCAATTTTAACAATATTTTCTTTTCGAGAAATATTATGTATTTCTCTTCTTATATTTGTAATCAAAATAGGATTATTATCTATAACATTTGAACATATTGGACAAGTATTATTATTACTGATATATTCCATACTACTTTTTTTAATATCAGATAAAATTTGATTTGTATTTAGAAGATGTTTATGTTCATCTAATAATTTAACATTCTTGTCTTTTTCATTTCCAAGATTTTTTATATCCTCATCATTTTTCTTTATTTCTAGTTTTATATCTTGTAAATTATCAATAGAAATATTTTGAAAATCAAATGATGATAATCCAGACTGTAATACTAGACTTTTGATATGTTTCTCATCACTTTCAATATTTTGTAAAATATCTCTAGCATTTTTAATATTACTTATTTTTGGATATTTTTGAATTTCTTCTAATAACATATTTATGGTAATATTTAGATTAAATATTTTATCTTGAAACTCTTTAATTCGATTTTTTTGAACTGATAAATTTTCTTTTTCGCGATCTGTAATTTTTTCTATATAATTTAGATTTTCTTGGTTTTTGTTAATAGTTTCAATATTTTTTTTTATCTCAAGTAATAATTCCTTTTTTGGATATGTAGCAAGAACATTCTCATCATGCAATAATTCTTTTTGTTCTATTGATAATTTTTCTTCTTTATCTTTCAAAATATTATTTTGCTTGTCTAATTCAATTCTTTCTATCATTAAATTTCCTATTTGAGTATTCAAATTATTTATATCTTGATTAAGTTTATTTACTTTTTTTCTTAAATAATTTTTAATCTTGAAGTCAAATTCTTCCAAACCAAAGAGATTCTTTATAAGATCTCGTAATTCACTTGGATCAGCTAATGCCAGTTTATCTACCTCTTTTTGTCTAATATATATTGTTTTTTCTATAGCTTCAGGATAAATTCCTAATAGCGATTCTATTTCTCTATTAACTGTATTCGTTCCTCGACAGATTTGAACGAACTTACATTTATTATCATTGTTTACTCTCTCTTCCTTGAAGAGTAATGCAGAGGATTTAATCGTGTTATTAATACTATAATTAGTTTCATTTTTTTGTAATTTTTTCTTTACTACCTCCATAGTTCTAATGACACGATATTGAACCTCACTAATCTCAAAAGTAACTATAACTTCACATTTTAATTCTCCATTTTTGATCAGTATTTTTCTATCTTTTTCTGCCATTAATTGTTCTCCTAAAATTCCCCAAAGAATCGCTTCAATGAAACTTGTTTTTCCCATGGAATTTTTTCCCTTAATAAAAAAAAAGCCTTCTTTAAAATATCCATCTGAAGGAATTGAAATATTATGAAAAGGTTTAAAATTTCGTGCTTCAATTTTTAATATTTTCATTATGAATCACTTATTCTTTCAGAGCTTCAAAGAAAAATTTAGCCAATAAATTCGAATCTAAATTGTGTTTTTTTAGATCTGCCTTTCTAGTAGAATCCACATATTCTTTAAATTCTTGTTCTGGATCTTCTATCAAATATTCAATAAATGGATCATCTTGTCCAATTTTATTACTAGATTCATTAAAATCTGAGTAATGTGGAACATCTAAAATAAATTCCACAATATTATATTCATTACTATCTAACGCAATCTTATTTAAATATGATGCTATTTCATTAGGATGAAAGGAAGATCCATAATTTTTGTTACCTTTTAAGCTAATTTTAACTCTCGCGGCCGTAGAATAATTGTATTCAACATTCAAATCATGTTGTTTAAATATATCCTTAACTCTTTCTATAATTTGTATATTAGTATCATTTTCTAATACTTTTACTTCTTCTACAATTATTTTTCTTTGACGTTTAAAAAATTTTGGATTTATTTTTAATTTATGTTCATGAGAATTTATATTTATTATTAAATAACCTTTTTGATAACTTTGTTCCCCAAAACTCCATAGCTCTGTAGAACCAGAATACCATGCTGTATCAGTTACTTGTTGCATTTTATGGTTATCTCCAAGAGCTACATAATCATAGTTTGCCATTAAAAAATCACTATGTAACGTATTATTTTCTATCATTCCATGAGCTAATCCAACATTTATCATATTAGGATCAATGTTATTATTTTGAATTAAAATCCATTCTTTGTATTTTGTAAATAATTGAGACATATCGTTAGATTCGATTGATGGATGAGCATGAATTCTTAAGTTTAGTTCTTGGAAGTCTTTGAACAAAGGTTTCTTGTCTCTAATACTATCTCTTATATCAAAATAGGTAAATAGATGAACATTATCAAAGAGAATTGGATATTCACTCAATGTAGAAATTCGGTATTGTGTATATCTTCCATGATTTCCGTCGATAAGCACTATAGGTATCTTATTGAGATGTAATGTTTTAAACGTCTCTGCAACAACTTTCCTAGCAAGTTCCGGTGGTGGATTGGGATCATTTGCTGAAGGAGTATCAAAAAAATCTCCACTATGTAAAATAATATCTGGTTTTAGATTACTATCAGTTATAATTTCGTCTACGAATCTCTTCCAGACATTATAGAAATCATCTTCGATTGGCTTTATTTCTTGATTAATTATAGAAGGTCTTGTTCTTTTTGGTCTTTTACCAAGATGAGTATCAGAAATATGAATAATCTTTAGAATAAACCTATCACCCTTATTTGGTAAATAAATAATCATTCAATTCAAAAATCATAACTATCTTGAGTATAAGAGAGATTGTTTTTTGACATTTGATTATATGACAATAGTTTATTTTCTTTGATAAAACTTTCAGATAGATTAAAGACATTTAAAAATAATGGGGTTCCAGCAAATGAAAGTGGTGAAACTGGACCCTGACTCATAAAGGAATATTTTTTAGACTTAGTATTAAATGAGTTTGCAGGATCAGTAAATGACTTGTATAATTTGATAGCATTCTGGTCTGATACCAACTCTTTCATAGTTACTAGATCGCTTCCTAAAGATAATCCAAACCCACAAAAAAGTATTCTTAATTGTTGCAATATGTCTTTGTGGATACTTGATAAAGAAGTACTAATAAACATCCATCCAAGTCCATATTTTCTAGTAGTTCTTACAGCATCTAATAATGCTAATCTTACATTTTCTAAATCGTTGGAGTTTTCATATTTTTCTCTCCTTGCGAATCTATGTGCTTCATCCAATACAACTAAAGTATTTAAAGAATTATTTTGTTCCCAACTTTTTTCTCCCAAATAGATTAAGCCATAAAGAAGTCGCTTTAGAACTAGAGCTTGTATAGTTTCATTCCAATAATCTAATTTCATGTTATGAGCGCTTTGTAAAGAGAGATCAACTATTATCATAGGTTTGTCATCAAAAGTAAATTTCTTTAGCAAGGAGTCTACAGTTTGTGCACCAGGTCTATAATGAAATAATTGACACATAGGTTTCCAGATTTTTTCATAAATATAATCCTCATCTAATTCAGAAAGAACAGTGTTTAATCTTGACCGTGGTTCTGCTGTAGAATAGATTAGTAATTGAATATTTGGATTATGCAAAATATTAAGTACTTTGTGAAATGATTCTAGTTCTACTAGATTGGTTAGAGTTATATGTTGTCTACTTTTTAATTCATTAATCAAAATATTTGCTGCATCTCTTTTATTTTCTCCCTTTATTGATAAATATGAAAAGAATGATGATTCATATAGAATTTCTTCAAAAAGATCCCATCTATCTAATATTAGATTTCTAATATTAACTACTTCAAATTTTTTACCTAAAGATAATAAAACTTCTTTCATATTTATATAAAATGCATTATTTTTTTGCCTATTATAGATTTCAGTTGTATCAAAGATTGTTTCTTTTGAAAACTCACCTACTGGATCAAATATCAATAATCCCATTGAGGGATATTTAGAATACGCCATAAAAATCATTTTAGCTAATGTTGATTTTCCAGAGCCTGTTGTACCAAATATTCCTAAATGATATGCTTCACCAGCTCCGTTGGGACCATCACCGAAATGTTTGAACCACATAGGTAATTTGGTTTTTGATCCATAAACATGTCCAAGATAAAATAATTTATCCAGATGTTTTTCTAATAGGGAATCTAACACGGCATCGTTTGTTAAATGAATGAATGTTCCTGTAGGAGGTACAGTTCCTAATAAACTAGTATCAAAAAAATTTTCCTCTTTATTATTACTAAATACTGCACTACACAGGAGTTTTCCGACATGTGTATCTTGAATACCACTTATAGGATTAACTAGACCTCTTTGTCGTGCAACAGATTTTATTGTTGGATCTTCTAACAGTGCATTTTTAAGCTCTATTTCAGTGATTTGTCCTAAGGAATAATTGGATTGTGAATCCTGTATGTATTTAAAAATCACTAATTCGCCAACTAATTTTTTAGTTACTGCATTATGTAAAATATTTAGACTTAATTCACTTGTAGATGATGGTGAGCCTATCGTACCTATAGGTTCGGTATTTAACAGTAATTGGTCTAGTTTATGATCACAACTTGATTTTATATCATAGTTTTCATTATATTTGTTGGAATCATAATTTGCATTATTTTTCATATTCTTTTTTACATCCCACTTTCTGTTCTATACGAATGCATTATAAAAATGATATCAGAGACGTCTTCTCTAGTATTGTCTTTTTCAAGTTCTGCTAAACTATTCGTTAGAATTTGTTTATATGCAGGAATGGCTGGTGCTATATGCTTAACTATGCGATCTGCAAGATAGAGAGGATATGGCTCTATTATTGATGGAACGATACATTGATTTTTTATTGTTTGAAGTAATGGATGTAGTCTGTTGTTATCAATAGCTATCGAATATGGAATTTCTATCCTCAAAGCTGGCGACCATTTGTATGGCTTATAATATATAACATGAAGTTGTGTAATTTTTTCAAGCACATCATTCATTAAGCTTTCGAGCTCGTTGTGTTCCTTTTTGGAATTTTCATTATTTTCATAATAAAAATTTGGAATTTTCATATGCCAATTTTCTTTGATTGTAAATGGTCTTGGTATTGTGTATTCTCCCTCGTTTAATATCAAAGTTAAAATGGCGCGATCATCATAGTCTCTGGGCCAATCAAAAATATCTCCAATGTCATTTCGTGAAGTATATTTTGGTATTCCTACCCATTGTTTTTCTACATTACTCGATTCTAAAATTATCTTATAAGAGAGTAGAAATTCCTTGTATGAATCTCTGATTTTATTGGCGGTAGTTGTTTTTCGTTTTTCTATGAAATCAATCGCTTTATACATATGTATAAGGCCAGTTGTAAGTGATCCATCCAAGAAAATTAGATTATATGGTGAATTGGCTGCTAAATTTATCTCCATTTCAATCATTAGACCTCTTGCAGCAATCATATTTTCAGGATCATGTTTTTCAGTATTGATAAACACGTTATGATTTGGTGATTCCCATTTTCCCTTTTGTTGATTCGAAGACATTAAACCTTCTACACCTACAGTTCCTATAGCAATAAGATCAGTTCCAAGAAGTCTTTCTATAGCATACGCTCCATCTACTGCACAACACGTCAACGGTTGAGATTTTATTTCAGAATCATTTTTTAAAATACAGGATTTATCTAATTGGGAACGAAAGTAATTTTTTTTCTTTTTAATAGTATTGATTGAATTAAATAATTCGGTTCCAATCTGTGTTGTTTTGGATAACATTTCTTCAACCATGGAGGCTGGAATATCTAAAAATGGGTAATTACTAAAATTATTGTAAGTTGTTGCATCATTTCTACTCATGAATTATATCCAAATTGTTATTGTTTTTATTTAATTTTAATGATTGGTTTTTTTAAAAGGTCTATCCATCTGAGATTTATGTTTTATACTTTATATTAGACATATATTACCATTATTTTATAATATTGAAATATCGCAAGGTTTTAGACTTGAAGATATGTTTATTTCTATAAAATGAGCTATTAGTTATTATATTAACTATAAAGCTACAGAAATTCCAAATTTGGTCTAAAATTAGACATTAAAAACAATATGAAAGTAGACGTAATATGTATATTTCTTTAGATTAATAGATAGATGTAGTGAATTTCTAATTTTTAATGATCCATAAAAATATGTAATTGTGTAATTGAATCTTTAGATTCACATAAAATATGTCTAGTTTATATAATAAATGCATGATATATCAAATTAACATAAATATAGTATATTAGGTTATAGGAGAAATAATTTTCAATTATTGCTTTAGTAATAATTTTAGAGGATCTGGGGAAATAGTACTTTTATTTCATGTATAGCTATATGTTTGTCGAAGAATGGATGTTGAAATTGCAACATTTGTCAGAGGATATATTATGAATGTCGAACAATGGCTTGAAAATTCAAGCTGTAAAAGTAATGATTGCGATAGAATTTAATGGAGCATGTTGAGAAGATTAATCTTATAATAAAGGGTGTACTGATAAAAATGGCTATCCTAAAGTCATCGAATTCAATCATCCACAAGAAGTAAAATGTGAGTAATTACTTTTATATTTTGGCTTATTCGTGATGTTACTACAAGAGATAGACAGCGTTCAGATATAAAATACAACATATCTTAATCATTTTATTTTAATCCAGAACAATAAATAGCTAAAAAACCGAAAAATGGGATGAATAAGCAAATTTAATAATAACCACTGTAATTATTTCGTTTAACTTTTTAATAATTTTTTTAATATCGCACTATTTTCAGCTAAAACAATAATATTTTACTTTCAATTCTTACATTATTTTAGAGTATACATCTCAGAATAGCTGGAATTTCAGTTTTAACAATAGAAATATAAAACTTTTTATAAATTAGATTAATTTATTTCCTTAATGAAAAAAATCTTAACAATAGCAATAATGGCTCTTGCAATAGGCATTATTGGTATAGCAAGCAATTCAATGAATATATTGGCTCAAATGAATCCAGACGATCAAATGTCAGAGGGAACAAATGGTATGAATGCTACAAATGCAACAGCAGCAACAACTGCAATGGCAGGGACAACATCAGATTCTCAACAGATTTCCAATAATGGTGATGACAAAGATGGCGAAGATGACAAAGATGGCGAAGATGACAAAGATGATGAATAATTAAGATAAAAACAAAATCAATTCATATATTTTTTTACCAAACCAAATATTATGAAAAGATTAATCTGGTATAATTAATGTAGTTCAAAATAATTTATTTTAAATCAAAATCATAAAATTATGATTATTTTATTTAGGTATTAATAGATTTTTCTTCCAAGTGGTATTTATTCCCAAAAAATTATTATATTAATTTTGTATAGATCTGTCCTCTTTGAAATCGAATTATAAGAATATTGTCGGTATCTTGGGATTAATTATATCTTTTTTTGGCACCATCTTCTTTGGTTTAGAAACAATATATGGATCTGAAGAATCATTTTCATCATCTTTTCTAATATGTATTATAGGAATAATATTAGTAGGGTGGTGGCTTAAGCATGTAAAAAGAATTGGAATAAAGATTGCAATGACTATTTTGTTGATCGGTCAGTTATTAATATTTTTATTTCCTGAAAGTATTTTTCCTTTGGATAGAAATTATGGTAACAATATGACATTTTTTGTTTTTATAGTTTTCCTCATTGGCATTACTGTATCTATTAAGAGTATTAGAAAAAGATATAAAATACGTCAAAACTTTTCAAAATCTATAAAGAATCAGATACTTCAAAAACAGAGACACAAATGTGCAGCATGCAGAAAAATGCCTCCATTATTACACTTTGATCATAAGGATGGAAATAGATCTAATAATCGTTTAAAGAATTGTCAGGCTTTATGTCCAAATTGTCATTCAATAAAGACATTAAGACAGATAAGAGGATAAAAAATGATATATAAAATTAAAATCAAGGAAATTAATTCCTTTGCTTTTTATATGATTTGGTGCTGTTAAATGTAATATGTTCTATTTTGAATGAACCCTTGATTTGATTGTTACATTTTATACATGAACGATAACTTAATCCAATTGTATACATACTTTGGATTAGATTTTTATTTTTTGTAAAGAAAAAATCACGAAAACATTCTGTTCTGTGAAATACTGCATTACTCTTTCTTTCCTTTCAATTAAACTTTTTTTCTAAAGGTCAGTACAATTGATCTTTTAGATCTAGAAAATACATTTCTATGCATATCATGTGCCACCATCTGTATATACTACATATCTTTCATACTTGTCAATTAGTAAATACATAAAATTATCCGCTACAAACATGTTTGTTCCCTTGCAAATATGTATTCCAAGCATAGATTTGTGAACTGCTTCGATTACAAACCCAAAATCAGTAATGATAATCTCATCAGAATATAATAATTACAGCTAAATCCATTTTCTTAAATTAATAACCTCGTTAAAGTGTTTCATACAAAATTAAAGTGTTAAATATCATAATGTCTTATAATATAATAACCACTGAATAATTTGTCTATAGCGAATTTCTGTAGCAGTATCCTTCCACAATCTAATGCCAACATAATGCCTCGTTACAACCTATGGACAATTTCAATACTCACATTCGGTGGTGTTGGAGAGAAAGATCTAGAATAATCATATTGATATCCAACCATTGCGGCATGGTAGATATCTTTAATTACTTTCACAAACTCTCCAACGACATTATTAAGTTTCAAGTTTGAATTTTTTTCATATATCTTATGTCAGGTATGAATATCTATCTATAGATGATAATAAGATTTAGTAAATATTTATAATATATCAAAAAAAAGAGCTATCTTGGACTTATAATTGACTAATAATATAATTTGTTTATAGGAGGATAATATTGAGATAGGTTCTAATAGCATGAACAGATTTTGTAGTTACTTTATTAATTAAAAAAAATTCTGCTTTATATGATCTTGATTTCCATTATCGGTTCTTGCTCCAAGTCTTTTCTTGTCGCAAAGAACTCGAATACTAATACTGTCGCTGCTAGTGCTAAACTAGATACAGTTGATAGAAGAAATATTTCACAACTCACGTATCTTACATGTTATATTAAACAACAAATTATTTTAATATTTTCTCAAAATTGAACTAAGTATATCAAAGAATTAATTTTTATTTATTTACAGGACAAAGTTTTTTTACCAATTTATCAACTTGCTGTAAATGAAATTCCAATATTATATAGTATGTCTCCTATGAAGTTATGAGGAACGAAAAGAATTATTTAGAAGACAACATGAAAGATATTGAATTTCATATTATTGTCATGTTTTCAAATTTGTTCGAATAGATTCAATGTTATATAGTACAGAATTTCTAAGTTTATTGAAAAGATATTTACCTTATAAATATTGGTGTTAAAATCTACAAATTTTTCTTGGGTTTGACCAAATACTACATTTAAGGTTAAACCTATGATTACTAAAATTATTGAAATTATAACTACATATAGATTGAACCTTTGCATTTATTCGCTGATCGACTTAATCAAATAATTGAGTGATATAAGATAGAGTTTTTATATATGATAAAAATTCATTTCATTTTTTTTTAAAATTTTTAAATTCTTTATCATATTTGTCATTTTCTATATCCTTTATTGATATATTTGTCTAGTTATTTTAAAATTTAAACTAGAATATACTGTATTTAATTGTATATAACAAAAGAAAAAGTACATAGTTAATAGTATTAATCTTAATATCCTTAGTATTCCTGTAGATAAGCATGTCTACAAATACAAATACAAATACAAATGAAATTGCAAAGTCAATAAATAAATTCCAAGATGAATCCAGAAAGATATACGAAAATAATATTGAAAGAATAAATCAATATCAGAACCAAATTATTGATACAAGTAAACACATTGCTGATAACTATATTGAATTACAAAAGAATACTGTCAATATCTATCAATCGACATATAGTCAAATCCTTGAGAATTTATCTCATTCATATTGGAAGGATTCAAATATTCCAGATAGATTTACTGAAGCATATAATACAATCAACAAAAATGCTCTTGATAATATTACTGATACAACAAATTTCATCAATGAAATTGCTTTAAGAAATATAGAAACAGCCAACAAATCTATTGAATATGCACAAAGATATTTCAATGATACAACTCGAAATTACTTCAACTATATCAGAAAATTAGAAAGACCTTACAACAAATAAATCCTTCATTTTTTGTACTATAATAATTCCTATTATTATATCCTGATATTTTTTAAATTATAGATTTTTTTATTTATTTTATTTATCAATGACAATTTAAAAAGTTCATTTTTTTCAATAATAAATATATTTTCTTAATATAATCATTTTCTAAAGTCATCTTTATATAGATTAAGGTTTATTATATATATCATCTGTATAATCAGAATTGTTACCAAATTCTAAATGTTAAACGAGTTTATACTGATCTGTGTCAATGAATTTTTTTATCCATTATTTATCACAATCTATTATGGTATTATTTGATTTTGTTGTTTCTATTGAAAATCAAACATCAGAAAAATCATCATATTTCTATATATGTTTCTACTAATTTAGAATCTTCTAACAATTTCATATGATGCAGAATAGGCTGTTGTCCTTATTCCAATGATTTTTGTCAACTGATTAAAATATAATGGTTCCTTTGAAAGTAATAATAAATTTTTCTTCTCATTGAATTTCCTAAAATATCTAAAATTAGATCCGTATCTCCAGAATTCTGAATATTTTTTATTTCTGATTTCAATTTATAAAATCTATCAAAATATTAATAATTTTCATATATATATTATCAAACAGTATTTTTATAATTTTTTAAGCAAAAAAATTGATCTGAATCTTGTTTTTTACATATCATGGATACTGTTCATTCCTCCTTTCATACCACGAGATGCGGACCGGAAGTTTTCAGTATTGTCCGTTTAAAGGCAATAGATTTTAACTCAAAGAGAAGAGATAAAAGAATTTTCTTTACTGGACTGCTGAACACTGGTATGGTAAAGACTGACAGGGTAAAAATATAGCACCGGTAACAGTGCATGAAGAACGCAGGTATATGGAACAGGAGTTAGAGCCTGTAATAGAGACCAGATAGTAGTCTACCAGAGAAGTGGACAGTATGAAGTCTACTACATTCTTTTCAGCAAGAAACCGATAGAGAAAATAATTGTTAAATCAACATATGATAATAAGTAACAGATTCGATTTATGTGAAACACCAACAGTTAGAAACCATCAATTCTCTTATGACTAGTTCGTTAACACTCATGTGATGAATGCATTTCAATGATAATGACGAATGGTGATCCTCCTAGATACGAATACGATAAGAAACAACAGCAGAAGAAAGATACCGAAGTCTAGAAATAGAACAAGCAGTATTAAAATTTTCCATAAATAATTAAATAAAACCAAGTTGTAATAAACACATGAGATACATACTAATAATTTTATTATTAGCGACTACTGGTGTATATTTTAGTCTACCAGTTATTTCTGCACAATTTACTGCTGATATAATGATTACAGATATGCGTACTACTCACACAATACTGGAAAAAAATGTAGATGAAGTAATTACATTACTAAAAAATAATAATACGGCTGAAGCTCTAAACCTGCTCGACGGTGTGAAAATGAAAGTTCATCATATGAATTCTATGTTCGATGATCTTGTGTGGGAATTGTCCAATAGAGGACATTAATCTACTGTATGATAATAAAACCCTTTACATTATTTTTCTCATAGAAATATAAGGATAATAATAATTAATTATTTGGGAACAGAGTTACTTTCTATTTCTTTGTCTTTTGTATTTTTTGCATTACTTTCTGAAAATTGTTCTTCAATCTTGTCTAATTTCTCTATATATTCCTTGCCGAAAATTCTGTCTTCCTGTTGTGTCTGTTTAAAAGTTTGTTCTGTACTCTGCCAGTTAATTCCATTATTTTCTCATCCCGTTCCTTTTGCTTGTCTAGAGTTTCTGTATAAGCAGAGTAGAATAGGATCATTGTGTAATTTAGATTTGAACAAAATTGAGCATCGGGTTTATTTGATTTATTACAATTATGACAGGTTTTTGCATTCAGTATATTTTTTGTATCTTTTATACTATAACCTTCAATTCCGATGCTTCCAAAATAGATTTAGAAGATTTGTTTACAATGCAATGAATGTAAATCACGGGTCTTTTTAAAGAGATTGTTCAGCTTGCTTGGTCTCTCAAGGTATGTTCTTTCAAAATCAATGATTTTACAGTCAAGCCGAGTGTCTTTGTAAGTATGGTGTACAAGATTTTGTTAACAAATTTTTAAGATATCATTTTCTGGTCTTGGAATTAATTTGTTATCATTACATAGTAACTTGGGAAAATAACTTCTTATAGATTCATGTATAAATTTTGTATAATGAGTTTTACTTAGTTGTTCTCCAAAATTACTATCTGCTAGAGATATAAACAAAAAAAGTATTGGGATTGTTGGCCTTGGTAGGATGAGAATCAATCCAGTCTTTAACGTATGGTATCGAGAAAATGCGGAAGGGTTCTATATTTCGTCTTGCTTTCTATTATGTCACTTCTGTATATTGTGTACCGTTAGATGATACTTTGAATTTGATATCCTTTAATCTTAGGACAAGTAACTCATGCAGCCTGCAGGAAGTATCGTTTGCCATAGCATGATAACAACGATCTCATTTTTCTGGACAATATTTCAAGAATAGTGTATGATCTTCACTGGTCCATATATCAGAGGGTTTATAGGTTGATGTTTCCTTTCTTGAAAGTTGTTTGATTCCCTGCATACAAGCAGGAGTAATCCAATTCTTTTGGTCCAGTTCGCCATTATTATGTTCATAGTTATATTGATTGTATAGTCACCTGAAAAATTTATTTAAAACCATTTGCCTGCTGTTATATGTTCCTATCCATTTGTGATTAGGATCGTCTGATTCTTTTTTTCTTTAATGAACTCGAATAGGTAATTATATCTTCTTTTGTTATTTTTTCAAAGTCTTTGTAACCTAGATATTTATTAAATAAACAAATGGCTATGATATGCGTTGATATTGTACTGGATTTAACATTCTGGACATTATGTTTATATTGCAGAAATTCATAAAGGATTGTTGCATTTTGTAGATTTATCAAAGTCATTTTTTAAAAAGAGAGTTGTAATAATGGGATGATGTTACTCCTTTGCTTAGTGACTGGATCTTTTTTCCAAGTCTATGGTAATGACATCGTCGTTATTTGCATAGGTCTTGGTCATTAATTAACAAGAGAAATTCCGTTCTACTTCTTTATTAAAGGTGCGTATAATCCCATGACTACCATGGAGGGGATGGGATTCGAACTCATTCCTTGTATTCACGGTTTATACTCAAATATTGCTAGAGTAATGTTTATGGTACTTCTATCGATTGTGGGAACCTCACTAAAAAGAATATTCGTCATTTTTCCAGGATTCTGTTATTGTAGCTTTTGCATTATCTTTATCTTTCTTTATTTTAGTCTCTTCCGGTAACCTGTCAACCTCCTTTATTGTATTATACCTTATTCCATACTCCAGTGCATACAAATGTTTACACCTTTCGGACCTATTTGATTCAAAGTCTTTACAACTGCATCATTGAAAGACTGAAGGGTTAAATCTTACAAAGTAGTATCTTGAATCACTACTTTCAGATTCGACATAATAGGTATTCTTATTCTGGAGGTGGGTATATATTTCGGGATAGGGAGATTGCCTTCCCCTTATTCGCTTGCCTGTCCTTTGTTTTTTCAATTTGTTTAGAAACTCTTTGTTTCATGTTATAGTATACTGTGTATAGTATACTATTGAGAGTATATCCATTATATCTGATAGTAGTTAATATAATTTATATACCGATTAGTATAAAGTGTAGTTATGAAAAATAGTATAATCAACATGGTGAAGACTATCAAGATTAGCGACGAGATACATGCTAGACTTTCAAAACATGGGTGCATTGGGGAGACTTATGAGGATGTTATTGAAAGGTTGCTAGACTTCTATGATAGTAAGGGCAGACAACAAATACAGAAATGAGTCAAAATAATATTTATCCTAAAACATGTACCTATGGTTGTGGCTTAATCTATTGGAATACTTCTGCAAATGAATATTTTGAAGTTCTAACACAAAAAAACATATCTGTACTAACAAGCCATGTACTACCAGTACCAGACAATCAGCAACAAGTATGACGACTACTAATACTTAACCAACTTTTTAC
>DATGZA010000010.1:0-8389 GCA_035297365.1 Nitrososphaeraceae archaeon
AAATATTCATATTGCTATAACATAAAAAATATTATATTAATACATAAACGAAATCAGAAAACATTATTTTTTTAATTCATACTAATTGTATTTATTCGAACTAACAAATGTAAAAATTACAATTGTTATGGATCTTTTATATTGACTTGTTTAATAATACAAGTATGGAGATAACATCTATAAAGAAATTGCAAAATTTAATTGATAATAATTATAAAATCGAAAAAATTTACCCTACTATTTTTGGATCAGATGCAGAAATTAACATTGTAACTATTACGTTAGTTTCACCTCAGGGAAAAAAAGAAAATTTAAGAGCCTTTAGAGAAGAATCGCATCTGTTAAGAGAATATATTAGAAAAAACAAGCTCTTTCAGCAATATTGAGTTACTAATAACTAGATTTGATTATTAAAAGTTAGTTATTTTATGACAAGGTGCAGTAAAGCATACAGCATAAAATCAAATGTATCTTTTAAATAAATTTTCTGTATATTTTTGGAGTATTAAAATGAAAACAGTTTTAAAATACTAGTAATTGTATATTTGTCCTATTAGTTATGAAAAATGGATCGATAATATAATTTTCAAATATAATTATAATCTGGGAAATATTATGAAAATTATACCCATCGTTTGATTCTAAAATAGACGATCATTCCACCCCCTACAGCCAATAATAGCCCCAAAGCATAGTAGTAACCATATGGAGAAACTAATTCTGGCATGAATTCAAAATTCATTCCGTAAATTCCTGTTATCAAAGTAAGGGGTAGAACTATGGTTGCTATTACAGTCAAAGTCCTAATAGTTTCATTTAAATTGGAACTTAATGACGAGTTGTATGCTTCTCGTAAGTTAATTATCCTATTCTGAATATTTGTTAAATCATTACGCAGATAGTTAATTTTGCTCTTTAACCAATGTATATGTCTAAAAGTCTCGATTGTAAGGATATCTTGTTTATCTTTGGTTTTGTTCATGTGAGATTTATTAGAAAAATCTATAGTAAAAATATCATTGTCTATTAGATCGACATCACTTAGAAAATTATCAACAGCCCTTGATATCATATCCATGGTTCTTTCAACAGAGTTAATCTTCCTTTTGAGTAAAAGAATATCTGTTAATTGATTTCTTGTAACTTTATTTTTTCCCTTACCATAATCTAGAATATAGTCTTCGGCCTGTTCAAGATTTTCTCTTATATTATCTAACACAGGATAGTAGGTCGATATCATTTCTTCTAATGCCAGACGAAATACAATTTCGTTCATATTTCCTATCTGGAGCTGTTCAGAACTTATGATATTATCAGTAGTAGCAGTAGAAGATGAAGAAGAGGATGGTGCAGGTGACGATGATGGAACAATTAAGGATTGATGAATAAGATGTTTGATTCTTTTCTTTATATTTTCTTCAATATCATGATTATGAAAATTTATTGTAATTATCCATCGATGTTCAAGGAAGATAAATAGATCATCTTCAACAAGTATTTCTTGCGTTTTTTCGATTTTACTTTCATCTTTATCTTTTGGGGAATTATATCTTTCTTGATTGCTGTAACTAGCCTTCTTTTCCTCTTTAATGCCGTCAATTATTGCAAAGATATATTTTTCATATTTTTCAATTTTAGATGGGAGATTATGATGTATGATAGATTCTACTTCTAATGGATGAAGGTTAAATATGTCTTGAAGTTGAAATATGTCTTGAACTTCAGTGGCATGAACCCATAAACTTTCATTCTGATTAGATTTCATTTCAGACTTTATTGTTGTGGATTCTAGTGTAATATTTACTGCTTTTATTGTCTTTGAACTAATGAGATAGGAAGTGATTGTCAACTGTTATTCATCTTGAATCAAAATCAATTTAATAAATAAAGCTTTCAAATTAAAAAATCAAAATAACAGACATAATTATTTAACATAATCAGAAATATTCAAAAATATATCTATAAATTTGTATTTTCTATCCTGTCTACGAATCTCAAAACTTGCGATTTAACTTTTGATCGAATTTCTATTGGAGAATGTTCATGAATAGCTTTGTCAAATATTGATATATCAAAGAACCTATCTACAGATTCAAGAATAGTTTTTTTAAATTCATGCGGAGCTACTGCAGGAAATGTATCTAATTCAATATGCAAATTCTCATTATTTTTATCCCTAAATGATTTTATATTAGGATCTATTTTTTTTGATTTACATAATCTTACTATTTTGTAGCTTTCGGGTAAATCGTATTTTTTTATTTGTTCCTCATTTATAGCAATTCGTTTAAAATCTATATCCAGACCATTTTCCAAAAATTTATTAGTAAATATCTGGTGAATATTTTCAGAGACAGAATCTAGGTCGCCAAAATAATTGATATGCACTTTTTTGTCTTGTTCTGTATATGATCTAAGTCTTTTAACATTTTCATTTATCAAACTAAAAGGATTAAATCGGTTAATTGGAACAATCCTTACTTGCCGTTCCCTTAATATTGACCCAAAAGTAGACATTAGTTCTTGTTTTTCAACCCATATTTCTACATAATCACGTTGATTATGCCACCGTGGAATAGTCCTTGCATAGATGTACGGTATATTCTCCAAGACTGCAATTTCATGATTTATGTATTCAATCAATGGTATATATCTATCATCAAGGTCTTGCATGAAATTCATATCCTGATCTTCAAAATATTTAGTAGAAAGCTTACCAGTTTTTTGTGCTCTGGAGATATATTTTCCTAGACGTTGATAATGATTACAAGAATTAGATATGATTCCAAGATAAACAAGTGTATAAAACAACATAGATAAAGTTGGAACAATATTATGGTGTTTGTACACCTCTAATCTTTTTTGTATTGTGTTTGTCAAATCTTTTTTATTCCAATTCATCTAATTTTACAATGGTTAATAACGGTTATAAACATTTCGTAGGCGTTAGATTTATTAATATTTATAACTATATTAGAATATTGCCCCAACCAGGTCAAAAGACGATTACTGTTAGTGGAAAAATACTAAAGAGATTAGAAGAACTTTATAGTATAGAAAAGACTAAGAATCCTAATATTTCATTTTCCTTGTTCGTATCTGAATCAGCGATAATAGAAATAGAAAGAAGACAGATTCTAAAAGAAGCACAGTTAATATCATTAATTAGCCTAACAGACGATACAATCATTTTAAAGGATGTAAGAAAAAATAATAGACTTGTAGAAGTACAAATTAGGAACAAAAATTTAAAATGTATTACTGAAGATAAATTTGATTGTATTCATGTTGGTTTTGCGTTAGCACTTCCAGAAGTTAGAAAAGGATTGAATAAATAGAATGAAAGAAGACATATCAGCTGTTGATGACAATGAAATAAATTTTTAATGTCAAAAAAATTTTGTAATTGTATTTAAATGGTACTTTTAAAGATATCAGAAATTATTATTTTAAATTTAAGATATAGAATTCTATTCTTCATAACGGCTGTAATTATATAAAATAACTCGATAGAAGATTAAATAAAATAAATGTAAAGATAAAATGTGCGGTTTAATTTGGTATTTAATTTTCTTCAATCCCATTTCTTTTTCAAACATCATTTTCAACAATTTTATGTTACTTTCTATATATATGGTTGGATGTACGTAATTTTTTATCCTTGTCATCCAGTTTTAGAAATATGGTTATGCCGGTCCAACAACTTAAAGATAACAATTACTATAAAAATTGCAAACACGCTGCCAGATTGGTTCAGAGATTAAAAATTGTCTAAATTATGATATTGAAATTGAAGAAAATCAAGAAATTTTATTGGCTGTTTCTGATAACCATATTCTCTCGAATAAGTTAGAATAAATTAGTATTTGTGATTTATTGTCTGTGTATGTGACATTGTAATCATTTTCACTATTTATATTATTTGATTCTGTAGAAATAAGAAACAATAGTGTATTATCAACAATAAAAAAAATAGCATCAAAATTAATATCTCTCTCAAAGTACTTTATTAGAATATTGTCACTTTTTTCTGAAAATATAATATTACTATCTCTATTTTTTAGCAATGTTTCTCTATTTTTTAGTACTGGTGCTAGGATTCTAATATTTATTCGATTCTTTTTATTAGATACTATATTTAAAAAGTTAATAACCTCATCCATGTAACTAATCAGTAAAAATGATTCCTTTGTAAATAGTACATCAATTTCTCTTTCTGCTTTTTGCATTATATCTACTGCAGTTTCAAAGGTCTCTTTTTTATCTTTGAAATTTTTCTTAATTTCTTTTTTGTGATCAAAACCATCAAAATGAGAAAAATCGTATTTACTCAGATTTTTGTGAAAATTGGAGGTATTCTGTAAAATATTTTCAATCTCTTCATCGTATAATATACTTTTAATTTTTCCATACCAAAAAATACCTGCTATTATTAACATATTGGCAATTGCATAAAAAATATTCCAGAAGGAATGTGTTTGTGATATTAATTCATTGCTTATTTGTGCTGAGTATGTATATCCAAGATCGGCAACTGTTAGAAATGTTATTCCCAATGTCAATGATAGCCAATGAAAAATAAGTACATTGTTTTTCTTTATAGTAATGATAATAACAACGGAAGAAACCAATAAGAAAATATCTTCTACATAATAAAGAATATCTGTCAAAAAATAAATAGGATCAGTAGTGATACTTATATCTGAAATATATATCAGATTGAAAACAAAGTATAACGGAACGATAGAAACTGCTACACTGATCAGGAGAATATTCATCAATTGTATATTGCCTTCTTTTTTCAAGGAAACAAGATTAGTTAACAAATGATATCCAAGAAATAAATAGGCAGATAAATATCCGATATCGGAAATGGATGGATAAGGTACTGAAATTTCTAAGACAAATTGTTGATAAACATATGTAATTTCAGCAATAAGGCTGATTAATAAGTATAAGGATATTGCTATAAATTTTTTAATTTCATGTTTTTCAAGTCTACCACGAAAAAGGACCATTAGTGAAATTACTAAACCAATTCCAAGAATAGATACAGTAGGAAATGAATTATAACTTAATGTATTATCCTGGTCAGCAAAGGAGATCACTATATAAACAAATATAATGATAGAAGTTGCAGGAAATAAAATACGGGATAGGAAATGTCGGAATTCAGTGCCTGTTTTGGCAAGTAATTTGTCTGTGACTATATTCACTTTCCTTCCCATGGTCTTCTGATCTTCGTTTGATTTTATATTGCAAATAAGTCTTTTTGTTGCTCATTAGAAAATTTCATGAGGTTTAGTATTATTGATGTGTTTTTGATTTAATTATCTGTAAACATAACATTATCAAGAATCAGAAAAAGATAAGATAAAATTTATATAGAAAATAAATTTGTTAGATGTAAAATTTTAACATATCTGCAAAAATTATAAATAAATTAAATGAGATAATTAATATAAGAGAAAATGCGATTCAAAAAATGTCAAAAATGTGGTAATAAAATAAATGAGCTAGTGACGATAAACGTTGGTAAAAATATTTTTCTTTATTGGTGCAAAAATTGTGTTTTTGTAGAAATGGAAAAAAGAATAGGAAGGATTTAAGGTCATTCTTCATTCTTTTCCTAGTCTAGTCTTTTAGAGGCTTTGATTATTCTTGGATATTCGTTATACGTTATATTGCAAAACAAACAAGAATAAATTTCCATTCTTAAGTGATCGTCCTTTTCTTTACTAACAACATACTTTAAATCATTTTGACAAAATGAGCATTTCATCTTGTAAATCTTATCAATCTCGATGAATTGTTTCAATTAAAATTCAACTCTGTTAATAGATGTTAACATGGTTATTAAATTAATTGTATTAAAAAAATGAAAAAGATAGTTTATTAAAAAGGAGAAAATAATTTTACAAGATAAACAGTTGATTTTGAAACAGTTAATCTACATATAAAAGACAAGACTGCTGAAAAACAAAAATGTTGTAATTGCTAATTTGAAACTTTTCGGCGCCGAAAAATTTCTGATTTATTTATAAAAATAGGTTTAAAATATCTTTCTTTTAACAAATCATTTTCAGTTTTTTATACAAAGATATAGTTGAATAAGTCTAATAATATATTTTTACGACCATTACCTGATTGTCAAATAATTATAAATAAAGTCGTTCGTATTGCAGAAGATGTCTAAATTTCTAATTATTTTAAACTCTGGGAAATAACTCTCATATTCTATGAATATATCATTTATTACTTGGCATATTAGCAACTTTTTTTAACAATTATTTGGCTTGATAGACAAAAATAATGGAATACAATCATACTTGGAGGGGGAAGGTCTTATTGCGGTGTCTCATATTCACAGGATAAAATAGAGTTACCAGATAAAGAAAATAATAATAATAAATCAAATAATGATATTAAGTAAAAATAGTTCAAATTTGTGGGTAGATTCGAGCAAGTTCTTTTGTTTGAATATACAAGATCAATTTTATTGTTTGGATATGATAGGAATAGGCAGGTTTGTATCAAGATAAAAATAATATTTTAAAAATATTTACAATAGTTATAAAAAATAATCTTGTCATAATAGAAATATAATTAATTTTTAATTTCAAAAGAAATAAGACTCTAAATAGTAAATAAATTTTCTCTCCAATAAGGAACTAAAATTGGACTATAGAAAGTATTTGCTTGCTAAAAATAAAGATTGATTACATTTATGATTTTATGAAATTCATGATGAATAAATTAGATATCTATGGTTTAGTCCCAAGGAATTTTCTACGAATAAATGATTTTAGAGATACCAAATCTTTTTTATAAATCAGTTTACAATATAATATTATGAGCACTCTTAATACAGATATAGTATTGTCAGGTTATAGTCATTTGCCAAATTATGCTTTTTCGAAAAATAACAAATATAAATTTTCCAATTTAGCAGAAAGATATATTTTTTTCAATTAAAGGAGGACATTGATAACTAAACATGAGATTTTTTGGTTCGAAAGGAGTCAGATTTTCAGAGACCAATATGAAATGTTGTATATGTTTTATTGATCTTGTAGATTCAACAAAAAATACTTTAAAATTTAGTAATTCAAAGGATACAAGAGAATATTACTCGACATTCATTAACGCGATATATGAAATAGTAAAAAAGAATAATGCAAAGGTTGTAAAAAATATTGGTGATTCGTTACTAATTTATTTTCCTAATACGTCCGATACTACAAATATTTCGAGTTTTAAGAAGGTTATAGAATGTGGTTTGGAAATATTGGAAAACCGAGAAAATATCAACCAGAAAATATCAAGTGAAAACTTTCCGCCATTCAATTATAGGATTAGTATAGATTATGGGGTGGTTGAATTAGCCTTATCTGGAGAGTACAATCAATTAGATATTTTTGGATCCGCGGTAAATCTATGCGCCAAAGTTAATGTTCTATCTAAACCAAATGAATTAGTAATAGGAGATAATTTTTATAGAATACTAAAAGCCTATTCAGCATTTTTTGAAAAGTATTACCTGTTTGATTTATCTGGAGAATACAAGCTGCTGGAAGATACTACATATTCTGCCTACGTCATTAAAAAGAAATCTACTGCAGATACGTTACTGAAAAGTCAGGATATCAAATACATCTCTAATAATGGAGCAGCCTCTGCCGATTCTATTTCACTAAATGAGGATCAAATTGAACAAGAGACAAGTCACAGAATTTACAATAGCAAGAAAAAAATTATTCTGATAGATGACGACCCTGATGTGTTATACAGTTTAGAATTATTTTTGAGCGAATGTAAGTATAATGTTATTTCCTTTACAGATTGTAGATATGCTCTAGAATATATGAGATCGAATCCATTCTATCACAATCTTTTGATAATAGCAGATATTAGGTTAAAAAAACTGAACGGACTGCAACTTTATCTACAAGTAAAAAGCATCGATCCAACTATAAAATTTCTATTTATTACGGCGCTGGATATTGTAGATGAGGTAACATCTTTAATACCTGGATTGGATAAGAGTCACATAATTAGGAAACCTATAGAAAAAAATATATTTGTTAATAAAATAAAGACGCTGCTACCTGTGTAGAGTGGTATACTTCTTTTTTCTGTATGAATTGAAATCTATGCTATCATTTCTTGTTGGAGCCTGTTTCATCTTGATGTTGCAGATTATTCACTTTATAATATCAGGATCAATAGGTCGTTTATTTTTTAATTTAGCTCTGATTTTGTAGCATTACTACAAGTATTACTTTGAATCCTATTGAATTTATGCTAGTGTATATGTTCCTTGCATTTGTAAAGAGTGTATGTGTTCCTTGCATTTGTAAAGAGGATAAATGAAGAGATTATTTTGCAA
>DATGZA010000011.1:0-151608 GCA_035297365.1 Nitrososphaeraceae archaeon
ACCGGGAACAGGTCAACCGGGAACAGGTCAACCGGGAACAGGTCAACCGGGAACAGGTCAAGAAAGTTAAAAGATCAAAATAAGCTGGGTTATTAAATATACGATTTAATTATATACTTCACTACAAAAATCTTACAAAAGAGTAACAAAAAAGATTTCACTTTTCAGATTGTATTTTTTTCTGAACCGCAAATTCACGTTCAAAACATATGGTTGCCTCTGTTTAATCTTTAAACCAAATTTTGAAACGACTTGATTCATACTTTATACCCGGGTAAAGAAAAAATTAAAGATCTGAATAATCAGCAATCATAGAAAATAGGATATCTATGTGATTTATTGGCAGTCGATTTTACCCATAATAAATCCTTTGCTAGATCCCGGAATTTATCACAGACATGGCGCATTATTAAATATGTAACATAAAGTATTTCAATTTTATTTGACCAAAATTTATAAATTCATTCAATTTGGTTATAAAATATGGTTTCGGAATTTAATGATGTCAATGTAACTGGAATAGATGTAAAAAGGGATTCCAAAACAGCAAAAGTATCTCTATGGGATGGTGGTCTTGATGTCGGATGGTATAGTATTACGAATAATCATGACAGTGCATTTAATGGATGATAACTGTATTTACTGCAGCAATGTTTGGAAACAAGAAAGTGACGGTTGTATTTGGTGGCTCCTTTAGTGGTGTGCCGCCTACAGATAAAGAAATTGAACATGTCGTTATGCCAGGATAGTATCTTATAAGAAAATTGTAATAAGATCTAATATTCCTTTAAAATAGTAAAATATTAGAACAAGTTAATCTGACCACTTGTAACAAGAATTCGAGTCCTCCAAGCTTAACAACAGGATCTTATTCAACTAGTGATAATAAGCTATTTTTGAGCTATTGTATATGACGCGTTAGTTTCAATAATCTTGACTCTATTTTTTTTCGGTGCTCTTAAGTTAAGACTATTTCGCCTCTTATATTGAATATTATTGTCTTTCTGATTTTGGTGTTATATAGATATATGAATAATTTGATCCAATTGTATACATGTGATAGATCACATTTTATACTATTCTTGGTACAATGATAGTAATCATCAAAACATTCTGTGCTATCCTTAAAGTGTTGCATTACTCTTTCAATCAGACTTTTCTCGAATGGTGAATGTAATCGATGTTTCAGAACTTTAGTCAATTTAACAGCACCTGCGAATATAAGCAAAATTAATATCAGATTTTTTAGTACCTGTATTTTTCATGTCTGATGTTGTAAGAAGTGGGACTTTTGGTTATACAATAAGATAGATTTATAGCAATTAAAAATCTATGCTAGGAAAATATTTGAAAGCTAATTAGACCTCTATCTTCCTTAGGTCTCACAAAATAAGTCTAAATACTGCTTAAATAAACTTTATATTTAGAACTTTTTTCCCTAACTATATACTATTGTTATATAACATTAGTAAATATTAAAAAATTGATATACATACTATCTATAGACTATATAGGAAAAATGAGTTTAGCTTCTTTCAGAACAAAAATCGATAAAAACATTAACAAAATACTACCATATGCGATCTATGGGTTTTCACTTGCATTTGTAGGGTTTCTTCTGATAGGTGTTATTAGTCATCATTTTGGTTTATAAAAATTAGATATACGTATACGTGTGTATATACATAGGTTAAAGATTTTTTATTTTTTTCATATATAATTATAGCTTAATTCGTTTTAAAACTTTGTTTATATAGTGATCAAAGTATAACTTTCTATCTTTACCTAAAAGTCATATAGAAGAAAAATATAATACATTCTTCTATAGATAATATATTTCTCTATGAAGAGAATAGTCAATAATTTATTATAATATATTTATGAAAGTGTTTTTACTATGAAAAATGCATCAATATTCCTAACTATAGGAATTCTCTTAATAAGCGCAGCATTTCTTACAT
This sequence comes from Nitrososphaeraceae archaeon, assembly GCA_035297365.1. Lineage (GTDB taxonomy): Archaea > Thermoproteota > Nitrososphaeria > Nitrososphaerales > Nitrososphaeraceae > TH1177. Next base: position 1,962 of record DATGZA010000011.1, read on the forward strand.
CTGTTCCTAGAAATGCAGTTGCTCAATCTGATACCATGAACTATACAATGACAGAAGAAGATATCAAGACAAAAATCGCAGACTTTAAGGCAAAGCATCCAAAATTTGCTGCTATCGCTGAACAAATACCCACTCTAGACCTGAAAGAAACTGTCAAAGCATACATTGCTACTGAAGGTATACAAAAAATGCTAAAATTCCACGCTAAAAATCTAGTTGAAGAAAAAGTAGGCAATCAAACTAGTTCACCATTAGAAGAAATGATGACAGACGAACAGATTCAAGCAAAGGTAGCAGATTTCAAAGCAAAGCATCCAAAATTCACAGCTTTAGCTGAAGGAATATCTACTCTAGACCTGAAAGAAACTGCCAAAGGTTATTTTGCTGCTGAGGTATTGCAAAAACTATTAAAGGCACACGCTAAAAATCTAGTTGAAGAAAAAGTAATGTAAGTAACTAAATTTTGGATATAAAAATATCTAAAATTTTTATATTTTTTTATTGTATTTTGAAGTATCAAATTATTGAGCTATATAAGATCTTGTAAACTAGAAATATTATTATTTTGTTTTAATAAACACGTATATTTATTTTAAACACGTGTTGCTATTAAAACATATATTGTTACCAAAACAATAACAACATATATATACAGGATAACTATCGCATGTATTCTATTAATGATAAGAGAATCTGATTCAAAAACTCATGGATGGATGCGATTTGCCCAAATTGGTTTAGGAGCTATTGCAATTATTATATCCTTATTTGTTATAACATATCCTGGACTTACTACTGTATCTTTAGTATATTTTCTTTCCATTCTGTTCTTTATTGTAGGAATTGAGAAAATTATAACAGGGATTATCTTCAAGAGTAAGTCACGTCTTGCAAGTATAGGTTTGGGAGTTCTTGTTTTAATATTGGCTGGTTTGGCATTAGCATTTCCAGTCAGTGCTACGTATATACTCGTACTGTTTGTTGCTTTAGCCTTGATGTTTGATGGTTTTGCTCGTATAGCCCACGGGATTGGTGAAAAATCAGAGAGCAAATTCAATAGGTTCTTTAGTATAGGTGTAGGAATAATCTCTATTGCTATATCATCATATATAATGGCGTCACCACTATTTGGTTTTGCATTTGTAGGCTTCTTAATAGGAATATCGATTTTTATAACTGGAATTCAAATTTTGGTGGCAGGCTTGAAAGGAAGAAAACTATCAATAGAAGCGACAAGAATGGATGTTGAAAAATAAAATAGGAGTTACTATTTTAAATTTTTTAAATCTCATCTATTTATAGTATAGAAAAATTATTAGTATTATTATAGCTATATAATTAAACAAAATATTATTTTTTTTGAAATTCTCAATTTGAACCTCTAAATTTGTACTGGGTCAACATTAAATTTATTTATTACAAATATATATGCTGTTAAAATCTTTATGTTAATATGTTAAATAAATATAATAAAATATTAATCATTTCTTTATCCTTGTTGTTATTATTAGTTTCTACTCATATTTCATTAAAAACTGTAATTTCCAAATCTGATGATTCTTTTGAATTCTCATCAGAAGAATATTATGATACTAATGAATATAACGATAAAAGCTCTACACCAGATAAAAGTGAAAACTCTGAAAGTACAGATTCCAAAAGTCAACTTATATCTTTTAAGGAAAAAAATGAACAGTTTGAAGATAAAAAAAATTCGTCTAATTTCAATTTTGCAATAGTTGGTGATTGGGGTTGCACTAAAGATACAAAGAAAACAGTAGATTCTATTGAAGACCACAATCCAGAGATAGTCTTCAGTCTTGGGGATACATCCTATGGCACTGATATGAATTGTTGGCTGGATATAGTTAAACCAATATCTGACAAAATGAAGACGATAGTTGGTAATCATGATTACATGTCGCCAACCATTTTTCAACAATATATGGAAAACTTTGGATTATCAGGGCAATATTACTCGTTTGATTACAAGAACATACATTTTCTAATGATGTCTTCTGAATCTACATATAATGCTGGTGATGAAGATCGTTTCTCAGATATTGAAGAAACAGAACAATATGATTATGTTGATAAAGATTTGTCACAGGCATCAAAAAATCCTGATATAAAGTGGATTATTGTTATGACACATAGACAGCAATATTCTTCACTTTGTGGACTTCATGACTCTTGTGATCCAATAAAAAAATTGAGAGATATCTACCATCCCCTGTTTGAAAAATATGGAGTTGATTTTTTATTTAGTGGACATGCTCATAATTATCAAAGAACATATCCTCTATCATATAATGAAAAAAATCCATCACAACCAATTATTAACGATAATGCCAAAACTGAATACACATCCCCTAAAGGAATGTTTCAAATTATTGTAGGAACTGGTGGAGTTAATTTTGATCCTTTTACCAACCAAGAACCTTATGTTGCATACCAGCAAGATTCTAGCTATGGATTTTTAAACGTCGATGTATCTGATAACGGAAATGCGTTAATAGGTAAATACTATTCCAATGACGGCAAAGTATTAGATGAATTCAAAATAATTAAATGAGAAAAATAGTATTTTATGTCTAATGTATCTGTAAAATGAAATTTTTATATTTATATTTAAGACTTACTAATTTTTATCTTCAACTTTAAGTGAAATTATTAACTAGTAATATTAAAAATGTTCTATAATAATCGATTTTATTAATAAAAGTAATAATGCCTGATTATCATTCTTCACCAAGGTCGGTTTACAACTCATATAGTATGACTGAAGTCAGATTAGCTAAATATATGAATATGGTAATTTATTTGAGTTATATAAAATCTTACGCATGTATAGATTTGTAAATTTATTACTATGTTATTGCTACATATTGTAATACTTTGCAATACTATGCAATATGTTTCCTTTATTCTTAATTATATATAAATATATCTATTCCAGAGATACAGATCGTTATATACCTGTTATTATACACACATTATGATGACAACCATTTTAGAAGATATTAAAATGACAAGAGAAGAATTAAAGTCAAAAGCATCAGAATTTAAAACAAACCATCCAAAGTATGCTACAATTGTTCAAGAAATTCCTAATCTTGATCTGAAAGAAACTTTCAGAGCGTATTTTGTAGCTGGAGTTTTACAGAGAATACTAAAAGCACATGCCAGAAATCTAGTTGAGGAAAAAATAACTGGTCAGAGTAGTTCACCGTTAGAGGATTATATGACAGAAGAAGAAATCAAGACAAAAGTATCAGAAATCAAGACAAAGCATCCAAAATTTGCTACAATTGTTCAAGAAATATCGGGTCTTGATCTCAAACAAACTGTTAAAGGATATACCGCTGCTGAGATTTTACAAAGATTATTAAAAATCCATGGCAGAAACCTAGTTGAATAGAAAATAATGTAACAAGATAGTTACAAAGCTTTTTTATTTCCTAAATATCATTTGATATATTTTCTGTTGGAGAGAATTTTATTAATATTATCACGGCTTGCCTGTATCAATTCTTCATTGTATTTGCATCTTTAATCTTTGTATAAAGAACAGGATCTAATTGATCTATAATCCATCTGTCCTGATCATAAAGCAATGGTCAACCAATTTTCAGGATTATTCAATGATTGAGATACCTCCTCTTCTTTTATAATTACATTTATTATATTACTTTCTTCAAATATTTTTTTTAAATTATCATTATTACTAATTTTATCACATAGATTATGAGATGATAAGAAGTCAGGTCTATACTTTTTTAATACCTATTCCAATGAGAATAGGCTGGTTCAAACGTTCTTGGTCCCGAATCAATAACCGCTAACTTTCCTCCTGGTCTAACTAATCTCCACATCTGATCAATCTGTCTTTTCATGTTATCTGCAAAAAAGATGGCAAAAATACAAACTACAGCATCAAATTCACCATCGCAAAAATCAAGATTAGTCATGTCTCGATTACGAAATTCAATATCTTTAAAAGATAAGATATTAAAAAATTAATAATGATAATAATCACTTTAAGTGGTGTCATTTTTCTTGTTATCCTCAATTTTTCTGTAATTACTAATATTTATGGACAAGAAGACAATAATAATACAACACAAAAAAAAACATTCTATTTTGAAGTTGAAATTCCAGATGATTGGATATATCGAAAGTTTTCGAATGCTTATGCTACAGGTCTTTTAGGGTTTGGTCCATCTAACTCTCTAGTTGCAATACCAGTAGAATATTGGGGTTCAAACACAAGTTATGCAGTTGCACAATTTAGACAAGATGCTTATTATGAAGTCAAAAATGCACCTCTTGATATATATGTAAAATATAAGTTAGCCGAACAAAATGCAATGAAAGTTATTACGCAAAAAGATATAAATCTGGCTAATGAAACCTCAAGACAGATATATGCAGAAGGAATTGGAAAATTTGAAGGATTCAAGTTCCTAGAATATTATGCATTTCATAATAAAGAACCATATATAATAGCATACTATGCATCTAATAACGTATATGAAAAATATCTTCCAGACTTTGAAAAAATGGTAAATTCATTCAAGTGGATAAATTGAAAATAGTAAGTTATAAGGTATGGCCCTTATAGTTTTTATTATTTTTTGTTTCTAGTCTTGATACATTTATAGGATTACTGTCGGTCAAACCTTCAGACATTGCACTTAGTTCATCTTTTATCCTTCATTTTCTTTGTATAATTAAGTTCTCTTAAATTGAAGGCTATGCTCATTTTACAAAATATCGCTAGAGTAATAGATGAATATAACTACCAATAAATTAATAAATACATTCTCTAATCAAAGTTATACCAGTGTTTTTAGACTTACACACTATACCTTCTCTAGACTATGAAAAAGTTGAAGAATTAATAGGTTCCAAGGACGGGTTTGATGTTACCCCCATTAACATTCTCTTTAATACTGTCTGCAGGAGGCACCCAACAAAGAAGCAGTAGAAAAACATCATTCCAAATTCAATTTGAAATGTGAGTGGATTACAGAAGTAACTATGGCCAAAAGATAAAATAAAATATCGCTAGAGTAGAATAATAACTAATCGTGAAAGAATTTTTTATTCATGATAATACTCATTCATAACTTTTTTATTACTATTAAGAAAATTATCTAACGAACTAATGGTATCAAATAATGAATTTCATTCTGTTTTTATTGAAAATATAATCAATTGTAACCAGTCTATAAGATGGGTAGCAATAACTGATCATAACGGTACTATTATAAATGAAAGAGTTAGAGAAGGGCTAAAGCTCTTCCTTAGCAAAGAAGAAAATAATGAGTTTGCAAAAAATTCAATAATTAGACATAAAGCAAGATTAAAATTTCAATCAAAAATGGGTAAATTAGTCTATGCATTTAGGAGATATGAAAACATGAGTAGATGTCTAATTCCAATCAATGAAAGTTATTACCTATTTTTTACTATGGATTTTGAGGAAAGTAATTTTGATAATATAATAATGGAAAAAATTATTCCTTTGATTCAAAAAGAAAAGAGAAATTTATAAATTAATAATTCTCTTTCGGGTTATTCGCATCTTATCTCTCTTCATCCTTCAACATTCTGAATCTATCATGGTAACACTTTTAGAAAATGATCTTTAGGTACAAAAAGAAATTATCAGCGTAACAATATCGCTAGAGTTATAAAATTATAATTATAATTTTATTTTTATCAAGTATTATGTTATTTTTACAATATAGATAATAACTCAGGACTCTTCCTCGACAGTAGGAATAACGAATAGCACTTAAATACGGATAGCAATAGACAGACACTTATAAACGTTTTCAGTCCATTAGTAAAATAAATAAATAACATATTATGAGAATAAAATTTTCTAATCTCCTATTTTCAATGAAACCCTTTCTATTGCATCATCACATAACCAGTTATTACAGTCATAGACATCCTTAGAAGTCTTTCCAATGACACGAATATCATTTTCAGAATATAAAAAATCGTTAATATAAAATTCTAGGTTCTGTCTCTTTCCATCAAAAACATTTATCTCTTCATTTTCATAGTTATTTGATGATCTTAATGATATAATTATAACATCCTTTGGTATATCTTGACCAATTTTTACATTCCCCTTTACTTCAAACGTAGGTTGTGTTTTCATATATTCATCCCATTCTTGCTCAGTGGAAACCTTTCCTAATTTGGATTAAATATCTTCTGTAGTTTTTTCTCATTCGGATTCTAACACTTTATCCAAAATACTGCTCACATCACTGGATCCACCTGTAATGACTATCTTTCTATTCGTTTGGCTATCTTCTGTTTCATCAATACTGATTTGTAGAGACCTGTGTTTCTTTCTTTTTGTTAACCTTGTTAAGTTCTTGTTGTTGGTAACTACTATCGTAAAAGTAAAAATTTATGAAAATAAAACTGCTAAACAAATTATACAAGTTATTTTCTTTGTGGATAACAATTAATTTGATTACTTTATTATGGATATGATGTTTTTCATACTTAAATAATTAACAAGATATGAGTTATTTAAGGTATCAAAGAACTGACATGGTTTATGAAAATAACTTTTTTTAAAAATAATTAACAAGATATGAGTTATTTAAGGTATCAAAGAACTGACATGGTTTATGAAAATATCTTTTGCAACTTTTTTGCAGACGTAACATTCTTCTCCAAATTCTGGATGCATTTCTGCCAGGACTTTATAATTTATTAATGATGATGTCATAAAACATATTTTAAATTCTTGTGGTGTATCTTCTACTCTTTTTGAAATGTCAAATAACTTATTATAAAGATCAAAACCATCCATCATAGACATTCTAAAACCAATAAGAACTAGATCATAGTCTTGAGATCTAAAGTTTTGTTCTGCAAATTCTGGGTCATTGATTAAGGTTAGATTGAAACCTTCTTCTTCCAACCATTTCTTATATCTTAAAGAAGTGTCAAGATCATCATCAACTATTAAGATATTTTTCAATATAATGTAATTAATAGTGCAGGTTATTAAAAAATGATATTTTAGAGAGCTGAATCCCATTATGACGAAATTCCAGAGATTTAATTTTTAACGAATAACGATAAGTGGGTCCTAGTAATATTTCAAATATCAGAAACGCTATTAATAATATTAGTCATAGAAACAGAAATATGAACAATACATATTGCTATGGTTGCAATACTTCCATCTACTGGAATCCTGTAAAGGGAGAGTATTGGGAATTACACAAAAACAGGAATCAAGTATGCCCATATCTGCAGAAACAAGAGCAAGATATATACTAGCAGTATTGTAACGACTTCAATACAGTGCACAGTGTACCTCATTATTAAATAGAAAGATGTTAAAGAAATTTCCTACAATTGTATATAGAAGAAAAAAATAAAATAAAAAGTTATACGACATTCATTATCGTAGCATTGATTATAGTGTTTATTTCAGCATTAGCAATAATATCAGTCTATGATCTTTTTGTTAATGACATTACAAATAATTTAACTGAACTTTGTGCACGATATGGCTTCCTTGTATCTCCAGGATGTTGATGCCTTTATTTATATTTTGGAATTGATTAATTGCAATATAGATAACTCGTCATATCATTAAATTTCAATTATAAATTAATTAATTAATTAATATAACATATGAAAAATTTCGTTTTTAGAGAATTCAAATTTACTGAAGGTAGACTAGTTGTATTTAGTTTAGTAGGAATGGTTCTAGTATTAGTTATATCTTTGATGTTAATTGGGAATGGAGTAGTCAGACATGTTGTGATCACATACAAGGAAGTAATTAAAGCAACAGTGGCATTCAAAAACATTGCTGGAGATATCAAGGTTGTTGGTATTATAGGAAATACTGGAATAAATCCTACATTAGTGTCTAGAACAGGGGAAACACAATATAGTCTTACCGTCATTAATGAAGATAAAGAGCCACATATGCTTTACATTGATGGAATAAACGTTCATACAAAATTACTAAGATTTGGAGAAAATGATACAATAACTATACGTCCAGATAAGGAAGGAACATACAATTACTATGATAGGGTTTTTTTGGAGAAAAATAATGGTTCAATAGTACCAATTGGCGAATTCAAAACTTTGAGAGTAGCAGGAGATTGAAAGAATTAGTCGAAGATATTGGAGAGTTTTTCTATTTCTTTTATTTATCAATCAGAATTAAAATTTTTAATGTTTTATCAAACTGGGTGGATAGTAGTCTGGACATGCATTCCTACATGGTCCAGTTCGATAATTCTATGTTGTTATATTGACTTTATTCTTCCGTCTCTTTATTATTCTTGGTACAGGTTTGAAAAAAATTCCATAAATGGAACTTCATTTATCAATTTAAGGCATTATTCACAAATGCTTCGTATTTTTCCTTTGGAGAAACTCCCACCGTTCGAGCTATCTCATTGCCATTTTTAAACAATACTAGTGAAGGTATAGATTGAATATTATATTTTACTGCAATTTCTTCATTTTGGTCAACATTAAGTTTAGACACTTTAACTTTTCCGTCTAGAGAGTAAGCTAATTGTTCAACAATTGGGCCAACCATTTTACAGGGACCACACCATTCTGCCCAAAAATCGACTAGCACTGGGATATCAGAATGCAAAACTTTATCGTTCCAATTTGTTGTATTCAATGAAACAACTTTTTCTAATTCTTTTGTCATAATATATATATTATCATATCAGGTAATTATAGACCTACAATTTCAAATAAAGTCACAACAGAGTTTATATTTTTATCATCTTCAAACAGGAATGGATCAATATGTTAGTCAAAATATTAACTAATTGTTGCTTTTGGAGTCATATTTCTTAACTTATACAAAATAAAATTTAGACAAATTTATTTTTCATCTATCTTGATTGTAAGATTTTCATTACCATCTGTTTTCTTGACTTCTCAGTTTTTGACATCTTTGCAAATATTCTAGTGCATTATTTCAAAAGTACCAACAACAATCAACCATGCCCTGTGGGAGATCAAGTCATTTTTTGCTTAGGATAGTGTTCGTTTCTCATATCGGTTTCAATTGGATGGTCACGTATCTCTATTAGCTTGATTCTCTCTATCTCTTTTAGCCTAACCAATAAAGTGATTGGACCAAATCCTGTATAGATTTCTTTTATCTTTATATTATTAATTATTTTTTTTATTATAAAAAATGTATAGCCATGAAAAATAGCATATATTCACAAGAATCATTAATTTGTCATTAATTATCTATTTTATTGTAATCGTTATTTTTTATAGGATAAATTAAAGATTTATTTTCATTTACTATGTCACCAATTGATTCTATGATTCTTGTAGAATATCTGAATGCTTTCGTAATATCTGACGGATTGTCATTTGTTTCTATGATGATATTGTTCTCAGACAGATACACAACTATTTCGATACAGTTTTCTATATCTTTCCATTTTAACTGATACCCTGTTAATGTTTGTACCATACCTACCCATCTTAAGTTATCAAACCATTTTCCTGAAATACTTTGAACTATTTTTTTATTAACAAGTTTGTATGGGACATACACTTGTAGAATTTGTGTATATTTTGTTTGACTACTTCTTTCGTCATTTGATGAACCCTTCAGATTTGAAAATATTATTTTCCCGTCTTTCGTAGATCTATATCCTAATTTGGTTCTCTCAATCAAACCCAATTCTTGTAATCGTCTAAGTGATCTTGATAAAATTTCTTGATGTATATTCAACATACTTTTCAGTCCATTAAATGAAAATGTGGATATAGTATTTTCATCTTCATTACCATGCAAAATATTCATAATATCTATATCATGTTGTCTAAGGTCTGATAGAGATATAGAAGAATCATTATCATATATCTTTTGTTTACCGGGAAACGATGTAAGTAAAATGGTTAAATTGTCATTATCTATATTATTTTTATTTTGAATTTGAGTATTTTCTTTTATTTTTATTTTACACACCACACATTAACTATATTAATGTAAGTATATATAAATTGGTAAGTGGACATGTATAAAGCAACTTACTAAATGGTAAGTAAAATAAATCATTTAGTAATAGAAAACATAAAAATAAAAATAGTTACGGCTGATTCTCCAATATCACTGAAACATTAAATCGTCTTCCGTATCTATTTACAGATAGTAAAGTCTTTTCGTTTATCTTCTTCTTTTTGATTTGAGATGAAAGCTCTGTTATTTCTTCTATCCTTTTATCATCAATCTCCTCGATAATATCACCTGGTCTTATTCCTGCATCAGCTGCTGGACTATATTCTTCCACCTTTACAACTAGTGCACCTTCATTAGTTGGTAACCGATAATATCTAGCTATTCTACCGGTTATCTTGATCGTAGATATGCCTAACCATGGTCGATTAACTTTCCCATATTGTATTAGCTCCTCTAAGACCTTTTTTGCTGTGTTTACAGGGATTGCAAATCCTATTCCATGGGCATACGGTATTTTTGCGGTATTGATGGCAACTACTTCTCCGCTAGTATTTACTAAAGGTCCGCCGGAATTGCCTGGATTTATTGCTGCATCTGTTTGAACCAATTCTAATACTCCATCTTCAAGTTCGATGTTCCTATTTATGGAACTAATAATTCCAGTTGTAACCGTAGGTCCTCCTGTTAGACCAAAAGGATTACCGACAGCAATAACTATTTGACCCACTTTTAGAATATCAGAATCTCCTAATTTGGCAAATGGCATAGAGGTTATTGACTTGTTATCAAGATAATTAGTATCATTATTGGAGTCATCAAAACTATTAGAATTCAATTCAATTTTTAATACAGCAAGATCAGTTAGCTTATCAGTTCCAATTGCTTTAGCATTAAATGTTCTTCCATCATTTAAGGTAACTTTTAATCTCCTAGCATGGTCGACTACATGATAATTTGTGAGTATATGACCTTGATTATCAATGATAATGCCAGATCCTACACCTTCAATTGGAAATATACGGAAGAGCTGGTCAGTTACCATTTTGACACTGGCAATATTAACTACATTCTTAGTTATTTTTTCAATAGCGTCGATAAATGTTCCTTCAGTTATAGAAATCAGAATTTTATACCTCCTCGTTCTAAAGGTGATTTAGGTTTTGATGGCGTATTCGGTGGTTTCTTTATCGTTGGTTGACTTATAATTATATCATACATACTAGTATTATATTAGAAGGAGATGACTAAATTGATTAATTTTTAATTATTTGGTCACCTCAATAACAACACTTTCTCATCGATGCTGTTTAGAGAATCTACAAAGTGTTAAATGGAAATATGAAAAAAAGGGAGGTCATGACTACCTGATGAGAACTACAACCAATGCAGAGTTTTTTTTATGTCAGGCGAACGTCTGTACAACCAAGTATAGCCATCAGACAGACGACACTCCCCAACTTCAAAAAGCACAGAAAAGGTTATAACGGTTATAGAAAGATATGGATAAATGTACCCAAGAATCCATTTTCATCGAAGCACTTTGACATAAAACAGACTTTTAAAAAGAGAGCTAAGACGAATGACATGAAATTCAAATAAACTGATTTTGAGATAAAAATATTCAGGCCACAGAGGCCTACCGGAAGGATAAAAACATTGTCTTAACTTTTTGGGGAAAACTTTAATATAATTATCAAAAAATTCTGTAGATATGTCTTCTTCGCAATCCCTTGTTACAAATAAAAAAGATCCAACAATAACCATAAAGATCGTCAAATATATGATTATGGAACACTATGAATGTCCTCCAGACTCCAAGTATTGTCTAGAAGTACTTACAGAAAGTAGAAAGAATCAAGTTCTTACACGAATAAATCAGGACAATGTGGTAAGGGATGTAAACAGACCAGTTATCGCCACAAAAATCAATTGTTGGGAGTGTGGTCTGGAAATCTTTGTTCACAGCCTGGTTGTATCGAACAAGTTTTCAAAAGGTAGAAAAAGACGATACCACTTTAGGTGTGCTTTGAAAAAGAACCTCGTAGAAGAAAAGACAAAGATGCATGAAGATTATAGAAAATTCCTGTTAGGTATATTAATTTGAGATGGTGTGACTGTTTCGTAGCCAAAACACCCCGGTGACGACGAGGAGAAACAAAATGGAAACATTACCCTCACACTACAAATGTCGTACTCTATCCTCGGGGGTATTGAATTCATATTTCAATAATGTAAGTAATGTGATTTATGTTTACTCTTTAAATCAATTAGTCTCACTTAAAGATAACTAGAAATGATATTATATATCATCTTGACGTAATGCTTTGTGAGAAAACTTTTTGAAATCCAAATGTAAAGATAATACCGCAACATGAGTAAATCTGAATTACTATCCAACAATAAATCAATTTTCCTCCTTATCATATCTATGTTGACAATAATTATAATGGATGGTTCTTTAGCAATATTTTGTACTCCTAGAAGCAACAGAATAATTAATATCTCAAATACAGAATTATATTTAATTTATTCTGTTATTTTCATAATAAGCAATATTGTTATCTTAAATATTGTAAGGAATATCAAATCAAATTTGAAAAACAAATATTTTTATTTTATAATATTGATTACCCAGGTTTTACTATCAATAATTCTAGCAACAATTTACGGACAAATGATATTTTATTCTAATTATTCTAATTTTTTTATTTTTCTAACCGTTTTTACTTCATTTTTAACATCAATAGGTTTCTTATCAATTTTAACGGTGAAATTACTGAGGTGGTTTTCGGATACTCCTAATTATTTAATTTTGGTATATGGTATTGCAATTTCATTATTTATTCTTAACACTATAATTGGATTATTATATGTAACACAGGCATTATCAACACATAATGATATAATAAAACCATCATCCTGTCGCGCAATATTTGCATCTATTTTCAGTGTAAATCCTGACTTGTCTATTTATTTAAGTAACTTCTATGATATAACTTCCATTATATCTTTCATAGCAGTATGGTTTGTAACTACTTTTATGTTAAAACAATACTCTCGTAACATTGGTAAAATTAAATATTGGATTTTAGTTAGTATTCCATTAATTTTTTTTTATGACTAAATATGAGGTTTTATCGTATTATTTTTTATATGATCCTGCGATTTTAGGCATTTTTTCTTCCATTTCATTAAATCCAACGTTTAATCCTATCGTATCTACCCTTTTGAATTCAAACTTGCAATTTGGAGGAATATTTTTTGCAATAGTATTTTTAGTAATAGCCAAAAAAATTCCAAAAGGACACCAAATAAAAAATTCGTTAATGATTTCCTTAATTGGAATGATGTTTCTCTTTGGTTCTAAAGGCATAAGTACATTAATTTTATCTTCCTATCCACCTGTAGGTATTGCAGCAATTTCATTTATGGGTCTAGCATCTTATTTATTACTGCTGGGAATTTATAGCAGTGCAACAACAGCAGCAAGAGATTTCTCCCTTCGGAAATATCTCAATAAAAAGTTAGAAAATGATACAACATTGTTAAATAATATTGCATTTTCTGAAGAAAAAAGTGAAATTGAAAAAAATGTCAAATCATTAATGAATTACTCATCACAATTTCAACAAGATAAAAAACCCCTAGAGATAAATCCACAAGAACTAAAAGAAATAATAGATGATGTAATGTCTGAAGTAAAGGAAAATACAAGTTAAAGACGATAAGGTAGAAAAAAATAATAAAAAACCATAATAAAAAATAGGACTTATTTAGATAATATCCTAAACTATTACTTTACCGTTAAAATGTAAGTTATTTTTGACTCATGATCCCAACCCTTTGTTTTATCCAAGCCTCCAGATCCCTCAATCTTTGTATAATAAGTTAGTTGATGGTTTCCTTTTGAGATTTTATCCTTATCTATAAATCCACAGAAGCAATAAGCAACTGCTTTATATTTTACTGGTGATGATGCAAAATCCTGTGGTTTTTCATAACTTGTATATTGAGTTTTGTTGGTTACCGTTAAGTCAAAGAAGTTTGTAGGCCCTATTTCCTTATAATAACCAGCCAGAGAGTTATTATAGCGAACTTTTAGATTATTAACATCTGTATTATCGATCAATAAATCAACAATTTTTTTATCATCTAAATGTGCTGTCATTGTAACAATACCACGGTTAGAATCTAAAGTACACTTCAGCAATTTTTCGTATGAGTTAGTACCATACAAATCTGTGTGACCATTAGTACACCATCCAATATAGAAAGGGAAAAATAGCGATTTGTGTGGAATTGTACATGTATCCTTAATGTTTCCCATCTCAAATGGATCATGTAAGAATATAACAGAATCTGTATCATGTATCACACACGGATTCACTAACTGTTGAGGATCCTCTTCAAATGGTACATTTGCCCACCAATCTAGAAATTCACCGACTAATTTTTCAAATTTAATATTATCGTTTTTTGTGTCGTTAATCCCATGTACAGGTATCAAATTAAAAGATAACAAGTTTAGGAAAATTAAAGCGGGACTAAAAAAATCAATACTACTCTTGGAATCATCTATTGTAAGTGAAATTAATGATATGATTTAAAGATTTTTTTAATTACTTTCTGAAATAATTTGCGAAACTTTGCTTATATTTTGAATTTTATCTGCTGATTTCTCTATTCTTTCATCCAAAATTTTCATGTGTTTGCAACTCTTGTAAAGATTTCTTGTCTGGTTCACACATTAACATCAAATAGTATCAAAAGCAGTTGTGACAAAGTTTGTAGTAATATGCTTTAACAGTGCGAGATTTTGGAAATTAGAGTCTTTATAAATCATTGAGGGATTGTTATAGCAGAGTATTTACAAAATACAGTTTTTATCTATCAAATTGGAAAGTCAGTATAAGCAATAAAGTACTCATTAACATCTCATTCTATAATTGGTTGAAGTTCAAAAGTAATCGCTAAATTAAAATAAAAAAACATAATAGATGAACAGAGTCTATCATAGTCACTGATTATTCCTTTAATATTCATAAAAATTCTCAAATATGATCTAACTTCTTAATTTGCCCTCTTACTTTTCCCTTCGGTTTATCCTCTGTCAATATATTTACATATGCTTCTCCGTTTTCTATTTTTTTGACCAATTCTTCGGTATTCTTTCCTTGTAACGGCCCTTTAAGATCCTGTGAACTTATATCCCCTTCACATAATTTGCCCGTAACTTCGTCTGATGGAGTTTCAGACTTATATAGCTCTGCAACCGTTTCTCCTTTCTCATGTTTACCTACGTCAATACTAACTTCTTTTATTTTACTCATATCTGTAATTTTCACACAGAATTTTAGATCTTCATTATCTTTGGATTGGAATGTTGCTAAAGCAGTATCTAATGTATCTACTACTGGCACTTCTTCTCTTCCAGTAAGTATTGCAGCAAAATCTATATTCTCATTATTATTCTCATTATACTCTTTATCATTAGAAAAATTCAATGTAGTTTGTTATACATAACATTTCTTATAAGACTTTCAGTATATTTCTTTCATTAGTAAATATACGTCGTGATCTTGGGTGAAATATTGGTTTATCTCACTTTTTCCATTGGTCCGATTTATTAAATATAAACTAAATGTTGTTTTTTATTATCTCGGAGTAGAAAGGGGTAGAAAATAATAATTCACTTTCTTCTTTCCGGAATTGAGTTGTTACAGCGTCGGCGGTATGTCTTACCACAACAATGTAGTTTATTTTTATTTATAATAGGAATCCTTCTTCTCTCTATTGATCTAAATGATTTAATAACTAGAAAATATATCAAAAATATTTGTAGTAATTTTTAATATTTAATACTCAATTTTATCTTCAGATTTTGAATTTAGCCAACAATCCACTACAAAATATTATAGTTATTTTATAAAATTAATATTTCAGGCTATCGTAATAATTATAGAAAATCAGTAATCAAACGATTTTCACTATTTTTAATTAATTCGATAATCTCTTTTTTGTATGAATTTTCTGTAGGTATTTTAAAAAATTCACAAAATTTATTTAGAAATTTTATTTCTTCTTGTAACAAAAAATTCTCATCCAAAACATTAGTTCCAAATCTAAATAGATAGTTAAACGCCAGTTTCTGGTTTATCCTTTCCAGTGTAACCAGACTTTTATATATTTTATCTATGTCACTAAATTTGTTTGTTACCTTATTATCGAGTAATAACTTGTTAAAACTTCTCTTTGGAATACTAAATATTCCATTCATTACGAATCTATCGAATACAGACAGTACTTCAAAAAAATCATCTTTACCTGTATATCCTATAATTGTTGTTGGAAGAAGTTTTAACAGATGAAGATTCTTGGAAATATGTTTCTGATCAAGTACTAAAAATGACCTACCAAAGGTTAGGATAGCATTTAATATTTGATTAGGAAGACGATTGTCAAGTACATCACTATCTGATTTTACCTCTACTGGAATAAATGTTAAATTTTTTATACTGCATTTTTCTTGTTTAGCTATTTGAATAAACTGATGAGTTCGCATGCGAATGTTCTGATAAACCTCATCATCACGCCCTTGGTCTTGAAAGAAAATGTCCTTTCTGGCGGTACCACTATAGGTATTGTCTATGTCTCTTTGATTCTCATTATTTTTATGGACAATTACAATTACAAAGTCAAAATTACCAAAGTATGCTTCCTCCTTTATCTTTATTTGATGAGATTGATAATCTGAAATATGGATAGGTAGATGATGATTATTTTGAATATGTCTGTTTTTAATTGAACTTTTGAATAATTTCTTAAGTTCTGTTTCATTCATAGATTAGTAACTATAATGAATTCATTTACTAAATAATAATTGTAGTATATCAATAATATTTGACATGATGTAAAGATTTCTGGTATCTTATACACAACTTCATATAGCAATACTTTTATAATTTCATTACCGTAAAGTACGGTATGGAAACGGTGTTACACTATACAAAACCGTTAACTGCCTATGAATATTTGAATATACTGGCTTTCCATATAAACAACGAATCTATTGAATTAAGGTATGGTGACAAGATTTCCTTTGTAGATTGTGATGAATTCGTTAGTGATATAATTGTTAAAGGATTACTTCCAAAAAGATATGGTGGTCTAGAATCTTCAAATGTACTTGTTATTACAAGTAATAATAGATTTGATTTTTATCAATGTGTAAATCTCGCAAAGAAAAAGTATGGGATGGATGTCAACAAGGTTTTAGACCATGTAATAATTACCAGAGTGTTTACCATTTATCAATTAGCAGAGATATTAATTCATGAACTTTTTGAATTAATGGAAAAATTCCAATCAAAATTATTAGTTATTATTTCTGATCTATTTCTCTTGAATTCGATCAAACAGCAAATAGAACAAGAAGAGAAAGATTGGATTGTTAAACAGATTACAAAATCACTAAATAGTATTAACAATTCTATTGTAACCGTTTTCTCTTCTATCATTATACCAGATTTCAAGAATCATAAGAAACCTACAAAAAAGAGATACAACGTGAATATAAATGGGTAGAACTATTCCATCATTTAGAATAGCAATTGATCTCGAACAAAATGAATGGAAATCATATCAAAAATATCTGAATCTAGAAAAGAGAAAATTATTTAGAGAAATGTTTTCAATTGCCAGGTTATACAATTCTGCTTGTTCTTATTGTAGTAATCCCATTAGAATATATCCTATTTTATTATCTATTATTTTTCATAAATACAAGTCTTTAAAAAAAAAGACGAATGTGATATCAAGATGAATCTATTTCCATATGAAGATATACTAACAAAAGAGATAGACTCATGGAAAAGTTATTCAGACTGCCTGAGAAAAAAAGATAGAGAACTATTTGATCAGATGCTAAAAAATTGTTACCAATATTCAGAATCTATCAGTGCAAAAGGAAGGGATTACTCAACCGAATCTCTATTAATGACACTTTTATTTGAACAATACAAGCGAACAACATCTACTACTGTTCCTACTATAGATGGAGTGACTACAATTTAGTTAAAATAACTGGATGGATTTTTGACGCTTACCATCTAGATAACAAAATGGTTTTTTGGATTAAAGATTGCAAAAATAATACAATAAAAATAGAAGACACCAAATGGAACAATTATTTTTATTTAGCAACCAATAATACCTTTAATTTAGAACAAATATGTAATCTTAGAGAGACAGAAGATTTCATTAAAAAAACTGAATACGTATATAGATATGAGAAAATAACAGATGATGAAAAATCCAAAGTATTAAAGATATACACACAATATATTGGAAGCAATGTAAAACTTGCAAATATGATAGAAAAGAAAATAGTAAAAGTATCTGGAGGATTTCGATTATACAATATAGATCTTTTACCAGTACAGCATTATTTTTATGAACATGATTTATTTCCATGTGGCATATTTGATGTCGAAGAGTCCCCGTATGGATTATTTTGGAAAGTGTTTGATGATGATTGTGTATCTTTGACAGATTATATTGTACCAAATTTTAGAAATATTTATTTAAAGATAAACTTTCAAAAAGGAGGGATACCAAAATTATCAGATAAATTAAAACATATTACTATTACTACAACTTGTGACAAAGAACCAAAAATAAATATTCAAAATGAATCAGAAGATGAAATAATTATACAGTTATCCAAGATAGTAAAAAAATTAGATCCTGATATAATTATAACAGAGAACGGAGATTCATTTCTTTTTCCCTATCTAATTCATAGGGCATCAGAAAATAATCTGGATTTGGTACTTGGTAGAGATTCTGATGTCACACTAAAAAAACCTACGAGAAACGGCGTCTCGTATTTTTCATATGGTAGAACATACTATAAACCATCTAGCGTCAGATTTTATGGTAGATGTCATATAGATACAAGTTCCTCTTTTCTTTGGAGAGAAACTCAAGATATCCATGGACTTGTTGAGATTTCTAGACTATCAAGACTTCCCTTGCATGAGACCTCAAGAGCAACAATTGGTAAATGCTTGACAAGTTTTCATCTGTATAATGCAACAAAAAAAGGTATTCTCGTACCCTGGAAACCAACAATGTCAGAATATCCGAAAACATTAAGAGAACTTTTTATTGCCGATAGAGGAGGTCTCATACTGGAACCAGAAATTGGAGTTCATGAAAAAGTAGCCGAATTTGATTTTGTATCTTTATATCCAAATATAATATACAAAAAAAATATCTCAGCTGAGACAATTCTATGTCAATGTTGTTACTTGGATTCAAATAACAAAATACCTGAATTAAATTATCACATCTGTATAAGAAAGGAAGGATTGATCCCAAAATCACTGGAACTAGTTCTCAAAAAAAGGTTGCATTATAAACAATTGAAAAAGATAACTCTTAATGATAACCTAAAAAAAATATATAATGCAAGACAATCTGCATTAAAATGGATTCTTGTAACGTCTTTTGGTTACCTTGGATTTAGTAATGCAAAATTTGGAAGAATCGATGCACATATTGCAGTTTGTGCTTTTGCTAGAAATATTCTTCTTGAATCAGTAAAGATAGCAGAAGAATTAGGATTCGAAGTTTTACATGGAATTGTAGATTCAATATGGATAAAAAAAGAAAATGCTACAAAAAATGATTATATCCAATTAAAAAACAGTATTGAAGAAAGAACCGGATTTGAAATATCCTTTGAAGGTGTCTATAAATGGATCGCATTTTTATCTTCTGAACAAGACAATCGCATTCCTGTTACAAATAGATACTTTGGTGTTTTTGAAGATGGAAAATTGAAAATGAGAGGGATTGAAACTAGAAGACACGACACGCCATTATTTTTTTCAAATTTTCAACAAAATATTATTGAGATTCTTGCAAGTGCTAATAATAGACAGGAACTAAGACAAAAATTGTCAGAAATCTATTTTCTTTATAAAAGATACTTATTGCTACTTAGAGAAAGAAAAGTATCAATAGAAGATTTAATTTTTACAAAACAATTGTCTAAAAATTATAATGAATATGAAAATAGAAATACCATTGAAAACAATGTATTAAAGATTTTAACATCTAACAAAGAATTTCCAAAGGCAGGTCAACTTCTAAAATATGTAATAACTTATTATCCAAGACGGAAAGCAATACCATTACAACTTGTAGATGATAAAACTAGATATGATATAGATAGATATTCTGAATTGCTAGCAGATATTTATGATTCAATTGTGAAAATCATAAATTAGACAGCATAAAGAGAAACGATATTTTTCATTGTTTATCAAACATAGTAAATGTAAAAGCATACATTAATTCTAATTCGCATTGTAATTTAAATAAAGAACTGAATGAATACAACCTATTTGTTATTAATGTGTTATGTCCATTGTTTTTATGTCATATGATCAGTTATAATGAATCTATTATAATAAAAATCTAAATATGAATTATAATTGACAGCAGCAGCTGTGCAGGTATTAACAAATTTCTAAAAGTCGGTCTATTGATCCAGAAAAGTGAAAAAAAGATAACTATAATGATAACAATAATGATAACAATATCATAATGTTATGAGTCAAAAATCACTAATTTGTATATATACAAACAAAGACAGAAATGAATTTGCTATTGGGTTAAAGGGAGACGAGAATTTTAGGGCAATGACGAAAGTAGGTGAATTTTATACAAGATTTGTTGATGCTTTTGATCAGATGGTGGACGAGAAGGAAATTGATTGGAAACAGGAATTAAAGAAATGGATTGCGGCTGCAAAGAAAAATGAAACCATATTTGTAGAAGTTGACCTAAGTGGTTGCAATGAAGTAACAGATTTACCTTGACGAGAAATAAAAGAATGAAACACCACAATGTATTCAAATCCTACTGATAGAATGATTATTGTTATAAAATAAATGTTAAATTAATATTGTATTTTATTTTTATCAATGTCTGAAATAAAATCAAAGATCTGTAAAGCTAGTGAAATAGGTGAAGTAATAGGTAAGATAAGCTCTTTATCAATATCAAAAAGTCTTGACACAAATTCAGCTCTTCATTTTAGTGAATTAAAAAAAATATTATCAGGGATAAGGAATAAAGTTTTATCAGAAGATTGTAACAGTTAGAGCAAGAGAAAATAGTGAATAAAACAACAACAAAAGATGAATCTAATGATATATTATGTAGTCTTACTCGATTAGAACCCATTTAAGTTAATCTGGTCTCATGCAATCTTTATAGATCATATGAGTTTAGTAACATACCCAATATTCCTATTAAGAAATATTTAACCCATTTCATGCATGGCACCAAGAAGATATGAATCCAATTGAAAGAATCAATATTTGTGTTATAATAAAGAATGTAAATACTAAATCCAATCTCTTTAAACTAATAATCCTTTACTAATATGTTTCAGTCATAGCCTCAATCTCATACGGATTATATTAACTTTAAACCTAGCCAATAAAACAGTATTGGAACAGACTAAAACATTTTCATATCGTCATAGCCGATAATATTTATTTGGAGGTATTTCTGAAAATACCCTCATACATAGATAGAAAATTAGTCTTGAAAATAGGATGAGAGAGAATCAAAGAAAAAGAAAGTTGTATAAGCATAAGTCATAGTCAAATTATTTATTAGAAAATTCTCATTCTTTGATTTTATGATATTCTTTATAGTATTTTGGGAAAGTTGATTTGATTTTTAATCTAATTTTTATTGATGTTTTGTTTATCTGATAACTTATCAAATAATGATATGATTTTTTTAAAATCATCTTCGGTAGCATTCGATTTAGCAAATTCTACTAGATCAGTAATTTTCAAACATTCTCTAATAGTATCTATAGGATAATTATGTTTTTGTATTAATCTTATTAATTCTTCACTAGTTATTTCTCTTTTAAGATCTGCATCATAGCTCAAAAATAATCTAATTGCTTTGCCGGCAGTTCCAAAAGCTTCCTTGTATTCTCCTTTATCATGATACTGTTGAGCTTGAGATATTAGTTTTTTCGATTCAATAATGTGTTCAAAGGATTTTAATTTTGGAATTGGAGATGAATCATTTATAGTAAATGTTTTTTTCTTTAAGAATTTTTTAATTACAAAATAAACAGATATTACAGATATAATAGCCACAACCGATAGTATTAACAAAATTAGATTATATGAGTTAGAACTGTTATCTTCTAATGTAACACGCTTAATCTCATCATTTTCAAAATTTCCTATGATTTTTGCGTTATCATGTTTTTGATTCTCATATTGAAGTATTATATTAGTTTCATTTTCATTGTCTTGAAAATTGATATCATTTTGAGAAAATCCTTCTGTGACTAACTGATTATGAAATTGTTGATATAGCTTATTTTGTTTTAATTTTTCCAAAAGCTTTTCTTGTTGGTCTTGTGTTTGTTGTTTGAGCTCTGTTATTGTTCCATTTTTCATATTTCCTTGTAATGTAGCCCATTTTCCATCTGTATTTTTGTATTTTAGATCAAAACTGCCAGTACCATTAGACATAGGATTCAAAATACTGTTAGTAACATTATAACCATTCTCTAAGAGTTTTTGGTGTCTATTTAGAAAACCATTATTAGATAATAACTGCTTTTCAAACTCTTTTTTTATTTGTTCTTGTTGTTGTACCTGTTTTTGTATTTGTTGCTTTAATGCTTGGCTGTCTTGAGATAATTGGTTGTTTTGAAGAAGTTGTTGCTGATTTTGTGATGGATTTTGTTGATTTCCAAGTAGTTCATTTAGTCTTTGTTCCATCTGTTGTTCTTGTTGAGAAAATAAATCTTGTTGCTTAGATTGTGTGTTTGGTTGAGAAGAGCTTTGCATTTTATTTTGTTGATTATTTTTTTGAGAATCATCAGATACAAAGTGAATTCTTATAGGACCTAGAGAAACAGTTCGATCTTCGTTTTCATTATAATTAAAATTTAGATTCAGGATTAAATTAGAGGGAGTATCAGACGTACCTAAATCCAAAGAAATTTTTTGGTTCTCTTCGTTTATTACAAGAGATTTTGCTTCTGTATTAGAATTTGAGAATTGAACATTTCCCTGATTGATTTGCTGTGTTATGGTGTATTGTAAGATGCCAGAAATCTGTTTTTCATAAGTGCTATTTATTTCAATTGGAATTATAGCCTTTTCGCCAATCTTAAAATAATATTCACTTTGTTCAGTTGACAACAAAATATCTTGTGCATAAACAACTTGGATGGAAACTAGACAAATAAATAATAATAATAATAAAACAAGTATTTTCATTGTATTATTCTGCCTCTACCATATCTCAAATAGATCTGTAAAAAGAGAATACCAAGCGCAAAGACAAAAAACCAATCTTTAATGTTAGTTTCTTCTTTTTCTCGTTTTATATCAGTACTGATGTTTTGATAAATCTCATTTAATGTTTTAATATCAACAGACTTGAAATATTTGCCACCAGTCTGCTCTGCAATAGCTTTGAGTGTACCTTCGTCTAGTTCTGCATATTGCGTTCTACCAAAAAAATCATAACCAAGAACAGTTTTTCCTTCAGAACCAAGACCAATTGTGTAAACTTGAATATTGTTTGATTTTGCAAAAGATACGGCTTCTGATGGAGAGATTACTCCTGCATTACTTACCCCATCGCTGAGTAAAATCACAACTTTTTTCTTATTTTGGACAGAGGTTGCCATATCAATTCCCAGACTTAATCCATCACCAATAGCCGTTTCACCGTTCGTTGGAGAAATATTAGAGAGTTTTTCTATAACTTTGTCCTTATCTGGACTCAGATACGCTGCAGTAGTTGCACCTGTCCCAAATATTACAATTCCAGCATTATCTTTAGGGGGTAATGACTCTACAAGAATTTTTGCAGAATTTTTTGCAGCCTCAAGCCTGTCAGGTTTATAATCTGTAGCTTGCATACTGCCTGAAACATCAATCACAAGCACTACATTTACTCCTTCTTTACTTTGTTCAAGCGGGATGTGTGGATTAGCAAATCCTATAATCATCAATCCAATTGTTGCCAAAGATAGGTAAAATAACCATAAATCTCTCTGAGATTTTCTTTTATTGCCTATTGCAGATTTAATAAATTCTAAATTACTAAATTTTATCGCTTCCTTTCTCCTTTTCGATATTATTTTAAAATATAGAATATATAATCCAGGAATAACAAGAAGAGCAATTAAAACAATCTGAGAATCGAATCCGGCCAAAATCATTATCTCCTGACCCTTTTTTTAAAAAATTTTCTTAAGGGGATCTCATAATTTTCATCAGATAAAATCTTTATAAAATCTACTTTCAATTTTATTAGATTTAACATCAATTGTGACTCATGATTAGATACAATCGCGGTATATTTTTTTTGAAATAAAGGATCTGATGTATCCACAAGAATCTGTTCTCCTGTTTCTTCATCTTCAAGCTGGATTAATCCTATTTCAGGAATTTCTTGCTCACGTAAATCAGAGATTTTTAATATAATGACATCATGTTTTCTCCTCAATATTTTTAACGGTTTTAGATAATCATTTGAATCAAAAAAATCCGAAAGTATAAACAAAATACAGCGTTTTTTTAGAATTTGTGAGACTTTAGCAAGTGTTGTTTTCAGGTTAGTATTCTTTGATTTTGGTTCGAAAGAAATAACTGAGCTTAGAATTTGCAGAGCATGTTTTTTGCCCTTTCTTGCAGGAATAAATTTTTCAATTTTATCAGTAAATAAAAAAATACCAATATTATCATTATTTCTCAGTGCTGCAAACATCAAGCTTGCTACAATTTCTAATGCTTTTCTTTTTTTAGGAATTTTATTTCCAAAACTTCCAGAGCTGGACATATCTAAAAGAAAATATACTTGCAGATCTCGTTCTTCAACAAATTCTTTAACGTAAGGTTGATTGTATCTAGCAGTAACATTCCAATCTATAGAACGTATATCGTCTCCTGACCTATATTCTCTAAGTTCTGAAAATTCAATACCTTGACCTTTAAATGCGGAGTGATAATTTCCAGTGATTAATTCATTTACTAAATATTTTGTAGAAATTTCTAGTTTTTTGATTTGTTTTAGAATTTCTTGTGTTTGCTGCATTGGATCACTTTTAGATGATTAAAACAACACCTAAGGCACAGGGATTTTCTCTAGAATAGTTTTAATTATTTGATCACTAGTAATATATTCAGCTTCTGCATCATAGGTAAGAATAATTCTGTGTCGTAGTACATCATAGATAATATCCTGAATATCTTGTGGAATTACGTATCCCCTTCCATTAAGAATTGCATTGGATTTTGCACCTACCGTGAGCCAGAGGGAAGCCCGTGGTGATGCACCATACTCTATCTTATTGTCCATATCCAGATCATAATCTTCTGGATGTCTTGTCGCGTCAACAATCTGTGTTACATAGTCACGAATTTTTTGATCGGTATAAATTCGATGATTAAATTTTTGAATTTCCATTAATTGATCAGCAGAAATTGTTTTTTGTATTTTAACATCAATGCCTTCTGTGAATCTATGAATAATTTTTGATTCTTCATCTTTTCGAGGATAGGAAATTAACAGTTTAAACATAAATCGATCAATTTGTGCTTCAGGTAGCTTGTAGGTACCTTCTGATTCAATAGGATTTTGAGTAGCCATAACAAAAAATGGTTCCTTAAGTGGAAATGTCTCACCTTGTATGGTTACTTGTTTTTCTTGCATCGCTTCTAATAATGCTGATTGGACTTTTGGAGGGGCTCTGTTTATTTCATCCGCCAAAACAAAATGAGAAAAGATCGGTCCTTTTACTGTTCTAAATGATGTAGAATTATGATCGTAAATTTTGGTTCCAATGATATCTGCAGGCAATAAATCAGGGGTGAATTGTAATCTCACAAAATTGGAATCAATGCATTCCGATAATGTCTTAATCAATAAAGTTTTGGCAAGGCCTGGAACTCCCTCTAATAATACATGACCCTTTGACAACAATGCTACTATTAATTTGACAATGATTTTATCTTGACCTACAATTACCTTGCTAATCTCATTGTGTACATTAGAAAGAAGTTGGCAATATTGTTCGGCTTTCCGGTTTAGCTCTTCAATTTCTGGATTCAACATATCCGTCATCATACTAAGTAAACTAGTATGTCAATTTTCATATAAATATTGTTTAACAACGTTCTCTAAAGAATTGGTTCATATAAAAATCCAATTCTTATTTACACAGAAATTAAAATAATTCTACAGTAATAGAAATCCACAACATATGTTTTCTTAATGTCAGACTTCACAGTTTTCAATTGTCATCTCGCAATTTCTCACTATCTGCAAACCCAACTTTTCCAAAAACCGAATATATGTTGATTCTACTTGTAATATGTAACTATAATCTAAGTAAATATAAAAACCAGAACAAGAAATGAAAGTGTAGAATATATATTTTATAGTACGTTCAATAGTATGAATAAAAAGAAATGAAGTCTCAAATACCTGCAAGTATTAAATTTATTATTCTATCAATTTTGGCGGTGACATTACTGTTTTTCTCTACTGTGAGTGGTTGAAGGTACAACATCAAAGGCTCTGACGATATTAAAATCTTTTAGTTTGTTCCATTACTGTTTGTTGGCTAGGTTTAAAATTAATATACTCCGTATGAGATTGAGGTTCTGATTGTACCGATACGCTAATGGCTATAATACTGCCTCATAAAGAAGGCGAATGAATGTTTACAGTCTGCAAACCTAATGAAAGAAAATAAAAAAAGAATTAAAAGAAAAAAGTAAGAAAAGTAACATACCTACCATTCTCTCTTGATTAATTAGAGTTGTATTTGTTGTTTATTCTGTAGATACGTACAAATATGTTTCTTGTTTGTCTTTACTTCAATACTCATCTTTAGAGGATTTAATAAATAAAGATGTCAAATTAAAAATTCAACAGCACAGAGATGATAGTATTTTTTATTTGTTCCTCATTTATAGCGATGTATGGAATTTCTAGTAAAAAGTGTATTCCGGTATCTCAAAATTTATTAAATCTAACAAGATGCTTACTTCACTACTTGAAGAGAATATGTAACATCTGCGAAATGAGGACTAGTACCAGCTGAAGTGATGGCACCGGTTGGAGTGACGCGAACATTGTAAAAGATTGTATGCTCCCCAGGAGGAAGTGGCTCCAGGAAGACCCACCATCCATGACTTCCTGCGCGCCATGTTCCTGGCACAACACCTGCTTGATGAGTATCATCTGGTAAGGTAACGTTAAATCCTGCTGTGTATAATTCGGTAACATTAGTTAGAGAATTTATCTCATAATCTAATGATCCGGATGTCAAAGACATTTTTACATCAAGATTGGCAACTGGAATTCCATCGACTTTGACATCTGATCTTATGTTTCCTAGGTTGTATACTTCTCTTGCACATTTCGTTAATTGTTCGTCCAGATTAAAATTCGGATTTCGGATTTGCGCTCGATCAGTTCCCATGTCACACCATGCAATCCACATTGGTATCATGATACCCTGATTAGACGAGATCTTACATACCTGATGAACAGACCCATCCACTATTGTGTTAAGTAGCATAACCAATGACTCTGATTTATTGATAATACATCCGTCGGGTTTTGGAGTGAATTCATCTGTATTAAGCGAGAAGTCCCAATTAAAATATCTAGAAACCCACTCATCATACTGTACGCCGAATGGTTTCTCGTCTTTTGAAAACAATTCAACTGCACCATATACACTATGAAGTCCAAAAATCGCAATAAAAGTTGAGAGAAGCAAAAATGCACCTAAAATATAATTTGATCCTCCAGATTTCTTAACAGTACAAAAGATGTTATTGTTATTCATTAATTTATTGAATGATTAATGTTGTTGCTATTATTATTTTCGATAACCTAAACTAATAGAACATGGTTCTTATTTATACAGGAGTTTCCGTATATAGCTTCTATTACGTAAAATGAAGATAAAAATGACTAGTTTCTCAACCTTTAACCTAACGAAGAAGAACTCATTTATCTTCATTTTGATTTTCACAGCTGTTACGGTAATTGATTCAACGATTGTAGAGTTCTCTTCGTACAGCGGAGCCAGAATTCCGATCTGGTTAAACGTTGCCATTTTTGTCATCTTTTCCATACTATTTCTAACGAGTAGCCCCATTCTGCTAAATTTTGTGAGAAGAATTGTATCGAGAGATCCATACCAAGCAATACCGCTAGGTTTTCGGTATTTTCACACCATAATTAGTGCCACATTAATCTTGACTGGATCCTTACTACTAATTATTATTTTCCAGATGTTAGTTCTAAATAAATACAGTCTCAATTTGTTAGAGGCCCAAACTTATATTAGTTATATTTCGGCATTGGTATTTCTGTCGTTCCTGATTTTTTTGTTTGCAGGTTGGTTAACTTCAAAAAGAAATTACATAATCATGTTGTATACTGTAGCCTTCTCACTTATTTTTGTCAACCTTGTCATCTCCCTCCTATATATTGAATTCTATTTTTCATTTTCAGTGTTACCCGAGGTAAAACCATATCCTATCACTTCATATGTAGTAAACCTTCCTGGATCACCAATTACTGAATCATTATCAGTGGTATTTGATATTCTGTCTCTGTCTTCATTCTTACTTATGTGGATAGCTACAGGGATACTTCTGAGTGAGTATAGACGCAAGATGGGTAGAATAAGATTTTTCTCACTAATGAGTATACCATTGATATATTATATCTTTCCTTTTCAGAATTATTTTGGAGATGTATTTTTCCTCTTGTTGTCCTCCTCTCCAGTGATTTTTAGCGTTATATATGTTCTAATTTTTAGTGCTACAAAGCAAGTTGGAGCATTATTATTCAGTTTATCTTTTTGGACTGCCTCTTCATTGGTTCACCATGATCGGGTTTACAAATCTCTCCTTATTTCTTCCATAGGTATGATGATCCTTTTTTGTTCCACTGAAATAGCACCATTACGAAGTCACGTATATCCACCCTATGGGTTAATAACAGAAGTATTTATACCACTAGGTGCCTACCTGCTTCTCGTAGGGATTTTTACCTCAGCCCAGCAAATATCTCAAGATACGAGACTGAGGAGAGAGTTTTACAAGAGTGCTGAGAGCCAGCTGAGTCTTCTAAAGGATATCGGAGTATCACAGATGGAAAAAGAATTTGAAGCAAAAATAAAATCTTTGCAGCAACGTTCTATACTGTCAGAAAGAAAGAATGAGCCACATTTGGAAGAAGAACATGTAAAGGAAATCTTACGTGATGTATTGAATGAACTTTACTATTCAAAGAAGTAAAGGAAAAAGCTAAATTTTGGATCAAGTATTATTATTTTTTCAGTCTTTTTTGGTGATTCGTGGCATGTTACACCTTATTTTCTAATTTAAACTCTACAATATTCCTATTTTTAAGGGTTGCACCCCATGTAATTGTGTCGCTCGAACTTGTAGTACATAGAGATTAACTCTTGTAAAATGCTATTAGAACAAATTTTTTTTAATCTTTGTTATTAGTTATGCTTTGATTATATACCCAATTTTTTAAAAGTTAACTAATGTGGTTCAAAAAATTAGATTGCTAACATTATAAATTCGACCCAATCCGCTTGAGATAATATGTTATGTAGGTATAAAAATTATGTCAAATTTGTTTCACAAACCACTGAAATAGATACAAAAATGTATCTAATGGTTATATCTTTTGTTGATCATTTTAAAAATTATAATTTATGAATGAGTAATATATTTAATATCCTTATTTTGTAAAATATTCAATTCTTTTCTTGAATGCGACCGAGTAGATATGAATTGCAATTACATAGTTTTATTTTTGATTTAATGAATTAATAGAATTTATATGAATATAATTGTCATTTACTTTACTAAATGAACCAGATGTCTAAAACTTTTCAATTTCCTTTTCTAAATATTTGTATGATATTCATTATTTCCGATTCGGAAATTCACGATGATGATTATTAAAATAACATATTCATACCATACAAATATCTCGCATATAGTTTCCGAAATGGAAAATAAAAACCAAAAATAATTCCGTAGAAAATATTATTACAGATGACGTAGTATAGTTATGAATCAATTAAAAAATATAGATCTCTTCGAACTAGATAGAGTGTTAGAGGATATTGCAAAAACATATGCTGCACCTTCAGCTACTGTATGGTTTAAAGTAACCAATAATGGTAAACCTTCGCAAGAAGAATATCATGGAAAGGTTATTGAATTTATAAAAAAATTTGAAAATTTGCTAATATCTTGTTTTCCAAATAATGAACATTCAGATTACATGAAACAGTATATTTCAAAAAATATAAGATATGGAATCTCTTCAATTATTGCAGGAAATAACAAGGAAGTAGAAAGGAGGTATCGATATTACGTCGATTACAATTAACAGGTAGGGATGAATAAAAGAAATGGCTTTAAATTTATATAAACTTGCATTTCCTGGAATATTAGCATTAATAGTAGTTGGAACGGTAGGCTTTCTACTTGCATTCAGTTATTATCCAGAAAAACATGTAAATGTAAATATTGATGGAACATGTTATGAATTATTAGATACTTCTAATGAAAAACATAAAATTCTCAGAGCAGAAAATGAAATCAACGTTAAACAAATGCAATTAAAAATGATTGAATATGATGATGCCAGTTTACCAATAGTCTTTAGTGGATTTAAAGAAAGTGTAAATGATTTCATAGAACAATATAATATTAGAAACATAATATCAATACAAAAAGTTTCGGATAATGCAACATTCGATAAATTTATAGTAAAAGCAATACTATCAAAGAATGAGCTTCAGAAAATAGTAAATGATCTGACAGTAAGTGACTATTATCCAACAATAACCGTAAAAGGAAGTGTAGGACTCGGACCAAATAAATACATTAGTAGTGAAGAAGGGAAGATAATTTCAGCAGAATCAAAAGATTTTATGCAAAATGGCATCAAAAATATTGTTGAATCTAATGTTGGAATAAAATTAGCCGAATGTCGAAATATTTAGCTAAAATGATAATAACTAATCATACCACTCATATAAAATCTAAAATGAACTGTTGATTTTTTTTGTTGATTAATACTTTTTTATCGAAAACATTATTTAATCATTTTTAATTTCCATGTGATAGAAATCTTCATAAATCTAAAATATTAAAAATTACTAATTAGAAATCATTTTAATTGTAGGTATTCTTGAGCATCAAAATGTGTAGATAACTCTATTGATACTTTGTCAGAGAAAACTCCCAATAGTTCAAAATCACCTATGTCAAGTCTTTTTTTGCTAAACATAGCAAGAACTCCTATTATTTTTCCTTTATGTTTCAAAGGATAACCAGCAAAAGATTCAAGTTTTTCTTTTTCTGCCCATTCAGGATATTTTATTCGTGGATCATTTACCACATCATTACTAATAATCGGCTTACCAGTTTTAGCTATATAGCCAATTTTCAAAGAATCAACAGGTATTCTTGAGAATTCTCCGGTAATATTTTTATATTTTCCAGCACTAAACTTTAGAATTAAATGTTGTTCATCTTCATCCAATAACCAAATCCTTGCAAATTTTGCATCAAAAAATTTTACTAGTCCATCTACAATCAACTGTAGTTTATCTTGTAAAAATTGTGATCTTTCAACAGATTCAAGAATTTTATAGACAAGTATTTTTCTTTCAGTAAGTTTACTATCATTAAGAAAAGTATAGGGGGATAGTTTGAATGTCTTGGTTTCATAAGAACGATAGTCCATAATAATTTCTGCAAATCTTTGTAAGAAATTACTGCTTTCAAGTTCATATTGTTCTACTGTATCAAATACAAAATGAAAAATCCAGTCATAGTCTCCGCTTGCTTTTGCCGAAAAAACACAAAATGGTGCCTCTTTTGAATAATTAATTAATCCATTAATTAAATTATTTGAAAATGACGTAAATTTGAATTTTAATAAAATAGTACGATTTACTTTCTGTGAGACTAGCTCGGGATTAATAATCGCACAATATCCTAATATCACATTTCTATTCTCTAACCTTTTCAATCTCTGTCTTATTGCTCGATCTGTTATCTTGTAATCCATTTCATGAAGAATGTGAGCTATCTGATATGCGGAAATTCGAGCGTTTTTTCCTAGTTCATGAAGGATAACCTTATCGATTTCATCTATCAAGCAAATCTATATCTGTTCTATTTTTTTTGCTTATACAAATATTCCGATTCGGAAATAATTATAGAAATAATTATAGTATTGTAAAAAACTGTCACAGTAATTTTCTTCCGCTTTATAGCAAATATACTTCCATTTCGTTCCCTGTTGTAGATCATTGTTTTTTGTTGCTTTATAAATAAATAAATAAATTCCTAATACAATATAGCAATAGAAGAGAAATAGTAATAAGAGAAGGTAACCAAAATAATCTAATGAAAAAAATCTCTAAAAGGAATACAGTAACAAGCTCTTTTATGATTGCCTATCTGGTGATCGCTAGTGGTGGATTATTGTTGTTATTTTCGTCAAGTGTAGGTCTAGTAATGGGAATTCCTCCTGGTGTAGTACAAGGAGACTATTTGTTTGGAAGAACAATAGGTATTGTAGAAGACGAAAATGGAAAACCATTATGGATTATATCTGGAACGTGGAAAACTAATTTATCGAATCAAAGTCAAGTTACAGACAATTCAACTGTTTTTGATGCATCTTTTGAAATGATAAAACCTGATGGAACAGCAAAACATACACATACTCTTACCGATTATATCTTAACTGATGTTTCAAATCCAAATAATAACAGCACAATATTTAATGGAACAGCAACAATCAGTATGAAGGAAGCACCAATTACTGAAGTTCCTGTAAGTATTCAAGTAATGAATAATAATCTTGGTGTTATATCCATCGATCCAAAAAAAACAGATAATCACTTTGGCACTAATCCAGTATATGGCATTCCTTTAGAAGAAAGTGAATATAAATAAAAGAAATCCTAGTGAATCTAGCGATTAATTTTATTTTATTTTTTATTAGCAAAAGTATTTTATCGAAAAAGCTACAAGTTTATAGGTATAGTTAATATACTATTAATTTGTTATAAGTTTATGAATTTTAAAAATACCTTTTTTTTTAGCAGTATGCTGGTTTTATTGTCACTATTGATTTTTTTGAATAGTGTGACATTCAATTCCTCATTTGCAGCAACAGAATATGAACACAAAATGAAATGGGGAGCAAAAGGTGTTGCTATTGGTCAATTTAATCAGGCAGGTGGAATTGCTTCTGACTCTGAAAATAATATTTATGTTGCCGATTTTACTGGTCGTTCAAATATGATTCAGAAATTTACAGATAACGGAACCTTTATCCTTGGTTTTGGTACATTAGGTAATGGCCCCCAATATTTTACTAATCCTGCTGGTATAGCTGCTGACTCTGAAAATAATATTTATGTTTCTGATTTTGGAAATCCTAATTATGCTATTAAAAAATTCAGCAATGATGGAAAATTCATTACTTCATTTGGATCATTTGGCCTTGGAGATGGAGAATTTATTAGCCCCGGTGGATTAGGTGTAGATAAAAAAAATAATATTTATGCTACTGATTTCGGAGAAAATAATAATGTACAAAAATTTGACCAAAATGGTAATTTTATAATGAAATTTGGTACTTATGGAACTGGAGATGGACGATTCTTAAATCCAACAGATGTAGCAACAGATTCAGTTGGAAATATATTTGTTGCAGATTCTTTTAACAATCGTGTACAAAAATTTGACCAAAATGGTAATTTTATAATGAAATTTGGTAAACTAGGTAATGGTAATGGAGAATTCAATACTCCTATAGAATTAGCAATTGATTCATCTGATAATATCTTTGTCGTTGATAATGATAACAATCGTGTACAGATATTCAATAGAGATGGAGGATATATTACTCAATTCGGAAATCAAGGTACTGCCTCTGACAGAATTCAAGATCCAATTGGTATCGCACTAGATTCTTCTGGTAATGCATATGTAGCTGATGGAACGGATAGTGATGTACATGTATTCAGTCCAGTAAAATAATATTCAATATAATAAATTTTTTTACATTTAATATTTAATACATCCGTTAATTATTTTTCCTTAAATGTGCCATAATCTTCTATATAACAATGATTAATCTAAAATTAAAGATAGATCATGTACATCTTAAAGTATCAGATTTAGAAAAATCTCTTGAATTTTACCAGTCAATCCTTGGATTTAAAATAGTTAGACGAGAATCTAATACTGCATTTCTTTCATCAGATATCAACAACTCATCTTTTTTTTTGATTGCACTTACAGAATTAAATAATGCTCTCAAAGCTCAAAGGAAACAAAGAGTAGCAGGATTATATCATTTTGCGATTTTATTACCAGAAAGAAGATATTTATCATATTTTCTTAAACATATACAAAAAAATCTTATAACTGAATATTATGAAGGTATGGCAGATCATGCAGTATCAGAATCTATATACATACATGATCCTGATTTTAATGGAATTGAAGTTTATAGAGATAGAGCTCCCTCGGAATGGAAATGGAACGATCATACAGTACATATGGTTACTGAACCATTAGATGTACAAGGTCTACTGAAAGAATCGATCGATGGGAATAATGAATGGAATGAACTTCCTCCCAAGACATCTATAGGTCATGTCCATTTGCATGTCTCTAATCTTGCTAACGCAAAAAAATTCTATCAAGAGATTTTGGGTTTAAATCATACTGCTACTTTTCCGGGCGCATATTTCTTTGCTGCAAATAGGTATCATCATCATGTTGCTACCAACACCTGGCTTGGAGAAAACATTCCTTCTGCAATTGATAATAGTAGACTAGGGTTAGATCATTATGCCATAAATGTAGATAGTCAAAATGATTTATTTTTCCTAAAGAATCGTTTTTTAGAATTTAAAATAGTTATTGATGAAGAACAACTAATTGAAAATGATAATAAATACCCTTCATCGTTCTACGCTTATGATTATGATGGTATAAAAATACAATTTTTGTATAATAATCCCACAAAAAAATACAATAAATTAAACAATACAATATAAGAAAAAATCATTCAACGTAATTATCAATATGTTTCTTACATACATATTGTCATTTGGGATTTTATATTTAGTATTCTTAGTCTTTTCAATATATATGAAATATCAGGTATGAACATTTTTTTGTAAAATCAATTCATTGTTATTTCAATAAAATTTTTAGTAAGACACAAAATCTCATCGATATTATTTTTTTATTTATTTCTTTTTATTGTGTAACCTCTTTCTTTGACATTGTTGTACAGAAATCCTCCGCTGCTTTTTTAATTTCCTCTGGGGAAAGATCTTTCTTATGAGTTGCTATTGACCACTGATATCCAAATGGATCTTTTATTGAACCAACACGATCTCCCCAGAATGCATCGTTGACTGGTTCAATTACAGTAGCACCAGCAGATACAGCTTGATTGAACGTCGAATCAACATCATTGACGTATACATAAAGCCAAACTGGATTTCCTCCTACAGATTGAGGTGAAAAACATTTCATTTCTTTGGATTCTTCAGAAAGCATAATAACAGA
Source organism: Nitrososphaeraceae archaeon (assembly GCA_035297365.1). Lineage (GTDB taxonomy): Archaea > Thermoproteota > Nitrososphaeria > Nitrososphaerales > Nitrososphaeraceae > TH1177. The sequence goes on from DATGZA010000011.1 coordinate 37,716, forward strand.
ATCTCCAATTCTAATTTCTGCATGCATGATAGTGTTATTATCAGGTCCATACATGCGATGACGTTCTTCTGCGTTGAATGATTTTTTATAAAATTCTATCGCATGTTGTGCATCTTTTATGATTATGTAAGGTGTAATTGTATGATAATCATCTGGTACTGGCTTTACATTATCTATCATATTTGTAATAATCAGCGTTCCTTAAATTTATAAATTTGCTTATTAGATTATATAGAAAATGGTCAAAAATATTAAAAATTTAATTTTAGTACGTCACTTAATCACATTCATTTTGAAACAATAAATTTTTTATTTACTTTGAATTAACTATCTCTTACAAGCATTATCCAAATACATGATAATCTTAGAAAGAGACCAGAATTTAATCAAATTTGTTTCTTATAGGAGATGATTATACTATAGAGCTAAAAACTATATATATCTTCAGAATGACATCATACATACTTATTAAATACCTCGCAATTATATTTTCAGAACATGCTGCAAGAAGTCGACAATGTAAAGATTACAATTTTGGTAGATAATATGACTGATATGTTATTACCCAGCTCACCATTAGTGGAACGACCTCCAATGATAAGCAATCAAAAATTTAATAAACCCCCAATTGCAGAACATGGTTTTTCGGCACTGTTACAAATATCATACGTATACAAAAATGAGAAACTAATCAATAAATTTCTTTTTGATACTGGAGTTAGTGAAAATGGTGTTATTTACAATTCAGATATCTTTGCTATAAACTTTAGAGATATTGAAACTATAGTATTAAGTCATGGGCATTTTGATCATTTTTCAGGACTCGTAAGTGTTTTAAAAAGAATTAACAAACCAACAAAAATTATAATGCATCCAGATGCATTACTTAAACGATGGATTGTATTTCCTAATGGCAATAAAGCAAAAATGGATGCCTTAAATGAAAAAACAATAAGGGACGTCAACGGCATAATAGTTAAAGAAAGTGGACTAAATTATTTGCCATACGAAAAGAAAATTATGAATAATAATGCAGAAGATTATGAAGATAATAACAGTCAATATAATAATGGGAATAGAAGAATATTAATAACTGGAGAAATACCAAGAATTACAACTTTTGAGAAGGGATTTCCATTACAATACAAAGAAGATATAGATGAAAGTAATCTTCTTATTCCAGATCCTCTTGTTAAAGATGACCAAGCCCTGGTAATGAATCTAAAGAATAAGGGCTTGGTTATACTGAGTGGTTGTGGTCATGCTGGAATAATAAATACTATAAAATACGCTACAAAAGTTACAGGAATTAAAAAAATTTTTGCAGTTATCGGTGGATTTCATCTATCAGGAGAAGGATATGAACGTGCCATTTCTTTGACAGTAAACGAACTTAAAACAATTGATCCAAAGTATATCATTCCATGTCACTGTACCGGCTGGAAGGCTTCTAATAAAATAATTAAAGAGATGCCACAAAAGTATATACAAACAAGTGTTGGGTCTACATTTGTTTTTAATTCATTCGAATAAAACATAATAATAATATTTAATATGCTCAATAAAATTGTTAAATTTGTTTCAGAAACCACAATTCATATTATTGCTTTGCCTGTTTTTAGATCGATTAGGTTACTTAACTTTAGGTTCCTTTTTTCATATTTTCTAATATCTTTGTAATCTGCTATCTAATTTTTATCGCTTTCATATTGTTTATGTGGTTAATTTTTCATTTTCTTTCTGCTCAATACTCTTCTTATCTTTTAACTCAATCTATAAGATTTGGCAAAAGTATGATTTGCCCTTAAACATAAATTTTGTTGGGATTAAATTGAAAAATTAAAAAAGTCTATTACTCTAGCGATATTCTTCCTTTTTGGACCATTCACCTTTGCTTATAACTAGATGATTTGATTTTGTACCTAAACATCAATTGCTATTCTTTTTCTTGATGATTATTCAGAATGATTAAATACTACAAGATCATATAATGTTCCTTCTAAGCTCAGATATATTAAATTCATATTTAATTTTGCAATGAGCAATCAAAAGATAGTTCTGGCTTCTATTACAGTGATGGTAGTCGCAGGTTTACTGGCCCTGAACCCATCAATGATAGGAAATGCACAGGCACAAATATACGACAATCAATACGGATACGACAATAACTATTACCAAGACGACAATAGTTATAGTTATGATAAAAAGGATCCAAAGAGCTCTCATGTAGATATCCAGAAAATAAAGTGTGTCAACAGTAACGTCAATGTAAATGGTATAGATATTACCAAGATACAAGATCCGACCTCGTTGGGAGCAACAAATGACTTGGCTGGCAATGAAGCAGACGGTCCAGATGGCACAAATACACAAAATGGTAACGGCGGTGGAGATAGAATCAACTTCGACAGGAACCTCGTAAATATATGTGTCAACCTCAACTTTAACAACCAAGAAAGAATACCTTTTGTTGTTGAAGACCTATTAGGATAAATTTACCTACCATTCTTTTTTTTATTTGAATTATTAATTCGTTTAATATTCTAGCAATAGGTCTCCTTCGATGTTATAGATAATGTTAATATGGTTACTCCAAATTCGTCATTGTGTAAATATATAAACACTTTGGTTTCTAAAGTATTTAATAACACAATATAAAATGTTATTGAACCCTACTAATACACGTGGCTCGTAGAATAGTCAAGTGTTTTTGACACACAATTTGAATTTCAAAATAAGAAATTTGTAGTTGATAATCCTGGTTAAAATAAAACTATTGATCTAAATGTTGCCATGACTGTAAATGGTTAGCTAAATGTGTTAGTAATGTGAGTTACACAACATGACAATATAATCAATAGATCCAGAATTTGAAATTCCGAATTCTTTTCTCTACTAATTTTATAGAAACTTTGATTAGAAAGTATTTTAAAAAGATTCTTTAATAAATAATTTAGGGATGTTCCTAGATAACAAAAATACTTTTTATTTAGTAGTCATATTGTCTGCTTCATTTTTAATCGGTGGGATGATAACAGCACCGGTAGTTTCTAAAATATATGCTGATCCTGATACCAAATTCTTCAAAAAAGAAAATATAAAGATACAATATGATAAGAAACACAAAGACAAACACCACAAGTATAACGACAGATGTTATGACAACCATCATTATAAATACAAGCACAAATACCACAAGTATAACGACAGATGTTATGACAACCATCATCATAAATATTACAAAGATCATAAACATCATGACAACCATCATCATAAATATTACAAAGATCATAAGAATTACAAACACGATAGAGAGTATCATAAATACTAATTTTATTAGAATAATAGGATCTGTAAATTAAAGAACAAATAAAGAAGCAACATATAATTACTATCAGAGTTTCGATTGAAAAAAATAATGGACTTATCTTACCAATGGGTAAATTTAAAGTGTTAAAATTAGCAGAAGATAAATAGCCCAAAATCATCCTCCTATAAACAATTATGCTATTGGCTAATTGTACTATACCAAGATAGTTCTCTTTTTTCTTTTCGTACCTTGCAAATAACATTATTTGCTAACACCTATTCTTCTTGTCTATATCGTATGGAATTCATGAATTATGTCATTTGAAAATTCAAGGACATTCCTATCATTTTTAGAGTTTTTTTAAACAATTTGTACTTGAATATCGGAAAAAAATTACTGGCTTCATAGAATTACGAGAGCTTGATATCATTAAACGACCCTGATTTTTACAATTCTATTTTTTTATACCCAATACGATTTGATAACCTTTTAAAATCATTTTGATAATGCTTGTTTCAAATACCTATAAATTTTTCAAAAAGGTTATGAACTATTTATAGGGATATGGTTTTTTATCTTAATATTTGCAGAATATTTAGTAATTACCTAAAGAATCAACTTATCTTCGCGATCATTTAACAAATCAAGTATGGTATTGGAAAATTTATCGAGGGTTCTTTGTTAGTGGCGGCACAAATATTGAAAAATAAGATCGATATGCTATAATACTACTTTTTTTATTGGAAAATGTGGGCTATGATAATGAAGAATATGAAAAGAAAATGCTTATAGATTTCCTAAAATTAACTAAAGAGAGATTTCATATTTTAATAGATAGTGAAAATGGAGACCTCAGAACCATAATTTCTGATGATATGAGACCTCTTCTTCCTTTGTATGAAAGAACATATAAAGATGTTGAGAAGAATATCGACAGGTGTATGGAGATAATACCAAATATACCATACGGCCTTTTAGTTCGACATGGATTTACCAATAATCATCTTATTCTTAAATTAATTCAGGTAGATATATGTTGGATAAATATAGTAACTATAAGAAAAGATCCTTTAAAAAAATTTGATAAAATATACAAGGATCAAAAGGAACCATCTAAGGAAGAAAAAGGTAAATGGGAGTATTTTAAAGATAAACTAAGAAGAAATTGGTATAAATTTCTAAGAGCAACTGATAGTTGTATTTTTGAAAGCTTAAATGATATTATTAATACAATGCCGGGCCAGTATGGAATTTTCAGTATGGTTAAAGAATGGAAAAATTCCGTAGAAATAGCAATTGAAGAAAAATAAATCTATGGTACTTAGTATATCAAATTTCATTAAAGTTGAGAAAATTTGTACCTTGATCTTGAAAAATTTGTCCCAACTTGAAAATAGAATATCGCAATTAAACTACTAAAATTGATAAATTTACTCTCAAGCTAAACGTACTTGAATTCATTTGAAAATAAGAAAATAAAAAAACTAAATCAAGTTTGATTCTCTCTCACACACCACCCTCTGTTGATTCTTTTCTGATGTTTGATATAATTTGAATTGTTGTGTTTTCTATAAAATACTTTCCAAATCATATGATGCAGCAGAGCCTTGATACTATACGGGCTAGGAGGATAGTCAACTGATTTTGACACAATTTTGTAGAGCAAAAATTCAATGACCAAACCGGAAGAATTCTGATTTTAATAGAGAACTAATTGTTAGCAATATTTTAAAACAGATATAGATTAATGTAATTGTTTAAATTGTGGTTTTCCTAACATAAGCCGATTTTTTATTTTAGTATTTTTATCACGATATATTTGTGACTTGCGTTTTCAATTTGTTAAAATATTCTTTTTAAAATGTCTTTTATTCCTATTATATAAAAGATCTCAATCCAATAATTATATGCATCTACAATTGTCATATTTAATACTTGAGTCGATTGATACATTGATTTTTGCTATTTGAAATATGATTCTATTTCTAGTTTTTATCAACGTAATCGCCTTCATTCACATCTCTTTTCTTACTCTCTTGTATATTTGTATGAAAATTTTTAAATTAATCAACGTATTGTTTTTTCTTTCTGTTTTGTTTGTTTAAATTATATCCTATCTATCTTTCTGTAGTATCATGGATGTGAATATGCTAGGCTCATTTTGAATCGTTATTGTCAAATCTTTTCTTCCGCCAGTGATCATCTATAGCGTCTCTTTCTTCTATTGCTAACTTTACATAATCTCTAAGATTGTTTTCTGTAACTTCATACGAAAAATCGCCAACCTGTTTTTGTATTTCCTTCTGTTGTTTTTGTATAATCTTTGTTACCTTCCTCTCTATCTCTTGTTCCATCTGTGCAGTTCCGATGTTACCAACCAGATCATTCATAGATCCTTTGATTGATTTTCTTAAAGAGATGTCATGTGATATTGATATTGCAGAGAGGTATAATCCAAAACTAAACAAGTACGAAGATAGCATTACAAGTGAATGAGCAGCAACTCCGTATGTCGGTTGTATTGCCGACGTAGAAAGTGAAATACCAACCATAGTATCACCTATTGCTGCGATGATTAGATAATCTTTTAATTTTGATGAGACCAAACTCTTTACAATCATAAAAAAGGCTAGACCAAATAGAACATTTCCTGCTATAGTACCTATTCTAAATAAAAGTCTAAAAAAATAACGATACTGTTCGTCTACTCCTGATAAACCTTCACCTGAAAAGAAGCCTGGCGCCTTTCCAATCAAGTAAAATATCAATGGAAGTGACAAAATTATCCAAAGTAATAGCGGGAGTTTACCTACTCTCTGATAAAGGGTACGTAATAGTGAGGTAGATGCAATCCATCTAAATCCAAATGCTATTGGAAGAACCGTGGAATTGAGAAGATTATAAAATATTAGACTTGAATTTGGCATTATATAAAGAAAAGTAGTATCTGAATTCACTATTTTGTATATTATTTCGCCATCATATTTCTCAGAGGCTTCATATAAGAAAGATGATTCTGTCGTTACTCCTGGTGGCGACTTTTCTTGTACTACCTGTATTAATAATAATTTAGTCCCGGCATCTTCTAATATCGATGAACCAAGTGTCAATGCTGCAATTCCATAAAATAAAATAACGAGATTTTTATAACTAGTTAATTTATACCATGAAATTAATTTGAAGGATATGATGGCTAATATTATGGTTGATGCTATTGAACTAACTGCGAAAATTGAAGGAGATAGAAATCTATTACCAGTATTACTAATAAGCATAAGCAGGAGTACCAGAAATAAGGAAAATTGAATTATAACCATACTCCAATGCATTAGATTAATAAAACGGGATTTGGTTCGGATATCCTTACTTATTTGTGTAGTGTATCCTAGAAGGATCCAAGATCCTATACCATATCCAATAACCACAGTCAAAATAAACATTAGGATTTCCATATCCTTGGTATAAGGCAAAATCTGCCTGGTCATCAATAAGTCAATAATCAAAATAAAAAATATAGCAACTCCTGTTATGACAGGTATTTTCCTGTTACGCATAATAGGTATTTGGAGAAAAAAGTATCTACCAAGACTCATGATTTAGATGCCCCCTAGAATTATTTAAATTAATTAAACTTTGATAATAAGAAATCATATTATCAATTAATAAAAATAATAAAATTAAATTTTTGTAGAAGGAAGATGCTTTTATATATACTATAAAATAAGTTTAAAAAGTATCGCATTTTCGCAATTTTTGTATTGCTTCAATTAATTGAGGAAGCATATTGATCCTTTATAACATACAAAATTTGTTTGTATTATAATATTAAAAAAATTAGTTAAAAAATAAGATATTAATTAATAAGTTTTCAATTATTGAATTTCTATTCTGTTAATATCAGAATTATAACTGTAAAATCTTTTCCTGCTATTATCTGCTTTTTTTATTAATTATGACAAAAAGACAGATTATCACTCAATCTACCGACATAAATTCATATCGGCTTGATATTCCAGTTCAACTTTCATCGATCGTTTCACTTCTTTTCTTACAGTCGTGTTTGAATATTCTTTCATAAATTATAGCTATCTTTTCATTTAATTTGGTATTTAATATTTTTTTTAATTTTATTGATTGCGTATATACAATTTTATAGATTGCATATATACTAATATCCTTTAATATGTAACCCTGAGTCGTATACAATATTCTTCATCTGAAAAATTTGATAACCATTTTCAAATAAATATTTCATTTCCTTTTCAAATAAATCAGGTTTGATACTATAATCATCTTCACTATAATCAATCATATGATAAACGAGGATTGGAATTGCCCTTATTACGTATTCGCTATTGTATCTTGTTTGACTATCTACTATTTCTTTAAATTTTTCATACATTTCCTCATCAGAATATCCACCAGATTTTTTATAGGCTTCATGACTCAATCCAGTTATTGTATACCTTTTGAAATCTAATTGTGTTGTATTTTCATTATTTTTATGTGAAGCATGTTGACATTGATTTTCGTGTTTATCATCATATACAAAACCTTCATCGTCATCTTTACATGAAAAAAACATAAGTGGCTCAGTTGCGGTCCGAGCAAGATAGTAATTGTCAGCAATAATTTTTATTATATTTTTGTTTGTATCGCCATCATTATATGGGAAGGAGAAACTGGTTACATTAAATCCTTTTTCATGTAGACATCTTTTGGATTCAATAATTTCATATTTTATATCATTATCTGATAATTTCCCAAGTCGTTTATGGTTCATTGAATGAGAACCAATTTCATGGCCTTCTTGGGCAAGCGACTGGATATCATCCCAATTCATTCTATCGTCTTTACCTACAAAATTACAAATGATATAGAAGGTAGCCTTAAAATTGTAAATATCTAAAATTGGTTTTGCGTAAGTGAACTGACTTAACATTCCATCATCAAATGTTAAAATTGCTGCTTTTATTGGTTCAGCCAAGGAATAAGAAATCAGAACAGGAGAAGAAGATAATAATATTATCATTAAAAAAAGGAATACTGTTAAACAATACATAGTAAGAATTTCAAAAATGTGCAAGATATTTAGGTATTGCTTTAAATTGATTTTGTACAATTACATGATTAAATGTTATGCTATTACTTTATGTAGATAAATTCATTTTCATATTTGTTTTATCTTTGTAATTACTGATATATTTATTCTTATGTATTCAAACTCATGATAGTCAACTGTTTTTGACACAATTTTCTAATCCATAACAACTAAATGTAATAAGATCATATCTATGATACTTTTATTGTAATCTAATAGAAAAAATTTTATGTGAATGTTAAAATGTTTTTTTATAAATGTCTCAGTCTCAAATTTTTGATATAGATACATTTTTATCAAATTTTCCTAAATCTAGATATTTTATTGAGGTAATGAATACACCAACCATGGAAGTTGGGATAATAAACTTGAAGAAAAGTCAAAATGACACTCAAGAACCTCACGCTTCAGATGAAATTTATTACGTTATAAGTGGGAGCGGAACAATAGATATAGATGGAATCGAAAATGAAGTTAATCCTGGAAAAATAATTTATATTCCGAAAAAAATCCCTCACTCATTTCATGCCATTACTAAAGAATTAATTGTTTTATACGTACTAGCATGAATACATAATTAGGTCTCAATAAATAATTAGATTAATAGGTGTCTAATTCTGCTACTAATGATATAGGTTGTACATAATCATTTGACACCGTTTAATGCAAAAAGTTAAATATGACTTCAAACCTGCAAAAAACTTTTGTGATTATTTCCGGTATCCCAATCAGATAAATAACAAATCCTTGATATTTACTAGTTTGAAAGAGCGTAAAGAAGAACCTTGGGAAATACTGCTTGGTTTAAACTCTTTATCTTTTTTAATTTTTTTATCCTAATTGTTGAAATCGGAATTAGATTTTTATATACTTCCTTTTTATTCTTCTATTTGTCAGTATTATAATCAAATTTACCAACTTTATTTATAAGTAGCAATACTTTTTATTTTATAATGAAATGTATTATTTGCAAACGTAATAGAGTAGAGATACCTGATAAATCCTCTAATTATTGTTGGCAACATCAACAAATTTACATTAGTATAAAAAATCTATATGTTAGTGTGTTCAAAGCATATGGTTCTATTTCTTGGCAAAATTTTTTACTTAAAGTTCTAGATAAAAAAATTGACAAACCTTGGAAAAATTCTTTAATTGACTACTATGGAAAATTATCTCCAGGAATTTTAAACGTCGTTAATTCGGAATTGCAGTTGTCACAAAATGGCAAAAAATTAAAATGATATTTTCAAAATTAATGTTATAATTAATAAATCAACTATAAGTAATAATTAACTTTTGGTAATTGATAAATATTTCATTCTATTTTTTAAAATGACAATACTAATCAAGGTATTACAAAAGTATTCAGGAAAAATTTCAACTGAAGATAATTAATTGTTACCGTCAGATAGAAAGAGATAATTAACCGATTCGGTTATCACGTATGTAATACTTTTTATATGCTTGACTATTTTGTTATTATTACAACTACTTAATCTTCTTTAGAAAGAAACATTTCATATGAAGTGTAACAATCGATATCTTGATGCTCTCTTGTTCCTTGTATATTTTTGCAATGATGTCAGAGCTCTATTATTTAATATATAAACAAATTATTTTTGAATGCACTACAGTCTGATTTGGATTTATCATGGTCATCATATATTTTAGTAAAAAAACCAAGTAGTTGAAATAAATATGGTTTTTATATTATATATTTTGTATATAAAAATGGATCAAATAGAAAAATTATGTGTTCCTCCATTAAAAGAAGGAAAAAGAGATGACGAAATAAGCTTATCTAAATGGAATCCAGATGATACTTTCGGTAAGGAAAAAGAGGAAATAGAAAAAGAGTTAGATGAGATCCTCCCAGAATTGTCTGAGCTTCAATACAAATTATATGCTGAGAGGGAAAAGTCATTATTAATTATTCTGCAGGGAACAGATGCATCAGGAAAAGATGGAGTAATACGTAATGTAATTCGAGTTTTTAATCCTGCAGGATGCAAGGTAGAATCATTTAAAGTTCCAACATCAGAGGAATTATCTCATGATTTTCTTTGGCGTATCCATAAGGTAATTCCTTCAAAAGGTTATATTGGAATATTTAATCGATCTCACTATGAAGATGTTATAGAAGTACGTGTAAATAATCTAGTATCAGAAACAATTTGGTCACAAAGATATAGACAAATTAATGATTTTGAAAGACATCTATCAGAAAATAATATAAGGATAGTAAAATTTTTTTTATATATAAGCAAGAAAGAGCAAATAGATAGACTACGTGATCGAGTTTTAGATCCTTCAGAAAATTGGAAGGTTTCTGCAGATGATTATGGGAGAACAAAAAAATGGGATCTGTATATGAAAGCTTATGAAGATGCCTTGAAATTATGTAGTACTGAGTGGACACCTTGGTATGTAGTTCCAGCTAATAAAAAGTGGTTTAGAAATTGGGTTGTAGCTAAAGTTATCAGGAAAAATTTGCTAAAACTCGATCCTAATTTTCCCAATAAAAAGGTCGACAAAAGTTTGTTGGATAATATCTGAGATTTTTTGATCCAATTTGATGCTATTTGAATAAATAAAAGATCTACTGCATGGTGTGCCTTGGATAAATTTTTTTATAAATTTAAAATAAAAATGTAAGATATTATAAATTCCATATTAGTTTTTACCATGAAGCATATTCAATCATCTGGATTTTTACATGATCACTAATTACGTAATAGATCTTGATTATAAAAAGCTGTGTTAAGTTAAGCAATAAAGTTATAGCTAAGAATATCATATCCATTATATGAAATAAAATTTGATAGAAATAGAACATGTGCCTGTATTGTAATATATTCTTTGTATCTGTATTTTCTTGGTCTCCGTTTAAGAAATACGTCTAAAGTATTAATGCTCTTTAAAGGTAAGAAAAGGAGTTATGTGCCTGTATAGAATTGGGTTCAAAGATTTGGTTTCTGCAGGATCTATAAAAGAAAAATAATAATAGCATTCATGATGGATAAAGCCATTATTTAAATTGGCAACCAACATTTCCTGCAATGGGTCTATATTGAACCAATTCACAGTTCTTTGCTTGGAATCTATATCTCAGAGGAGAGAAACATGATAGTTGATGAAAAATTCATTAGATCCTTGGTTGACAAATACGGAAAACATGTTGTGTTTACAGATGGAGGTACATGGGAGGATGAAGCATGTAACATAATTCGCTTAAAACAGTATCTGCAGTCACCATTTCGGAAAATTTTGATGGAAAGAGTTAACCAATATTTTAAGGATAGAATCGAATCTTTTGATGACTATTATCGTATATACAAGAGGAATGTAATCTGTTACATTGACATAACTGGATACATTTCTTTGTCGCTATGTATAATGATATAATATTTGAAAATTATTTTATAATTGAGATGCAAGAGAAAGGTGAATTTATCTTAAGTTAATAGAGCCAAGTTAAACTTATTATTGATGATAAGCGTATTTTTAATGTAATAATAAACACTATGGCATAATCAGGTTTTATCGGATCATTGCCAAGTTATAAAAATTTGATTAAGTATAAAAAGAAAAAAGAAGAAATTATTTATTTTTTATTTATCCGTTATACGAACCTTCTATCTTTCTTATGTAATTGAAAGTAATTCGCATTGTATCGTTGTAATATCTTTGTGTGAGTTCTAATGATTTCTTAACATTCTCAACACTACTCACAAAAATTTCATTTATAAAATTTGTTGTATTTACTGTACTATCTTGTATGTTTTTGTTTAAGGTATTATATGTTTCAGAGTATCTTTCTGGAATCTTGAAATTTTGCCAGTATGACTTGTTTATATTGTTCAAGAATTGAGAATATGATGATTGATATGTATTAAAGATATTTTTTTGTAGTTCTATAATGTTGTAAGAAGCTTCTTGTGTAGTTCTGCTGATTTGTTCTTGATAATTCCTGAAAGTATCTACATTCTTTTCAAAAATTCTTCTGTTATCATCTTGAAATTTATTTACGCTTTCATTAATCTTTTCTGTAGTTTGAGACATATTGGATGCTGTATCCTTATATTGTTGTCTCTGCTGTTCAAGATATCTTTCTGTGGTTTCCTTAAATTGGTTTATATTTTCTTTTACATCATCTTTTTTAGTTGAAGACATACACTAAATATTGTTTTGAGTGATATTAAGATTAATACTATTGACTATGTATTTTTCATTTATATTATATGTACAATTGTCTAAAACGTTGTAAAACATAGGGCAAGATGATTATGAAAGTAATAGTTATCATTAAAGTCAAAGGAAAATCGATATTAATATTTTAGAATTTTATATCGTCTCTACAAATGATCAATACAATTTAATAGTAAATAAAATGATTCCACGAGTTGAGCGTGGTAAGTGGAATTTAACATAAAAACTTTTATTTTTAAACTGATATACTACTTATATAATTATTTTAGATACAACTTAGTTTTGAATAAAATACAATAAATATAATATTCTTTTTGAAGGAAGATTGGAAAAATCAACTGAATTTTTATAATTTCTATGTAATATTCTAAAAATCAACAATTGTAACAAAGCCTCGATACCGTACGGACTGGAGAGAATAGTCAACTGATTTTGAAACAATTTTGTATTTCATGGAAAGTCGAGAATAATCTAAAGAACAGTCATTATCACATCTCATAAATGTCAACTGGGTATTTAATATTATACACTTTAGTATTACTGAAATATCAGGTTTGACAAAAAAACGCTAAGATAATGTCATTTAAAAAAATTTTTCAGAAGAGTAGAAAAAGTCGAGAAATTTTAGTTTCTGCTTTTACTGCTGTATCTGTTGGAATTATTATCTCTCAACGTGTTTATAATCCTACTAAATCAACAGAAATTATGGCCATGTTAAGTTAAGGAAAATAGATGGATAGAAAGGAAAAAATCTTGTAAAAGTGAGGACTGTACAGCACAGAACATATAGAATTATGTAATATGACTATTACTTTACCCTTAAGTTTACAGGGCCAAAAATAATCTATATCGACCTCTGATTTTCCCTAACAGTATATGTTCTGTCCTTCCAATTAACAGCGTGTTTATAACCTGAATTAATTATAGATGTAAAAAATGCAATAAATACAAAAGTACATGCTAATGGAAAGGCTATCGAATAGTAGATATTTTGAACCATTAAATATTTTAAATGCAAAATACTTGTAATTATCAACAATAAAATTGATGTTATGGCTAAAGATAGCAAAACTACATTTAGGTTGGTCATATAATCTGTTATATGTTCTTGCTGTAAGACAGTGGTCATAATTGAAAATGGCAATACAATTAGAGGTAGTAAGAGCAAAAGAAATGTTGCAATTACCATCAAACACGCCTTTATTTTTTCTCTTTTGTATATGGAAATCATTAATCTTATAAGTCCATGCCAAAGAGTAGAAGGGTCTCTTGCCCATAAAGCCTCTATGTGATCTTTGCCATTAACTACTTTAAGTTTAAAGCCTTTCTCTTTTACTTTTCTTCCTAGTGCACCATCTTCTACAATTTCTTCCCTTACTGCTTTATGAGTACCTATTGCCTCATAGGTTTTTCTTGTTATTATAAAAAAACTCCCAAAGAGGTATCCTATCTTGCTATTGGGATTATTTGCTTTTAGCGCAGAGTATCTAGCCAAAGAAAGAGTCCAAAGTATAGGTAGAGTAATCTTTGTCCAAAAATCAGTTGCCAATATTTTGGGCATTGCAGTAAGAACATCAAGTTCTTCAGATAAAAAATGATTCACAGCTAAAGAGATAGAGGTTAAAGAATGTATAGTATCCGCATCAGTAAAAACAATGAGATCGCCTGTTGATTTAAGATATCCCTGATGGCAAGCCCAATTCTTTCCTGTCCAGTAATCTGGCTTTGGTTCTGCATTAAGATACACAACTCTAGAATTTGTTGTGCTATAATTCTTAATTATTTCAGCTGTTCTATCAGATGAAGAATCGTTAATTACAACTATTTCATAATCGGAATAGTCTTGCTCAATTAAAGTTTCTAGACATTTCTCTATGTATTTTTCCTCATTTCTTGCAGGAACAATTATGCTCACCTTGGGAAGAACGATGTTTTTTTTAGATGATGTGAAAGAATGTAGTTTTGGTACCGCTATTAGAGATTTTATAGTATAAACAAGAAAATATACCCATGAAAAGAAAACACTAGAAATAATAGCTACTAACGTTATTAATACAGCAAAATTATATTCTACCAATTAATATAAAGAAACCTTTCTTATTACATATAAATAATATTTATATTATTTTATGCGTCAATATCTATAAATACATCAAAATTTATGAGAATGCCTTGACACGTAATTGGGATCTGTCTTTTACAAATGCAAATTTTTATATTGTTAAAGTTTTAGATAATTAAAAATTATTTTTTATATGCTTTACGATAGATATGGGAAAGTAAAAATAAATCTTATTGTTATTTTCAGAGAACTATTCATCCATGTTGTTCTTTTGATATCTAGCAGTTAAATATAATATTATAACGATAATATAAAAATAATCATAGAGTATTTACTACCATGGATGTTTTGCTCAATTCACTGACTTGGATAATTAACAATATATTAATAAATTTGAAAAAAGAAAGATAGTATTATAGATGAATTGATCTATTGGATAAGGATGATAAGTTGTCTTAAAAAAACTGCCTAGTCTAGTTAAAATATTCTCATTAAATAAGTTAAGCTCTTTATTATATGCGCATTTATTTAATTCATTTACATCGTTGTTACAACTTTGAATAAGTAGTAAAATTCTTTTATTCTGGAAAATATCATAAGGAAGAAAAGTGATTTGACTTTCTTTTCCATTGAATTTTTCTAAAATACTTCCTGATTTACCCTCCAATGCAAACTCAACAGATGTAAGATTTGAAAACTCCCCTTTTTTCTCATGGGGTTTTTTTTGAGGTTGAGGTCTAATTTTCATTAGAGTCTCCAATCTTTACTCCATTTTTGTCAATTATTACCAATCTGGTATTATTTTGCAAATTAAAATTGGTCATAATTGTTAAAATTAATAGTTCCATACACCATTCCTATCAAATCATTTTCTTTTATTACTAGAACTAGCAATTACTGCCAGATTTCTTCCTGTCGCTTTAGAAATAATTGCATCGCTCAAGTTTTTTTAGTCTGTTCTACTGCTTGATAATAATCTCTAAATGAAAAATTGCTTGTAGTTAGATTTAATTGACGTTCAAATGGTTCATCAAAATACGCCTCTCCGTTATTTTTATTAAGTGAATTGTTAGATCATCATTTAATAGAATAAATCAAATGCATTAAATTATAATTTTTGCGGAGTAGTAATCAGCTTTCCAAACAATTGTGATTCCATCATTTTTATGTGACCCATTACCATATCTTCAAAAGGATAAACTGTGTCTATTATGGCTTTTATTTTTCCTTTACTTGTCCATTTAATTACTTCTTCTAGTCCTGCACGTGTTCCTTGGGTAGCTCCGATAAGATTTAGTCCCTTAAAGAACAGATATCTCAAGTCTAATTTTGAATCATACCCTGTGGTGGCTCCTGTAGATACTAATGTACCTCCCATATTTAAGAGGCTAACTTCTTGTGCAAATACAGACTTTCCTATATGTTCAAAAATAATATCTACACCTTGATTATTTGTTAAAGTTCTAACTTTCTTATACCAATCCGACTCTCTATGATTTACAACATGATGAGCACCTAATTCAAGGCATTTATCCATTTTTTCTTGTGTACCAGCTGTTGCAATAACATCACAATTAAACAACTTTGCAATTTGAATACCTGCTATTCCCATACCACTTCCACCTCCCATAATCAAAACTGTTTGCCCTGGTTGAATATTAGCTCTAGTAACTAACATGTGCCAAGCTGTCATTCCAACCATAGAAATAGCTGCTGCATCTTGAAAAGAGATATTATCTGGGATTTTTATAACGTTGACTTCTGGTAAATATGTATATTGAGCAAACCCTCCCCATAAAGGACCAGTTTGAAAACCCCATACTTGTCTTTGACGGCAATCATATTCTTTGCCAGCAGTACAGTCCTTACATATTCTACAGGTTAGATTGGGATGTCCTACTATTCGGTCTCCTTTTTTAATATCTAAAATATTTTCTCCAATATCCACTACTGTTCCAGAAACATCACTTCCAGAAATGTGAGGAAGAGGAATCTTAATTGGTTCTCCCCAGATTCCCCAAAGATCATTGTAATTATAAGAGACTGCTTCAACTTTTATAAGAACTTGATTATGCTTGATTTTTGGGATTTCTATATCTTCTATTTTTACAACTTTTCTTGGATCCTTATTATGCTCACGATATACAGCTGCTTTCATGTCACTAAAAAATACAATGTGAAATTTAAAGAATAGGTTTTTAAAGTATTGTAAAAAAATCTACAAATAGAAACTAGTAATAGCAATATTATAGAAATAAAAAGCAGTTAAATTAATCTTCAAGAAATGTATTTATCACTTTAATTAATCTTTCAGGGTACTGAAACATCAACGCATGACCACCATCCTTGAAGTGTGCTAGCCATGCTCCTGGAATTTTCTCTATAAGTATCATAGAATTAGCAGATGATAAGACAAGATCATTAGTTCCTGTCACTACAAGAGTATCTTGTGATATATCTTTTAATTGATCACATATTCCTTCAGACGAGAAAATTACGTCTGCTTGTCTTTTAAGAATCTCAGCAGGTGGTAACTCAAATGAGGCAAATTTTTCCAAGTAATCCGTATTTTGTTTTATCCAATCTTGAGTAAATAGTAGAGGAATAATTCGTTTCTTTAAATCGTCAGTAGAAGCAGATTGATTTGTCACTTGATTAAACATGTCTGGATTTGGTGGAGTTGATTGATTTCCACCACAATAAGAAACATATATTATTAAATCATCAACTTTGCCTTGATAGTTTGATGCTAATTTCTGGGCAATCATTCCACCCAATGAATATCCCAAGATGTCAAATTTGTTAATCTTAAGAGCATCTAGTAATCCTATACTATCCTTTACAAATTGATCAATTGAGAAATTTTTAGATCCTACAGTAGTGTTACCAATACCATGGTTATCAAAAACTATGACTGTATGATTTACAGATAATCCTTTCAAAAAATAGGATCCAGTCATTCATAGATCCCGCATATCCTATTATTAGTAAAATTGGATCTCCTTTGTTAAAGATTTTATATGAAATATCTCTATCTCCAACTTTAATTTGCTTGGATAGATTATTATCTAATTTGCTTATGTTACTATTATTGACTGAATTTATAATTTGACCATAAATTAAAACTGGATGATAGTAATTACCAATCATTACCAAACCAAGAGTAATGGTTACAGCAATAATTACTACAATATTGAATTGCGAAATCATTATCATTATTATCTTCATCCTCCTTGTTTTTTAATTGACGTACATTATTCGTCTACTTTTTCAAGAACTTCTATGTTGTTATTCGGAAAAAAGAATTTTCCGTTTGCTGAATATGACGAATAAGGTCCAAAAAATACCACTAACCCTGTCTTTAGAACGGCGAATTTCATGTCCGCGAAATTTCGTAGTATCTTGACGATCCTTGGTACAAAATAGACCTTGCTCTTCAACATATCTTAGATTTTTTTCCAAGCAAATGATCCAATATGCTGCTATTTCTGCAACCTCAATATCTTTATCTTTAAAGTTTGCTCCTATTAGAGAATATTCTAATTTGTATTCATCTAGATAAGATTCTAGAACCTGGAAGTTTACTTTTTCCTTCACATAACAAGTTACCTAACATACTTAGTCGTTAATTTATTTAATTGTTTCATTTTTATAAAATATATAGTTTGCAATATTTTGTTTTCTAAAACATTAGCAGAATCAGAATCAATATTTAATTCTTCATTAAAGATAACAAGAAAAATCTAAGAAGCAAATGGTCAAGGAGAGTAAATGATTAAGAACTATTAAATAATCACAAAAATAATTTGGGACTGATCTATTTTAATTAAATTTGTCGAGTAAAGATGATTTACATGGTATGGAATAGGTTACGTTTACTTCGACCCCATTATCATCCTTCATATAATCATTATTTTTATCATCAAAAAAACTTATCACATAGTCATCACGATAGATATCATCTGCTATTACATAATCGTCAAAACCACCAGTATTATTTGTAGCAAAATAACCGTACGGATCAACAAATCCAGTTGAATTAATGAATTCCCAGTAAACGTTACCATCTCTATTGAATCCATTTACTGTGAAATTTACTCTATGATCTGACAATTTTCCACATTCCGGAGAGACTTGAACGATTGGTTTAATAGCATAAATCGTATTATGTTCAGGAAGAGTATTTAGTGCAAAGACAATTATTGTAATCAATGGAAAAAGCAAAAGTTTCATAGGTTTTTCTGTGTATCGTCTATTTTAAATATTACTATATGGTTTAAAAAAAACAACCCATCATTAAAGAAAATAAAAAAGATATACATGGTAAAAATCTTCCTGTTCCTTTCAAACTTATCTGTTTAAAGAAAGAAAATTAAATTTCTTTATCTAAAACTATAGGATTTAATATCTTATGATTAGTTTATTATTAAAAATTTAAATAATATATAAGAACATCATTTGATAGTAATATCGCTAGAGTAATTATAAGTTGATTAATTAATTAGGTCAGTAAAAGAAGAAAAAGAGGATTTTCGCTTCATGCTTGACAATCTAAATCCCCCCATGTGTCTGTCCGTCACGATTATTGTCTATCCCATCATTACAGAAACGAGATTCACTTGTTGGTGGGTCAATTACTCCCTCATATGCTAGACACTCTATTATGACACTGATCTATTGTACGGTCAATCCTGATATATTTTCAATAATCTGTATTAGCTGAGGAGTTTCTTGATCACTGTTTGGTGTATCAGGCAGAGGGTAACACAATATTTCAATTGATATTACTCTAGCAAGTGATAATAGACATTCAATTTGCGTTTCGCTTAGAATTGAAAAGCAATCTTCACATGTTTGTTCTTCTGGGTTTATATTATCAATAAATGATTTGTTCAAATTACAGTCTAATATTATTTCTAACAGAACAAGTTAGCACTATACATTATGATTAGGCACTAGTTTATATATTGTAAAATAGTAGGATATAGTATGAATTTAGAGAACATAACTTACAAGATAAAGTGCTCATTTTGCCAAAATGATTTAAAGTATGTTGTCAGCAAAGAAAAAGACGATCATTTAAGAATGGAAATCTATTCATGTTTGTTTTGCAATATAACGTATAACGAATATCCAAGAATAATCAAAGCCTCTAAAAGAGTAGAGTAGGAAAAGAATGACCTTAAATCTTTTCTATTCTTTTTCCATTTCTCCGAAAAGGCAATTCTTGTACCAGTAAAGAAAAATATTTTATAGATGGTAGGCGGAACATATGGAATAACGGGTTTAGGTGTGATCGGCGGCGGTCAAATATTTGGTGTTGTGATTGTGGCATTAGGTGGAGTTGCAATGGTTTCTGCTTTAATAGTGGAATATCAAATCAAAAGAACGACATTAGACACACAACCAATAGTTATCAATTTAAATTATATTAGAAAGATATAGAAATGTGAATATATAGTGCCTAATTTGATAATCAGATTAATAATTGAAATAAATTATCTCTTATCATTTATTTATAGTGAATAAAAATAACTACTGATAATTCTTCAAAAATATTTATAAAGAGATCAATAATACCTTGTAATGTAAATGATCTTTTTGATTATCATGCACGAAATGGTGCACTAGAAAGACTTATTCCTCCTTGGAGCGGTTTGAACATAGTTAGTCAAAAAGGAGGAATCGATAATGATGCTATCTCAATTTTTCGAATAAATATTGGTGCTCCAGTAAGTTTCAAATGGGTTGCTAAACATTTTGGTTATATTCACAATAAACAATTTCAGGATAAAATGATAAAAGGTCCATTCAAAAAATGGATTCATACTCATTCTTTTATATCTCAAGGATCAAATCAATGCATTATAGAAGATAAAATAGATTATGCTCTAAAATTTGATAAAATAGGATCTAAAATATTACAAAAAAGAATTCAAAATTACTTGAATCAATTATTTCTTTATCGTTATCGCATTTTAGTTAATGATATCTATTTTGAAAAAATAGGATTAGAAAAAGGAAAAAAAATTCTTATTACAGGCTCTCATGGATTGATAGGATCTGCTCTTATCCCATTATTAATTAACGTAGGTAAACACAATGTTACTTATCTTGTAAGACCTAATAAAAATAAATATTCTACCTCAAATAAAGGTTATAAAAATATAATATATTGGGATCCTAAGCATAAAAAATTAAATCATCATGAACTGGAAGGATTTGATATAATCATTCATCTCGCAGGCGAAAATATATTTGGAAGATGGACAAATATAAAGAAAAACAAAATATCAGATAGCCGTATTAAAAGTACAACTCTTTTATCTGAATCTTTATCAAAGCTCTCAAATCCTCCATCATTATTAATATGTGCTTCAGCAATTGGATATTATGGTAATAGACCTAATGAATCTTTAACAGAGGATAGTAGTCCAGGAAAGGGATTTCTGTCTGAAGTATGTCAAAAATGGGAAAATGCAACAAAAGATGCAACTGAGATAGGAATAAGAGTAGTAAATACACGTTTTGGCATGGTATTAACGCCAAAAGGAGGTATTTTACAAAAATTAGTTGGACCTTTTAAATTAGGTTTAGGAATAACAATTGGTGGAAATAAAGATCAATTTATTAGCTGGATCTCAATAGAAGATGTTATAAAAAGTATATTTTATTCAATAACAAATACATCAATTAGAGGAGCTATTAACATCGTGTCTCCTCATCCAGTAACACATTTAGAATTTTCAAATACACTCAAAAAAATACTCAATCCTAAATTATCAATCTCAATAAATCCAAATATAACCAAACTAATTTTTGGGCAAATGTCTGATGAATTACTATCTACAGATACCTATGTTATTCCTAAAAAATTAATTTCAATTGGATACAAATTTTTTAATCTAGAATTGGAGGATACTCTTAGATTCTTACTTGGAAAAATGGAATTAAAATAATATACAAGATTTGTATTTAACTATCTAACGATACTTTTTATTTTTAAAACAAACCTTCAAATGCAAATTAGATTCAGTTATTAATACATTACAAAGGTTATGGATTTCTATCTATACTTGAGCCTTTTACCAATCCATAGCCAAATGAAATTTTGAAATGATTTTATAAATATGATGTAAATTATAAATTTTAGATTTTGTCTCTAATATCTCTAAGATACTTTTACAATGACCAAAATTCAACAATCAGGCGATGATAAAAAGCATACTTTGTACTATCATTCAAATAAACAAGTTTTTAAACAGGACAGCTTTTACTATTGATTGCTACGGAGTAAAATGAATTTTTTGCATGGTTATGTGTATTATATTGCAGCGTCTGTAATATCCATCATCTATGTCTATAATATTGTGCCCAAGCATTTTTCTTATAGGATAAGTTAGCACTATAAAATAAAATTACCACTAGTTTATATATTGCAGAATGTTATAAGATTGTATGAACATAATAAAAAATACGACTTATGGTCTTATAGGAGGAACATACGGGGTGGCTGGCTTAGGTGCATTAGATGGTGGACAAATTTTGGCAATTGCAAGTTTAACATTAGGTGGGTTAGCAATGATTAGTGGTTTGATATTTAGAAACCAATTACAGAGAAAGAAATTAGATACAAAAGTAGCAATGGAAATGAGATAATAGAAAACAATCACCGTGAATAACCAAATTTAATATATTTTTTATTATGTGCTAGTTTGTTGGTTCTAAGATGTTTCAATTATTTTAATTTCTTAATTGTGTAGACCATTAAAAGATATACTTGTTTATCCATAAATAGTCATTCCAAATAGTAATTCATTTTTCCTCGAGATCTTCTTGTTTTTTATCTTGTACTAAAAAAATATAATAATTTGTTCTTTCTGTTGTAAATTCATTAGATTAGCGTCAATAAATTCCGAAAAACTTAAGAACCTTTAGAATATTACTTTGGTATCATTAAGTCCTACCTGTTCTCATATATTCATAAAATTCAATTAACAAACTTGAATTTGACTTGTTGTCTAGTTTTCTAACTTTTTCAAAAGTATCTTTGAGTTTTGTAGGGCATTTTGGACCTGTAATATTATCTTCCAATTGGTAGTATACGAGCCCAATTGGTTGACGGGCTCTGAGAATAGTCAACTGTTTTTGACTCAATTTTGTATTTTGGAAACCAAAAAATTAGGAGATCGTCAAATACTTTTATTATTTCCACATTCAATTGAATTATTATCATTTTCTTTTACTTTATTATATCTGCATTTTTTATTCTTATCTACTTCTATTATTACTGTTCCAAGGCCACGAAAATGATTTCCTATCATATCAAGATTAATTAATCGAAATATTTGGATGCCATTTTCTTTGACATATTGTGCGTAGTGCTCCGATCCGATAGACTTTGTTCTTCACCAGAGAATAGAACAAATTGAATACCATCTTTCATCTGTTTTTGCCTATATAGTATAATAAGCAATTTCTAAAATTACACTTACGCCATTGGCATTATCATTTGCCCCTGGATCTCTTGAAATAGCATCATTAGGGGCTTTACCTAAAATTGTATCATAGCAAGAACAAATTAAAATGTATTTGTTATCATTACCCACTTTAGTACATATAACATTTTTGAGATTATACCCACCATTATTAATATATGACTTGTAGACATCAATAATAAACATCTTGATACCCTATATTTTTGAATTCAGCCATTAGCCAATCAGCTGCTTTATTGATGTATGTAGATTTACTATGTATATTATGAAACAAGGTTAGATAATTTAATTTTGTTTTTATATTTTCCAATGAAACTTCCTAATAATGATATAACGTCATCATCCAATTTTTTTTCAGAATTTTGTATGTCGATTATAATTGTTTTCGTATTTCTAATTCTTTTATCTATTTTAAGATTTTTACATATGTTAATTCAACAGTATATTTTACTCATGAACTTTTTATTATCATCCGCTATTCTGTCATTATCTATTTGTTTATTAAAAAAGGATCTTAAAATTTCGTCTTTTTTGTGAATTGCAATCGGGTTCTTAGAATCAATATTAATTTCTGGCATGCGAATGTTTTTGTCTTAATATAAAGTCTATTTGTGAGTAAATAGAAAATACTTTTATGTTAAAATTTACAATCTTTTAGATGCCAAAAAGTTTTTTAGCAATAAAAATGCCTATAGAATTGTAATAATTAATTAGAACTCTTCATCATTTTCTTCATCTTTTGGTTTACTCCAATAAAAGACATTTGCAGTACCACATCTTCTACATTTGTTCGTTGACTTTACATAATCCTTCCAGTTTAACACTTTTCTATCAACTATAGTATGGACTTTGTCTGGTTGGATGACAACAATCTCTGCTTCGCACTTCCTGCAGGTAACTACACTCATGATGATAATACAATATGATTTGGTTACCCATCTATCTATCTTTGTTTTTAAAAATTCAAGTCGTAGCTAGCATCAAAGAATTTGGATCACTATAACTTTAAATAAATTCTGTTATAAAAAAATAAACTACATTGTGATAATTACATTTACCCTAAACTCTATATAGGAAACTTGACTTATTTCCGGAACGAAGATGCTGAGTAATTTATTTTATCCCTTGTACTCCGAATTACCAAAAAATGATGATATGCTAAATATATTTATCGATGATTCATTAGATATTTTTATTTTTGAAGTTCTAAAGAAAATTTTAAAAAAAGATACTTTGTTATATGATTTACATTGAATAAAAAAATTCCATTAATTGTTGGAATTCTTATTTTTGATGATGTAGAGATCTTAGATGTTGCTGGACCTTTTGAGGTATTTGCTGTCACTCGTTTAAATGAAGAACAACGAGTAAAGCAATCGTCACCATTTAAAGTATATTTAATAGCTGAAAAGAATAAACAAATTACAGCAATTGGTGGTCTACGTTTAACTCCTGATGTAACCATTAGTGAATGTCCGGAATTGGATTTATTGATAGTACCTGGTGGATGGGGTACGCGTAAAGAATCAAAAAATAAAATTCTTTTAAATTGGATAAGTAATCAATTTAATACTATTACTAATGATAAATTGATTGCCTCAGTTTGTACGGGATCTAGTATTCTTGGAAAAGCAGGCTTGTTAGATGGACGAGATGCAACCACTCATTGGCGAGCTTTTGATTTCCTGCGGGAGTCTGCACCGAAAGCACGAATTCTCGAAAATGTTAGATTTACATTGACTGAACCCATATTTACATCTGCTGGTGTATCTGCTGGAATAGATTTAGCTCTTCGTATAGTAAGTCATTTTTTTGGAACTGAAATAGGACAAACTACTGCTCGCCAAATGGAATATCCTTATCCTACTAGTGACCAAAGATGATAATCTAATAAATTTTGTTAATCTATAATGAGATTGGAAATAAAGTAAATCTATCACTAAACAAAATGAGCTATCTGATTTTGTTACTGTTATCGAATTTGAGAATATGATAAAGGAGATGATAATAAAAGCATCGTTGTATAACTGGTTTCAAAGTATAACTATCAAAAGATTAAAACTTTTGGGAAAAGACGATTATTATATAATCTTCTAAATAGGGTTCTGTAAACTATTTGTCGGATAAAATATAGTATAAAAATTCGTCGGATTCATCATATAAATTTTTATATTTGAATTAGAATAATTTTTTCGACATAATTGATAGTGTACTAAATCAACCAAAAATATTCCTCGTTGTAAAGTATCTATTGTATCGAAAATTTAGTATTTATTGTGAAAATCAAAATAATTCTTAGTTATCTGAACTCTTTCTAGATTTAAATCTGGTATTAATTGCTATCCTGTATTGATTTCAATTAACAAGAATTGTAAATCTATTGCAGATGCTTTTCTGTCTTCTTTAAAATCAACATAAGTTGCAAATTGAGTGGAGTCGCCTTTATTACTAAATAAAATAATACTTATGTTAGGATTTTGTAAATCGACTGAAAATCTGCATAAGCAAATTGAACTTCTTTAAACTGAAAATATTCTTCTGTTAACCTTCTTTTAATTTTCTCTTTAATAATTAAAGCATATACATATATTCTACTAATTCACGATAAAATTATTGATAATTAATTACACTAATATTAAAAAATATGATAGGGTTATCGAATTAAAGTTCCGCTCATTGAATAGGTTTATTCTTTCAAAATTTTAGCATTCGAACATGAAGACAGATTCATGGAAATTAATAAACGATTTGTAAAGAGGTAATATTTTATAATGAACAATTACAATAAAGTAAAAATAGATTTTTCTCTAAAGAGAGAAATATTTTTTGTAATAGTTGGCGCTATCGTAGGTGCAATTGTTTTTGTTATTCCTAAAGCAATTTTTGAAGTAGTAATGGGAATGCCTTATTACTTATCATGGATCGTATTTGGACATGTCATTGGAGTATATTCATCAAATGTAATCGTAGCAGGTATAGGGATACATATGTTAACTGCTATTTCAATCGGAGTGGTGGTAGGCATCTTTTTGTATAAAACTGGAATATTAAATATTAGTAAGCCATCCAATGGAATAATATATGGAATCTTTGCCGGTACTACAGTATTCATAATTTTCTTTATACCAGTGTATCAATTTGTTATTACTCCCCAAACAATAAACACAATCCATAAAATGACTCAAAATGAACAAGAAGAAATCGAATATGAACTTTCGTCACAATTGCCAACTGTTTTGATAGGTTCTCTAGTTACCCACCTCATTTTTGGTATTACTGTAGGTCTTGTTTCTTCTAGCCTTTCTATAAAATTTGGTACTCGATATAGGTGTGCAAAGTGCGATATATCTTTCGGTAGAATTGATTCATATCAAAAACATGCTGAACTAATACATGGCACCAAACCAATAGAACTAAAAAGGATAGTGATTTTGGGTGGCGGATTTGCAGGAATAAAAATATTACAACAGTTACAAAAAGAATTTCAAGATAATATTGATGTAGATATAACTATTGTAAGTAGAGATAATTTCTTTCTCTTCACGCCTATGCTCCCAGAAGTAGCTGCAAGTGCAATAGAGACAAGACATATAATTACACCGATCAGATCATTCTGCAAAAGAGCTAGGTTTTTTGAAGCATACGTAGATTCAATAAATCTACAAAAAAAACAGGTAAGCATCAGATATAATATAGGAAAACAGTCCATTCCATTAAATGACAGAGTAAAAGTTCTAAAATATGATTATCTAGTTTTAGCACTTGGAGGAGAGACCAATTTTTTTGACATAGAAAGTGCATCTAAAAATGCATTTACCATAAAGACTATTGGTGATGCTTTGTTATTGCGAGATCATGTTATAAATATGCTAGAGCAAGCTGATATGGAATATGAAAATATAGAATTACAAAAAAGATTAATGACATTTGTAGTCGTAGGAGGCGGCTTTTCTGGTATAGAAACTGTTGGAGAATTAAATGATTTTGTTCGTGATTCTGTTAAACAGTATTATCACAACATTGATATCAAATATATTAAAATAATATTGATAAATTCTGGTTCACGAATTTTACCAGAAGTCTCAGATGATTTATCAGAATTTACTCTAAATAAACTCGAAAAAAATGGAGTTCAAATTATCTTAAATAAAAGAGTTAAAGAAATAGATGAGAATTATGTATTATTAAACGATGAAGAGAGAATATGGAGTAATACAGTAATTTGGGCGGGAGGAGTTAAACCGAATATCATTATAAGCAGTTTAAATTGCGAACATGATAAATCAGGAAAAATAATTACTAACGAAAACCTAAAAGTAAATGGATATACGAGTATTTTTGCACTAGGAGATTGTGCTTTTATAATCGACCCTAATACTGGAAAACCATATCCACCTACAGCTCAGCATGCATTAAGGGCAGCTAAAATAGCATCTAACAACATAATTAATGAGATATACTCAAAGAAAAACAAGAAGAAAGAAGAATTAGTTTTTAACTACAAAACTAAAGGTATGATGGCTCTTATAGGAAAAAGAAATGGTGTAGGTTTAGTATTTGGACACAAAATTCAAGGGTTTATTGGATGGCTATTCTGGAGGTTATATTACTGGGAAAATCTTCCAACTACCGAAAGAAAATTGAGAGTGATGTTGGACTGGTTTATAGATCTATTCTTCAAAAGAGACATAACGAGAATAAAAACTCGGACAGAACATGCAGAAAAATAATTTGCAAGAATGGAAAGACGGCTTAAGCGACGGTGCGATGAATAGTAAAATCAGTATTTCATGTATCAAAAGAATGTTTGGAGAATATGTTACTGTTATCAGATTTGAGAACATGATAAAGGACATTATACTAAAAGTATAATTGTACAACTTGCCTCAAAATATAACTGTTACTTATTACTAGTTGGATATATATAAATAACGATTATCTGAGTTATGCAACAAAGCATAAATAATCTAAACTCTATCCAAGTTTTTTTTAAGAATGATTCAAAACAGAAAAGCTAAATATATTGAGTATAACATAAACATATGACAGAATCTGTCGTCTGTCGAACCGAGCGTGCAAATCCAGTCTAGACATCTTCCATTTTACGTGAGACATTATTAGTATACAAAAATTTCTTAACTCTGTAGTATCTTTCTAAGGATCATCATTTATACCAATAAAAAATGTTACTGAACCCTGTTAATATAAGGGCTTAGAGGATAGTCAACTGTTTTTGACGCAATTTTGTAGCCAGAAAAAGAGATATTGTGAATTGATAATCAGATGTAAAAGCAATTAAATGTAATTGTTCCTCAATTTATGATATAATTTCTATCATTATTCTTATATTATTATTGACATCTTTACGTCCATAATCTGAAAATCCTCCTAAAATTGGACATAATCCGAAAGTTCTTTTATGGATGTTTAAATTTATAACTTAGCACCATAATAATAGTCTTATATCTGTATATTTTTACATCTTTTTCTGTGTCTTTTTTTGAGTAGATAAATATAATTATTGAAGTTGGGAATAAATGGTGAATAAGAAGAAATGAGCGGCCAATATAGGGACTGCCTTTATCATATCACAATATATGCAGAGAGAGAAGGAACCCAGGACATACACTGTCAGACAGAAGCAACCAGAAATATATCATGTTGGACGGATTTAACAACTGTTAATTTCTGTGAATTCCATTATCAATTAGTTTCTAGATTGATGGATGCTGAGGACAAAAAATGATGAAGCAACAGAGATATCAAAGTAGTAACGGATATGTTTGTACAGTGTGAAAATAAGCAGTGTAAGAAATGGGTTAGATTATCCGCAGTAGATCCAGAAGATGGAATGAGAACAATTCCATTACTTTGTTTCACTAATTATAAAGGGAAAGGTGAAGATTTTTGTCTTATTGTAGTATCCTCTGACAAATTGGGTTGTCACCAATACACTCTACCTTCACATTGGGTATCGATCCAGAATCTATTCCATTATTAGATATTGATGTTGGGTCGAAATCTCTATCAACTATTATTCCTTTTTCCAACTGACATTCAATTAATGCATCAATCTCAGATTCGAAACCTGATCCTAAAATGGAAGAAAGGACAAGACGTAAGAAGTCATCGGATAGAATAACACCTGTTTCTTCTTCTGAATTTTGAATTATAGCACATAATTGTTCTATAGTATCCGTGGCAAATGTGATTACAAAAACCTCCTCCTCGCCTGGTGTAGTAATGGGTGGACCAATGGCGATAAAAGCAAAATCACCAAAATCTAAGATAGCAAGTAATTCTTCAATTGCTGCTTTGAGTTCAGGGTGTTCAGCAAAACATTCTTCACATCCTAGGTCTTCCTCTTCTTCTGGCGGTGGAGTAATTTTTACCTGTTCGTTGTCATTCACATTTGCGCATACGTTTAAAGGTTTCTATCAAAGTTTATTCTGTCTGCAAGTCCGTTACCGTTTTGAGTATTTGCTCCTTCCTGACCTCCTTCATTTGTTGCTGCAGTAGCAGCACCGTCTTGAGGTATTTGGGTAATATCTATTCCATTGACATTTATGTTACTGTTTACACACTTTATTTTTTGGATATCTGTATAACTCTTTTTTTGATGGTTATTATCATATCCGTACTGGTCTCCGTACATTTGTGCAGTTGCATTTGTAATTGTTGATGGGTTCAAAGCCAGTATACTTGTCGCTAGTATTGCTCCCAGTATAGAAGCAAAAACTATCATTCTGCTGTTGCTATTGCTCATTACATTGTTAAATACGATTTTAATATATCTAAGGTTGGAAGGAACATTATCTATCTTGTAATATTTTATCATGCTGAATTATTGACTATAAGAAGAATAGCAACTAATCTTTAAGTAAATATAATATGAAATATTTCAATAATCTCAAGAATTGTAGTTTTGTTAGTTAATTAATTAATTAATTACTAAGAAAAGGTACAACAACCAAAAAAACGAATGAAAAAAATTTATGGCGGTGGCAGTATTATTAAGCCTAATTCTGCTAGACAATTGACTATTGATTCTTTTTGCTTGTCTGTTATATTCGGTATCCCACCAAGTAGGAGTCCAAGAGAAAGGTTTTCCGCGCTTCCATTTGGTGTCTCAGCGAAAAAATCACACAATTCATCGATTGAATCAAAGTCGGTGATCTCTAACGCAGTGGCAATTTGTGCTCTATTTAGAACTGAAAACAAACAGTCCTCACAAGTTAGTTGGTCAGGACCGTTTATCTGTTCATTGTCATTAACATTTACACAGATATTTACTAGGTTTCTATCGAAGTTTATTCTATCTGCAAGTCCATTGCCGTTCTCTGTATTCGGTTCTTCATTTGCTGCTGCTACTGCTGCAGTATTGTCTTGTGGCACTTGTGTGATATCTACACCATTGATATTTATGTTACTGTTCACACATTTTATTTTCTGTATTTCCGCCTTTGCATTTCCTATCATCATTAATGGGTTTAAAACCAATAGACCTGTCGCAACTATCACTGCGATAGAAGCCAGAACTATCTTTTTACTGGTCATTACATTGTTAAATGCGAATTTAATATATCTATAGTTAGTAGGAACATTATCTAATGTTCTAATATTCTATCATTCTGAATTATTGACAATAAGAAGAATAGCAATTGATCTACAATTACAATATGAGGTATTGTAATAATATTATGTGTTGGATTATAGTTAGTTAATTAGTTAATATATTCAAAATAAAAATAATGGTTATATCACTTGTTGGTATATTATGAAGTCACTGAAGGAAAGAGGGACGAGGTTAAGAAAAGGTTTGAATTTGTCCACTTTTGAAATTACTATCGATAGAGACCCAGAGAGGTTTTTCATATCTTAATATATTTATAATATCATTAAATCTATCTATATGATAAAAAATGTCAAATGTTCCGTCTTCATTTATGATATTCTTAGGAAGAGGTGAATCATCTACAAATCTAAGTGCCCCGAGGTTGTTGTTGTCCTTATCGGAGAGATGTATATATGCTGACATTTTAGGTACATCCTGGAAATTATCACTGTTATATGCTATTCGATATGAATCAATCTGTTTTGAAATGAAAGACATGACAGTCTAACGATTTTATTGTTATTATAACCTTTACATTATACTATTTATTTTATAGGATAGTTATGTCAAAAGAAGAAATAGCAAAATCAATAATTTCTCAAGAGATATGTCAAATAGATTCTGATACGTCTAAAATCAAAGAAAATGGATGTGCAGCATGTCATGTGCTATTTACCTTAGTTGATAAAATGCAGATAAGTGAACAAGATGCGTCAGAATTGCTATCAGAGATTTTAACCAATGAATCAAATCTAAATGATCAATTTATTGAAATGATCGAAACTATTCATATGAAACAAAGAATGATTGGTGTAACATTTTCAATAAAAACCAGAGAAGCTAAAGATCGGTATATAGACTTAAATCTAAAAAATTTTTTGGAAGAACTATCAACTGATTTGGTAAATTATGGTAGTGATATAATATTACATAAATTACTTTTATCATCAATTTCATTACAAATAGCACAAAATATAGGAATAGACCACCATTCAGCAACTGAAGAACTTTATTATTATATTCGTAAAAATGAACAGAATACAAATCAAAACATAACACAGTTCATTGACAAATTTTATGAAAGAATCATAAAAAGTAACAAATAAGATATTAGCAGTATGTATAATGTTAAAATTTTTGATTTGAAAATTATTTAGTTTAATCAAGATCTGAAGGCTTCGACTATGACATGTAATACGGATCAATACTCTCGTATTTAGTCATTTAGTAACTTATTTGAAATCTTTACCATATAATTCTGAGAGAATTTTGAAATAAAGATAAAGGGAATCAGTGGGATTTGAACGCTTCTATAAAGTGGGACCAGTTCCTTTTTGAATAAATTACTATTATCTATCCTATACTTTTGAATTTTTATTTCAAAATTTTTAGTTTACTAGGTCATCTATAGAAATTGGAGGATACTTTTCATCTAGATCTTTAACTATTTTAGTCTTTTCTAGATTGGTAGCATCATCAGCAATACGTTTGATTGCTACAGTTGCTTCATGCATTTCTTTAGTTCCTTGAGATATTTCATCGGTCATGCCTGCAGTATTTTTATAATGTGTATAAAATACTATAAAGATATTGGTTGTTGTTCTCTTTGTATTTTTACTCCATGAATGATATAGGTAACATATATTATAAACAGTATAATTTAAGACAATAAATATATATTTTTACATTTTTATTATAAATACAAACATCTAAAAATATTATATATCTATATGTATTATTATCTTATTTTATTACCTAATTCTTCAATAAAAGCAATTTCTGATAATGGTTTTCTTTCTCTAGGGGAATTAGCTTTTTCTCTATATCTTTCTGGTAATATTTCGTGAGAATCTTGATATCCAATTGCTATCATTATACCAATTTCATATTCATCGGGGATGTTGAAAACTTTCCCCGCTTTGTCTCTATCAAATCCACCCATTTCATGCATAATTAATCCTTGATTGAATGATTCAAGAAACATATTTTCATTGGCTGCACCTAAATCGTGAAAGTGAAGTCTATTATAAATTCCATTATCAGAATAAGTTTTTTTTGTTATTGCACAAATTAAAATTGGAGCTCGTTTAGCATAATTGTTTATTTCTAATAATACTGATCTTGCTTTATCAAGCTTCTCTGGCTTATCATCAGTAAAAACTATGTAACGCCATGGTTGTTCATTACGCGACGATGGTGCCCATCTAGCGGCTTCGAGAATAGAAAGTAATTTTGATTTTTCTACTTTTTTAGTTGAAAATGCTCTTGCACTCCATCGTCTTGCAATTAACTTATGTATTGGAAAATCTGTATTTGCTATTTTTGTTATCAAATTATTATTATTTTTATCGCTCACAAAAAATCACCGATTTCTCTTACTTTTTTTCTTATCCTTTGCATTTATATTCTATCCATTTTACTCTTGCAAAATAGATGTATGTGAACCCCTATATAACACGGGCTCGGAGAATAATCAACTGTTTTTGACGCAATTTTGTAGTTCTGATCAGGAATTAATTACCTTACACTCTTATTATATTTTACATATATCTTATTTTATTTATAAAAATGAATTCAAATGAGACTAAAGTTTTCATTATTTTGATTTTTCAAATTTTTTTATAATATCTATCTGGTATAACAATCATATTATCAAAAGGGTAACTAATGCCTTGAAGTCAATAACTTCTCTTTGTTATCTGCTTTAGCAAATGCATACAATGCATCATATACCGGAAATTGTTTTGCCATATTATCATAATCATCCTTTGATATAACATTAAAACCAGCAGCTATTGCAGCAAGTCCTGCTGACTGTGGTGTTAATTGTCTTTTTTCTGTGTCTGCACCTCTTACAATCTCTGCTAAGGTTAGTAGTTCTGGATTCTTTTGGTCAAGTTCATACTTTCTTATAATGGCATCAAATGAACATTCATCGCCATGATGACCCAATTCAACGTTCGGAACATCAAATGGAATAGCATCTTCATTTCTCATTATTTCAAGTACATTATGTGAAGGTACAAACAGAAATTTGGCTTCCTTATCTACAAAATTCCTTATCAGCCAAGGACATGCAATTCTGTCTACTTTAGCATGTTCTCTTGTTATCCATTTCATAAATGGTTTTTAATGAAATAATAGTATTTGAATCAATTTCTTTAGTAAATGTATTACTATAGTGCAAAAATGTATAGAGCATTAACCTATTAACCATATGGAACTGTATTTTAAGTTGTTAAACAGTAAATTTTAAATATATAAAGTATTTTTTATGAATCCCTGCTGTAGCTAAATCAATTAAGTGTATAGTTTGTGTACATGAGATAACTTCTATAATATATCAATCATAGTTTATTACATGATTTAGTCCACAATCAAGTTGCTAAATAATTTTCTATCTATGTTACTATCACTTCTTTAGAACGTTAATTCTGAATGTTCAAATACTAAAATTGCAATCATAATTGTTCCAATCTCAAAAATATTTTAATCATATCTAACTGTATATGACTAACCAAAGATTACTTTTGGTTTCTATATTGACATTATTAGTAGCTGCAGGTCTATTGGTCTTAAGTCCTTCAATGATAATATGAAATGCACAAGGACAAATGTACAACTACGACTACCAAAACGATCACTATAAAGTTTATCCAGATCCAAAAAAAGAGTTCTGATGCAAACATCCAGAAAATTAATGTATCAATACCAACATCAATGTAAATGGAATAGATATTACTGAGACTCCTAAACACAGTACTGCTCTAGCAACAGCAAATGAACGAGGTGCTGAAGGAACAGCAGAAACAGCAAATACTCAAAACGGTAATGGCCTTGCCGATAGAATAAACTTGGACAAGAATGTTGTAAACATATGTGTAAATGTTAATTTTAACGAACAGGTACAAGAAAATCCTCTTACTTTGATGACTTGGAATATCTATCAGGGTGCAGATCTGTCACCAATATTTGCTGCTACTACCCCCAATGAATTTTTTAAGGCTGTCGGTGCTGCTTATAATAGAGTCCAAGCAACCAATTTTGTGGAAAGGCCGGATTCAATTGCAGACGAGATCCAGGAAAGTCAACCTGATCTGATAGGTCTTCAAGAAGTGATATTACTTAGGACACAAATTCCTTTTGACGGTCCTACGACACCTGCAACTACGATTTCATTTGATTATCTTAAAATTCCTATAGACTCACTAGCTGAACATGGATTAATTTATGAACCGATTGTTGTTCAGACAGGTACTAATATTGAAGTTCCAGGCTTGACATCTACAGGCCTTGTGAATATAAGACTCACTGACAGGGATGTAATATTGGCCCGAGCAGACAAAGATTTTACATTATCAAATATCCATCGAGAGCAGTTTGATGTGAAACTACCATTAACAACTCTATTTGGATCTATTAGTATACCACACTCATGGGTTTCAGTGGATGTAACGTTTGATAAAGGAGATAAAGGCCGTATCGTCTCTACTCATCTAAAGCCCCTGTCTCCTATTATTCAGGGATTACAAGCAGATGAGTTGTTAAATGGGCCTGCTAATACAGATTTACCTGTTGTGTTGATAGGCGATTTCAATTCAAATGCTTATGGAACTGGGACACAAACATACACAAAACTAAAAGATGCAGATTTTATTGATGCGTGGACTATAAAGGGAAAAGGCACTAGTTTTACTTGTTGCCAGGCTTATGATTTGCTAAACCAGGATTCTTCCCTAACTGATAGAATAGATTTGGTGATGTTCCGAGGCAATTTTGATGTAAAAGATATAGAAATTACTGGGAATTCGCAAAATGATCGTACAATATCTGGTCTTTGGCCATCGGACCATGCAGGACTTGTGACTAATCTAATACTGAATAGTGATAAACATTAACAATCTCAGCAGTGTTGAGAGATTATAATTGTAATAAGATTCAATACTATAAATTTGTAGATTGCAGATAAAGACAAAGACAATAATAATATAATATAGTCAGAAATAGGAACAAACAAAATAACATTCTAAGAATATTGCAATTACTATTTCTTTAATAAATTCAATTTAACTATTTTACACTTTGCAGAATTATTACTAATATTTGATTTGCATTTACTAGAATTATTCACATATAGTTAGATCTTTCGTAAAATTAACAAGACCCTAATTTTTCATGGGCACATATAATTTTCTAATTATCATGAACAATATTTTAGCTGTATTTGTAAGATGTTTATAGCATGTAGAAGAATTTAAAAAATACTATAATAAAGAATTAAAAAATTGAGTTGAAGTTATTTATTTAGTTTCCATATCTTGGTTATTGAATTTCCATTTTGATCTATTTCATCTGCATATATCCCAACTATATTATTTAGTATAGATAATACTCCAGTATTAGTAGTATCAAAATTCACCGATCCCAAGTTTCTTAATTTTCCATCATCATCACGCTTTCCAATCCCACTAAAAGTATATTTTGCTACCTTATTATCCAACGTTATAAGTATCCCGTGACCTTTTGTGTACTTATAGCCATCATCCTTTAAAGTAGACCAAGCAGTTCCAAAATCCATTATAGGAATATTCCCATTTAGTGTACCATTACCTGACCAAGATACTTCTAGTTCTGGTTTGTCCATATTGGTTAATCTCATTCCTGCACCTTGTCCTTTCAATACTAATAGTAATTCACCTATATTTACAGAAAGATCTTTAGTGGTAGTTGTATTTGTCATGTTGTTCATATTAGTTTGCATTTGTGCATTAATCATACTTGATGTTGTCAAAAAAAATATCGACATAACCAGTATTCCAAAAGTTAATAGATATTTCATATCTAATTATTTATATATAAAATTCTAGACTAAAAATATTTGTTAAATTTAATAAATGAAAAATTAGTAAAATCAAAAAATATTAGAGTTTAACTTTACTTTGCTAGTTTCTTCTACCTTTTTCAGAACAGTTTCAAGTTTCTGTGACATTTAGATATCTTTTATTTTCCATGCATAATTAAAGTTATTTTGCACAATATCGTTGTAATATCTTTGTGTCAGTTCTATTGATCTATTGCAATTTTCTGTAACGCGTGCAATAAGTCTATTTATGAAATTTGTTAAATTACCTGTATAATCTTGTATTTTTTTTATCTATTGTATTATGTGTTTCCTGATATCTTTCTGGAATATTGAAAATTTTCCATGAATTATTGATTGATGTCGGGTCCAATTTTTTCTTTATATTATGGTATGATTGAATATTTTTTTCCATATAGTTGCAAATAAAATATAAGATTCAATACCTATCCTCCATTTTCGTTACTAAATATTTTTATCTAAAATAGTTATATGATGTTGAATCATTTTATAATTTGGTTGTGATTCTTCTGAAATTTTATTGATATTTAAGGGATTTTTTATCAGAAGATCTAATACAATTGTTGCCTCCTCTAGCCTCTGCAAAAAGAAACCATAACAATCGAATTATATCGGGATCAGGTATTGAGCATCAACAACAGTAGATAAGAATTACTTAAAAAGTTATTTTTAAACTACTCTTACTTCTTTTCCTTCTTTTATCATATTGCCGACGCTTACATCACCAGGACCACTACTTGATACTGTGTTTGATTTGATTAATTTCTCTTTAACCTGAAAAAAGTCGGTACAAAAAATACACACTATTTTCAGGATCCCTTTTTCAATAACTTCATTATATAATGGTTTTATAAATTCGTGTATTTCACTATCTACAATTTTAGCTCCTTCTCCATCCAAAATAAGTTCAGATTCTATTCCATTTATATCCAAATCCAATACATATTCATATGCATGTAATGTTCTTGCAATGTCAGATGGTTGTGCTAATGCAACAACTACCACATTCTTTTCATTTTTAATTTCTTCTGTTGTATCTATAATATAGATTGGTATATTTTACTAATATTTAGGTCGGAATAAGATTTTAATTTTTAATACCAAATTGGAAATTTCGTAATTTTTATCTAAAATATTTTTTGTTCTATGTATATAAAAATAGAAATAAAGATTGTTTTTTTATTATCTAAGTTGCACATCGATTCATTATTCTTTACGATTTTATAAAGAATAACTAATTAGTATGCCATTGCTTGATTTTTGTTAGGAATGTCTGTTTTCAATAGATACTATTATAGAATGTTTAAACCAAAACATTTGACATTAGGGGTAATATTTGCAATTGAAGCTTATGAAGGAGCAATTCCTAAAATGGAAAGACAGGTAGAGTTGGCTCAACGTGTAGAAGAGCTAGAATTTTCAGCATTATGGTTTCGCGATGTTCCATTATATGATCCTGGATTTGGAGATGTAGGACAAATTTATGATCCATGGGTTTATCTTGGATATATTGCTGCACAAACAAAGACTATAGCTTTAGGAACTGCATCTATCATCTTTCCTTTAAGGCATCCAATTGACTTGGCAAAAGCAGCTTTTTCTGTTGACCAATTAAGTAATGGACGATTGATACTCGGGATAGCATGTGGAGATAGACCTATTGAGTATCCAGCCTATGGAGTAGACTTTGAGATTAGAGATGTACTTTTTAGAGAAGGCGTTAATGATTTTCGCCGATTATCTGAAAGTTTTCCAAAATATCATTCGAAATTTGGATTATTAAATGGAGAAGTTGATCTTTTACCAAAACCTACATCTAGAAAACTACCATTATTTGTTACCGGAAATAGTAGGCAAACTATTGATTGGATTGCTGAAAATTCAGATGGATGGTTAATGTATCCTAGAGAAGTTCTTTTGCAACAACGTGTTATAACTAATTGGAATAATGCAGTCAAAAAAACTGGAAGTAGTTTTAAACCTTTTACTGAGTCATTATACATAGACTTGACTAAAGACCCTGATGCCAATTTCGAGCGAATTCATCTTGGATACAGATTAGGAAGAAACAAATTATTTAAACATCTGATGAATCTAAAGGAAATTGGTGTAAATCATGTCCTTTTTAATCTTAAATATAGTAAGCGTCCTGCAGATGAAGTGTTAGAAGAACTCGGAAAATTCATAATACCATATTTTCCTCCTTTGAATGGATAAATTTTCAGGTAATAGAAAATATGTGACAAGCCAAAATTCATCATGTAAGTTGTTATACTATTTCTTCCTAATCTCTCGTATAAATATTCAGATACTGCATCTTTTTGTTTTTCTATATTGGTATAGAATCTATTTACATATATATTCAATTTTATATTATGATTTGCTTTCATTTCATTTGGATTTATGGAGTCATCTTTGGAAGATGTATTACAAGTAAAGGCAGAATATTTACAATATATACAATGAAACGACTTTTTTATATATATATCCATTTTATAAAATTCCAAAATATTTTTATAAAATTTTAAAAGTGTTCTAAATAGAAGAATAAACTAATTATAAAATAAAAATTTTATTGTAATAGTTTTTCTATTTCATTTTAGGACTGACAACTGACTCCCGGCAGGCATATTTTCAAGATTTTTTAATTTTAGCTTTTATCTTTTCCTGCATTTCAGGCTTCATCACATATTCACGAGTGTAGCCGTGGTCCTTAATTGCATGATCAACCAAATTATTCATTAATTCTTCTTCTGTTTCGCCAGTTCCTCTGAAATCACAGTCTACTCCAACATCTCTACATGACACAGATAACATTGCAAAGATTATGATTGCATTCTATTTAAGTTTATGTCCTCGAGGACAATAAAAAGAAGGACAAGGATGATGATTAAGACTACTTCTGATAAATCTATAATCTTCTATAACAATCGCAATCGCAATATTAACTTGCTAAAATAAAGTAAATTAGTTTAGATGTTAATCATACATCTTTAGATTTTTGTCGTGTGTAAAAATAAATATAAGTATATAGCATACAATGTTCACAGAATGGTCAAGTTGGTTTTTATGACGATAGTTTCTACAAAGCCAAAGATGTTTGTAATCTATTAATATTCAATTGTTATTTAAAAAAATCGATCGAGTCTACGCTGTCACAAGTTCATTACTTTTTATTTTTTCATAAAATTCCTTACTATCTATATCCTGAGTAATCCATAAGTAGTTTGAATCTTGTCTTGAATTACTATCATCAATTTGTACAGCTTCTTCGTGTTTTACATCGTGATCCAGGATTTTTTTGTATGAATTGATTCTATTTATTATTACGGATAGAATAGAAGGCCTTAATACTTGTGGATGAAAAAATTTTTTTTTATTCAACGACATATTCATTTACATATGTTAATTCCTTAAAGTGACTTATAAATATGATTATACTAGGTTCCTAGATATAAAAAAAAAGTTCCTCTGTAATAGTATTTTATCGTAATTAATCAAACTACGGTTTGATCCTTTAATCTAATCGTAATTCAAAACCATTTAGAAATAAGATATTATTTTTGGTTATCATGTTGTATGGATTGAAGAATAATAGTTGCGATTGTAGACATATTATATATTAAAAGTTCTTGCTTATAGCGGACCTATTAATTTAGAGAATAAATGTATTAGTAATGTCGCTATAGTAATAGATTAATTTAATTCAGCAAATATCATATGATAAACGAAAACCAATCTTAATTCATTAGCAAGAGTTTCGAAATTGATATTCAATTACAGATCTCATATAATATTTTACTGTTGGTACATGTATGTTATAAAAATAAATATTTTTGTGCCATGATCTAGATTGCATTTCTGTTTGTGTATATTTTTACTATATCTTTATGATTACAATTATCCATTACAATTATCCTTATTCATAACAATTGCAAAAATGGATGTGATAGATATCATCAATACTATTACTACTATTATTATAATTACTTCTACTCTTGACTCCTACTTGCTCTTGTTCTAACTTCATACCACTATGCGAAGAGTCTAATCCAGTTATTTTTTCTGTATAATCGCCTTCAACTGCTACAACATACCATCCCTGTTTTTTCTAATATTATGTCTATTATTTTTTCCTCATCAAAACCAGATTTAGTAAATACTTATACCATGATTTTTTTGAAGTCGATTCAGGATATCTAGTATCAGGATAGGATCTACTTTTTCAAAAAAAAGTTTTTTTAGGTCATTATTATTTTCTCTTTAGTAATCTAAACTCTGATTATAACTTCCAATATGAGTCTCAGGAGTTGATGATTTATTGACCATATCAGGATGTTGCACTATTGGAACTTGTGGCGGGAAAGCGGGAAGTTTATCATTTGGATCCCAGGTTAAAATTACTTTACCATAGGAATCTTCAATCATTTTCAATACTTTTTTCTCATCTTCTGCAGATAACATAGGGAAGTGAGGGTCTGCTCTATTTGGAGCAAATTCTGTTACATGATAATGCCAGTATGGTTTTTCTCTTTCTGGAAGTTTTTTATAATCTTCTGGTGTTATCATGTATTCTATTCCTATTAAAGTAGCATTCTTTTGATTAGCATCAAATAGAGTACATACTGCCATTATGATATGATGAGGAGTACAATAATGCCATACTCTTAAAGTAGGATCATCAAATACATGTCTTACAGCAGTCAATGGGCCGGCTTTAAGTACTAAATTTGTATCATTAGATGTTTGTTGTTGTTGTGCAAATACTTTGCTGTTATTGTTGTCATCTGTATTTATTAATCCAATTCCAATAGTTAATGTTATTCCTAAAATGCTCAAAAAGAGTAATAGATGTGTAGATTTTTCTAGCATCCAGATTTATTGTATAACGTATTATTTATCAAATATGTTTAGAGTGCATTGATCTGTACACCTATTTTATTAAAAGCATATAGTTTACTTGTCAAGTAATTATGATAGTTAATAGATTTATCATAAACCCCTAAAACTACTACACAGTTATATTTAGAATAAGTAAAAAAATACGACGAGTACCTTCGTAAGAAATCTCAACAGGAAAGAGTTAGTGTTATTACCATAGCAAATAAAATTTTTGAAGAATATATTGACTGGCAACAATTTATAGAAAAATTTGGAACTATAGTTTTGAGAACCATTTTTCATGTTAATTGAAATAATACGTGACAATATAATGTTTGTAAAAATAAAACTCAAATGTTCAACATAATAGAAATTGATCGGTTAAATACATTGGCAATGAAAAGTGAAAAGAATAATAAACTGAAAAAATAGTGCAAATTTTAAACAGTATATAATTAATGTCCAAGATGTTCAGCACCTTGAAATGTTATGAATTGATGAATTGCATTAAGTAATTCTTTGTCTTTAGTTTCCAGTATTAATGTTGCACCATTATTTATTTCATTTATACTATATTTTATAAAATCCTTCTTTTCACTCATTATTTTAGTACCTGGAACGTCTTGCGCATGTATATAAAAAGGCTTGGTAAAGTTTCCTGATGAGAATTGCTTTTGAATATCAGAAATATGATCTTTGATTTGCTTTATGGTCTCCACATCACTATTATTTAATGCAGTTATCACTATTTCGCCTCCTGTAGTAGTTGACTTAAACTCATGTAATATTTTGCTTTGATTAAAGCCCATAACCATAGTCCCTCTTTCTAGCATTGATATTGATGTTGACTGGTTATTGGTATCGTGTGCAGTAACGGTTGTTGAGTTTGTTAGTACGATCGCTTGACCTATCATCCAGGGATGAATAGTACAATAATAATTGTAAGTTCCCTCTTTACCAAATATGTACGAAAAAGATTGACCTCTTGAAAGCATACCGGAATCAAATCTTAAAGCAGTATCTATACCTTCAGATAAAGGTCTTTGTGTTACGGTATGTAGATTACGATCATTGTTGGTCCATACTACCATCTGATCTTCTTTAAGATATATAGGATTTGGTTGAAAAGCATCAGTTGTATGTGAGGCTGCTCCTAACACTATTGATGTATATATTGTGTTATCACCATCAGCAGTTATTTGATTATTTCTCGGCATAGAAAAATTACTTTTCGAACTTTCTTGCTGTTGTCCACCCTCCACCATCATATGATGATGTTTGCGATCCATAATAGATGGTTGTTGTCCACCCATCATCATCGGAGCCATCATCATACAGGGGATCATACTCATCATAGTCTGATTTCCCATCATCATCGGCGCCATCATCATACAGGGCATTGTCATACCTTGTCCCATTCCCATCATCATCGATCCCATCATAGGCCATTGTTGTCCACCCATCATCATACCAGTATTATTCATCTGTTTCATCATTATATTTATCTTGCTGGGGTCAGTCATCATATTCTGGTTCTGTGTTCCCATCATGTTATTCATCTGGTCTTTCGTAATTGGAGGATTTGCAAATACTGATTCTGTGTCTTTATAACTAGCAAGAAAAACTATTACACTAAATACACATACCATAAAAAAGAGAATCAAGTATCTGCTATTCATATTATTAAAATTGATATTCATTAGATTGACAAAATCAACATTATATAAAAAGATGTAGCTTATATTGTATAACATTATAATTTAATATTTTTAGAAGGTTGTCATACTGTACCATCCAAATCCAAAACCTAACACCAACAATAACAACGATAAAATTTTCTTTAGAGTGCAAGCAATATATCAAATTAAGGGAACCGAAATTTGTTATATAATAATTGTACGTTGAAAAGGAATAAGTGGTTTATGATGAAACATCTTAGTGAGCAACACAAAGAAAAAACTGTAAATTGACCAAAGACAAATATAATACGAACAAGAAAAGGAAAATATCAAATGAACCTTTTTTTCTAATAATGGTACCTCCCTATCAATATACAAAACGAGTAAAACCCATATAGTCTTTTAGGATAAGTTAAATATTGAGTTGGTCAGCATTTGCTAAATTAAGTAATATTGTTAATTTACTTTCTCAAAAATATATTTTTA
This sequence comes from Nitrososphaeraceae archaeon, assembly GCA_035297365.1. Lineage (GTDB taxonomy): Archaea > Thermoproteota > Nitrososphaeria > Nitrososphaerales > Nitrososphaeraceae > TH1177. Next base: position 81,441 of record DATGZA010000011.1, read on the forward strand.
TTTTTATTGCGTTAGCATTGCTTATATATTTTGATTCTTCCTTTGTGAATCTTAGTGAAGCAATGCACCTACCTACAAATAAAATCTATCTTATAGACGTTTTCCTAATTTTTGTAACTATTTTTATTGTGATTAACGTTTTGTTAATATTTACAATAAAAAATATATTTTCAAAGAATTATCGTATTTTAGGAACTAGAATAAAAGTTTTGCAAAGTTTCATCGTTTTGTATCTAATAACAGTAAGTATATTGATTATGATTCTCATATTTGAAATATTATTATTAGAAAGGTATAACATATATTTGATTTATTCGCTTCTGATTATCACACATTTTACTGCTATTTATTTTAGTGTCTGGGGCACAGAAAAATTCTTAAAATGGTTCAAGTCTACTAAAGATAAATTATTATTAGTCTATGTTATATCATTTATAACTTTTTCCGTCTTAATTACACTATCGTTCTTGTATACTATTACCGAACTCCAGCACTTCCCTGAAACAATAATACCTGGAGACTTAAAAAGAATGATCCATGCAGTATCAATCAATCTATCTGAAATATACCCCTTTTATAGAATATCCTTTTTAGTAACTTTTTGTATTATATGGGTTTTAACTGCTTTTCTATTATATGACTATTATGGGAGAAACAATCCCTTAAAATTTTGGGCTATTTTATCTATTCCTATCATATTTTTCTTAATAGATTTTTTTCCGGTTACATTAAAACTTTTGACAAGTTTATATCTATTAAATCCATCTCTCTTTTTACCTCTTTATATAATACCTTCTACCATTGCTACCTTTATTGGTGCAGCTATGGTTAGTATAACGTCATGGTTAGTAATAAGAAAAATAGAAAATAAAGTATTTAAAAATTATTTGATATTAGTCACACTTGGACTATTACTTATTCTTACATCTACTCAAGAAACTCTATTTCCTCGTTTTCTCTTTCCTCCATTTGGACTTATTACAATTCTCTTTGTAGGTTTAGCAATTTATTTACTGTTTATAGGATTCTATTCTGCATCACTTCATATTAGTAGAGATACGGCTTTAGTCAGAAATTTTGCTAATAGAATTTACCAATATGAATTTTTTAGAAGTATTGCAAAATCACAATTAGAACAAGATATCAAAAATATAATACCTATCGTCTTACAAAGTAAAGAATTTAATCTACAGAAACCCGAAAGCCTAGGACGGGATCTAAGAAAAGAAGAAATAGAAAAACTCTTTCAAATTGTTAGAAGACAGTTAGAAGATAAATTATCAGATAATAAATAACGATAATGAATGGAGTATTAACAGAAACTTTTATCTAATCCTAAAAAGAGAAAAACTTAATATCAAAAATAAAATATAGATGATACATGAAAATATTTAACAAAATAATATTCATATCATTACTTTTGATTAATATCCCTGGCTCGTTTTTTTCATTTACAATTGTCTCAGCATTAGAATCGACAAGTGATTACGTCTTTGAACCGGACTCTAAACCTTATGGTCACACATATGGCGAATGGGAAGCAAAATTTTGGGGGTTGCATGTTAATCTTCAACCAGACAAATCCCCTGCTTCGCCTTATTACAAACCTACTGAATGTCTAATATTGCAAGATGGGAATATGACTTTTCTTTCTGATTTTTACAGTGAAATTGAATACCGTAATTACGAATGTAAAATTTCTCAAACTCCAATTGTAATTCCTGCATTGACTGAAGGCTGTAGTTATGGAGAATTTGAAAGCCCAACTGATAAGATCATAGAAGATTGTATTAAGTCACATAACCCATATGCAGTGGTAAAAGTAACCATAGATGGAAAAGAAATACCCGATATTGATAGATTCAGGATTACATCAGATTGGTTTATTTTGAATGTTACACAAAAAGATAATCCCTATGATATCAAACTTGGATCTCATAAAGCAAAAATAGATGCTATAATGCCTATAGTAAAACCATTACCGTCTGGTGAACATGAAATTAGAACCGAGGTATTCCAAGATGTGCCATCCATAATTATGAGCGATGTTCCATTACATCGCGTAATAACATATAATTTAATGGTCGAACCAAATGTGAATAAATAATAACATTTTTATGAACAATCAAGAGCCTACATAGCCTAATGCTTTAAATGATAGAGTGAAAAAAGAAGAATTCAATAATCCTCTGATTCTATCAGTAAATTTGCTATATAAATTCTACAATGTTTAATATGATTTATTGAACTTTTTATAATACATGTTCAATTTTATGCTTTAGACTTCCTTTCTCGTCAACTGATAGAGTTGGAAGCCGAGAGCGGAACTCGACACCTGAACATTGCTATAATTATTAAGTATTTCTGAATTATTGTGTTTCTACGAAATACTTTGCAAATCATTTGATGTATCAGAGCCTTGATAGTCAACGGGGTCCGAGGATAGTCAACTGTTTTTGACACAATTTAATATTTCGAAAGAAATACTTTAAAGAATGACCGATTTTGATATAATTGATACCAATCTTATCTAAATAATAATACTAATGCCAGAAATGACTAAAGCTAAAATCTGAAATTTTCTTTTAAAAGGAACTTTTAAATGAAAACTTGTAACAATCAACAAGAATGGAACCCGTAATATAGTTTCACTGTGATTTATATTAAATAATAAGGTTAGTATTTTTTTTACTATGGTGACATATAAGATATGCAGCTAAGGAAGCCAAACCAGCTCTAACATCTTTTTACTCTGAAAGAAATGATAATTTAATTCAAAACTATAACTATAATAATAATAATAAATTGATTTATCTAATAGAATTTTTATTGAATAATAAACTTAAGTCTATTTAGTAGGAAAAACGTAATACTCTAGGATAATAAGAAAAATATACTCTTCTTTCTATTTGTATTTCTATATGGTTTCTAAAAATAAATTATACTATTATTATTATCTTGTTATTGATTTAGAAGGTTCTTCTTCGCAAAATATTCCATTAGATATTCAAATTGAGAAATTAGAAAAATTGAGACTCTGTGTTAGTAGAATTTTAAACTTTAACACAAGTAGACTACACCAAAAGAAAGTAAGATATATCAACTCAACAGGGGATGGTTATTTTATTATTTTTGATAAAGGAGAAGATGCATTGAGATTTTCAATTGATCTTCAAAAATATTTAAATGACCACAATAAGAAAATAAAAAACAAAAAATTTTATTCACAACAAGAAACTGATTCAAAAACAATTATAGTTAATACTGGAATTTCTTGTGGAATCGGTAAACCTCTTAAACAAATAGATGGACAAATAGCTTATTGGGGATCGGATGTTATATTGGCTCATAGGATTGCTGATTATGCTAAAGGAGGTTATATATTATGTAGTTCTGATGTATACAAAAATATGAAAAATATTAATTTTGGTGAATTTGTAAATCTTGAATGTTCAACAAATTTTAAACACAATTTAAAAACAGATGTATATTTATTTTATAATAAAGAAGATAAAGAAAAATTCGAGAATGTAAATATTCATCTTTTAAGATGAATCAGTATTTTTTTCGAATAACTTTAACAAAAAAGTACGGTTTAAATTCAAGAATTAAAGTAAAATTCTAAATTTTATTAATATAATATGTTTCATAATTTTGATCTACATTACTTTTCTTTAGTTTTAGGGTGTTAGATCCATTAATTATACTTGCAATATCTAGCAATGAATTTCATATTCAACTTCTTTATTTTTCATTTCGTTCTTTACAATGAAAGATTCTGCAAACGCTCAGTTTCCACCTTGCTAATTCTTATTCCATCGAATGAATAAATAATACTATATTTTTATCATCACTATCTAGTTGATAAGATAATGCAGTATTTCAAGGATAGAAGTGAATCTTTTGATGAATACTATCCCTGTAATAATAATTAAAATTGTGATCTAGAACATGTATATAATTGGATAAAGATATTCGTATATGCATATAATACAACCAATACAACAACAACAACAAATAAGATTCCATTTTTTTGTGGAAGGAAATCGATTATCCTTAAATTAACGGGACGTGCATCTCAATAGAAATCCTTATATAGTTATTGCTAGTTGCTGAATATCAATATATGTTATTTCCCCATGGAAACAATCTTTTATTTCTATATTTATTATCAGCAACAACAATAATTTTATCAATTTTAAGTAGTAGTGATAATAATTGGCTTATTTCAACTGCAGAAGCTACTACTAATAATCTTCCTCTTTCGATACTTGATGGTGAGAATAATATTAGTAATACTATCACTACCACTCCCATCAAACATATTGTGATTCTCTACCAAGAGAATATTTCATTTGACCATTATTTGGGTACATATCCCAATGCTAAAAATCCTCCTGGTGAACCCAAATTTGTAGCCACTCCAGATACTCCTCCCATTAACGGTCTAAACTCTACTTTGCTATATCAAAATCCAAATTCTGCTGATCCTGTTCGTATGGATAGATCTCCAGCAATAACTTGTTCTATGAATCATGGTTATACAGCTGAGCAAAGTGCATATCATGGACGAGCTGATAAATTTGTAGAGTATGCTGGTCCTCCTTTTCCAGAATTTTGTACTGACCTCGAAAATAAGCAACTAGTTATGGGATATTATGATGGTAACACGGTAACTGCACTATGGAATTATGCTCAACATTTTGCAATGAGTGATAATTTCTTTGGTACTACATATGGCCCATCTGTATTAGGTCATATTAATCTCATTTCTGGTAACACATACGGTGCTTATATTGTTAATCCTATGCCACCCTATGAGACTCACACTCATGATGGATCTCGCATTATCAATGGTACTCTTATAGCCGATAGAGATCCAGCATTTGATGATTGTTCCAATTCCACTTATTCTGTAATGGCTATGGAGGGAAAAAATATTGGAAATCTTTTAAATGCTAAAAATATAACATGGGGATGGTTCTCAGCAGGATTTATACCATCTATTAAAACTGCAGATGGTCAATGGCATTGTTCTTTTACAGGCATACAAGCATATGACATATTCAACGGAAATAACAATACACAAATATATCATTATTATCCTGATGTAGAGCCTTTTCAATTTTATAATAGCACTTCAAATCCTCATCATTTACCTCCAACTTCAATTTCAATGGTCGGTCATACAGACCAAGCAAACCATCAGTATAATATGAGTTATTTCTGGGCTGCTGCAAAATCTGGAAATATGCCAGCCGTAAGTTTTCTTAAATCTCCTACATTTCAAGATGCTCATGCAGGGTTTTCAAATCCATTAGACGAACAGATTTATCTTGTGAATACTATAAACAGATTACAGCAACTGCCACAATGGAATGAAACTGCAATTATTATTACATATGATGATTCTGGAGGATGGTATGACCATGTGATGCCACCGATTGTAGGTAGCTCCAAAGACTTGCAATTTGATAGAATATCCGGTATTGGTCAATGTGGTAATGCGACTACAACTATTGGACCTTTTCAAGATCGGTGCGGTTATGGTCCACGTTTGCCTATGTTAGTTATTTCTCCATGGGTAAAAGTTAATTTTGTAGATCATACCCTTACTGATCAGACTTCTGTTCTACGATTTATAGAGGATAACTGGAATCTAGAACGTATAGGACATAATTCCTATGATGAAAAAGCAGGTTCAATTTTGAATATGTTTGACTTTGACAGGAAAGAACAGCAACAACAGCTTGCCAGTCCTCTCTTCTTAGATCCTATCTCTGGGACACCAATTTCATCTAAATAGATAATGAAAAAAAAGCAGTTAATTGTAGATGATATATCACAGTGATAAAAAATTACTCTCTCTATAGACACATTCCGGAATAGCTTAATTAAGAACTTTAACCATTCTAAAATGTAAGAATCATGGGTAACAACAACAAAATCTTACAAATAATTCAAAAGAAGAGGAAAAAATATAGCTCTGGTTGTACGATATCATGACAATATATTTCAGAAAGGAAGTTAGAGGTAGCTGATGAGATTCTATCACTTAATTTTGTTATATATAATCCAGTTATTCCTGAAAACCTACGTAAAGGCCATGAAGGAACAAAAAATATGCATCTAAAACAATAGCAGCTGTTCCAGCAGATGGCAAACCTGCATATGACGATATTATCGACAAGTTGTTAGATTTTTATGATAGTAAGAATAAACAACAACAACAACATCAGAAATGAAACTGAAGACTATAATCAATATGGGTGACCCTACTGATATTCAGAATGGCGAGACCTGTCATGTATGTCAAAAAATATCTTTCTTCTTTGTAGAGTTATGGGAAGATAAAACATCAACTCCAAGGACAAGGATATGCAGTGAATGTATTAAACACTTGAATTCAAAGTTTACAAAGACATTCGAGTCAAGAAAATTTCTACAAGAGATAACAAAGTCAGAAACACTTCTAAAAGAATTTCTAAGGTCAAAACCATAATGAACACTAAAAAATATTTATCCTAAACCTTCTCCTATTTATGATATCATTACATGTGGAACAAAAAGTCAAATTAATTCAGTTAAATATAAAAAGTTTTGGAAGATTAAGAGAGTATAACAGATATTATAATAATTATGACTACAATGTTAGTTCTTTTGACGCTATTATTGGAAAACTAATAGATTTCTAGGAGAAACAAAATATTGTTGCTATAGAAGAAACAGATGGTACAGTAAACTGATACAGTTACAACAATGACAACGACGAGAAGAAAATGAAGATATTAGAGTTTTATGCAAAAAACATGAGAAAAGTTACTACCCATTATTTATTTGTCTAATCCAATTTGCTTCATGAATTCAGCATTATCCCAAAATAGATGTTCTTCGGCAATCGGTCCATCTTCATTCCATCGCGCTATTGAAGCCATAAATCTTATTCCTGAATAAGAATACTTCCAATTCATCCTTTTTAAAAATTTATCTTCTATGATTGATAAAATTATTCATGAGTTTAATTGTTATTGATATTGCTAGAAATCAATTTTATTTATTTTACCTTATTATTTATTTATCAAAAATGTGTTATAACAACTAATTATGAATCAATCTATCCACTTGAACGATTTTAACATTTTTTCAAAGTCTGGAACATATTTTTCATATAGATTTCCAGAAGCCGTGTATCCTATACGATATGGTTCTTTATTATGAATTACATAATATTGTAAGAACTTGAATCCTTCCTTCTCTCCAATTCCTTCTGCATATATCTGTCTTGAGGTTTCATTAGCCACTGTTACGTTTTTCTCTGAAATAACTTTCATTAAATTTTGTTCGTCTATCATATATTTTACATATGCATCAAGAGGTGCATTTTTGATACCATAATAAGCATCTTGTTTAAAAGACGCTGCCGCGTAAGTTGTGTTTGACCCAAAATGTTCTGATGGCATTGCACCTATTGAGTTAGACGGACCAAAACCCAGAAGTTCTGTAGCATAACCATCCGAAAAGACTTCATACCTCCAATTATCTGGAATTTCAACTTGAAAATATAAAGTTTTTTCTATTGTAGTATTACCATTTTGTGCATAAATATTAATAGTAATTACAGAAAAATTGAGGATAACAATAACAAGAATAACACCACTTAAAGTGATTATTCTCATTATTAATTTTTTAATATCTTGTCTTTTAAAGATATTGATTTTTGAATATAATACTCACAGAAATTATCAGCTATTGTTTTCGTAGAAATCTATTAGTATCACAATTATGTCATCAAAAGAAATTGTATTGTCATCATCATCATGATTATAATATCTGTTATGCTCTCTTAACCTTAGAAAAGTCTCTCTTTTTAATTGAATTAACTTGAATTGTGGTTCTATTTCTCTTTGTTGTTCAAACAATTATAATTATAATAAAAGAAGGAAGATTTAGAATGAATATTTTTATTTATTTACTAGATTGAAAATATTTCATATTGTGCTTGTACATCAAATGCGATTCTTCTTATAGTCATTAATTGAGAATGATAAAATATTACAAGATTCGATAATGTTTCTTCTAACCATAGATATATTAAATTCGTATTTAAAAATGCAATGAGCAATCAAAAGATAGTTAATGCGTCTATACTGGGAGCAATACTAGCGACAGGTCTACTGGCTCTAAACCCATCAATGCTTACAAACGCACAAGCACAGATGTACAATTATGATCATGGAAATGATACTATAAAGTATACTCCGATTCAAAATCACCTGATGTAAACGTTCAGAAAATAAAATGTGTAAATAGCAACATCAATGTCAATGGTATAGATATAACCGAAATACCTCCAGATGGTACGACTGCAGCAGAAGCAGCAGAAAATGAAGGCGGAGCAGGAGCAAATAGCCAGAATGATAATGGTCTTGCAGACAAAATAAACTTCGACAAAAACCTAGTAAACGTATGTGCAAATATAAATGATAACGAACAGACAAAAATCAGTTCTCCAAAAGAAGCAAATTTGCTTGTGACCAAAACTGTCACCTGTGAGGACTTTTCTGATGAGTCGGTTCCTTCGGTTCAACAGGGGGTAAATCCTTGTCCAGTACTTGAAGCCACAATAACCGAAGATCAATTTGATATTTCGGTATCAGGTAACAATCCAGTTCGACCTCAATTTCAAGGTTCAGAAGGAGGACATGAAACTCATAGGACACTTACTATCAAAATAATATAACCGATCATTTTTTTATTTTTTGTTTATTAATCTATTACTCTAGTGATATTAATTTATTTTATTAATATAGCCATGGTTACCTTAGTGATGAAATTACCTTTCACTTAATTTTGGAATGATGTTTTTCTACTGCTTCTCTGTTGTGTGGTTTCAACAAACAGTAGCATAGATTCAAATCTCTATTAAAGAAAATGTTAAGGTTGGTATACGCATGCTAAATTCTAAGTTTAAAAAATGTTATTGAACCCTATTAATATACGGGCTCGGAGCGCTTCGAGTTTGACATTTAGTTGGGATCTGTCTTTACAAATTTAAACTTTAACTTTTTAAAATCAATGTGACCATTTTAAAAAATCTTTTACCGTACAAAAATTTTAAAACTAGCCTCCCTCATGGGATCAAATCTTGGTGGTGGACCTTCGTTACCCTTAAGCAGATCAACAACTTTCAATTCTATGTCATGTTTTCCAGGAGACAGTTCATGCAACAATAAGAAATAACCAGTAGCTAGCGCCTTATATGTGCCAGGATTGATTGTTCCCCAAATGTCTATTGGGCGCTCGGGAATCGTAATATTAAAAAAGTCAGTTTTAATTAATGATCCAGCAAGATCCACGTTTTTACCATCTACAGTAACTTTCATGTTGTTAAGGGGAGTAAGAATATTATCAGCACATTCTACTATTTCTGCATCAGTCATCGGACCAGAAGTACCACTATCACAGAAAGTCGTTGTTATTGGAAGCATGACAGCTTTACCAAGTGGAACATTGCAATTATAGTTGATCTTGCCCTCACCTGGAATAACATCTGGTAAGAACCATACAGGACCACTTTGCATTACAGAACATCTTTCAGAATCAGAATAATCCTTTACTGGATGTTTGTCGATAGGAATACCTGCCCACCACGTCCACCATTTTGCCACCCATTCTGAATAAGGACTGTCATATGGCGAAGAATCTATTGTAAATATGTCAAAATTTGAGCTGGCTATAGTAGTAGTAATTATTCCGTTCCAACTGAGAATTATAATAAACAGAATAGGTATTATAATTCGAACAAATAGTGGGTTCATAGTGAAAAGTATGTCCCTGTTCTTTATTTCTTTTTATATATAGATGTTTATCTTACCAACAGTATCTCTAATAAACATGTTTTAGATATTAATAAATAGTAAAGTCTGAGATTGCACGAATCGAAGAAAATTCAATATATTTTTAGTTCATCAGGTCTTATTATTGTAGTAGGATTTGTAATTGTTCTACTTCATATAGTTGACATGACCGCAGGCGACACTTGGGCTTTGAACATCAATGACCGTAATTCGTTTCAATATATAATAATATATTTTATAATCACGGTGACATCACTAGTTATCCAAGCTTTCCTTCTTATGATCTCTATAAAGATAGCATTTACAACCAAGAAAGCAACCTCGCATCTATCAATGATAACCAGATACCTTTATGTAGGATCACATATGGCAGTAATGGGTTCCATTGCATATTTATTGGCAGAACAAGTAGTAACATATAGATATCATACGGTATTACTCGAGTTAATAGTAGCACTAAGTTTTATACCATCAATTTTAATCTTCATTTCATTAGCATTCAGAAATCTAAAGTCATTTTCATCCACTAAAAGAAAAATCGTTATGGTATACGGTATAGCCATAATTGCGATTGCAGTACAATTGATCATTGCCTTTTGTTATATAGAGATCAATCTCTATAGTAAACCTGAGATCATAACTCCTGATAGGAATCCATGGGCATCCTATTTCTATACAAGTATCCAAAGTAAAATGTCCGTAAGTTATGAGATTAGTGAGGATATTTCCTTTATTATCATATGGATGGCTTCTATATTACTTACTAAACCATATGCACAAAAGATTGGGAAAATAAAATATTCGATAACATTGAGTGTTCCAATAATATACTTCCTATTTCAGTATTCTCCACTATTGTTGGAACAAATGGGAACATTAAGTTTTCTTGTTATGGCAGAAGGATCATTATTTTTATATTTTTACAATTTTGTTTTAAATACAGTTAATATAGGAACGGGAATATTAATTGGAATCTCATTTTACATATTATCTAGATCTTTGGTCTATGATGATTTAAAATATTACCTGATAATATGTGGCACAGGAATCATGATTATCTTCAGTAGTGGTGTTTCAACAATCTTAACCTTAGCTCCTTTTCCAGCATGGGCTATTGTTTCCCTTTCATTTATCTTGCCAGCATCATTCCTATTTTTAATTGGGCTCGATTCAGCAACATATTATATTGCAAGTGACACTTTGATACGTAGGTATCTGTATAGACATAGGGATCAATTTGGTCTATTCCAAGCTTTGGGTTATACAAAAGCTTCCGACATTGTTGAGCAAAAGGTACGTAAACAACTCGATAATCTCAAAGATAAAACATTTTTTGAACCAGTATATGAATTAGAAGATACGAAACAGTATATCCAGAAGGTAATAACAGAAATGAAAGAATCTGATACAAAAATAGATAGTTCAAAATCGGATTAATTTTCGATTAAGTTAGGAATTAATTTATGTATATAAAAAGCAATAATCAATTGTATCTACTCTAAAAATAATAAGTTTTGATCGAGATATTAATTAGATATTAATAAACTTATTAATGAGGGTGCAAACAGAGGATAGTCAACCGTTTTTCACATAATTTTGTAGTTTGATAATTTTTGTGATTACCTTATTCCTTCCTTATTTACAAAAGACTTTGATATTAATCAAAAGTTTTGTTATTCAATTCCTTAAACACATAAAATAAGAGTAAGATGAGGAGATGCTTCTGTAAAAAAATTTTAGGTAAATTAAAGTTCTTTACGTTCTACACCAAATGCTACTTTTATTGTAGTTTTATATTGAGTAATATTACCTGTATTAGGATCTACTGTACCAGTCTTACTTATGACTTCGAGTCCTGTAATTCCACGTATCGTCTTCGTTGCCTCATCTAGGGCAACTTTGACTGCCTCTTGCCATCCCTTATCTGAACTACCAACAAGTTCGGTTATTGTTGCAATATGATGAGTCATATTTGTTATGAGTATTCATGCTTATTAATGGTTATCAATAAAAGAATCTAAGAATTATTATAAAAACATGCAAATTGACAGAATTATAAATTTGTTGTATGCAATCGACCGTCAAATGGAAATTAATTATTTTCAATATTTTTAATATATACTTTAATAGGTTTTAAATCACTATAACAAAACAAAAATTTGGTTATTTATTAACCAGTTTTTGATTTAATAGTCTGAATCCTTTGTTTCTCTGTATGATGATAGAATAAAAACTAATAACGATTTTTATTTAAAAGATGTGAATATTATCTTAAATTAACAGAACCCAATTTTCCCTATCAACGATAAGTCATATTCTAAGTCATCCAGATTGAACGCTTAAGTACACCTTTATTCGTGATTGAAAATAACTGTTGTAAAAAGGAAATTTCGATATTTAAAATTGATAGTAATGGTAGGATTATCATTAACTAAATGATTATTTTTATTTGTAGGTATAAAAGAATAAGAATCGCTACAAATATTGTACAATATGAATTACATTGGCACCATGCATGAGAATGAACTAAAAAATGGAGAACATAAAAAAGTAAAAGTTAAGGACAAAGAAATAATCATTTTTAAATTAAATGATAATATAACTGCCATTAGTAATACATGCCTTCACAAAGGAGGACCTTTATCTGAAGGAAAAGTGGAAAAAAAATATGGTGGTTACTATATTACTTGTCCATGGCATGGATGGGAATATAATCTTGTTACGGGAAAGGCACCTCCAGGATATGAAGAACAACAAGCAATGTACGATGTAATTGTAAAAGATAATAAAATACACGTTTCAGAGAAGCCTATTATATTACCTTTTAGGGGAACACATAAAGAAAATCCTTTACAAGACCTTATAGAGTTAAAATACGATACAAGTTCTACTTCTCTGAATATATTAGGAATTTCAACTACAAATATGAATGAGAAATTACCTAGGATTTCAACATCAGAATTAGTATTGCAAGAAGCACTCGATTATGCTAGGAGAGAGTATCAAGCAAATACAGTAATGATAAGACTTTCAGATATTGAATTTAGGCATTGCGAAGGATATTATAGTAGAAATGAAATGGCGTGTACTTGGCCTTGCTCGATATCCGAAATGGATAGTAATGATGGAATGAATGATATATATCGAAAAATGATTCTATGGGCTGACATAGTAGTAGTTAGCACCCCTATTCGATGGGGTAATGCTTCATCACTTTATTACAAAATGATTGAAAGGCTTAATTGTGTTCAAAATCAAATAACATTACATAATCGCGTTTTAGTAAACAACAAAGTTGCAAGTTTTATAATCACAGGTGGCCAAGATAACATACAAAGTGTTGCTGGACAGATGATGATGTTTTTTAGTGAGTTAGGTTTTACATTACCCCCTTATTCATTTATGGGATGGAGTAGAGGTTGGATAGCTGAAGATATGGAACATAATGTACAACAATTCAAGAAATCAAGGTATATCAAGAGATCTTTAAGAGATCTAGTTGATAATGATATAAAATTATTAAGACAATTGAAAGGAGATCCTTGTATCCATATTAATTTCCCTCAACCAAAAATTACTGATACTTCTTCTTATAATAAATAAACTTCTCAAAGGGATAGCAAATGGATAGTGATGTTATTTCTTATAACAAAATTATACCTTTGAGAACTATTTGTAGGGTAATTGCTAAAATAAAGTCACAGCAAATAGAATCTTTACCCCACTTTGGTCATGAAGCATTATTTTTTCAGAATAATGCAGTAACAACCGGACTAATGAATAATACAAAAGAACTTAAGATAGATTTTTTTAGTGGCTTATTTTTATCTTACAAGAATGAAGATACTATACAAATCGATTTGACATCTAAAAATATTCAAGATATATATGACTTTTTTACTAATAATTTTGATCTTTCTATATCCCAAGAAATCACGAATCTGGATAGTCAAGAATTACAAAATCATTATTATTTTATGTCAAAGGCTAACCTTAGCTTAGAAATATTTAGAATGAGGTTGGGTGGAAAGTTTACGCTTGTGCATTTGTGGCCACATGGATTCGATCTTTCTGTAGAATATTTTACTGGAATACAGAATCAGCAAATTGGAATTGGAATATCACCTGGAGAAGAAAATATTTCCTTACCTTATCTCTATATCAATCCTTATCCTTTCAATCAAGAAATCAAAGAGGAAAAATTACCATTAGGGGAATGGTATGATAAATCATGGAAGGGAATAAAAGTCGAGTGGAATGAGATATCTTCTAAAAATGAAAAAGAAATTGCATCTTTCATCTCCCAATTGTTTAAAATATCATACAAAAATTTTATTAAATGATATTGTAAAACTCCTTTGTTAAATTAAGCAGTAAAAATTATAGGCAAAAATATCCCGTCTACTATATGAAAATTAAACTTAGAAATATAACATCTAGCTTTATTGTAATGTATTTTTCATATTTGTACTTGTTCTAAGTTTTAGAAAATATAGTTAAAATACTGCAACCTTTTAAAGATCAAAAAAGAAGTTATGTTGCTGAATGGTATTGGATTCACCGATTTGGTTCATTGCAGATCTATAACAAGCATAGAAGTATTTCCGTATTCATAGTAGGTAAACATTTCTAAATTATTGTCTTTATAAAATACTTTGCAGAAAGTTGATGTAAAAGAGCCTTGATACTATATGGACTCGGAGGGTAGTAAACTGTTTTTGACACAATTTTGAAGTTCTATATCAAAAATATCCACAAATTGTTCTTACATTCTAACAAAAATACCATCGATATCTCACTTTTGATATGGGTGTAGAATGGATGAAAAACAATAGTAAATTAGAAAATTTTACATTACTCAACTACTTACCTATTAAAAATTTTTAACGTGATACCTATAATTCTATTTAATTAATGGATAGTATAAACAAACAAGTTCCACTTTATCCTCTATTATTAATTAATTTTATAGGAACTTTAGGTTTTAGTATTGTTTTACCTTTTTTGATATTTTTAGTCATAGATTTTGGAGGGAATGCTATAGTCTATGGAATACTAGCTGCAGTATATCCTGCATTTCAACTAATAGGAGCTCCATTTCTAGGAAGATGGTCTGATATTTATGGGCGAAAAAAAGTTCTTCTTGTCAGTCATGGAGGAACATTAATTGGTTGGATATTTTTTCTTTTTGCATTATTTTTGCCTGTTGAAAATCTTTTTAGTATTAATTCTGCTCTTTTTGGAACTATTGTTATAACTCTTCCTTTACTTGTATTATTTTTTGCACGTTCTATTGATGGGATAACAGGTGGCAATATTTCTGTTGCCAATGCCTATCTTGCAGATATTTCATCAGATGAAAATAGAAGTAAAAACTTTGGTAAAATGGCAATATCTTCGAATCTTGGTTTTATTGTGGGTCCCGCATTAGCAGGAATTTTAGGTGCAACTATTTATCAAGAAATATTGCCTGTCTTGGCTGCTCTATTTCTCTCTCTAATTACCTTAATAGTCATAGGTTTCGCTTTAAAAGAATCAAAGTCTCAATCGGCTGTTACGAAACAAATTCCGGAAGAAGAAAGTGTTAGAAAAGTTTTTGCACATGAATGCAAAGAATGCTACCAGCCTGAAAATCCAAAGAAACTTAAATTCCAAGATGTTTTCAAGTTAGAAAATATTCCATTTCTAATTGTCTTATATTTTTTTATTTTCCTTGGATTTAACATATTTTATACATCTTTTCCAATTCATGCAGTAAATGATTTAAAATGGTCAGTAACCGAACTGGGAATATTTTATGCAGTATTAAGCGGAATCATGGTTTTGGTACAAGGTCCGATTTTGCATAAGTCTTTAAAAAAATTCTCTGAAGAAAAACTAGTTATAATTGGAAGTATCATTTTAGGTACAAATTTTATTTTATTTGTATCAAATGATGATATCTTAATTTATGTTGCTGCAATTCTATTTGCAGTTGGGAATGGGCTGATGTGGCCATCTTTTATGTCAATGCTTTCGAAGATTTCTGGTAATATATATCAAGGATTCATACAAGGAGTTGCAAGTAGTTTTGGAAGTTTAGCAAGTATTTTTGGACTAACAATAGGAGGATTTCTGTACAATTTAATCGGAGGATTTACTTTTCTAATTAGTGCTGGAATCATATTTGCAATTTTTATTATGTCTTTTAGACTATTGAAAATGAAAGTGTTTAACTAACTAATTATAAAAAATAAAAAAGGTCTATCAAAATAGGATGTTATAGTTTAAATATAGTCTAAATTAAGCAATGTTTACCATTTTTTTTATTCTTTGAAAAATGTTATTGAACCATACTAATATAGGGGCTCGGAGGTTTGTAAAATGATTTTGACACAATTTTGTAGTTCTATAGTTAGAAAAAATAAATTATATCTTCATTTTCCAATTTTATTATGCACATCATCATATCTTTTTAGACCTACAATTTTTACGGTATTAAATAAGCCTAGTCCTGCCTCAATGCATAGGCTCTCTATATCATGAGCACTTTCTGCTTCGAAAATTATCATCCATTCATGTTCAAGGACTGACATGTAGAATGCTTCAATATTTTTTACTCCATATTTTGATTTATTTTGTTCTAGTTTATTTTTGATTTCAAGAAATACTTTTTTAGCCTCCACATTGTTCATAGGACAAGATTCTGGACTATGTATAGCAAATGCACCAAAGAGATTTACCATAATATTTTTTATAAAGAAATGAGGATATTAAGTTATACGATTTATAATTTAATATTTTTTAGTGAATTGCATCTTTTACAATATATTGATTCTGTTACATCAATCGTTAGACTATTATTTAAAAAATTTTTAAATGTGCTAAATTATAATTTTTGTGGAGTAGTAACTAATTTTCCAAATAATTGTGATTCCATCATTTTTATGTGACCCATTACCATATCTTCAAAAGGATAAACTGTATCTATTATTACTTTTATTTTTCCTTTGCTTATCCATTTAATAACTTCATCTAGTTCCGCACGACTTCCTTGGGTAGATCCAAGAATATTTAGGCCTCTAAAGAAGAGATATCTCAAATCTATTTCTGAATCATATCCTGTTGTTGCTCCTGTAGATACTAAAGTTCCACCCATATTTAAGAGGCTAACTTCTTTTGGAAATACAGATTTACCTATATGTTCAAAAATAATATCTACGCCTCCTTGATTATTTGTTAAATTTCTAACTTTCTTGTACCAATCAGGTTCTCTATGGTTGACAACATGATCAGCACCTAATTCAAGACATTTATCCATTTTTTCCTGTGAACCAGCCGTTGCAATAACATCACAATTGAATAACTTTGCAATCTGAATACCTGCTATTCCCATACCACTTCCACCTCCCATAATCAAAACAGTTTGCCCTGGCTGAATATTAGTTCTAGTAACTAACATGTGCCAAGAAGTTACCCCCACCATAGAAATAGCTGCTGCATCTTCAAACGAAACATTATCAGGAACTTTTATAACATTAACTTCTGGTAAATATGTATATTGCGCAAATCCCCCCCATAACGGACCTGTTTGAAAACCCCATACTTGTCTATGACGACAATCATATTCTTTTCCAGAAGTACATTCCTTACATATTCTACAGGTTAAAGTAGAATGTCCCACTATTCTATCTCCTATTTTAATATCTAAAACATTTTCTGCCACATCTACTACTGTACCTGAAACATCACTTCCAGAAATGTGAGGAAGAGGAATTTTGATTGGTTCTCCCCATATTCCCCAAAGATCATCATAATTATAAGAAGCTGCTTCAACTTTTATAAGAACTTGGTTATGTTTAATTTTAGGAACTTCTATCTCTTCTATTTTTACAACTTTTCTTGGATCTTTGTTATGTTCATGATATACAGCTGCCTTCATTTCACTAAAAAGTATACTATAGGAAATTTAAAGAATAGGTTTACAAAGTATTAAAAAATAATTATTACAAGAGAAAAAAAACAATCTGCAACGATAAATCTAAAGTAATTTAAAGCAAGAAGGAGATTGTAAAAAATCTTCCTGTTTGTAAATTAAGAGAGTTAAGTGGATATCATATCCTCGGTTATTAGTATTATATTAAAAAAATATATTTTGCATTTGAACTGAATTTAGTTATATATCAAAAACTTACAGCTGCAGAGAGACGATAATCAATTGATTTTGACACAATTTTGTAGTTCACAAAAAAGAAATGTTGTAAATTGATTAGTAATATTTGAATGCAAATTAACTAAAAATAAAGAGGCAGAACCTTACTAACTAGATGCAAAATTTCTTATACTGATCGCCCATGTAAGATGTGTTATAACCTTACTCTAAGTTTTGGTTATTGACTTGAAGATAGAAACAAAATAGAATTATACTGGATAATGTATGGCAATTTAATGGAAAGATTTTTTTGGACCCAAAAGGAGGACATCGGTGCTTCACCTAGAACGGATCATTCAATGTGCTATGACTCTGATAAAGAGAAAGTAGTGCTTTTTGGGGGTGTGGCTGCCGGTACTAATCGTCTAGGTGACACTTGGATATGGAATGGCAATGAATGGACTCAAGTATCTGATACCGGACCATCACCAAGATCCGGTTCGGATATGGTTTATGACTCTTTTAGAAAAAAGTCTGTTTTATTCGGCGGCTATGCCGGAGGTTTGCCAACTGACCACTTTAATGATACTTGGGAATGGGATGGCCATGAATGGACTCAAGTAGCTGATACCGGACCATCAGCACGTCGAAATCATGCTATGGCATATGATTCCACGAGGCAAAGAGTAGTATTATTTGGCGGAGCACCCTTTAATGGTCCGTTTTTTAATGATACTTGGGAATGGGATGGCAATGAATGGACTCAAGTAGCTGATACCGGACCATCAGGACGCCATGCACACACTATGACGTATGATGAGTCTGCACAGATCGTGTTATTATTTAGTGGATCAACATTAATCGGGAGCTCAGTGGGAGAGACATGGGGATGGGATGGCAATGAGTGGACACACTTGCAGCATCTAGGCCCTGGCCGTTTAGTCGGATCACCTATGGTATACACAGTTCACGGTACAATTCTTTTTGGAGGAAAAACTGTAAATGACGAAGTAAATGATAATACTTGGCTGTGGGACGGTCCATTTTGGACTCATACTCAAGATATAGGTCCTAGCGCTAGATACGGTCATGCCCTCGCTTATGATAGCAGAAGAGATAGAGTAGTACTATTTGGTGGAGGAGTAGTTGCTGCTGGAATGCCACCTCTTGGTGATACATGGGAACTCAAAATAGAACCAATCTCATAAATATACATTATTTTTTTGTTCTACTTGATAATAATTTTATACAAGGATTATGTAAAAAATTTATGTCAAATCTGTTTCCTTTGACAACAACGTATTTAAAAACAATTTATAGACAAATTTTATTAAATAATCATAAAAGGTAACAAATGAGATTTTAACATTAGATTTTAACATTATTTATAAGGTTAAAATTTTTGACCTTAAAATTACGTTAGTTTAGATTTAAGAATATTGGAGGGGCTTAGAGTATTACATGGATTTTGATCCGGTAACATAATACTGGTTATAGCTCATTACCTAAAATGATCTATTTTTTTTATTTAGTATTACATATCGTCCCTTTATTAATTCATTTATATCTTTAAAAATCCATCTTATTTATTCTAGAAAATTTTATATATTATTGATATTTGTTAATTTTAAAATGTGAATCAAATTTTTGTTAAATCTATTAGTATCTCCCCCTTATCATCATAATACTATTAGTGTCATACATTGTACCTTGCATATTTGCACAAGATGAATCATCAGAGGTAATGTCTTCTATGAAATTTTAGGATTTAGATTGATATAAATAGTAACATGTTTATATTTCAGTGAAGCGATTAAACTATTTGCGATAGCGATAGAATTTTGTGATACAAGTTATTTAAGAAAGATATTTAATTCTTGAATTTGTTTAAATATTGGTACTCTAATGTAGTCATATGTTAGGAGCAGAAATAGGTCATGAAGAGGGTCAGATTATTGGACGTAGAGTGTTGGAGGAAGTTCCCAAAATAGAAAATACGTTTAATGCGGAGGGTAGTTTTAGAGGAATAGATATCAACGATCTAGGAACTTATTGGACCACTGTAAGACCAGGAGGAGTATTATATGGAGAGGGACAAGGAGTCTTAGTTAGTACAGATGGTCAAATGGCTACATGGACAGCACAGGGATTGGGTCGATATATATCTTCAAGAGTAATAAGATTTCGCGGTAGTTCATTTTATAGAACAGATTCAACAGGAAGTCTTGCTTTTCTCAACAATATGATGGCAGTTTTTGAATTTGAAATAGATGAACGAGGTAATACGTCCGCAAGAAATTGGGAATGGGAATTTTGACTAAAAATAACCAATATTGTTATTTTTACTTTTATTCTTTTGTCTCCCTTTTTATCAATTTAATTTAGTTTAATTATAGTATCTATAAACACTATAATTATCTTTTCCAAAGAACTTATTTCATTTCAAATGGTTGACGGGCTCGCAGGTGTATCAACTGTTTTTGGCACAATTTTGTAGTTCCCTTTAGAGATATTTATAAAAGATATTTTCTTACTAACATATAGATAAACAATAATGGCATTATATATAGTGAGAGCAAAACCAAAAAATGACCTGTCTGGTCTTAGGAAAGAATTGAATTCTGGAGAAATATCAAGACTTAGGCCATTTGGAAAAACACTACAATATGGGTTAGATAACGCAAAATTTGATCCCAAAGATGGATATGCTTTATGGATAGAAACAGATTATTGTACTCCTCCATTAGCCATGGAAAGAGAAAGTGTCCTTGATAGATATTTTGAGGATATTAAGGTTCAACTTATTGCCTCAGAAAAAGAAGGATGGGATAGAATTGCCAATATTCCTGGACTTTGGACTAAATAGAAAAATGTATGACTAAGTGTTGCTTAATTATTTCATATGGTTGAAAGAAAAGGACAACTACACGAAGAAGAAAATATTCCAGCATCCGGTCTGAGTCCTTTTAGATCTAATCTGTATAGGACGTTGTGGATTTCTGCCCTCTTTTTATATATTGGTGCAGCTATGTACGATATAGGGGCATCATGGTTAATGACTTCACTTGCCCCAAATCCTTTATTCGTGTCCCTTATCACAACAGCGACTACTCTACCAATTTTTCTCTTTGCATTACCATCTGGAGCATTATCTGATATTTTTGACCGGCGTAATATACTCATTATTGCTTGTGCATACATGTTGACAATTTCTATGATACTAGGAATGCTCACTCTTGTTGGTGTGACTACTCCAGTGGTATTACTGATATTTACTTTTGCGTTAGGAGCAGGCATGACTATGATTAGGACTCCTATTATTCCCATCATGAGTGGACTAGTATCAAGTTCAGAACTACCTGCTGCTCTAACCCTTAGTGCTGTTGCTGGCAATTTAGGTCGTATCGTTGGCGCCGCAGTTGGTGGTTTTATTGTAGCAATAGTTGCACCCTGGGCTGTATTTTTTCTTAATTCAGCTTCATTTATTGGTATGATTATTGTGCTAAGTAGATTACCAAAAAAGTCTGAGGTCAATCAACAAAGCTCCCTACCTCCAGAGAATATAATTCGAGCTATTCGAGCTCAGATACGATATATACGCTATTCTCAAGCAGCACATGTGTTAATTGTCCGTGCTGGTTTATTCACATTATGTAGTAGTGCATTATTATCTCTCTTGCCAATCTTAGCTAAACATGACTTGGGACTTGATTCGACAGGTTTTGGACTGCTATTAGGATCTTTTGGTACGGGTGCGATAATTGGTGGAATTGTAATTTTGCCAAAATTGCGATCTAAGGTTTCAGTAGAATCTCTTATTACAGGTTCCATAGGGTTACTGGCAATGGTAATATTAACAATGGGGTATTTACGAGATTTTGCCATTCTTTGTGTAATCATGGGGATAGGAGGGATAGCTTACATCACGATATTATCAAAATTTTATACCATTGGAATAAAATCTGCCCCAAAGTGGATTGGAGCCAGAGTATTGGCAGTTTATCTACTCATACTAAATGGTGGCTTGGCAGTTGGAAGTGTAATATGGGGTACAATGGCTAACACATTTGGCATCCAAATTACCCTGTCAGTAGCTTCGCTAGCCTTAGGTGTAAGTATTCTTGCTAAGAAGCGTTATAACACTACTTTGTTGGATGATCTAGATTTTACACCAGCAAGTGATCACTGGTCACTTCCTGCCGAGCTCTTAATTGATCCCCCACAAAGTGACAATCAAGCCCTAATAACAATTGATTATAAGATTGATCCTAAATTATCTGACGAGTTTGAGCAGAATGTTCGTGAGTTAGGACGTATTCTTAAGAGCGAAGGAATGGCCTATTGGGAATTATATCAAGACACAGCAGATATTGGCCACTATATAGAAATCAGAATTGCAGACACTTGGACTGAACACATGCGTCAGCATGAACGCGTTACCAAGAACGTTCAGGCCATGGAAGATAAAATCCGCTTACTTCTCAAAGATGGTCCGAAACCAATAGTTGCTCATTATATAGGTAAATCTGCTCCCAAATAGTTTCTTCAACTCCAATGGTTCTCTTTTTTTATTCTCGAGAGTCCTGGATTTTTTTTGGATTTGCCACAATTCCATTATTGTTTCTTTCCAATCTCTTCATTCTCATGGATTTCAGGCCAGAACGATACAAGCAATTTATTATCTGAATCTAAAAATCTTAGTCATTTTGTATTCAAAGTATTAGGGTAATTTTGGATTTCCAAGATTAATAATATGGTATATAGGAGAACTCAACAAATGTATATTTATGCTCAAGGATTGTAATCTAATCTTTACCTATTAAGAGACCGAAAGTATCTATTTAATATAAAGATGTTTAAAAGTAAAACAATTAAGGAAATGATACCGCTCTAAAAGGAAGCTTAAATGGGATATCACCATTATTATTCTCCTGTTTTCCTAGGACAATTTGATTATAAAACGAGATCTCGCTACTTAGAAATAGAATACTTAGTAAAATATAAGATATATTATTTTCTTCAAAAACTCATATATTGTGTATATACAATTTCTAAATATATTAATATGAGGTAACATAGTTTATAGACTAATGTCATAGAGCCATATCTTTAAATTAGTTACATAATACTTAAAATCTTAAATCTGACCTCTCTATTCCCGAGATATAATAATTATTCATTCGCAAAACAGAATAAAGAAAATTAATGAGTAATGAATTTTAAATATCTCTTAATGTAAATAATAATCCCTAGATGTATCATCCTTTTATATGATGAAATTATTGTTTCTAATTTAGTCTATAAATTATGTGTTAAAATTTCGTAGTACCACAAAAATATCCTTATTCCCTTATTATTTTTGATATTATTTATTATTTGATATATCAAATAATTTTAATCGAGGTACATATACATAACACAAAATATATTTAATATAAATGAACTATTTTTTATCAATCAATGAATTAAAGGTTAAAAGATCAAACATGTTGTTGTGATAATAGGGACTGGGAGAAGACTTAGAGTACGACATGTACTTGGAATTGGTTTGTGAAAAGTATTATATATTTATATCAAAGTAATTCACAGTAATTAAAAATTATTCCCTATATTATAGTAACATAGATATTCTTATAGGAAAATAATATTGTGATTCTGTGAAAGTATTGATTATAAAATAAGATTTCAAAATAAGTAAATTCATAACTACCTTTGAGCTGTTTTAGAATCTATGATTCATGTTATGGGATATGCAGCTAAGGAAGCCAAAGCGTCTCTAACACCTTTTTCTTTTGAAAGACGGGACCTCCGTGATCATGATGTAATGATTGATATTCAGTATTGTGGGATTTGTCATACAGATATTCACCAAGTAAATAATGAATGGGGACGATCAATCTACCCTATGGTTCCAGGTCACGAGATAGTTGGAAATGTTTCACATGTAGGTTCACAAGTTACGCGATTCAAGGTTGGTGATAAAGTAGGTGTAGGTTGTTTTGTTGATTCTTGCCGCAATTGTCATGCTTGCCGTCAAGGGATCGAACAATATTGTAGTAATGTTCTAACAACTTATAATGGAATAGAAAAAGATGGCAAAACTCCTACTCAAGGAGGATATTCTAAAAAAATTGTAGTAGATGAAAACTATATCCTTCGTATGCCTGACAACCTTGCTCCAGAACGTGCAGCTCCCCTTCTTTGCGCTGGTATAACTCTTTATTCACCTCTCATACATTGGAAAGCAGGACCAGGAAAAAAAGTTGCTATAATAGGTCTTGGTGGCTTGGGACATATAGGTGTAAAAATTGCACATGCACTCGGCGCAGAAATAACTGTGTTAAGCCATTCACTTAAAAAACAAGAAGATGCCAAGAAAATGGGAGCTCATAAATTTTATGCTACATCAAATCCAAAAACTTTCGAAAAATTTGAAGGATATTTTGACATTATAGTCAATACAGTTTCAACTGATCTTAACTTGAGCCAGTATTTGAATCTGCTTAAACTTGACGGAACAATGGTAATAGTTGGAGCTCCAGAAAAAGATGCTCGAGTAAGCGCACAATCTTTGATAAGTGCTCGTCGTAATCTCGCTGGTTCTCTAATTGGTGGAATTAATGAAACTCAAGAAATGCTCAATTTTTGTAGTAAACACGATATTGCATGTGACGTTGAACTCATTCCAATTCAAAAGGTGAATGAAGCCTATGACCGTATCTTAGATAGCGATGTACGATATCGTTTTGTAATCGATTTAAATTCTCTTGGTAAAATGTAACTATGAAGTTGAACTAATAATATCTGGTCAAAAGAATAGCATGTGTATTTTTATCGGGCTCGGAGGACTTCGAATTTCTATTAAATCAGGGTTCGGTAACATAATATTTAGGAGGATTTTCGTTATTTACTTATATTGAGGGATTAGAATCTGGAAGTGAAGATATAGAAAAAATTGAAAAGGCCTTAGAGATAAGCCAATATTAATCTAATAATTAGATTAATCTAGTTTTATTGTTATGTTTGATAATTTGAATTACCAAATGGTTGAAAGGAATTCAAATTTATAAATGATATTTTAATAAAGTTTTAGTTGAATATAGTCAAGTGTTAAGCATTTTCTAGCATTTTCTATTATTTTTATTGTCCAAAATTTATATATTTTAGCAAGTCATAAAAATTAAAATAAATAAAAATAAGGTAAAAAATCACTTATTATTATTCTACTTTAATTTCTTTTCCTTTAGGCTTTGTCTGTTTCCTTCTATTAAATACGATTTCCAGAATTCCGTTATTATATGTAGATTTAACAGTTTCAATGTCTGCTTCTGTTGGTAAATCTATTACCTTATGGTATTTTCTTTGTGGATTATCACTTATAATTTCTACCGAATTTTCGTAAGCATTTATCTTTATATTTTCTTTTTTGATACCTGGCATTTCTACTACAATTTTTACTTCCTTATCTGTAGCTGATATATCAACTAAAGGTTCTCTTTCTGAAGAAATTGATGGTTGTTTGAAGAATCCTGCCCTGCCTGTAAAAGGAGATTTTACGTTACCAAATTCTCTTATATCTGGTTTTCCATCAGGTCCTATGGTCATAGAATAGCCATATATTATTGGACCTACTTCTCTAACTTTTCCACCTTCCGGTGTTTCGTATTCTTTAACTAAATCTTTTGGTACTCTGTTTTCAATATTTTTAAATGGTTCAGAAAACGTTCTTTCTATTTCGTTTCTCATTTCATCAAATTCTCTGAATAAATCGTTAAGGTTCCAGCTGCCAAAAGGACTTCGTCCACCAAAAAATCTTTTGTCCCAATCTCTTGGAATTATATCTCTATTACTCATTGTAAGATTTCACCATATGTTGTAATACACATTACATTATATAAACCTTATTACACAATTGAGTTCGTTTAAATGATTTATTATTGCGATGAATATTTTTATTTGATGACCTATATTATGAGAAGTTATCTCTACTACTTACCTTATTATTTGACACGAGGAATAACGGCTATAGAAAAGGAAATAAATATTCTTAATTATTAACACGTTAATGATTTTATTTTTTTTTATCAATAATTTCTGATAGTTGGTGCTTGTATGTCTTGATTCCTGATATCTGTAATATTCTTGTATCAAATGCCTGTTGGCATTATTGCAATCTCATTTATTTTTTTCAGAACAGTTTCAAGTTTTTGGTGCATTTACAGGTCTCTCCTTCCTGTTTTATTACAATATTCATGTATATGAAACCAGATATAGTACGGGCTAGTAGGACTTGGAATTTGGCTTGTAATTGGGATCGGCTTTCTGTTATTTTATCTTACATTTTTAATATGAAGAGTTGACTAATCACAAAATATTAATTCAGTTAATGGTACTCGAACCGTTATTTATCAAATGAGGGTTCAGTATCAAGTATTGATATATTTATTCAAATAATTTTGAATGTACCAGACACAGTGGGGCTCTTCACAGTTCCAAGATTCTAATTTTCTACAATGCTGTCAATTATCATTATTTTTGCGATATGGGAAGAAACATTATAAAACAAGCCTTTACAGCTTCTATTTTCAATACTCTTTGTATCTGAAGCACTTTATCTCATGATCATTTACCATACCAACTGCCTGCATAAAGGCATAGCAGATGGTTGAGCCGACAAATTTGAAACCACGTTTAAGCAAGTCTTTGCTCATTATAACCGATTCCTTAGTGTTAATTGGAATATCTTTAATAGTTTTGATCTTGTGATTGATCGGCCTACCATCTACAAACTGCCAGATATAGACATCAAAGGAACCGAATTCTTTTTGAATTTTCAAAAATGCATTAGCATTTTTGATTGTAGATTCAATCTTCAACCGATTACGGATAATCCCAGAATCAGTAAGAAGTCGATCTATTTGTTCCTTCCCATAACGAGCTATTTTGTACGCATGGAAATCATCAAACGCCCTGCGGTAGTTATCACGCTTATTCAAAACGGTTTGCCAAGTAAGACCTGCTTGGGCACCCTCAAGAATTAGGAATTCAAAGAGTGTGCGGTCGTCATGTACTGGTACACCCCATTCCTTGTCATGATACTCAATCATAAGAGGATTTTTACATCCTACCCAACTACACCGTCTTTTGTTGTACATTCCACTTTCATTAGAGAAGGTATAGTTACTTGTGGATATAGCGTTCGACGATTTGTCCATTTGCTTTAAAATAATATATCAATAATATTAAATTTATTATGTAACCTACAAGTATTATGTTAGCACTATATTTCTAGGATGTAGTCAACTAGTTTGTTTGGATAATAAATTCATAATTTTGATTATCTTGAAGATGTATCAGAGCCTTGATGTTATACGGGCTCAGAGGATAGTGAACTGATTTTGACACAATTTTGTAGTTCAAAAATAATATAATAATAAAGTGACCAACTGATTTTCTCAAATAAAATTTTTCTGATAACTTCAGTGTCCGTAAGCTATAAAATATCTTGTATATTTACAAGTTTTCTAAATAATCTAAACCACAATACCTGAAGCAAAAATTATTTGTAATAAATAAATTTTCTCAATTATTATAATATAGTTCCACGATTAATATTATTTTTTAACTATACTGATCTGCGTCAAATTCAATTTTTCTTCGACCAATTTATCCTCCAACAACAGATCGGGCACTCGAACCTCGAAGCAATAGTTCTACAGTATTATTCATCATTTACAGATTTCACAAATAAAATATCTGCATATTTCAGAACAAAATGATTCAACTTGAATATGAGAAATTATTTGTTTGCCGAAATTGATAATTAGAAAAAAGAAGCTAGTTGATATATAAACAAATATCTATTAATTTCATATATCGTGTAAATATTTTCAATTCAACTATCTGTCAAAATCTTAAATAAAATCTAAACTACTCTCTGATCTATTATAATGTTCATTATATGTATTAATGAAGTGTTACGAATGTAAGGTTGTTAGTCATTCTGGCAGGTATACTTTTGTTTTCTCTTATAGGTCTACTATCAGCTACAGCAATAACACAAACAAACAATAATTATAGTAGAACATCCATATGCACAAGTTGCTAATAACAATGAAAATCTCTCAATTTTATTTTCCTTGGAAGCAAAACCAGTTGGGAACAACCAAAATAATGTCACCCAATTAATCAATCAACATAATAACTCTAAAATGAGAGATATAGAATCTGCATTCAACAATACACTAGTTTCTAAGAACCAATTTAAAAATGAAGCCAGCTTTTTATCTTCTAGTGATAATAAAAGATATCTTCTAGTGATAATAAAAGATATTTTGGTCTTCAGTTATTTATTTTTAATTATATAATATTTGGAACATAAACTAAACTTAGATTAGTTAATTTCTTTGTTGATATTCGGTTCTTCTCCAAGGTACAAAATACTGTATGCTTTATTATCTTGTATTGTAAAGATAAATAGATTATTAATGAATAATGCATTGTTATCATTCTAATTCTCTTTATCATCCTCTTCATCTTTATCATCCTCTTCATCTTTATCAACGGCTTCATCTTTATCATTAGATGAGAAAATAGAGGACAAATCAGGATTGTTTGCAGCAATAGGAGAAAGATTAGGATCTAATATTTCAAATGAATTAGCCATCATTTGAACATTAGGCAAATGTTTATCATAATCTTTTTCTTCTCCAAGGTACAAAATACTGTATGCTTTATTATCTTGTATTGTAAAGATGTCGGATCCTTTTACTTTTGAATTATCTGCAGTGTTCGTTCCATTATAAACTAGTTTGTAGGCTGATACTTTCTTGACTCCAAGAGTTGCAGTAGGATCATATTCCAAGATATTAAATTTAGTATTCTTTGAATTAATTAATTCATTAATTTTTTGAAGCGAAAATTGTTCTAATGATCCTTTTATTTGTTGTGTTTCGCCATTTCCTGTTTGTTGTAATGAAGAGCTAACAGGTTGGACACTTACTAGAATATTAGCTTTTATCTTTTTGTCTGTTGCAAGACTTTGTAGTGGTGATGTTGTTATTCCGTCCTGCGATTCAGCTAAACTAAACATAACGGGTATACCACCTTTGTCATTTCCTGCTTTTGTCCAATTAGCAGGATATTGCATTTTAAAGCCCAATTCAGGATTTTCATATACTAACAAGTCAGATTGTTGAGCTGGAGGCGGACAGTTTGGATTATTTGGGTCACCTTCAGGTGGACAAGGTGCCGGTGGTAGGGGCGGTGGTGGTGGTGGTGGTGGCACGTCTGGGACGCATTTGTTTGTGGTAGTATCAACGTGTTGACCTGCTAGACATTCTACTGGCGGTGGTGGTAGACAGTTTCCATTTGTTGATTCACCTTCTGGTGGACAAGGTTGTGGCGAAATATCAGTATCCGATTCGGGCGCATCCAGAACTGATGCTTGCATGTCGATATCATTACCAATGGCAGCAGAAATATCGTCAGAAGGTTGTTGTAATGTTGGAGTAGTGGAAATGCTTTCTTTTATCCCTTCATCATTGATACTACTGCTACTCTCACTTATTCCTGTTTCTACATTATCATTTGGATTTTCAGGTTCAAATGGGATAGAAAAACCAATTTCTGGTTGATTTGATGCCTCCTTATCATCATCTTCTTTCTCTTTATCTTCCTCCTCCTCTTGTTCTACTTCCTCTTGTTCTACTTCCTCTTGTTCTACTTCCTCTTCACCAAAATCATCTTCTTGTGAATAGGCTAATGATAAGAGGTTCCAGTTGACTATTGCCGAAAGTGACTCCAGATATGCGATAACATTTTTTGAACCATCCGGATTAAAATTTATTGATGCTACAGAACTTGTTACGGTAAATAATATTGAAAGAATAAAAAATGTTATTGTTGTAAAATATTGTAAATTTTTAACATTCTTCATTTACATTAAATAGTAATGACAATGACAAACTAAAATATATAGTTATTTCACATAATTTTTTATATATTATTCAATATATAAAAGATTTAACTAAAATATCATAACATTTAATAACTTTTTATAAAATTTCCATCTATAAGTTTCGCTACATCTAAATACACTATAATATTCTATTCTATCTCGTATTCAATAATTCAAATAGAAATCAGTCTAGTATTCCATAACGAAAAACCTAAATAAAAATAATTAAAATTTGGACATAAATTATTATATGAAAAACAGAATATTATGATTATACAAGTTAAAAATATAAGATTTCTTTAGGCAGAAAATCTGAATATAGTTTACCACTTAATTCCAATTCATTTAAAAAAATTTTCGGCGCCGAAAAATTGTTATATTAGTAGTGTTATTAAAAAAATTTATTTAAATTTCATGCTATACTCATCTTTTACTAAAACAATGACAATTGTAAAATTCTATTTACATATTTACATGATATTATATTATAAAATTAGATATATTTATAAATGAAAGGACTCATTCGATGAAATCATTTTAATAAGATTGTAATTTTATCTATTCAATGGAAACTAATATAATACATTTTTATTCTTATTTAATTGATATTTATTTTACAAATATTGCTATTATCTTAAAGACTTATGGAAGTTTTCAAGATTGAGTCGTTTTTCTCATAAAGGAATAAGATTTTCAGGTGACTCCATAAAAAGTTGTATCTGTTTTATTGACGTTATAGATTCAACAAAAAATACTTTGAAATTTAGTGATTTAAAAGATACAAGAAAATATTACTCGACATTTATTAACTCCATAAATGAAATAGTAAAAAAGTATAATGCAAAGATTATAAAAAATATTGGCGATTCATTACTATTTTATTTCCCTGATACTGCTGATACTATGAAGATTTCAAGGTTTGTAAAGGCATTAGAATGCGGTTTGGAAATTCTTGAAAATCGTCAAAATGTTAATGATAAAGTAGCAGCTGAAAACTTTCCGCCATTTAACTATAGGATAAGCATGGATTACGGAGTGGTTGAAATAGCCTTATCAGGCGAGTACAATCAATTAGATATTTTTGGATCCGCAGTAAACCTATGTGCCAAAATTAATATTCTATCTAACCCAAATGAATTAGTAATAGGAGACAATTTGTACAGAATCCTAAAAGCTTATTCACCTATTGTCGAAAAGCATTACTTGTTTAATTTTTCTAAAGATTTTACTGTTTTAAATGGTTGTGCAACTTGCTCTCAAAAGGATGTATGCAAATTGTTTCGTGTATCAGGAGAGTATATGACTTTAGAGGATACTAAATACTCGTGCTATATTCTTAAAAGAAAATATCCAAAAAAATTATCCCATAAAAATCAATATATTTCCAAATTGAATAATACAAGAGGTCCTCAATTTTCTGTTCTTGCTGGTCAGAGAGATCAGGTTGAATATGAGAAAGAATATAGAGATTATAATAATATAAAAAAAATTATTCTGGTTGATGATGATCCTGAAGTTTTATACACTTTCAAATCATTTTTGACTGAATTTAAGTACAATGTTAATTCCTTTACAGATTACGAACAGGCATTACAATACATGAGATCAAATCCATTCTATGATAATCTTTTGATAATAACAGATATTGTATTAAAAAAACTGAATGGATTGCAGTTTTATCTACAGGCCAAAACTATTGATCCGACTATAAAATTTCTTTTTATTACGGCATATGATATTGTAGATGAGGTAATATCCGTAATCCCTGGACTGAATAAGAGTGATATAATTAGAAAACCTATAGAAAAAAATAGGTTTGTGAATAAGGTAAATTCACTACTACCTATTTAGTATTTTACATTTTGAGCACTAATTATGTGAGGGTAGGTCATAATTCAATAAACAAATATCGTTTCACTAAAAATAAAAAATTCTATGAGGTAATAGACAGAAAATTTTTGAAATTTTTTATCTACTGTAAGATGAAATAATTTTAAATCGGATAAGAAAATAAGATTCATTTCATTAATATTTCAAGAAATTTTTAAAAATTACGTTATAAATATTCTATTTGAACATAAAATATTATCTGAAATCTCATAAATACCGTCATAGTTTTGATAAATTCTTTCAACGTCATTTTTGGGGAATTACAGATGACGATAGAAAAAATACAATTCCAAATCTTATTTACAAAAAATATCCTGATTTATTTAGTAATTGAGGTTATATTGATCGTTTGGAATTACAGTTGCAATTAATAATGACTTTATTATACAAATGGGTTCTGAGGGCTTCGAGTATGACATGTAGTTGGGATCGGTTAACTAGTATTTATTAATTTGGTAACTTATTTGAATATTTGCCAAACAATTTCTAATATATTAGAAAAATGAAAAAGGGAATCAATGGAATTTGAACCCTTCGATAAAGTGGGACCATTATTATATTTCTAATAAACTGATTATACATATTTAATGAGTTAAACTACTAGTCAAATATTAAGTTTCGTTGTAATTTTTGAGCCTAATTTGAGTGTAAAAAGATAAAGGACAACACTAGTAAAAATTTGGGTCAATAAGATGATTGTTAATTTCTAATTATGGGCTATTGAATTAGGGTAAATGATAAGTAACTCAAGTTTATAAGAAAAGCTAAAATCATCATTCACTTAAAGGTTAGACACTTGCAATAGTTTCTCCATCAATGACATATTGAGTATGGTAATATAAGTAGTCAGGTTGGATACTAAGATACAATGACGATAACGTTGCTCCCTTGTACCAGTCACTACAGCTGACCTATCAAACGCATGAGTTGGGATTGCTCATTCTTCTCATCTACAACAGGCACCAAGCTTACCATAAGTTCATCCAAACCTGCATCCAGAAGTTTGGTCAACGATGTAGCTACTGTGTCTTCATTTCCAGAGATTATCATATTATTAACAAGATCATCAGTCACTTTCTTATCTGATGTTAGTGGGAAGCCTGCATCAGCAAACATTTTAACATAAAAAGGAAACATCGCGTACATATCAAACATTTTATGACCTTCGACCATTACAGAATCATGATCTTGGCTAAGTGCTACCGGAACATGTGCTACCAATGGAGGAGGGTATGAGCGTCCATTAGCAGTAGCTGCTTTACGTAATAACGGAATTCCAGTATGGAGTAAATATGGAACAGGACACATCCATGAAAGAGCTCCATCAGCAATTTCCCCAGCCAATTGAAATGCCTTTTTTCCTAGTGTTGAAATTAACACTGGAGTTTGAGCTGTACGTGGAAATTCGATTACAATGTTAAAGAACTCTCCATGATGGTCTACCTTGCCATCCCTGAGGATGGAATGCAGCACTTTTACATATTCGCGTAAATGAACCAAGGGTGTTGTCTGGGGTAAGCCGTACATATCTTCTACAATAGTACGATGACTAGGCCCAACTCCAAGGCGCAATCTACCTGGTGCAATATCATGAAGAGCAAGAACCTGTTGTGCTAGGACTACAGGATGCCGTGGATATGTTGGTACAATAGACGTTCCTAAGCGTACTATAGATGTTTTTATTGCTGCTGCTGCAAGTGTTGTCAGTACATCAGGGGACCAAGGAGTCTGGGCCATCCAGATTTGCTGGACACCGACAGTTTCGGCTGCAGCAATTGTTTTTATTGCTGCTGTTGCATTTGTCCCATTTACGATGAGTCCAACACATTCGGGTATTGGTCGTCGAATTGGAGAAACTTGTAAATCTGAATATTTTGTCATATTTTAGTCTCCCATCTTATTTGCTTATCCATTTCTAGAAATCCCACATTGATAGAATATAGAACATGATACAGAATAAGTATTGCACTGTATGTGCTTCTACTAAATCGCTGTTATTAAAAGCATTTTTTAGGTAATTAATCATCATCATCACTATTTTTTCATTAATAAGAATTATAAATCTGATATTGTTTTTTAAAAAGTTTTATTTCTATAAATTCTAAGTTATTATTTTTAGTAGCAAACACAGTAGCCGTAGGATTACTATTTCTATTTTTATTACTTCAGAATCAAAATTGTTATCTTAAATATAGAGGGTGTTATCTGCTTGGCCCCATTGACTAAATGGGCTCAATAACTAAAACTTAAGCTTGGAATGCTTCGAGTTTGACATGTAATTGGAATATGTTTTTTAAGATTTAAAATTTGACTTTTCGTATTCACCAATAATGTGACCACTGTGAAACCTATTAGAAGAATCAAGGGTTTAAAGAGAAAAAGACTAGTTTTTGATATTGTAATTCAATTAGGAGGTAAAGTACAAAGTTCA
The DNA here is from genome assembly GCA_035297365.1 of Nitrososphaeraceae archaeon. GTDB lineage: Archaea > Thermoproteota > Nitrososphaeria > Nitrososphaerales > Nitrososphaeraceae > TH1177. The sequence continues at coordinate 115,709 of DATGZA010000011.1, forward strand.
CAAAGGGAAAAGAGATATCAAGACTGGTTTATTGGATTTACTTGTCTATTATGAAGCACCAGAAGGAAAGAGGGACAAAGTAAAGACAAGGTTTGAATTTATTAAAAATAAATCCGGTAGGGTTATAATACAAAATCAGTAAGTAACTAATAACAATACTATACTATTGTTACTACTACAAATATTATATAGTAATATTTCAAATAGTACAAATACTATTAGTAACATGATAAAAAGTATACATGAATAACACCTGTTGTTACGGTTGCAATACTCCGATATACTGGAATATAGAGAAAGGAGAGTATTGGGAACTATTCCAATGTAAAAAACATATCTGTTCTTACCTGCAGAATAAACCAATAACACACTAACTAACTATCACTGCCATAGAAGCTAGATCTATCTTTTTGTTAGTGGTTATTACGGTGTTATTTACGAATTTAATATATCTGTGGTTAGAAGGAACATTATCTAATGTTCTAATGTTCTATCATTCTGAGTCATTAACTATAGTAAGGATAGCAATTGATCTTCAAGTTCAATTGGTTGACGGGCTCGGAGGATTGTCAACTGATTCTGACACAAATTTATAGTTGAGATCATTTTTTCTATTATTAATTATAATACTTTTAAATGTAATAAAAAAATTACTAATTTTATATAATACTATAATATTAGTTCAAATAATTCTGTAGAATAAGATAACTTCGAGGTTCATTTTATAATAATTATTAAAAATTTTGGGAATTAAAAAAGGAGAATTAATTAAGTTATTAATTATTTTGACATATCTTATATTTTTCACTCTCTTCGGGATCATCACACAACGCATCTTCATAAGCTGTTCGCTCATCGTCATCATCTATTTCACATTTATTTTTATCATCATTCCATTCTCCACTATAATTTGGACATAATTCTTTTGCCTTGTCTTCTGCATATATATAGTGTGTTTGAGTCATTGTAATAACTGCAATGATCAAGGTAACCATTGTTCCAAGTTTTAATACTGATAGTTTCAATTTATAATTAATAACCCCAACATATTATTTAACACTTTACAACCATCAATTAAATCATGTTATTATTTATTTGGTCCAATGAGGGGGCTTAAGGACTAGTACTGGGTCCATTATATTTCCAACCTCTATGAAATTTCTATGGTACATATGTTGGTGTTGCTATACAAAGATTTCACTTTCTACCTTAATATCATTTTCTATTCTTCTTATAGTCAATAATTCAGAATGATAGGATAATACAATATAAGATAATGTTTCTTCTAACCTTCGATATAATAAATTCGTATTCAAGAATGTAATGAGCAATAGTAATAACAACAGAATGATAGTATTTGCTTGCATACTGGGAGCAATACTAGCAACAAGTATACTGGCTCTAAACCCATCAACAATTACAAATGCACAAGCAATGCCATATGGCAGTGAAGATTATGACTATCGATATTCCTATGGTGATCAATATGGAGATGGTCGCAACTATTATCAAGACGAGAATAGATATAGTTATGATAATAACCATCAAAAAAAGAGTTCTCACACAGATACCCAGAATATAAAGTGTGTAAACAGTAACATAAATGTAAATGGAATAGATATTGTAACTAATATCAAAATAGAAATAAATGCAAACCTATATCTAGAAAAATGTGCTGCATACTTTACAGAAGAAAATCAAAAATTTATGTATCAAAGAAAAATAATATATTCTCAAAGATTTTCAAATGAAATAATGTATGTTAGTTCTTTTATACTAGTAGTTAAAACTACAAATTAAGGATCAAGATAACCAAAACCATTTACGAGGTCCATAACGAGATTTAGTATGTCTATTTACATAAATTCGTGATATTGTGTTATATTATTGTCTACTTATATTTATCTTTCATAATTTATTATTTATCTACCTAATCAGTAGTTAACCAATTAATTAATCGATCATTTCATACGGAACTTGTAGATGGTTTCCGATGTATTTCTTTTTCAATTTCTTTTTATTATGCTATCCTTCCAGTGCCTACAGAATAAAAGTGGAAAATTGATTTGTTTTATTTTCTGATGGCAGTTTTATTTTCTGCGGATGGTTCAAGTCCTATTTTATCGACTAAAGAACAATGATGTTCTGCCTCATATTTTCCATCTGAACTTGTTACATAGACATCACATTCACCGAATACACCAGATAGTTGTTTTTCCCATGTAGGACTCTCGGTATTAGGGATGGATATCTTTATCGTATACCAAATGTATTCAGTACCTGCTTCACAAGTCGAATTAAATTTAGCATCACAATGAGGTGGATCCACTGGAACTTCCATCCATAATTCTGCAGTATTATTACTCAAGTTATGCAATGTCATATGTGTGGATGCGGCATAGATATTTTGAGTCAATACAAAAGTTGTTCCACTTATTGCAGCAATTAATATTAACATGAAGACTAAATTTTTCTTAATTAGAAATGGTTTCGTCATTTTCAGTTAATCTCTTTTGAATTTCTTTGATTCTTCTTCTGTTACTTTAAAAAAGACGGTATGACCATCAAAACTGTCTACTAAGTTTTTAGGAATATAAAATTTGTCTTTGTCTACAGTGCCTTTTTGTGTTATTATATAGTCTGCACCAACGTCTTGAACTTCTCCAAGATTTGCATCACCTAACCCTCTTGCTTCTTTTTTAATGATATCTGCAGAATTATATCGAGTGTTTTTTTCACTTGACATATATTAATAAGTATTACATTTTATATAACTATTTTATTTTAAAATCTACAAATATGCTACACAAAAGAAAATGTTGTAATTAACTAATATAATATTAAAAACTTTGTATCTTTACGTATATTAGGATTCCCTCCAAGATTATGGTACGAGACATCCTATATCAAGTTGGGTTATAGAAAGAACAAATACATGACATACTAGATTTAGAAAGGTAGTGCAATCCTTTCCAATCTGATATAAAGAGAAATAAGAATCCAAAAAATTTGATAAAGATACATCATACAATAAATAGTGAGATAGTTGTGAAATTGTTACTACAAAAACAAGGTCATAGAAAAGCTCTAACCAAGTTGCATGATGTTCTTCATTTTTATTTTTTTTATCTTGATTATTATCCATTTTATTTAAATAGTATTGTTCAAATTATTATTTTGATAATATTATGAAGAACTATTATTTCTCATGTAGTCCGGTACCGATAATCGCGATACGGCGTATTGGTTTAGTGAAAGACATAATTCGTTTCTCCTCTGCGTTATATGGTTATTGTTTTATATCTTTCTTTATGGGTATTCATACTATCTCTGAAGGCAATTCAGTAGTATGAAGTTTGCCAGCAGGTTTCCCTGCACGATCAATAATAATATCTTATTATCCGTTCAGTTGATCTTAACACAATAGATCGACCACTAAAGTCAATCACAAACATCCCACATTCATGTATTGGAGAATGATTCACAGTCTTATCAAAAGAAGGATCACTACGAACTGTGCAATACAGCATATGGTTATTAAGATAGAAATAGATAAGAAACATATGATATAATGAGCTAATTTTAAGAGCATAAACTTATTGTATTAATTATTTTAGGTGGATATTGTTAAAAGTTTATTGAATTTATTTTTATAATAAAATAGAGTTATGTAATGATTTATTTTAATATTTTACCTTTTATAGGTTTTAAATCCATATTGCGTTCAAGAAATGAAAAGTAAAGCAAGCCTTTTGTATTTATGAATATGATCAATACATTCAATGAGTGAATAAATTTAACAATCCAAAGACATTTAACAAACTATATAATACTTGTTACTGCATTAGCCCAAAACTATGTAAGATGATTTATCAATTTTATATACGATGTTGTCTTAGAAAAGTATATGTCAAATAACACTAACAATAGTACTTCAGATGCCGAAATAGCATCATCTTCTAGTAAGGAAGAAATAATAAAAGGATTAAATGAAGACTTGGCAAGAGAATATAAAGCAATTATCCAGTATGTGGTATTCAGTTCTACATTGAAAGGCGCCGAATATGGGGAAATTGCCCAACAGTTGAAAGAACATGCATCACAGGAACTAGAACATGCCCTAGAGGTAGCTAAACAGATCGACTATCTAGGTGGAGACCCGACAATGAAAGGTGAAGATGCTGAGTATTCCCAGGATTCAAAGACAATGCTTGAGATAGACCTAAGAGCTGAACAAGAAACCATCAAGAATTATAGAGAGAGAATCCGTCAGGCTGAACGTGCTGGTGAATTTGCTTTATCTGAGACATTAAGAGAAATTATTCAACAAGAGCAGGATCACGAAATAGATTTGAAAGATGCTCTAGGATTAAGATAATAAATTAATTTCCTAAATATCAATAATTATTATTTATTTTTACTCTAAAATTAGTAGTTAAATCTATTAAAATATGTAGATCCAAATGAATAAAATGTGAAACTAATAATATTGTTTTTCTCAAACACTAGCACAAAAGATTTGGCATATTGAAATAAGTTTTTTGATAATTAAAATTTTTAATGGAAAAACAAACTGACAGATTATTTTTCTATTCTAAATGAAGTTTTGAAAAACTTTATTACATAAAATGAAGTAGGATTCATATCTGCTTGGTCCCATTTACTAAATGGGTTCAATTGTAAAAATACCAGGCTTCGAGGGCTTCGAGTATGACATGTAGTTGGGAGCGGTTGTCTGTTATTTAATTTTATTTTTTAACATCAAGAATAGTCTACACAAAATGTTAGGTCGAGGAGTGGCATTAGAATACTTATTCATCGAATATGGGTGGTTTCTATTATTAAGTATAAATATTTAACATTAAAATATTATTTTTCGTATTTCACCAAAAGATATTCTAGATTAAAATCACTTGTATTATTTACATCGTTGTAAGCAGAACCAAAGAGAGTTTTCAATCATGGTACTTTTAAAGTCTTGGTATACTAGTAAATTTTTTTAAATCCATATCTGATTATTTTTAATATCGATATTCACATAAATTATTTTAAATATTGATTTGATATCAAATTAATGGCAAAAATCAGAACAAATTATAAAAAAATATCTGTTATAATAATTTTATTATTATCTTTATTTTTATCCAACTACCATGTTGAACAAAGATGATATTCCATCATTGTCACTCAGGTCAATAAAGGGGTTGAATGTCAGGCCGTTGTTGTTACTTGCTCTAAAGAAGATATCTGTATCAACACCATTACTGTTATCTCTCCAAGCAACATAGACATTGTTGCCAGCGACTATCATCTGTTGTAAATCCGATATTCCATCATTGTCACTCAGGTCAATAAAGGGGTTGAATGTCAGGCCGTTGTTGTTACTTGCTCTAAAGAAGACATCATCGTCTCCACCATTACTGTTATCATTCCATACAACATATACATTTTTTCCAGAAGAAAGTATTTGCTTGTCGTCAAATTCTTTAGAGTTCCCATCATTGTCACTCAGGTCAATAAAGGGGTTGAATGTCAGGCCGTTGTTGTTACTTGCTCTAAAGAAGATATCTCGATCACCACCATTACTTTGGTCATTCCATATAATGTATACATCATTGCTAGACACAAGCATTTTGGGTCTAAATGAATTTCCATCATTGTCACTGAGATCAATGACAGAATTGAATGTGAGGCCTATGTTATTACTTGCTCTAAAAAAGACATCAGTATCTCCTCCATTAATTTGATCCCATACAACATAGACATTGTTTCCAGAGGCAAGCATCTGTATGATTGATGCATCACCCATAACGTTAAGATCAATAAATGGGTTGAATGTCAAGCCATTGTTGTTACTTGCTCTGAAGAGTAAATTACCACCGTTGGGAATATCTTGATGCCACACGACATAGACATTGTTGCCAGCAGTAACAATCTGTGGTCTACCAGTCGCTGGTTCAGGGGGACTGCTGAGTTCTATAACAGAATTGAATGTCAGGCCGTTGTTGTTACTTGCTCTGAAGAGGAAATCATCACCATTGCTTTCGTCACTCCACAAAACATAGACATTATTGCTAGAGACAAGCATTTGTGGACTAAAGGAGTCCCCATCATTATCACTAAGGTTAATAACAGCGTTGAAATTCTGTCCGTTGTTGTTACTTGCTCTAAAAAAGACATCTATATCGCCACCATTAGATCTATCATTCCACAAAACATATACATTATTGCCAGAGACACGCATTTGCTGATCAGATGGTGATCCATCACTATCACTTATATCAATAAAAGCGTTGAAATTCTGTCCGTTGTTGTTACTTGCTCTAAAGAGAATATCGTTAGCGCCACTACTGTGATCTACCCATGAGACATAGATATTATTGCCAGAGACGAGCATTTGAGGATTACCAGAGTTTCCATCATTGTCACTCAGGTCAATAACAGGGTTGAATGTCAGGCCGTTGTTGTTACTGACTCGAAAGAAGATATCTACATCACCGCCGTTACTCGTATCTTCCCAGACAACATAGACATTGTTGCCAGAGACGAGCATTTGCGGTAAGAAACCCGAATCTCCATCATTGTCACTCAGGTTAATAACAGGGTTGAATGTCAGGCCGTTGTTGTTACTTGCTCTAAAGAAGATGTCAAAATCGCCACCGTTAGTGTTATCTCTCCAAGCAACATAGACATTATCATCTTCTGGTTGTTGTTCTACTACTATGCGTTGATTATTCAAATTCAAATTTGCACAGATGTTTACAAGATTTTTATTTGTAACGATATTATTATTATCATCGTTATGTTTATGATCTTTTAAATTATTATTGTTAGTATCAGCAGAGAAAGTATCTATATCAGACTCTACTCCATTTACATTCAGGTTATCGTTGCTACAGTCAATAATTTGTTGATTGTTATTTCTTGTGGTTGGAATAGTAAAGGTAGGATAATAAGCATCTTCTTTTTCACTATAGTTATCCTCAACTGCTATAGCATCATTCAAAACTCCAAGAGTGGATAAATATGAAATAGGAGATACTGAAAATATATTTCCAATTGTACTAAGAGACAAAATTGTTGTTAGAAATATTATATGGATTTTCCGGTGTTTGCAACTACTATTACGATACATATACAAAACATTGCAAAAACATTTGTATATTATTATTTTGAAAAATTTCTAGGGGTTAATTTAATTTAATAGCTCATAATTAAAAATAATACTACAAAATAACAAGTGATGATGTATCTAATATGATTATGTTAATATCAACTAGTATAATATTACATAATTAGAATTAATTTTTAATATTTAAAATGAAGCCACAAACCCCTGGTTAAAAGCGATCTTGATTTTCATCAAGTTACATCTCGTCGTCATATGACTCTCAATTTCAGTCGTTGGCAATTACAACAATTGCATCTACTTTAAAACAATATCTTCGGCATTAATAGCATATTAATAAACTAATACGTAGGCGCTCAAACGGAGGTGTGTAAACTGTTTTTGACACAATTTTGTAGTTCAGAATAAGTATTTTTTTAAAGCGTAATAATATTTTGATCGAACTTATAATATTGTATATAACTTATAATACTAATGGCAGGAATGACTAAAGATGAAATCCGAAATTTTCTTTTAAAAGGCACTTTTACAGGAAAACTCGGAACAATTAACAAAAATGGAACACCGCATGTAGTTCCTATTTGGTATACATTAGATGACGAGGATAATATTTTATTTAATACAGATAATAATTCAGTAAAAGCAAAAAATATTAAACGTGACAATCGAGTCCGCTTATGTGTAGATGATCAGACTCCTCTTTTCTCATTTGTTACTATTGACGGTGTAGCAGAAATAATTAGTAAAGAGCCAAAAGAAGTTTTCAAATGGGCTAAAATTATTGCTGCAAGGTATATGGGTGATGATAAAGCCGAAGAGTATGGTAGGAGAAATAGTTCAGAAGGTGAACTATTAATAAAAATAAAACCAACCAAGGTTATTGGTCAAAAGGATACAGCAGGATGGTAAATAATCAATTCAACTTTTCATAAATGAATTATTTATTTTATAAATTAATGAATTAAAGGTTAAAAATTATACGGGTCGTTGGTATTATAGAGGGTTCTGAGGGCTTCGAGTTCTCATTATAACAGGGTTCGACTACCGTGTATTTAGCTTTTTCTCATGATAACTTAAAAGAATATTTATCTTTACTAATACACAAACTTCCATTGAAAATTTTCTGTAATTCAAAAAAAATTAGAGTTCTACAGCAACCATAATTATTTTCTAACAAAATTTTTATCTAAATAGTGATAACGTGGTAATACTTTAACATATATCAGAGTATAGCTAGCAATATATGCCTGAAAACGCAAATAAACAGCGACAACAGGACAACAAACAAGAGAAAAAGGTTGTTAATCATAAAAAGAGAAAATTTAAAAGTACGTAGTTCTTTAGGATTTTTATCCTGATAAATTTATTTTGCATTATTTATTGGTAGAGTCGCATTCTCTATCTAGTTATATTTTTCTCTAAAAATTCACTAATCTATTAACTTCAGCATTTTTCACTAATACAACAATATTTTAGTATTACGAACAGAATTTCCAGCAACTTTAATTTGTATCTATTTTTTTAGGTCTTATTGATTTAGATATATACCTAAAAAACTCTTTCATTAATGACTTATATCCATAATTAAATATTATTTTAATGAAATCAAATTACTATTTTTATCATTTTCGTCATCATCACAATCACAACTATTACAACTTTTTGATTTAACATTCACTTTTTTATTTGCTTCAATGAATACTACTGTTAAGGCTCCTACTAATAATGCTAGTGGAATTGCCAGAACAATAGAATAATTATAGAAGACTATTCCAATAGTTTCAGCAGTTAATATACAAGCGCTTTCTGCAGTAATTAAAATAACCAGACTAGTTTTTAATATATAGTTTAAGTTTGGCTCTTTGTTTAGATATGATATTTTCTTTATGCCTTTTATAAAATATCCAAATGTTAGAAACATGTTTGAAAGAAATCCTTTATTTGATTGCTGCTCTAGCACTGAACAACAACTTTCAATCTTTCCCTCGGTTCCAGTATATCGCCCTAATATTGTCATAAAAGTAGTAAAACCAGCAAGAGCATATCCTATAATGTATGCTAATGTAATTCCTATTAAATTGAAACCAAATGTATACTCCAATATTCTCACCTATTTCTGCTGCCATTATGCAAAGGATTTCTATCCCTAGTGCAGTGGGATACATATTTTTTGTAATGTTTAAAAATAATTTACTCTTTGATTTTAGAGATAAATCTGGTAGATATAAATCTGGAGATAAAGATTTTTTTCTCAATATATTAGTATGAATAGTAATACAACAGCAAATCTCCTTAATACAATTTTTACATCGTATACCATTATTTATAATATTATTATTGTTATAATTACAATTTTCAATAGAACATTTGCATTCAGAACAGACAATATACTTTCCCAATATTGTATTATTTCTAATTACAAGATATTAGGTTTTACTTCTTTTTCGTCTTATAATAGTGACAATTAAAAAATCAATTATTTACTGAATCAACTAGAACTGATGTGGATTCTTTTGGAGCTACATAAGCAATAAAAAATATGTATACTGCTATTATTATACTTCCAATTGAATCCATATTGGTATCTCAAAATACCCTGCTAGAACGCTTCCCAATCCAACAATTGAAGCAGAACCATCCATCCTTTATAGAATTTTTTGCATCCAAATTCAAAGTTCATCAGTTTATTTTTTTTGAAATTTATGGAAAATTGCAATTTAGATATTGATTAAACATTATAACCTAAAAGAGCGCCCGGGCCAGGATTTGTATGTTCACTTCTAATCCGATATTTTGGATTCATATAATAATGTTACACAAAGGTAGAAATAAATTTTTCTTTTATTAATTGATTAAATGATTATCATAAGTATATTTTATATTTCTCAAGTGGTACAACAACATTAAAAATAAATTAATATGATAGAACAAGTTAGATTTTAACTTGCTATATATGGAAATTTACATCATTTGTATTTAGCTTTTTATTATGAAATCAGATACCCCCTAGAACGGATGAATACATTAGGTAAGAGGATTCGGGCGCATTATTTTTGATTGTAATTATATAGTTAAAGTCTGAATTATCAACAAGCTATTTACATACGGCTAAAACAATATAGATTATATAGATTTTAAACTATCTTCAGTTTTCAATAAATTCAAAATAAAATTTATCATTTTTATCTAGTTCATATAAAAGAATTGTTAGATATCTTTAAATTATTGTTCACTGAAGCAAAATCGACAAAATCAAGGAATGAATTTGAGTAAATATTGGAACAACTGATAGAACTTTTAGTTCTATTGGGAGGAACGTTAGTTCTAGCAACTTTTTTTGGAATGTATTTAGCTAGAATGATTTCCTATGAAAATAGACCGATAGAAAAGACACTTGCAATAGTGGAAAGCAGATTTTATCGACTAATTGGAATAGATGTAAATAAACAAATGACTTGGAAAGAGTACTTTTTTGCTCTTTTCATAACTAACATGGTAGTTGTGGTTATAGTAGTTTTGATACTTACGTTTCAAAATTATTTACCATCAACAACGCCAGTGCCAGGTCTATCAATTGATTTAGCTGTTAATACAGCAATATCATTTATCACTGATACTAACTTACAGCATCTTGCAGGTGACCAACAACTATCCAATTTATCACAAATGATAGCTATCACCTTTACCATGTTCGTTGCACCAGCTTCTGGTATTGCTGCTGCTTTTGCTTTTATACGTTCTTTTATAAGAAAAAATTTTGGATTAGGTAATTTTTACATGGATTTTATAAGAATTATTTTAACCTTATTGTTGCCTGTATCATTCCTTTCAGCTTTAATCTTGATGGTGTTAGGAGTTCCACAGACACTTGATTCATCAATAACAATTACTCCATTAGAATCTACAATTAATAACGGTAATAATATAACAACAACATTAACAGAACAGACAACAACGATAGGACCTGTTGCGTCTTTAGAATCAATTAAGCTATTGGGAAGTAACGGAGGTGGTTTTTTTGTATCAAATTCAGGACATCCTTATGAAAATCCTACTGGTTTTTCCAATCTATATGAAATGTTTCTAATGTTAATAATTCCACTATCATTTCCCATATCATATGCTAAATTAATGGGCTTGGGCAGGGGGTTATCGATTCTTACTACAATGTTAATTGGATTTGGTGTACTATTGACATTTTCATTATCAACTCAAAACGGCCCTAATTTATTAGAAACAAGATTTGGTAGTTTTGGTAGCGCATTATTTGATACTTCATCTTTAGCAACAAATACAGGAGCAGCTAATTCTTCGTTAGCTGGAATGTCTTCAAATTCTATCACAGCCTTTTTCCTAGCAATGTTTGTTCAGGCAATACCTGGTGCCGTAGGTACTGGAATGATGATGATGATAGTATACGTACTTTTGACACTTTTTATTGTAGGTCTAATGGTAGGAAAAACTCCAGAATTTATGAGTATGAAAATTAGTCCAAGGGATATCAAATTAGCAATGTTCATTTTCCTCATACATCCAGCTCTTATCCTGATACCAACTGTCATTTCATTTACATCAGGAAATGCGCAGACCATAGTGGGAGAAAAAGTAACTGCAATGGGATTTACTCAAACATTATATGAATATACTTCATCCGCAGCAAACAATGGTTCAGACTATTTTGGAACGTCGGCTGATACTCCGTTCTGGAACTGGTCTACTGCTATTGTAATGTTTCTTGGAAGATATGTACCATTAGGATTGATGCTAGGTATAGCTGGTTCGTTTACGATAAAGGATAGAAAAGAAGTTATAGAACCAATCAAAACACAGGGACCTTTGTTTATTTCTGTATTGATTGTTATGACATTTCTGTTAACAGCACTTTCATTCTTCCCCTTTCTTGTAATGGGGCCAATTTCTATTTAACAAGGTGACAAATTATTAACAGAGAAGATAATAAAACTAATCAATACAAGAATAACAATAAAAAAAATACATCTGGTAGAATGTTGTTTTATAATTTGACTAATAATATAAACAGAGATATTTTAGTAGATTCTACAAAGAAACTTAATCCTAAATACCTTGCAAAAAACAATCCCGTAATGTTTACTGTAGAATTAGGCTTTTTTATAGTATTATTTATTGCAATATTTCCTAACATTTCAGAAACATTTGTTAGTCAACATCAAATATTGTATATTGAAACTTCAATGATACTGATACTTACTGTATGGTTTGCAACATTTTCTGAATCTTTATCAGAATCTCAAGCAAAAGCAAGAGTTGATTCTCTTAGAGGATTGGAGAAAGAAGTAACTGCCCACAAATTAGTACATGGAAAAGAGAGTAGCATTACATCATCAAGTTTAAAACCAGGTGATGAAGTGCGAGTATATGCTGGCGAAATTATACCTAGAGACGGATTAGTTATTGAAGGTAAAACGTTTGTTGACGAGTCAATGATGACAGGAGAGACCAATCCAATATTCAAAGAAAAAGATGACCATGTAATAGGCGGAACAAGAGTTACAACAGACAGTATAATAGTTGAAATAACTGCTGAAGTTGGAAAAAGCTATCTTGACGAGATGGTAGGCATGGTAAAAAATGCAACAAGACCAAAGACTCAAAATGAGATTGCTTTAACAATACTGTTAGCAGGATTATCACTTATCTTCATAACAATAATAGGGACATTACTATTTGTAGGTCATTTTCTTGGATACAAAACAGATATTGCATCTTTAGTTGCACTTTTAGTTGCTCTAATGCCTACTACCATTGGAGGACTTCTACCTGCTATTGGCGTTGCTGGTATTACAAGAATAGGAAAAGATAACATCATAGCTAAATCAGGAAAGGGAATTGAAGCTGCTGGTGATTGTGATGTACTGATACTTGACAAAACGGGTACAATTACAGAAGGCAGTAGAAGTGCCATATCCTTTATACCTACACATGGATATACAGAAGAAGATGTAGGGCAGGTAGCATTCGCAGCATCTATCCATGATACAACTCACGAAGGAAAATCAATAGTGGATTTGGCTGAAGAAAAAAAATATCTGCCCCCTTTGCTGGAGCAAATAATAACTGCAAAACCAATAGATTTTTCAGCTGAAACAAGAGTAAGTGGACTTGAATTTATTACACATAAAAAAAGAATTAATTTGAATAAAGAACAAGAAGAAGAATTTAGAGACATAGCAAAAACAATACAAGATAAAACTCGTATAGATGATTCCTTACCAATAGATACGATAGAAAAAGCTATTGATGAATCAAGCAAAAGCAAAGTTCACAATATGTTATTGCAATTAGAACATTCGGATAAACCTATAAAAATCCTAAAAGGAGCAGTTGATGTTATATTAGAAGCAGCTAATCCACAAACCAACAAAGCGGAAATCAAGTGGAATGCTCAGGAAATATCTCAAGAAGGTGGTACACCTATAGCTGTATCTATCAATAATCATATAATTGGTCTTATAGTTCTAAAAGATAATCTAAAAGAAAACATCAGAGAAAAACTTGCAGAAGTTCATGCGACAGGTATAACTACAATTATGATTACAGGTGACAACAAACTAACAGCTGAAGTAATTGCTAAAGAAGCTAATGTTAATGAGGTAATGGCAGAAGCAAAACCTACTGATAAATTAACGAGAGTGATAGAAGAGCAACAAAAAGGACACATCATAGGTATGGTAGGTGATGGAACAAATGACGCACCTGCGCTTGCAAAAGCAGATATTGGATTGGCAATGAATAGTGGAACTGCTGCTGCCAAAGAAGCAGCCAACATGGTTGATTTGGATTCTGACCCATCAAAGATACTAAAAGTTGTAAAACTTGGAAAGCAATTGCTCATGACCAGAGGAGCTATAACTACATTTAGTATAGCCAATGATGCTGCTAAATATTTTGCAATATTACCAGCAATGTTTATGGAAAACAATCCTACAATAGCAGCACTCAATATAATGCAATTACATAGTCCTCAAACTGCAATACTATCTACTTTAATCTTTAATGCATTAATAATACCAGCACTTATTCCTATTTCGTTAAAAGGAATCAAATTCAAAGCAGAATCACTAGAAAAAATATTTGTAAAGAATATCGTTGTATATGGAATAGGTGGAGCAGTATTGCCTTTTGTTGGAATCAAGGTAATCGATGTTCTGCTATCTATTTTTATGTAATGAGGATAGAACCGAGTGAAAAAAATAATGAACAACAACAATAAACAAAGAATAAAAAACTTTCTTTCTGATAATTTAGTCTCATCAATTAGAATAGTAATAGTGATGATGATTTTAACAGGAATTGGTTATCCCGTTTCACTTGTAATTATTGGACAAGTGACTTTACCCTATCAATCTCAAGGAAGTCAAATCATTTGGAATGACAAAGTTATTGGTTCTGAACTTATAGCTCAGGAATTTACATCTTCGAAATTTTTTCACAGTAGACCAGCAACTGATTCAGCTTCTACAGTAGACCCTCATATAACACCTGAATATGCATATCAACAAATATCAAATGTAAGTAAAGCAACACAAATTCCAGAAAATGCATTGAAAACTTTAATTGACCTTAATATAGAAAGAAATAAGGTAAGTAATTTGATTGTATTTGCTCCAAAATATGTCAATGTATTTGAAGTAAATTTAGAATTGGTAAAACAATATCCTGAAATATATTCTGTACCCACAACGGAATTAGGTAAAAAAACGGATATATCATAGGAGGTGATATGAGTAGTTGGAACTTATTGTTTATGCTTTTATTACATTTCTTTTTGTATCTTCAATTTTCTTATCTTACTCCTTGATTAAAGCAGAAAAATAAATAGAGCTAGTTGGCTCGATATGGGGAGTTTAGATAGGTGCAGTTATATGATATTTCTTTGGTTCTAAACCTGTAATTCAAGAGTGGGACTCGAACCTTGAAGCCATATTTCGGGGTATATACGCTACATAGTTGATAAAATGTTAATGTGGAAATGAATTACGAAAAATGAAAAAATAAAGTTTAGATAAAAAGTTGATTTTTAAATTATCTAGTACTGAAAAATCAAATATATTATTAGTGAATATAGGTCTATAGACTTAGGTTGGATAAGGATAGAAAAAAGATTAGGTCATATTCAACTCAGGCAAAGTTATCTTTACAAGCAATCCTAAAATCTATTGGTCCAAGTATAATTACAGGAGCAGCAGATAACGACCCATCAGCCATAACAACTTATTCTCAGGCAGGAGCAAAATTTGGATTTGGTCTTCTTTGGCTAGTTATATTTCTCTATCCATTCATTACAGTAATAGTCGGTATCTGTGCAAGAATTGGTATAGTAACAGGAAGTGGTTTGACATCAATTATATCCAGAAAATATTCAAAAAAGATTGCCCTTCCAATAGTATCTCTTCTTCTTATTGCTAATATAATAAATATAGGTGCAGATTTAGGAGCCATTAGCGGTTCTTTCGAACTTTTATTTCCTCAAATTCCCATCATTATTATTTCAATAATTTTTTCAGCCGTTATCTTACTAGCAGAAATTTTCATTTCCTATAATAAATACTCAAGAATACTAAGGTATCTCACATTAACTTTACTTGTCTATTTTATTACAGCACTTATTGTAGGGGGAAACTGGAATGAAATATTATCATCCTCTTTACTACCTCATATAGAACTATCATCAGAATTTTTGATGATGATTGTGGCCATTTTTGGTTCTGCTTTGTCTCCATATCTGTTATTTTGGCAGACTTCTGAGGAAGCAGAAGAAGATGTTGCCAAAAATAAATTAAAGGAAATAAGAGGAGGAAGATTTGAAAAGCTGAAGATATCCAATAGAGAAATCAAATTAGTAAAAGTTGATGTGGCAATAGGGATGGCATTTGCAGTATTTATTATGTGGTCAATTATGGTAACAACTGCAGGAAGCCTTCATGCTAATGAAATATATGAAATACAGACTGCAAAACAGGCTGCACAAGCACTAGAACCCCTAGTTAAAAAATTTCCTTATTCAGGTGAGACATCAGAAATAATTTTTGCAATAGGCATAATCGGAACAGGACTCCTTGCGATACCTGTTTTAGCAGGAACCTGTGGATATGCATTGTCTGATTTATTAGGATGGAAGGAAGGCTTAAGCAAAAAATTTAGTCAAGCAATACCATTTTATCTTGTAATACTTATCTCAACATTTATTGGGTTAATAATCAACTATGTGACTGCAATAAATCCAATTCAGATGTTATTATATGCTGCAACTATTAATGGCATTATTTTAGTTCCAATATTAGTATTAATAATGAGAATTGCTATTGACAAGGACATACTTGGTAATAGAATTAATGGATTATTTTCTAATGTTGTTGGCTGGTCTACTGTTATAATATTAAGTGTATCAGTACTAGCCTTTATGTTTTTAAATTTCTTTAAACTTTTATTTTGATATAAATAATATATTCCAGGCCAGGATTCGAACATCAAAAACGCATTCCGCTAGATTGAAATCTAGCAAAAATAAGTGACAGAACATACAAAGACATAAAATAAAATTACAAGTTGCTTGTAACAATACACCGGCATACCATGAAATGTTTGTCATTAAAACAGCCTTTTGCAGACCTTTTAGCTCATGGTGAAAAGACAATAGAGCTAAGAAAATGGAATACTTCATTCCGAGGAGAATTTCTAATTCATGCTTCAAAAACTATCGATATAGAATCCTCTGAAAGACTAGATATGAATAGCAACAAGTTTACAATAGGAGCAATAATAGGTTCTGCTTTTCTATATGATGTTAAAGAATATAGTAATCGAGAAGAATTCGAAAAGGATAGACACAAACACTTTTCTGTGATTACCAAGTATTTTGAAGGTTATAGATATGGTTTCTTGATTAGAGATGCAAAGTTGTTAAAAAATCCAATCCCTTATCCAGGCAAGTTAAGATTCTTTGAAGTTGATGAAAATATAATTTGAAAATAATATACAACAGTGTCATATCTTCTGCAACATCCAATAGCTAAATCTAATTGTTAAAATTACTTAAAGTTATAATACCTATTATAATTTTAAATCATAAAAATTAGGTTGCTAATATTATAAAAATTTATACTTGAAGATACTATTACTTATTCTGTTGTTTCACCAAAATAATCGTGGTCTGATTTCTTTACCGAAATAATTAATGATAGTTTTCATTCGTTTATGACTCCTCTTCTCCTACGGGTTCTCTAATTGCTTGAATCTGTCCGCTTTTGAACTGAGTGTCGATAGAGACCCAGAGAGGTTTTTCATATCTTAATATATTTATAATATCATTAAACCTATCTATATTATAAAAAATATCAAATGTTCCATCTTGGTTTATGATATTCTTAGGAAGAGGTGACTCGTCTACAAATCTAAGTGTGCCGATACTGTTGTTGTCCTTATCGGAGAGGTGTATATATGCACTCATTCTAGGCACTGGCTGATGATTATCACTGATTTTGACACAATTTTGCATTTCAGAAAGTATTGTTACTATTAATTCAAAATATAAAAATCAATGCAGACTTTTTGGATAGTTGGGATGAGTTGTAGGTCTTTTTAATAATCTAAAATTGAGGAATAAACTTAATTACCGTAAAGTTATTTTGCGCTTAAATCTTTCTCAATACTTGAAAACTCTTTCAATCATAACTAGGCCGGCTCTAAAAATAGAGAAGCAACCCCTGCCAACATATTTTGTTAATTTAATTTCAGTAATTAAATGAATAAAATTAGGATGATTGATAACTAATGATCTATGTTCATGTACTTACTGGTTCTACTCCTTGCGGTCAGTTTTACAGTATCACTCATCCCCCAAACCCTAGTCGCACAAGTCGAACCAGGATTAACTCCTGCAGTGATTATAAAATCCATGATGCAAGAATTCTCAGTCCCATCAGGCTCCCAACCTCACGATGTAGCACCTGCAAAGAATGGTTCGATTTGGTATACCGCCCAGGGTTCAGGAGAATTGGGAATATTAGATCCAACTACAGGCAAGACTCATCACATCTCATTAGGCCAGGGATCTGCGCCTCATGGTGTTGTCGTAGGACCAGATGGCGCCCCATGGATTACGGATGGAGGTCTAAATGCCATTGTACGCGTTGATCCAGAAACTGAAGATCTTAAAATATTTTCACTGCCTGGGGATACTGGTTATGCGAATTTGAATACCGCTACATTTGATCGTAATGGAGTTCTGTGGTTTACAGGTCAAAGCGGGATCTACGGGCGCTTGGATCCATCACAGGGTAAAGTCGAGCTCTTTAAAGCACCCGGCGGAATAGGGCCTTATGGTATCTCGACAACCCCAGAAGGGTCAGTTTACTTTGCGTCGTTGGCCGGTGGATACATTGCTCGTATCAATTTAGAAACGGGAAATGTTACTGTGCTGCAGCCTCCTACGCAGGATCAAGGAGCGCGACGGATTTGGTCTGATTCTCAAGATCGAGTTTGGTTCACCGAATGGAACGTAGGAAAATTGGGTCTATACAATCCTTTTACCTCTACATGGAAAGAATGGAAACTTCCGGGAAATGATCCGCAACCATATGCTATATTTGTCGACAACAAGGATATTGTATGGTTGAGCGATTTTGGTTCAAATGCTCTAGTTCGGTTTGATCCGTCGCAAGAAAAGTTTGAACTTTTCTCCTTGCCAACTCCTGGAGCCGATGTGCGTCAACTACTTGGCCGGAGCGGTGAAGTATGGGGAGCAGAATCTGGAGCTGATAAACTGATAGTACTTCGATCCAGTAATTAAGCGATATATTATAACGATATTATTTCACTTGCAACTACAATACGGGCTCGGAGGGCTTCGAGTTTGACATGTAGTTGGGATCGGTAATCTTGTTTTTATATTTTTAGTAACTTATTAAAATATTACTAAAATAATGTTTACTAGACCCTTTTTGTAACCATTCGTTTCGTATAAGTTTTTCCCATTTAGCAAGATTATCATAAGTATTGAACCTAAATATAATCATATATTCTGATTTAGATTTAATACTGGCATTAGAAGTTGGTCTAATTATATCAATACCCATACTTCCCTCTTGTCTAGAGACTTCCTTGGATTCCTGAAAGCCATTCTTCAAATTCTTTAATTCTTACAAAAATATTTTATTTTTCTTTATTAGTAGTATCTATATTTACTATATATGAAAAATCAATTCCCTACAGCAATGGTGAAACTAAATTATCTATGATCCTCTATCTTTTATTCAATGATATATTTAGCTTTTTTATTCAACCTTTTGTATAACCTAGTAGAATAAGGTGCAAAAATAAGAGTCTGTTGTAGAAATACTATTATATTGTATTTAGCTTTTATTGTTAGAAACTTATTTAATATTAAATCAAATCAGTATATAATAATAGGCTCATTTTCATACGGGTTCGGTGGACTGATGTAGAATTTTAAATACAGTGCTATCATTTATTTTTTTTAAAAAGCCATAACCTTCCCTGAAGCCAAGGATGCATATAGAAGGCTATGGTATGCCACAAGTTCTTTGGACGACTTTTTTGGTTGAAATGTAAATAAATCTTTGTTAGCTATAATATTTAACGATTTGAGATAAATTAATTGTCATAGCCTGAACTGCTAGAAGATAATCTCCCTGATGATTCAGATTCTGACGATTTGCCTATCTATCTGTCTATCTGGGAGAAGATTGGATAGAGTATATTGTAATAATTATAGAAAAAAATAATATTTATCAGTTTTACAAATTCTCTTTTATTTTCTGAAATTAATACTTATAATAAATGTCTGTTATTATGATAAAAAGTAAAAAAAATAGGGTTTAAGGTCTCAATGGTGGATTGTCAAAACATTCTACATCGGGAGTGACGAAACCATTTCCACTATTTATTCCAAATACTGTAATATTCCATCCAGTATGAGTAGCCAACGGTTCACTTGATATTAGTAGAGGTATTGCGGGAAGTAAACCTGGTTCGGGGATGCCAATTTGCCCAACTTCAAAACTTCCACTTAATGCTGTGTCGCCTGGGTCACAATTCGCTACTGCACTACCAAAATCACGAGTAAAAATCCTGTCGTTAGTTTCACCTACATTAGTATAGACGTTAGTAGGGTTTATTGTGCTAGGACCTTGTGGAAGCTCATCCTTTAACTGTTCGTTGTCATTAGCATTTACACAAACATTTACTAGATTTCTGTCAAAGTTTATTCTATCTGCAAGTCCGTTACCATTCTCTGTATTTGCTGCTTCTGGACCTCCTTCATTTGCTGCTCCTAAGGCAGTATTGTCGTGAGGTATCTCGGTAACATCTACACCATTTACGTTGACGTTACTATTTCTACAATTTATTTTCTGGATATCTCCATAACTTTTTGAATCTTTTTTATCGTAACTATACCTATTGTCGTCTTGATAATAGTAGTTGCTATCATCTCCATATTGATCACCATAGGAATGTCGATCATCATAATCTCCACTGCCATATGGCACTGCTTGTGCATTTGTAATTGTTGACGGGTTCAGAGCCAATATACTTGTCGCTAGTATTGCTCCCAGTACAGAAGCAAAAACTATCATTCTATTGTTACTATCGGTCATTACACTATTAAATACGAATTTAATATATCTGTGGTTGGAAGGAACATTATCTAATCTTGTAATATTTTATCATGCTGAATTATTGACTATAAGAAGAATAGAAAATGATGTTAAGGTGGAAAGTGAAATCCTAGCATTACAGCAACCAATACAGGTCCACGAAAGACCCAAGATAAGAAATAATATCAGCATGACTAGCATGGAGGGGATGGGATTTGAACCAGTTACGTGCATTCACTGGTTTGTGCAGTTCATACTAAAGAAACAGATAGAAACTAAAATTGAAGAATTATAGATATTTAATCTTCAAAGAAAGGTCTATGTTGAACATCGAAACCTGGAGATATATTTGCAAATTGCATTATTGTGATCATTTTGCATATTTTGTCCTGTAACTCTGAATGTTCAATGAATTTCTTTTTACAAATAGGACATTTAGTTTCTTTTCCTACATTCATAATGATACTATCGCTCATTACATTGTTAAATACGAATTTAATTTATCTAAGGTTAGAAGGAACATTATCTGATCTTGTATTATTTCAACATTCTGAATTATTGACTATAAGAAGAATAGAAAATTATGTTAAGGTAGAAAGTACAACCCTAGCACTGCTCCACCCAACCTGGTAAGTTCCCACGAAGAAAGAATATGGCTAGAATAATAAATTAATTAATGTATAATTCTAAAAAAGGAATAAGAATAAAATTTTATCAAAGAATCTATAACTAATGTTTTTATTAATACATATATATGATGAAATCAGCGATTAAAAAGTTGTCCACCTGAAAGAGTTGTCCTGATACATAAGATGAAAAAGTTTTGCAGGAAAAATACCGGAGTTATTTATACTGGTATTATAGTTATTCAATTTGATCTAAATTGTTACTCATTTTATGTCATCTTTAATTGATCAAATAATATTTTTATAATTCAAACTTATTGATTGTTATCATGTTAAAGAATCTTTATCGTATTAGTATAATGTAATATTGGATATAAAAAGAATAATGATAATCTTGACCATATATTAAAGATATATTATTCTATTATAAAAAATCGTTTCCAACATACATAAAAATATCGTTTTGATACCTTTCAGAAGTTCGCTGAGATACTAATATTCATAAAATTCAATGAGCAAAGTAGCATTATTCCTGTTTGCAAGTGCATCTACTTTTTTCAGAATATTTGCTAACTTTGTTGGCATCTTCCTGATGACTCCTGTTCACTTCTAGTATCTATAGTATATGAGCCCAATTGGTTGACGGGCTCGGAGGATTGTCAACTGTTTTTGACACAATTTTGTAGTTCAGAATAAGTATATACTTCAAAGAAGAATGAATGATTTTTAATATGGTTTATAATAATTTCATCTTACTAATAATGCTAATGGTAGAAATGACCAAAGATGAAATCCAAAATTTTCTTTTAAAAGACACTTTTACAGGGAAACTCGGGACAATTAACAAGAATGGAACACCTCATGTCGTCACTATTTGGTATACTTTAGATGAGGAAGATAATATTTTATTTAATACCGATTATAATTCAGTAAAAGCAAAAAATATTCAACGTGACAATCGAGTTCGTTTATGTGTAGACGATCAGACTCCTCTTTTCTCATTTGTTACTATAGACGGTATAGCAGAAATAATTAGTAAAGAACCAAGAGAAGTTTACAAATGGGCTAAAATTATTGCGGCAAGGTATATGGGAAATGATAAGGCAGAAGAGTATGGTAGGAGAAATAGTTCAGAAGGTGAACTATTGATAAAAATAACACCAACCAAAGTTATCGGTCAAAAAGATATAGCAGGATGGTAAATTAATTCATTTTTTCATAGTTGGATTTATTTATAATTTTTAAATTACATATTTAAAAATCGGTACACCAGTTGTTGATGTTATATTGGTTCTGAGGTCTTGGAGTATGTCATGTAATTGGGATCGGTTTTCTGTTATTTTATTTTACTTTGTAATATCAAGATCAGTGTGAAGACAATATGTTAACTCGGGCAGTTGAATTCGAACTCCTAAGGAGTAGAACTGGATTTGTATCAATTAAATAGATGATATATTTGCTTCTAGATCTAACTATTTTTAGGATCAGACATTACATCAATATACCTGTAAATATTCTCTATTATAAATAAAGATAAACCACTTTGTTGTAATTATAATTGCGATTACATCCTCATGCGGCACCGTGTGTTTCCGGAACGAAGAAAGTGGACATTTGTCGACCACTTTCTACTCCGGAATTACTGATAATTCTTGATATTAAATTCTTGATATCGCTAGAATAACGATAGATTAATTAATTTAGATAAGGTCTTGGACTATACGACCACAATCATGACACTGTAACCAGTCATAACAGTCATGTGGTAGTTCTCCATTGATTAATTCCTCTTTTTTGTATAGCCGTGGAATTAATTGAACATAAATTCCCACTTCCAGACATCGAGGACACCAGCTCGTATTAGGAATATCTACTGGACTTGGTTTATCTAACATTGACAAGGGATACCACTAAACTAATAAAATTATATATGTATAATGATACAATATTTCAAAATTATTTTATATTTGGGTTGCAAGAAAGATGTGAATGTTGTCTTAAATTAACATCCATCCATGAAAATCTACATGTATGGTGGTTATCTTTTGTATCCTTTTTAGCCCCCATTTTGTTATGTCTTTCTATCTATTAAGCATTGGAGACAAGAACCTCCGCTATGTAGAATCTTTGTTTATAACAAGCATCTCTTTTGTTGTTGCTACTATTACTTTGCCATGTGCTTTTCTCCGTTTGATTCTTTCATAAAATGTTCTCATGTGATGGTCATATCTTCCTGCGGATAATGAACACTGTACTAGTATCCATCTCAGCAAACGAGAACCATGTTTGGCGATTCTATCTGTTTTTGTTTTTCCAGATGATTCTCTTGTTGATGGTGCAAGTCCTGCATAACTAACAAGTTTCCAGGGTGTTGCAAATAATACCAGGCTATTGAGTACATGGATTCTAAAAATGATCAATTAATTTTAGTATTATTTTTCAATCTGAAGACATTGATTTGTTAAAATAAATCTTTTAAAATTAAATAATTCATTAAAAAATATTCAATATATAGTCATTACTTCAGTTAACAACAAATATTCAATATTTTTTAAAAAAATTTTAACTGCCAAAATATAACATCATATGAAATAATCATTACAATATAGTTAAGTGATAAAGATAGAACTACTATTTGATCATATATCATCTATTCGCATAAGTAATAACTGACCTCCTTCGTATAGGGTATGTGCTTGAGTATCTAGTAACCATGTTCCAGGACCAAAAATATCGGATGTTTCAATTATACCACTTGATTCCCATTGACCACCTAGAGATGAATTTGTTAAACTATCAGATTGATCAACTATAGCTACAGCGGTTAAAGTATTGCTGTTAAGGTCATATTTCAATATCCTTGCATTGACTCCGCCGTCAAATTTGTTGTAATCATTTAAGTCTTCTTGTATCATTAAGCTTTTATCACTAGTGGCTATGTTGTCTGGATTCCTTATATCGTCACCTACTTCATCGCCATCCAAGATTATAGAAAAAGTTGTATTAAAGCTATCATTTGTATTTCCATTTTGATATGTAATGAGCTTTGACACATCAAACTTGTATATTCTGCCATTTTGATATTTATCACCATCTACTTCTTCAATACCACCAGTATCAGCCAGATATATTATCAGCTTGTTATTTTTATCATAATCGATATCTTCCAACCTAATAAAATTTAGTGCATTTAATTCTTGAACCTCGTTTTCAAGATCAGTAGAATTTTGTTTTTTCCAATCCCAATTTACCGGCTCAAAATGACCTTGGTATTGATATCCTTTTTGAAGATCTCTGAAACTTGAAATATTATTATCTCCAACAAGGACATATAACTGGCCCTGTCCTCTTAGAAAATTATCAGTGGTATTGGATATAAATGCATACAATTGAGATTTATCATAATCGCCATCTTCTGTAGCTACTATTACTGTTTTATTGTATCTATTTGGAACAACTATAGTATTTTCATGTGAATAAAGTCCAAGCCAAGGCATCTCTGTTTTAGCCCCACTTACTATGTCATAAGCAACTACAAGTCCATTATCATGTTCTTCATTCGTTAGGAATATAGGATTTTTAAATCCTTCCTCTTTTACTAATGTTGCCGAACAAAAATTTTCATATTTTCCAGATCCATCTTCAACTAATTTTCCTGAGAAAACTTTACCATTTTCAGTTGTAGATATTTTAGAAATTTTTGCATATTCATTCACTTCATCTAGCATTAACTCATGATTTACAAAAATATCTATCAAGCCAGTGTTATCATTTTCAGTTACTCCAATTCCATCTGGTATGCGTGGAAATGTGAAACCAGATGGAAGTATATCCCCGGAGGTTATAATAGGTTTTATAAAACTATTTCCTGGAGATATAACTTGAATATGAGGTTTTTCTTTTGTAGAAAATAGATTGGTCATATTTACTAAATTTGTAGAATTATCATTTTGCTGTGCATAAATATCTGATATAAATACTATCGATATTAAACTAACTATACCAATTGATATCAAAATATAGGTTGTACAAAAAGCAATGTATGTCTTAATCATTGGATTCGTGTATATATAGATAAATTAATAAATTGCGTAAATTATCTATGTTGTCTATCTACTTCTATTTAGAGAGCTATATAATTTTTCAAATGGCTTGGGTAGACAATAGACATAAAAAGTATATATATGTTTGAATTATTGGAACAAATTAGATAGTCTATATTCCTACGTGTATTATAAAAAAATACTCAGATCTAACGTATAACAATGTTAATTGATTTCTAAAATCATTATCTAGATTCATGTACAATCTTTATAAAAATATGCAAAACTGGTTCAACAACAATACCAGCAAGGTTAATACAATATAATATTGGATATTTTCTATCCTTCATCCATTGATCCGATTTAGAGAATATTTTATATAATTTGTTTCGTTCTAAATTTAAGGTTGAAATCAATATCATAACTGGTTAATAAAACTTATTTTCAAGATTACAAAAAAATGGCAAAAAAATAACATTACACAACGAATTTTTAAATTCATTCCAATACATCCCAAAGGCCATGTTCTTTACCAAAGGTAAGTGAATTCATATAGATTACTTAAATAGTTTCGAGCTTACCTTACGTGATGCAAGGATCTCAGAACTCAATATTGTAACTGCTTCTGGTATCTAATCTCCAAAATGTAAAATCATAACTATTTCAGAAAGAAGAAAATATCCTATCCCTAGACAATTTACTTTCGCTGTCATTGCAAGATCATCTACCAATGAATCTAATAGATTAATTGCTGCCTCAATTGGACTAGCAAATCGTAAAGAAGAGGAAAATACGGATATTTATCAGAACGTCATGCTACAAGAGAAACAGCTCCGAAAGCTGGAAATTATGCTGAAGATATGGCAGCAGAAATGTTAGCTACAACTATGGGTCTTCCACGATCCTTCTTTAAAATGGGATGATAAATATATCAATGGAGGTATCAGGTAAAACTTACAAGGGCAAAATTATATCTAACCTGCCGAAGGTATATGGATGGATCGTGGTCCACAGTTCTAAGTGCAGCAGTTTTCATCCTTTGATGAGTAAATAATGTATGTGTTTTTGATTACAAATCTTGTTTAATTAATAAAAAAATGGAGGAAAACTCTATCTTCGATTTCTAAAATTGGCAGTAGTATTATTGTTTACAGGAGAATAATTTTGGGTAGCTCTTTATATAAAAATTGTGAGAAAAGATTGTTGTAACTTAGGATCAATTTAATATCATTCAAAATGTAAAAATTATAATAATGGTCATAATAGAATTCGTTACTGAAAACGAAATAAAATTTCTAATTGGAATAGGTATTTCTCTATTTGCTGGATTTGTTATCGGAATCGAACGAGAAGCAAAAAAGAAACCTACCGGGATAGGTACTATTACATTAGTAGTAGCAGGTGCAATGATATTCACTAATCTTTCAAATATTGTGGATCCAAATTCTACCTCTCGTATAGCTGCTCAAATAGTTACAGGTATAGGATTTTTAGGAGCAGGAATTATTATTAAAGGACCTGAAACCACTAAGGTAAAAAATGTTACCACTGCAGCCACGGTATGGTTTGCTGCTGCAATAGGAATGGTAATTGGTTATGGTTTTTATCTAATAGCAATAGTCTTAGTAATTTTTGCTGCAACGGTACCCAGAATACCCAATATTACTGATCTAAATTTCTATAAAAATAAAAAGACAATGTCAAACAACATACAGGATGATGATATTTAATGCAATTTTTAATGCGTTTAAAATTTTGTCGTTATACAATTCCTTTCCTTCCTTTCTATAATTGCTGATCTATCTTCCTGATGCTGTTAAGTTAAGACTATTTCACCTCCAATTTTGGATACAATTTTGTTTCTTATTTTTGCGTTATACAGATAAACAAATAATTTGATCCAATTGTATACATGCTTTACATCACATTTTATACTATTCTTGGTACATGGATAGTAGCCATCAAAACATTCTGTTCTATCCTTGAAATACTGCATCATCCTTTCAATCAGACTTTTCTCAAATGGTGAGTTTGATTTTACATACTTATGAGTATCGTTATTTCTTTTGGATCTTCAAGTTATCTGCTAACTTATGATAAACTTATAAAAATGTTATTTTTGATCAAAAGAAATATATATTTATCTCTGAATTGTTGTATTTTCTATAAAATATATTGCAAATCATTTGATGTAGCAGAGCCTTGATATAATACGGGCTCGGAGGGCTTCGAGTATGACATGTAGTTGGGATCGGTTTTCTGTTATTTAATTTTATTTTTTATTATCAAGAATAGTGTAAACACCAAATGTTAACTCGGGGGCTATGATTCGAACCCTACCCAAAATCTCAGGGGTTAATATCAAAAGTATCAATACGTAATTCAGTTATTTAGATCAATATAACTACACATATTTTCTATTATAAATAAAGATAAACTACTTTTATCGTAATTGCTTATACAATAACCTTCTTATCGACTACTCGGCTTGTATATCCGGAACGAAGAAAGTGATTTTTTCTAATAACTTTAAGAAAAAAGTACAGTTTAAATTCAAGAATTAAAGTAAAATCCTAAATTTTAATAATGGATACACACTCTAACTTAATTTCTTGATTTTCCCTCTGATTTTTCCATTTGGTTTATCCACTGTTAAAATATTTACATAGGCTTTTCCATCCTCTATTTTTCTGACTAATTCTTCAGTATCTTTTCCTTCTAACGGACCTTTAAGATCATGTGAACTTATATCCCCTTCACATAATTTGCCCGTAACTTTATCTGATGGAATTTCCGATTTATACAACTCTGCAACTATTTCTTCTCCTTCAGAGGATTTTCCTACATCAATATTGACTTGCTTTATCTTGCTCATTTCTGTAATCTTGACAGAGAATTTCAGATCACTATTATCTTGGGATTGAAATGTCGCTAAGGCAGTATCTAAGGTATAAACTAGTGGAACTTGTTCTCTACCAGTAAGTATTGCGAAATAATCAACATATTCAATAGCGTCATTATTCCTTTCATTATTATTAGAAAAATTCATGTGTTGATGACCATACCATTTTATATAATAGTTTCAGTACAACTTTATAGTAATTATTAATCTAATTAAATTATAGTCTCATTATAATTAATTATCTTTTACAAAGTTTTTATATCATGATTCGTTTCTGGCAAAGACAGATTTTTTCTTAACTATTTGCCTGCTCTGACCTCCAACACCAAAACAGCCTTTCTGTTATTGTAGCAAAAAAAGAAATCCTTTATTTTATTAGTTACTACTATTATCTTTATTAAATCAGGCTTTTTTTATGCGTTATTCATGAATTTGAGAAAATCATTGGTTTAGCAAAATTGTCATTCCTCATTTTTATTTCAATCTATATTGGATGGTTAGTATATTTTATTAGATATTGCAAAATATTAAAAGTCTCTAAATGATTTGAAGGTTAAGTCTAATATATCACAATTATCATAATTCAATAGTTGTATCACATGGCTTTTATATAGTGATATCATACAAAGTTGGTTGAACAATATTCAGTATATTGGTAAGGTAAAAATAAATAAAAAAAACATTTTAAATTTTTATATAATAAAACTTTTTGAAAGAGATATTTCTTTCAAAATGTGTAAATTTTTTTCGATATTTAATCAATTTAATATCTACGTACTTTTAGAAAAATGAGTATAAAATGAAATACATTTTCTGGGTATTTTTTCTTCCCGCAATATTCTCAGGATTGACAATAAATTTTAATCACATTTTATATGCTCAAGATTCATCTTTTAATAATACAATTAACAAAATTAATGAAGAACAATATTCTCAATCTCAATATATTAATCTTAGTTACAAATCATATCCGTTTCTAATATTAAATGGAACCGACTTTATAGATATTTCTAATAATGATACACTTTCTCTTCATCATTTTTCTATTGGAGTATGGGTTAATACCAATCAATCTACTTTATTAGAACCTGCTCATATTGTAAATAAGGGCGGATTTAATACCGATACAAAAGGTGAGAATATGAATTATGGCCTTTGGTTCTCTATAGGTGGAACAATTTCTGGAGGATTTGAAACGGAATCTGGAATAGATTTTGAGGTAAAGTCAACTGCAAAATATGATGATGGAAAATGGCATTATGTTTTGTTATCTTATGATGGATCTTTATTAAGGCTTTATGTAGATGGAAAACAAGTATCTGATAAACTTACCAAAGGAGCAATACCTGATACTACCGGAGACCAACCATTAAGAATTGGAGCAAATTCACTAGACGAAAGTAAATTTTTTACTGGTTATCTAGATGAAGTTAGAATTTGGAATAGAGGATTAACAGATTCTGAAATATCAAAAATATACTCTAATAATACTTTTAGTACAATAGGACAGATCATATTTCAAGATTTTAAGGGTATTGTTATTGATAGAAAGATAGAACCTCTAGATACTAGTAAAACAACAATACCAATAACAGATAACACTTTTAATATCGCAGTTGCTTCAGATTGGGGATGTGGTAAGCATGCTAGAGAAACTGCAAAAAATATCCAAAGTATGAATCCAGAAATTGTTATTGCAGTAGGTGATCTAAGTTATGAAGAATCTTCTGATTGTTGGTTTGAAATAATACAACCATTTATGTCAAAGATGACGATATCGATGGGAGATCATGAATATAGTGACACTCCTGGTGGTATAACAGGTATAAGTAATCAATACCTGAAGCCTTTAAATTTAACAAAAACATATTATTCTTTTGATATAAATAAAGTACACGTTACTGTCATAGATCCACATATTGCTTATAACTCTACTTCTGATCAATATCAGTTCCTTGAAGAAGATTTACGTAATGCTTCTTCCAATCCAACAATAGACTGGATATTTGTTGTAGAACATACACCGATGTACACTTCACCTTCAAAACATCATGGCTATGCTACAATCAGAGATGTTTTTCATCCTTTGTTTGACAAATTTGATGTCGATTTAGTGCTTACTGCCGATAACCATAATTATCAGAGAACTTTTCCACTACAATATAATAACACTGGTAATAGTTCCAATCCCGTCATAGTAGATAGAAATAAAACTAGTTACAATGATTACTTAGGACAAATTTATCTAATAACCGGGACTGCAGGAAAATCTCATTATGATATTCAACAACAAGCACCTTTTGTTGCTAACCAGAATGATGATCAACATGGTTTTCTAAATATTGATATTAATACTAACAACACATCACTGACTGGAACTTTCATTTCTAATGGAAATAATGATACTTTAGCAAGTAATAATATAAAAAATGAAATATTAGATCAATTTACAATTTCGAAAACGAATTAATCAACTACTAACCAGTTTTTAGCAATATCTTTTTTTATTGTATAATTGTTGATAGCTTAATATCCTTGTCTAACTATTCCAAGCTATAAAGGATGTCGATTGGTATATCAAATTATTCAACTTGATTGTATATTACGAAGTACCTGAAGGTAAGAGAACGAAGTTAAGACAACAAATAACAGCATAAAAAACGAGCTCTTCATATACTAATAAGACTAATATAGAGTAAATAATGACGACAGAATTCAGTTATCATTATTTGCCATATTGTTTTTCTGTTTTCTTTCTCTTTTTCTCTATGTTTTTATTGTCAGTCCATGGGGAAATTGAACAAGAAGAAGACTTTTCAAACATGGATATATATGGAAACATATTTTACAACAATATCGAGGACGAAATCTTGGACACTGAACCTCCCGTTCCAATGAATACCACAGAACTGATAGAAATAGGAAAGAACCTTACAATTACCGACAACAATACAACCTAATAAGTGGGAACGGAAAAAAACTGCATTTTTAGGGACTCAGAATACGGGTAAGTATTGGTACAACAACAAAAATATAATATTTTTCTTATATTGTAGAAGAAGGCAATCAAAATAATTATACTAAAATACTTGAAAAACATATCTTATATCCATGACAAAACAGACTACTGCAACATTTATTATTTTAGTATCCTCAATTATCACAGCAATTTTTGCAGTAAATACTTTTTTCCTTCTTCCATTCCAAAACGCATTTGCACACCATATACTAAAAGAAATTGCTGTAACGGAAAGACCTATGAAAATTTCTTTAGAAGAACCGTTATTGTTTGTATCAAATTTAGGCAAACCAGTAATATCTATTATTAGTACAGTTTCTGATAATGTAGTAGGAACTATTAACACCACAAATGGTGTAATGGATGTTGAAGGTATTATTGATAAAAATAAAGTTTATGTTGCTACATTTCAGACTGGAGAAATAGAAGTATATGATCTTACGACAAAAGAGTTGATAAAAAAAATTCCTCTTCCTGGTTCTACTATACAATTTCCAACGAGATTAGCAGATACTGTATTGGTAACTTCAACAGTGATTACTGGAGGATCATCCCTTGACTATAACCCTAATAATGAGCTATTATATATTGCAAACTATAACACTGATGAGATAATAGTAATAGATACTAAAAATAATGATACAATAGTAAAAACAATAGATGTTTCTCCACATCCCATGGATCTAAAGGTAGACCCTGTTACCAATCAGGTCTTGGTAACAAGTTTTGCATCCACAAAGTTGACGTTTATTTCAGGAGATGCAAATGAGATAACAGGAACAGTAGATACGGGTATTTCTCCTTGGGGTATTGGTATAGATAATCGTGAACATCTTGCATATATTGCTCATCATAATAGTCCCTATATTGCTGTAGTAGATATTTTAAACAAAAAAGTAATTAAGCAAATACCTATTGGTTTTGAGGCTCAATCAGTAGTGGTAGATACCAATGAACACAAGGTATATGTATCATTTCATGATATTGATAAAATTGTAAAAATTAACGGAAATAACAACGAAATTGAGACAGTGATACAACTAGATGGTAGAATACCAAATGATATAGCTGTTGACCCAACTTCCCACAAGTTATATGCTTCTATAAAATATTCTAATAATCTTTGGGTTATGGGGCCAGAAGCATATTCTGTTAATATTCCTGTAGTAACAAAAGAACCTCCAATTTTGTATGTGGATAATATTATAGTAGATGGTCAAGATGTTCGAGTATTAAGTCCCTTATCCATGGATACTGTTGCTGCTGCTGTTGCCACCTCTGCTGGGGAAAATAATATCGTTTCTCCATATTTAACATCATTTGCTATTTTAGACAGTGAAAATAAAAGCTTAACAATGTATGTAACATCCCCAGATGGCGGAAATTTACAAATAAAAATGCCAAAAACAATTTTAGATTCTATGATTGAAACAGAAGAAGAAGGAAAAGGAAATGTAACAGGTTCTAAATTCACGGTCTTAATAGATGGAGTAAAAACAAAATTTGAAGAAATAAAACAACAACAAAAAGATACAACAAAAGAAATCTCAGTATTTATTCCAAAAGGGGATAAAAAAGTAGAAATTATAGGAAAAGATATTTCCTAAATTTTTTATTTTGTGCTATAAAAAACACAAAAATTAGAATAATGATAAAGGTTTAGTGATCGGCTTTTGCTTTCCTAGCATGTTCTTTAAAAAAATGAAAAGAAGGAAGGAATAAAGTTATGGCAATAACCTCATTTTTTTCAGTTTATGTATTTTACTTTCATAATGTAAATAGACAAATAAAAGAAAAAGAAAAGGATCAAATTTCCTTAATTAACCTGTCAGAATGAATATTCAAGGTTCTAATGCTAGCACTGGGTTGTATTAGTTAAGTAATTGTAGAAGGTATTTATGTTTGAAGACTAAAGTAGATGATATTTTATAATGGTTCAAATTTATATTGAGTTACTATCCCTGTGATACAAGCCAGAACTAGCTGTATTTTATTGCTCATTACATTGTTAAATACGAGTTTCATATATCTGAGGTTGGAAAAAAATATTATCTAATGTTCTAATATTTCAAGATTCTGAATTCTTGACAATAAGAACAATAGAAATCATGTTAAGGTAGAAAGTGAATCCTAGCAGCGCAGCAAGCAACTAAAAAGATTTATTTCAAAAATGAAAAATTATTTTCTCATCTTAACATACATCAATAACATCGACAATGGTATTACAAATGCCTGTTGACTTATTTTTGTTACAGCATCTTTCCAGTTAACAGTATTATCAATAATCCAGTTATCAAATCCATCTGGTATCCATATACCGGTTGTCTTTGATATGTAATAAATAACGGCAATAACTACTGTTGTAAATAAGATTATGTAATAAGGTAATGTACGATTTCTATAACGTACTACAAAAAACGTAGATATTGCATATATAATTGCAATGCCTGCAAACAATACAAACTCTGCTCTTTGTTCCGCTGATTTTTCTATTAATCCTTCTGTCTTTGATTCTTCTGATTCTTGATATTCATGAATGGCATTATATGCATAAACTACTATATTTGGAACCATTAATACGATAAAGAGAACTAGTAGAATATTGGAAAGTTTTTCCTTTTGTATTTTTATATCTTCTTTCATTGTAAATATGTTGGATAATTAATCATATAAAAATTGGGTTATCATCGTTTTGATACCTCTCAGAAGTTCGTACGGATTTCAAATATTCATGAAATTCAAACAGCAAATTTGCATTATTTCTGTTAGCAAGTGCATGTACTTTTTTAAGAATATTTGCTAACTTTGTTGGCATCTTCCTGAGGACGAACCCGCGACAGTCTCCGTGCGTGGGGCGGCGTGACTCGAACTGACAAGGACATGCGTAGTCGAAGTTGCAATTGCTGAACTCGGTTCCTTCGATGTACCAGTCAACCTGTGTCATGGTGCCCTCCGTCAGAACTACCTCCCGACGACATGATGATGCTCGCGTGCTGCACTAAGACGATGACGAGGATGACGAGAAGCGGAATGCTGGTGATGTTCATGGCTGCCTCCGCTGATTGAGTGGCTGGAATATCGATTTTGTCCTGATTGCCAAGCGTATTGCGTCAATCATGGTCATATTTTATCTTACGAAAAGGTTTGCTTATAATCTTTGATGAAATTGTCATTCTTGGTTTATCTACTCGCAAAATTTTAACATCACCCTAATTCAACACACCATGACCCGAATTCAGCAGACACTAGGTTTTCACCAGATTTTTCACCAGTGTCGTATTGATTTTTACACTCTCTAGTAATGTATTGATTTGACCCAGAATTTCTTTATAGGCTTCTTCAGCAGAACGAAATTTATTTTCATTGTATACATATTTTTTCTCATTATGAGAATAATAGATATCAAATTTTATTGCAGTTATTCCTCCTATAGTACCAAAGCCTGGTAACCCAAATTTCAACCTGTAACAAAAAGTTTTTCTGTTTGGTTCGCTTGTATCAAGTTTTTTTCCTACCACGTAATTATCAATTTCAACACCAAGGATTTTATCTACTGGGAAATCTGAAACATATTGTGACCTAAGTTCCACGGCTTCTTTTTCTGTTATTTTCCTTTTTCCAAAGAGTTCCTTATTTTTATCATAGTAGAATTAACTTTTCTAATCAATAGTTTCCTTTTTCTATTCTGTAATTCATATTGTTCCTCCTCATCAAATATTAATTTTGAATCTTTTTTCATGTCTTTGGGGATAGTATTATCATAGAGAAACCAGAAGAAAAGATCAAGGTCTACAAAATCGTTGACACCAAATACAGATAATTCATCTTTTATTGTTTTTAAATAATCTTTACCTTGAGAATATTCTTTACCTGTTAAGAAATTATATTTAAAGAGCCTCTCTGGCAGATTCTGTCTTAAATACAAATAATCTAAAACAAGTTTTGCTTTGTTATTCCATAAACAATTCTTTTCGGGATAAATCATATTCAAGATTTCTGAAATCGCAGAAATTCCGAATCCCTTGATTTTTTCTCTGAAATATTCATATATTTTTTCAAATGATTCAGTCTCATAAAGCAATTGATAGAAATGATTTTTTAGATTGTTAAGACCGTTTTTGTCTACTATTTAGTTAATATTCCAGTCCTTATTTTTCCAAAAGTTGCTTACCCATAAATTTTTATATATTTCAACAAAATCTGATTTTGTTATTTTAGAAAGATTTTCTGAGTACAATTTTGATTTGAATTAATTTGATTGGTTTCGATGGTCTTGCAATTCTTTTTTTCCACTTTCAAAATCAAGTCACCAAGAGACGGAAAAATATCATTGATATTATTTAATGTATTGTTAGCATTGAAAATTAAAAACATGCTTTTTTCTGCTTTTAAAAATACATGTCTGTCTTTTTCTTCTGAAACAAGATCCAATCCCAAAATATCGATATAAAAATCCTTCATTTGTTTTAGATTGGAAGAATATATACTGGTTTCAATAATTTTTGTAAATTTCATGATATGTT
>DATGZA010000012.1:0-41324 GCA_035297365.1 Nitrososphaeraceae archaeon
CAAGGATATGTAAAATATTTTTGAGATATTTGGATGTATAGTATTTGAAATAATCGAGTTATCTATTCTTGTTCGTACATGGATATTACTATTACCAATAAAGAAGAATGTATGACTTGGTCTCATCTATTATAATAATAAGTAGTAAAAAGCGATTTAAAGAATTATTGCAAGATACTTGCATAAAAAACGTGTGGTATTATTGTCAATAGAATTTTATAGATAGATGGATAGATGGATAGATGGATAGATAATTTATCAGTGTACCATAATCTACTATAGTCAGGCTGATTGACATTTACAAAATAGATTTTTTTATATGTTTATAGTGGTAATTATTATCACATACTGATATGTATGATTTTAGATAGTGCTAATCATCTGTAATCTTCTTCTGATACTATCTCTTGTTGACTATTTTCAGCTGGTAATATTCTATATATTGTTCCATCTTCTTTACCGAAAGTAAGTACATAAAGATAACCATCAGGTCCCACTTCTATATCTGTAATTCCACCAAAACCATATCCAAATACTGCCTGATTAATTTCTCTTTCACTCGCAACTTTATCTGCAAGTGGTCCATCAAGTAATAATCCTTTTCTTTGTTGGTCGAGTTTAAAGTAGTAAAGATTACCATTCTTGATATCTCCTACAAAAATATCATTTTCATAATTTTTGCCTAATTTATCAGAATTAAGAAATTTGAGAGCAGTTGGAGCAACATCCCATACAAATTCAGGAGAACTATATTTTCCTTTTCCCAAGTCCACTAGACCATGATCCTCAGCATTTATTTGTTGCTCCACTAATTGTCCTTTATTCCATTCATCATCCAAA
Organism: Nitrososphaeraceae archaeon; assembly: GCA_035297365.1. Lineage (GTDB taxonomy): Archaea > Thermoproteota > Nitrososphaeria > Nitrososphaerales > Nitrososphaeraceae > TH1177. The sequence goes on from DATGZA010000012.1 coordinate 841, forward strand.
GTCCAAAATCCCTGTATATTAGCCCATCCGCCATTAGAGCCTGGTTCAACAAGATTAATTTAATCACCAAAGGTGGGGCCATTCTCTGTATCCCATAGATTACCTGTTATAGGATCAAAATCAAATCCAAAGCTATTCTTTATTCCATATGCGTAATATTTGTTTAATGAATGTTCATCTCCAAGAACACCTGCACTGCCTACTACTCCACCATCTTGAGTAATTCGAAGTATACCGGCTCTTCCATCAGGATCTAATCCATTTACATAATTTTGAGCTTTGGTCTGAGAATCAGGATGATCTACCCTGCTAAATGCGGTTGGTCTTTGGTCTCCAACTACAAGGTACACATTATTATCAGGTCCAATACCAATCATGCCCCCAACGTGAGAATCATCTGGCCAAGCTGGTAAGTCCAAAAACAAAGTAGGATTTGCTAATCTAGTGTTATCGTCTATTAGTTCATACTTGTAAACACGGTTCCCCAAGGGAACATCACTTTTTGTTGGTCCAGCTTCAGTAAAGAATAAGAAAACATGGATTTGGGTGTATAGATTCAGTTCCAGAGCTAGTTGTATTCTTTCCCTTTGTAGCAATAGCGATTCCTAGCATTCCCCTTTCATCTTTAGAGTTTACATTAACTTGAAGTAATGGTTGTTGTAACATTTTACCATTTAAAATCCTCTGTACAGTACCTTCGTCTTTCTCCAAAACCAATATATCATCTGAGTCCAAGAATGCCATTGCAGTAGGTGATCTTAGTCCCTTGTAGACTACCTGAGCAACAAGCTTGGGATCGTTAATAGTCGGTCCTTCTGGATTTGCTTTGCCTTAGTAGCATAGACACTAGGAAAATAATCACTCAGATAATCTCCGGTAGGCATCGAATTCAAAACTAAAACTACCAGTGAAACTAGAACAAAAATTGTAGTTGGGTTTACTCTAGAAACAGATAGCATTGAAAAAGTACATTTCATTAGTATATTTATTCTACATCTATTATCACAAATGATATATTGTCTATGTCGAAATATCATAATATTACTGCTGCTGATTTTGCAATAGTAATAAAATCTTTTACATAAATTTACTACAGAATATCTCGATCTGGGCTATTCTCAAAAAAATTGTAGACAAATAATTAAGGTCATCCTCAAAAACGGACTTTAGAAGAGAAAAAAGTTATTCTTTCTGTTTTTTAATTTAACTAGGTTTAACATTTATACCTTCTATTAAAAGTTATGTTAATAAATAAACAATTTATGTAAAATTGTACTATTCATAAACCATTATTTTTTCGAATTTTTAACATTCATCTATTTATGTATTACTAATAATTTTAATAGAATTTTTGTAGATGTTTTTTGATGATATTATACATCATAATTTGTTCTAAATTTGATAATTTGACGACTATATTTTGTAATTTAAATTTTCTACTCATTATTGATATAGAATAAGCATGACTATAATTCTTTTATATTTTTTATTTTTGATCTTTTCTTTAACAAGCTGAAATTCTTCATATTCACCCTCGTATTCAATAATAGAATGTAATACCCAGATAAGTCGACAAAGAATATATCATTTCAAAATAAAAGCTATAAAATACTTAAGTAGGATACGAAAATATTTACTTCAGTACTTCAATTAAAGTTCAAAATTATACAATATTATTTTTATTTTTGTATGAAATTCATATCAAATTGTAATAGTAGTTGTTATAGAATTATAATTCTAGAATTATAACACCTAAAAATCAACAGACAAAATAATCGTATTAGAATGATCGATAACAATAAACTTAAGATAATGAGTAGAGTAATAACATATTATAATTTTTAGCATTCTAAATAAGTGTATTAAATATAAATGCAATATGCGCAACCCAGTCTTTACCGCCGTACTATTATCAGTGCTTTTATTATCAGGGGTTATCGCCACATCAATGGTCTCATTTATTGGTGCAGAGGCATCCTCAGATAAGCAAGAAAAGAAGAAAGAAAAAGATAAAAAAGATTATTATGAAAACTACAATGAAGTCAAAGATGTTTATGAATCCACAGATCATGATTCTTACAAAATGCCGACGACAGATCAATATTCTGATGGTTATAACACGAATGACTATGCAGCAGAAGCAGATCAATATTCTGATGGTTATAAAACAGATGGATATGTTTCTGAACAAGATAAACAAGTAAAATATAAAGATGATGACAAAGGAGACTATAAAAATAACGACAAAAAAGCAATTAAAAAAATCAAAATAATTGAATGTAGGAACTCTAATCTTAATGGAGATACATTAGATGATATCGAAACCGTGGAATCAATGAAATCTGAAAATCCTATTGTTAAACAATTGGAAAATCATCAATTAGGGAATCAAATGACTGAATATAATCAATATAATGGAGGTGTTTATGAATTCTATATTGATTCAGACACCAAGATAGTATTCATATGCAGTAATGAAAATTATAACTTAGACTCTGATAACAATATAGATGCATTAAAGGCCACAAATACAAATTCAACTACAATAGAAACTACAGAGAGTGGCAACGGAACAACAGCAACAATGGATTCTAATGATAATGCAGATACCAGAAACGAAATAGAAACTACAGAGAGTGGCAATGCAATAGTGCAACAAAAACAACAAGAACAACCAGTACAACAACAAGAACAAATACAACAACAAGAACAACAAAAAGATACTAGATTATTGAATTCTGGTAATGCAATAGCAACAGATGATCCTGACGATAGAGTAGATTTAGTTACGAACGAGATGATTTCCGGCCAAAATACGGACTCCTCATCAAAGATGGATGTCGACACAACACCAAATTACCTAAATATTATCAAATAACAGTAATAATCCTTAATTCGATTTAGGGATCTTCAATAATTTTTATTTTTATGAAAGAAAAGTAAGTTATAAAATAATAAATTTCAAATATTTTCACAATATGACAATTCTTTTGGATTAGTATAAAAAAGATTTTCTCGACATCATTATAAAATGATGAGAAACATATTCCTGGGTAAAAAATATAACAACGGACAACAAAAGTAATAATATTGTTAATGAAGAGATTTTCGAAGATTTAAACAAATTAATTTTATTTTTTTCTAGTATTAAAAATAGTATTAAAAATTTCCCTAACTTTTAACAAAATATGCTAAACAGATCAATTTTTTAACGTCAGAAATAGAATTTCAAATTAAATGATCTTACCTTCATCGTTTGATTAAATTATAGAATTTTTCATCTGTAACTGCATAGAAAGACAGTCTGGTCTTCACATCAAGATCAGAATCTAATTCTTTTCCATCAACCGAGTACAATTTTCCACCTGCTTCTTTTGCTATTAGATATCCCGCAGCCATATCGGTGGATCGTATCTTTCCTCTAATATCGATATAAGCATCCATAAATCCTCTAGCAAAATAACATAGTTCAAGAGCATTGGCACCAAAATGTCTTATATGATTAGAACATGAAAGCATAGATAAAAGTTCTTTTAGTATATTTGATGGTATTCCAGAAATATTTGTACCGATAACAGGATCAATAGATTTGAGATCTTCTAGAGACTTAACCGCATTAAGATTTGTATTTCTTACTTTGATTTTTCTATTATTAAAATATGAACCTTTATTCTTTGATGCCGAATATATATCACCAGTAAACAGGTCTAGAACCACTGCATCAATTACAGAACTCAGTCTAAATTCGGTTGCATATGCCAAGGAACAACAAAAAAAAGGAATACCGCGTGTTGCGTTAGTAGTTCCGTCTACTGCATCCATTATCAAAAAGCCATTATTTTCGTTCGTATGATTTTTTTCATAAATTAGGCCACACTCTTCTCCTACTACGATGGGAAAAAAATCTGATTGTCTAATGGTTTTTAATACAACGTCTTCAGCGACTAAATCAATCTTTCTGGATATATCTCCTCCTGCACCAAGAGAAATTTTTAACGCCCCCTCGTCTGTTCCGACAAGATTTTTAACTTCCTGATATACATTTTTGGAAGCTTGGATTAATGTATCTAATATCATAAAAAATATTTATTACATATATATTATAAATGATGTATCAATGTAAAATGATGGCAGTCATTCAAGATAAAACAGAATGAAAAAATTCAATTTTTGAGCTGTTCTTGAATATTGCTCTTTCTTAATTTCATTATTTTATAAATAGCCATTTTTATACCCATATAGATACTATAAAACGTTCTTGAGACCATAGTATTACAATAGTGTCTTTTACTTTTAAACTTTAATCAAAAAAGAAGTTTTGAAAGGTTAGAATACTTTATACTTTATATAAAATATCTAAATCGATTTCTGGAAAACAGATTGTTTCGTCCCTAATCAAAAATAAGATGGAAACTCAAATAGGAAACTCAAAAGATGATTGGTCAAGTTCTAATATTGGAATATAGATAGATTGAGTATCATTTCCGATATTATTAACAAATTCGAATTTTCCTGTCAGTTGTCTTAGTTCAATAAATTTTCTTGATGGTTTTTCATCAATAACAATATAGTGAACGACTGTATTGACTGCCCCAGTTTCTATGAATAATAATTGCTTTTCTCTGTAATTAATGTGATAAAGCATAGGAATCATTCCTATAGGAGATTGGGCTGCAAATAAGATTACTTTGAGCATATCTTCAAGATCATTATATTTTAGATATGTGATATAATTGGATTCTTGGTTTGATGACATCTAATAAATCTTACATCATATAAAACAATAACCTATAATACTCTTTCTTTCTTTCTTTGATCCTTTACAGAAAGTTAGATTAGAACTATGTTAAAAAATTTAGAATAGGTGTTGATAAATATAACGGTAATTTAATAAATCTAAATCATTGAAGAAGTTAACAAAGTACTGTTTTTTCATTCTATTTAGTGCTATTGTTATTATTTTTAATCTCAATTTTCTTGATAATTCAATAAGTGGTTATAAACAATATGATGAGTTAAAAAGACAAATAGAAATTTGTTGTACGTGGGGTGATACACTCGAAGATGGAATACTGACTTTTGAGATAATTAATGCAAAACCAGAATCAAAAGAGCTTGTGAAAGCTGCTTTCAGTTATTGGGATCAAAATCTAGATGCATTGAGATTTAAAGAAGCTGATGATAAAGAAAAGGTAGATATTAGTGTCTCTTTTGGAAGCGACAATGGAAAAGTAGCAGGTCAAACCATAACTAATTTTGATTCAAAAGGATTTATTTATAGTAACAAAATTTTTCTAGCTGAAAATGCTTTCACAAAAAAACTAACTAATAATTTGATAGAATATATTGCTAAACATGAGATTGGTCATGTATTAGGTCTTGGTCATGCAAATTTTGATGACTCTTTGATGTCTTCTTTGGTATACAATATAAATAACAAAATCGATCAATGTGATATAGAAGCTGTAATGCAAGCTAACAAATGGAAATTAATTGATAATTCCGTTGTTCCTCAACTAACTAAAAATAAAAGTTATATATGTAAATAATACATATAGTTGGAACAAATATTCTATTTATAACAAGGTACAATAATTAATTTTAATTTTTATCTTTCTATTAAAAAAATTCATGGTAATACAGACTTCACGGAATATATTATGGGTCGGAATTATTTCTTTCATGGTGACATAATATAAATATATAGTTGCATTAAATATATAAAATATTAAAATAACATATAACACTTTCCTTTCCTAAAACAATGTTATAAATTTGAACCATTCGTGATAATAATAATTGATTAGCTGCTAGTAATATAAAAAAATACTTAATCTTGTATGTTATGATCTTTATCATCTGGAGTGATTAATTCCATAACCTTTGAATATAAATATAGAAATCTTCTTCCTTTATCTGTAATCCTGAAAATCTGTTCCTTTTCAAGGTATTCAATTAATTCTCTTTCTAATAGTATTGAAAGATATTCTTTTAATTGACTATAAGAAAGAAAAGCTTTATACATTATCTTTGTTTTAGCTGCACCATCTTTAGTAGCCTCCAATATTAGCGCTACTATATCAGTTCTACTTCTATATTTCATAGATAAATTTTATAGAACAAATGTTTCATAAAAATTGATCGCAGAAAAGATATAATTTAAAAATGGATCTAGAAAAGATATAATCTATTAGCCTTTTGATTTTGAATCTAGTTCAATTAACAATTGTTGACCTTTTTTTGTTATAGAATAATTCCTAGAACTTTTTTTTATATATTCTTTCATTCTTTCAATATGGTAATAAATTGAACCGGTTGATAACGCAGTGGCATTTTGAATGTCAGAAAAACCAGCAGAACCATTTTTTTCAGATATAGCACGTAATATCATTATACGAGTTCTTCTAGCACGGAGTTGAGTCTCCCCTATCAATAAAAGTAATAACAAGAGAAATTATTTATTTTTTACTAAAGAAAATAGAATTTATAAAGAAGATAAAAAGTCATATAATTATATTATAAAAAATATCAAATTTCACATTTTCTTATGCAAAGAACTTAGCTCTAAAATCTTCGTAAGACTTATAGACATATCATATACTAATCTTACTTGCGATGTAATATGGGGTCGTAGCGAAGCCAGGCATCGCAACGGGCTCCAGATCAAAATTTAGGGCTGGTCTCAGTAGGAAGAAACCCGTAGGTCAAGGGTTCAAATGGTAATGGTTTTTCATTATCAGAACAGCTCCCTTCGGCCCCATTTGCAAATTCTAAAATTGAACTGTAATAACATGATAACAAAATTTATCTTAAATAAACAAGAGTCAGATAGATAGATGTTCTTATCAAAAGATACTCTCCCTCTCCCTCTTAGGTTACTGTATATATTAATATGAGAAAATTTTAGAATGACGTATATGGAAAAAGAATCAAAATCTAATGAAAGTATAGCAATAATCGATCTTGATATTCAAGATATTGAAGGAGTTGGTCCTACAACAGCAAGAAAATTGAAAGATGCAGGTATTGTTTCGGTAATGGATCTAGCAGTATCTAGTGCGGAAGAATTATCAGAAAGTATTAATGCTACAAAAGAAACTGCTGCTTCTTTTATAATAGCAGCTCAAAAATTATTAAGAGAAACAAATGTTTTAGATAAGGAATTTGTTACCGCTGATGCAGCATTACAAAAAAGGCGATCAATGTTAAGATGCTCAACTGGATCATATGCATTAGATGATCTATTACTGGGTGGAATAGAGACACAAGCCATTACTGAATTTTATGGAGAATTTGGTTCAGGAAAATCGCAAATATGTCATACATTATGTGTTATGGCAAAACAACCAATAGAAGCAGGAGGTTTAGAAAGCAGTGTAATATATATTGACACAGAGGGGACGTTTAGACCTGAGAGAGTTGAACAAATAGCTAGATCAAGAGGATTTGATCCAACTGAAATTCTGAAAAATGTTGCTGTTTGTAAGGTTTATAATAGTTCACATCTAGAGCTAATAGTAAAAGATTTAGGAAAATATATTGATGATTTTAAAGCAAAATTAGTAGTAATTGATAGTATTATCTCTCTTCATAGAGCAGAATTTTCTGGAAGAGGAACATTAGCTGATAGACAACAGAGACTAAACAATATGCTACATAAATTGATTAGACTAGCAGAAATATACAATATAGCTATTGTTATAACAAATCAAGTACAATCATCACCAGATACGTTCTTTGGTGACCCAACAAAAGCTACTGGAGGTAATGTGCTTGGACATGCATCTACATATAGAATTTATCTAAGAAAATCTGGAGAAAATAGAGTAGCAAAGATGATGGATTCTCCTTATCATCCATATTCAGATACAAGGTTTACTGTTACTGAGAGAGGCACCGATGACATAGAGGAACAGACTACAAAGAAAGGAAATAAAAAAACATCAAAGAAAAATGAAATTGATAATGAAGAAGAAGAAGAATAATATTTTTTTAAACATTCTTTTTATTGATATGATAACTTTCTATTTGAATACCACTTTCCAAACCTAATCATCGTTATACCAACTGAAATAACAAGTAAGACGATTAATAATAAAATTGGATGGATAAGAAGATTTAGTGGATATGGTGCTTCGGAAAAATAAATGCATTTAATATCACTATTGCATTCTTTAATAACTGGAAATGCAAGTAATGTAACAGCAAAAACTATTAAGGAAATTGTTCCTATTGATGCGGCTACTGCGCCTAATTTTATTATCAGGGATATATTCACAGAGAAAATTGATAGTAAATTTAGAATTCTTTCTTTTAAACTTTAGTCTTATAGCTTTGATATGTCCATTGTTACAAAGTTATAGTAATTGTCCTGTGTTACTTTGGAAAAATGGTTATTATAATACAAAAAAGGAAGCTCTTTGTATGTGTGTTCATCCCATAAATCATGAACCTTGTCAAAATATTCTTTTTTGGTCTTACCTTTGATCCTCAAAATTTCATGTAATAATATATGAGATATTCTAGCACAATTAGAATCAGCAAAAAATTTTGAACGTTGCTCATCTGAAATTATCTTGTTAGGCCTTATCCAATATAACATTCCAAAATTATTTGTAGCATATCCATCAACATGACAATCACTCCAAAATGGTCTGAAATATGACAGGTAAAAATGATATGTGGATTTTCCTCTCTGCTGATGGTCTCGTAAGAGATAACCAAGTGAAGCTCTGTCAAATAATTTTCCTGGTATTATGGGGAGAATATCTGCAACTATACTAAAGTTTATATGAAAATATTTTTTTGCCCACCAATGAAAGAAATTTACCATAGAAGATACATAATGCCAATCTTCCGATTGTAATCTTTCCCATTCTTCATTTCTTGCTACATAGATAAAGAATAATTTATTATTTGATATCGATTGCATATTACATTCATTCAAAAAAAGGTAAAATCAAATATGGTTGGAATTTGAACATTCGCAGTTGCAATTATTATTACCTTCAAATAATTTTCCCATTTTAAATTGTGAATAGTAATATGATTTGTGCATATGTTTAATCAATTCATAATCATAATTAAAACTATATACACAAGCAATACAATTTTTTAGAACTTTTAGCCCATCCATACAAAAGTATTATTGGAAAATATAATAAAAAACATTTCTATCCAATGAAAATTATAAGATAATAATTATGAACATACTTTTAATTTATGACAACCTAAAATCAATCATAATTATATTAAAGATACCTTATTAATAATAGATCATTGAAAGATGTTGAATCAATAATTAATGATTGGAAAACAGATGTAGTTGAACCAATTATAAAAGTAAACGATCTTGATAAGATTACGAATTCTGCATTACAATTATCAAAAATATTATATCATGATGATCTGGATTTAGAGAAAAATCTTCATGATATTAGAATCTTGCAGAGAGAACTTAATGACAAAGTAAAAGAAAGATCTAAGAAAGAGATAGTAAATAGACCCACACAAATAATAGAAATCATTAATGAATTTATGTTTAAAGAAAAAGAATTTAGATCAAACATTCATGATTATCAAAATCCTATGAATAATTTCTTGAATGTTGTATTGCAAAAGAAAATAGGAATTCCAATTACATTATCAATTATCTATATTTCACTGGGAAATTCAATTAATTTTAGATTATATCCAATTAATTTTCCAGGCCATTTCTTAGTAAAACATATTTTAGATGAAAATAGAAACGAGATCATAATAGATCCATTCAATCAAGGAAGGATCATGGACGATTATTCACTAAAAAATATACTGGATAGATTTTTTCCATATCAAAAAATCTTGGTAACTAAATCACTACTAGAAAAAACAACACTTTCATATGTAATAATAAGATTACTTAATAACCTGAAGGAAAGTTTTTTTGAAATCCAAGAGTTTGAGCGACTAAATATAGCTAATGAGATGATATTATCTATCGAGCCCCAAAATTCTCATGCAATAAGAGACAAAGGAATAATTTTATATAACGAAAATCCACAAAAAGCAGAAGAATTACTAATTAAATATCTTGAGCTGGAACCCGAAGCTAATGATGCTGATTCAATTTTGAATACCATCAAGAATTTGAGAGGTAGAAAAGATTTTTAATTTATCGATATTTGTTACAAAATGGACAAATTATTTATACTAAAGGGATGAATAGTGTTAGTTACTTTTCAACATTTTACAAAAAATTATTTTAACATAGAAAAATCGTTTTGTAGTTTAATAAACAAATTTTTCGCATTTTTTCGTGTATCTTGTTTAATTTCCTCATTAAATACAGTATTACTAAGTGAATCCATAATAGTCTGTAGTTCTTCTTCAGTTAAGGAAAGATCATATTTATTCCTAGTCATATTTTTCATAACTCAGTATAAAGAAGTATAAATTCATTCGTTTATGTTTATAACTAAATGGGAAGTAAATATGAATAATCTAAAATTATATTACTCTATAATCAAGTTTTTGGTAATCTTTCACTGAATCAAATTCTTTAAACTTTATTTCTTCCACTTATTTTTTTAGAGTTCTAGAAATTGTGAGCATTACAAGCAATTACGAAAAATGACAAGTAAACTGGGAGTAGAACGGTGACCTTGATCCATCAAGAGAGTACTCTCTCACAGTTCTGTACTCGGCGTAAATTCGCAAAGTTAACTTCTTTTATTTTTGGGAGTCCTAGGAATTAATTCCTTATCTACAAATTGCTGGAAGGCAGGATCAAACCATTTTTCCATTTCAATAGTGCTTTCCCATATTTCCCTTATTTCTCCCTGTTCGAAAGCACTCTTCATCCATCGCAACCAACCGGTCCATTCATTGTCGCTTAATACTTTTCTTTGTCGCATATGAAAGACATGTGCGAACGTAAACAAAATATCATATGCGTATGCAACTTCAGGTGAATTTGTATCAACCTTGCTTACCACCTTTATCAGTTGAGGGGACTCAATTAACACCTGGTGTAGTACATGCATTCTTTGAGCCAAATCGTTCAGGACCTTAGTTTCAATATCTACTGACAGCTTCTGTGTTTGTTTTCTGGAGAAGTATAGAATTACAAACAATGTGCCAATAATTCCAAGTGCTTCTCCCATGCCGAAATACTCGGCTAAACCAGCTTCAATCATTATATGGATGCTCTAAATACGTGCTCATAAATATTTTTACAGGACTGAATGCGTCTAATTCCTTTTTGCAAACCTTTTGCCATTATCAAAAATAAATCATGATAATAATTAATTCATTTGAATTTATTCAATGAAATTATAAAAAATAACTTTTACTATTTAAGTCGGTTAAACATGTGTCTAAGCATGGTCAAGTATGGCTGAAAGCTAATATGTAAATAAATTGTTGCCTGCGATCGTACAAAAAAAGAATCGAAAATCTAATTATTAACTGATTAAAAAATTGTACCTATTTTATAACTAATACTGGACAATGAGCATATGTTACAATTCCACTGGCTACACTGCCAAGAAGCAATTTCTTGAAACCAGTACTTCCTCTTGTTCCTACCACGATTAAATCAATATCGTTTTTTTCAGAATAATCTACTAAGCCTATAGATGGGTTAGTTGTGCGAGGAGTCATGATTATTTCCGTTTTAGAAATTATATTGAGTTTATCGGCTTTTTCTTTTATTTTGTCAAGAATCTTCTGTGTCTTTTGTTTTTGATTCTCATACACTTTTTCAATTACTTCCGGTTTACCCCAACTATATGGATATTCACCATGAAGCCAAGGCTCTATTTCAAGAACATTTACAATTAGTAACAATTTACTTTTGTATTTTTCAGCTAAATCTATTGCATGTTCGGCAGCTTCAAATGACTTTTCAGAACCATCCACTCCAACTAGAATTTTTTTAATAAGGTTTTGTACTATTTTATTATCATCAGTAGCAATATCATTAACCAATTTAGATACGAAAAGGTAATAGCAGTTTTAATAAAAACTTATAACACATTTACCAATAACACAATATTCATAACTCGAAAGGAACCTAAAATCTCAAAAATTTACCAAAAGGAACTCAATGTATTTAACAAATATCTCTCAATTTGGGTAGCAATTTGTATTGTATCTGGAACGTTGCTAGGATATTTTTTTCCTTGGATATCTACTTCGTTGTCAGAAATTGAGTTTGCAAATGTCTCGCTCCCCATAGCAATAGTACTTTTGATGATGATGTATCCAATTATGCTTAAAGTAAAATATTCAGAGCTGTTGAATTTTAGGAAAAATGTAAAGGTTATGGCTTTTACATTGACACTAAATTGGGCTATCCAACCTTTTGTAATGGCTTTTATCGCTTGGTTATTTATGGCTGTTATTTTTTCTTCTATAATTCCTGAAAAATTACATAAAGAATACATGATGGGTATGATAATTCTTGGACTTGCACCTTGTACAGCAATGACACTTGTATGGACATATCTTGCTAGAGCGAATGTTAGCTGTGCACTACTTCAAGTATCAATAAATGACATCCTTATCCTTATTCTTTATGTTCCTATTGGTGTGTTTTTGCTTGGAGCCACTGGGTTTTCTGTTCCTCTTGACACTCTTTTTGTCTCAATTTTATTGTATGTTGCAGTACCTTTGGGATTAGCGGCATTAACACGACAAGTAACAATCAAGACGAAGGGAGAAGAATGGCTTGAAACTCATCTAATTGAGAGAATTGATAAAATTACTCCTATTGGTCTTTTGATAACTCTGGTTCTTATATTTATTTTCCAAGGTGATAAGATCATCAATTTTCCTTTTCACTTGATATTAATTGCAATTCCTCTTGTACTTCACACTTATCTGATCTTTTCAATAGGATATTTTGGATCAAAAAAGTTGAGGATACCCTATCCGGAAGCAGCACCTACCGCTTTCATCGGAGCAAGTAACTTTTTTGAACTTGCAGTAGCAGTATCTACAATTTTGTTCGGTGTAAATTCTGGGGTCACTTTAGCAATTACTGTTGGTGTTTTGGTTGAAGTTCCGGTAATGCTCTCTCTTGTACAAATTATGAAAAGGAACAAAGCAAAATTCCAATTTGATGTTTCAGAACCTTCAAATAAATTTTAAGAGATTACCATATTAGTGATTACTGATATTATTGTCTCCATATTAATATATTGTACAATTGTAGTAACCTATGGAAAGATGATTTTACTAAACTATCAATAAATTAAAGTAGTAGTACTTACAGTAGTCATATAAATATTAATTAATGTCCTACTTAAATTAATTATATGATCCTTCCAAATGGTAAACCTAATCAAGTCTCCAAAGATGAATCATCTTTAGTAGACATTTCGTTTTCTACCTAAACATCATTTGTTATTCTTCTTATAGTCAATAATTCAGAATCTTGGAATATTAGAAGATCAAATAATGTTCTTTCCAACCTGAGATATATTAAAATTGTAAATAGCAATTTAATGACCAATAAATAGATAGTTCTGGCTTCTAAATTGTTAGAAGCCACAGGTTTACTCACTCAACCCATCAATGACGATAGGAAATGCACAAGGACAATCCTATGAAAACTCTTATCAGTATGGGAATGATCACTATAAAGTTTATCCAGATCAAAAGAAAGGTTCTGATGTGAATATACAGAAAATAAAGTGTGTTAATAGTAACGTAAATGTAAATGGTATAGATATTACTCAAATACCTCAAGAACCTAATGGTTTAGCAACGGCAGCAAATGAAGCAACAAATGAAGACAGAGTAGCAAATACACAAAACGGTAACGGATTTGGAGATAGAATAAACTTCGACAGGAATCTAGTAAACGTATGTGCTAATGTGAATTCTAACGACCAGACAAAGGTTGAGCCTCTGGACCAGCAACATTAACCGTAAATAAAGAAGTCTTTGGCTGTAATAATCATAGTGATTCTGCTATTATGAACTGTCAAGCACTACAAAATAATTCAACATTATGGCTTCCATGTATCAATTCTCCAATCAACAATACAGCATTCTGTCGGAGTTTGCCAGCAGGTATCTTTGATATCGAGGTACTAGATCACCAGAATAGTCAAATTCATCAGTTTGTAGGATCTGCACAGGGAACAACAATTCAAAATCTGCAACCCGGTACGTATACGGTAAACGAGATAAAACACTCCTGTGCATGTAGTACTATCAACCAGTTAGCAGTAGATACAGTTGCAGAAACAGCATGTAATAGTGTGTCATTTCTGCAGGGCGGAAGACTAGCAAACACAACTGCAGTCCCAGATGACATAAATTATCAAATTTGTATCGAATATGAAGATGTGCAGAATAATGACTGCAGTACTGTAACATTGGCAGCAGGAGAAGATAAAACCTGTACAGTTAAGAACTACATACGTACGACTTGCTATAGCAGCTAACTAGGATAGATCTCATTATGAGCATCAACAATTTTTTTATTTTATTTTCACAAGAAATAAAGATATTTCTTTGAGGATGATATTTTGGTGAAAAAAAATCATCCTAACCAACAAACCAACACAAAATAGATCAACAACAGATTTTACAACTGCCAACATAGCAGACAATAACATTTATGATAAGTTAACAGCAAGTATACCTGTTATAATCATAAGAAAAAGATCATACATCTCCGGATATCCTAGATATGAGTGATGATCATAAACTGTATAATAAGCACAAATATGGGATTTCAGTTTGTGTACACTATAAACATATGAAAATATACCTAATGGTAGGATCAAATTATTTGAATTTTGTCAATCTAACAGTGGACAGACTATCTATTCGGTGTGTAGTAAATCAGTTGAACCACTGATAAAACGTATCAAATCTCTTTTTAGGATAGATCCGTTATCTGTAAAGTAAAATGATATAACAGGGCTTGTACATCTGTACTATTGTCAGTCTTACTATACCAGGTACTTTTATATTATAACTGTAAAACTAAAAAACATAATCCCAGAGCAATCAAACACATGTTAGGGACACAACGAAGATTACATCATACTATTGTTGCCAGGATGATACTTGTTTATTGAATATTCAATTATAACCCAAGCTCAAATCCTTTTTTTAACTTTATCAAAAAACTGGCGATTAATTTAAATAAAATCTAACCAAGGCAGAAGGTCTTCTCTTCTTAATTTATCAATTTTTATTTTAGCTTCTTCTAATATTTTACCACCATCTTCAGGATAATCATTAAGAACTACAATTCTTTTGATCCCTACCGTTATAGACATTTTGCTACATTCCAAACATGGTGCAAAGGTGCTATAGAGTGTAGTTCCACTGGTACTAGTTGCATTTCCAAATAATGCGCACTGCATAATGGCATTTGCTTCAGCATGAGTACATAGACATCGATGTAAACCATCCCCAGAACTCAATTCGCCATTCATTCTTGATTGACATCTACTACAGCCACCATCGATACAATTCTTGATTCCAGGAGGAGTACCATTATAACCTGTAGCTATTTGACGGTTGTCTTTAACTATAACAGATCCTATTTGACGTGTAATACAGTTTGAACGTAATTTAGCAATTTCAGCTTGGAGCATAAAATACACATCCCAATTTGGTCGCACCTTGTTCCAATTTATTTTATTTACTTTATTCATTTTTTATATCTCATAACAATTTATCTGAACTTTTTGTTATATTAATTATAAAAATTTTTAAAGGAATTTTTATAGATCTATTTCAAATAATGGAAGTGATATTTTAGTGCACACATCATTACAAAAAAAAGATGAAAAACACGCAAGAACTATTTACTTGATGGTTTTTTATTTTTGCGCGATAATAATGATATTGATTACTTTTTATTCTTTATATGTCAGTATTGATGAGTATTTAAAAACTGGTAAAGTTGTTATAGGAGAAGTTTTAGTGTATACTGAATTTCCTGTCCCAGGATTGGCAAAACTGATAACCTATTTAATGATCGTAACAGTGGTTGGATGGTATTGCGTAACGAAATTAGGTCGAGATAAAGTGAAAAATATCCCAGAATCGGTAAAAGCCGTTCTTCAGCTTGTTGTTCTTGCGATTTTGGTTATATCGATTTATGAATTCATTTATAATTTCATCATATGGAATTCCTTTATAACAGTAGATGCCATCAATGGAATAATGAGGTTAGACGATTTAAGTGTTCCATATCCGAATCCAAACACACCCTGGAATCTAGTATTTGCAACAAAAATGTCGTTATCAGCTTTGCTCATTTCAGCACATGGTTTCTATACAATTTCAAAACATAAAAATAATGATTAGTCGAAAAAATAAAAAGTTGAGATCTATCCATATTGTGCAAATCTTTCAATAATTTTACATAAGCATTTGGTAATACTTGCTAAAAGATCTATTCTAGCATATTCATTTGGAGAATGAATTCTTGAATATACAAATGTACAACCCAATGAGATCGATGGTGCGTGAAGGATATTTTGAAAACTATACATAGGACCGGTACCTGCCGATGAAATGTTCAAAATGGTTTGTCCAAAAATTTCTTTTGCGCATTCATTTACCAGGTTAACAAAAGGATGATCATATGGAATTCGAGCAGCAGGTTCTCCATGAATGAGTTTAACATCAATATTTTTAATTCCTTGTTTTTCAACGTGTTTTTTTAAAAGCTCGAATTGTTTTTTTGGCATCATGTTGGGAACTAATCTAAAATCTAATTTTACCGTAGCATGTGAAGGTATAATAGTTTTAGCGCCTTGCTCTGTATAGCCAGAAACCATTCCAGCTATATTACAAGTTGGATATCCAGATAAAGCTCTTTTTATTTCAGTATCTTTTATGTTACCTAAAAAACTGGTTATTCCATATTCTTTCTTGAAAGATTCTTCATCAAAAAGTTCAGCCGATAGAATAGATTCCTCCTCAGGTAAAAATTCCTTTATATCGTTATACCAATCTTCTATCAAGATTTTTCCATTTTCATTTACCATAGAATTAAGTAATTTTATTAATTTCCATGCAGGATTTTCTATAATCACTGCCAAACTAGAATGAGTATCTTTGTTAGGACCAGAAGCAGTCAATTCAACATACAAAAGACCTTTCATTCCAAGACTGATTATTGGATTATTCTTTTCGTTGACATAACCAAATTCCCAAATGATTCCATCACACGCGAATTTTTCTTTATACTTTACAAGATATTCTTCAATGTGATTACTGCCTATTTCTTCTTCTCCTTCAACAATAAATTTTACATTACATGGTACATCCCCAGTTTCTTTAATGAAAGATTCTACCGCTTTTATTCTAGTTATTAATTCTCCTTTGTCATCAGATGCACCACGCCCATAAACAAAATTACCAGAGATTTGACCACTAAAAGGAGGAAAATTCCATTGATTTAGTGGGTCTTCAGGTTGAACATCATAATGGTTATAAAATAGGAGTGTTTTTCCATCAGGATTTTTTTTAGATAGTAACTCTCCAAAAAGAATAGGAGGTATATTTTTTTCATCATCAAGGTACAGAATTTCCGAATTTATTCCGGCGTTTGTCATCAACTTGTAGATCATTTCTGCACATTCTATAAGATTTTGATTTCTAGCAGAAACACTTGGTATTCTGATTAAAGTTTGTAGATCTGAAACCATTTCGTTGATATGAGAATCTATATATTTTTCTATTACGTTTCCCATCGATTTAAAGCTCCATATCTACAATTTTAACTTTCAAATTGTATTGAATATAAGGAAAATAATGTATCATAATATAATAACTAGATAATAACTAGATAATAACTAGATAATAAGAGGAATAAATATAACCGTGATTTAGTGAAACGGTATTGATGATATCATCATCTGTTCCGAAGAATATATTTTTTTATCCTAATTCTATTGCAGTAATAGGTGCCTCTGAAAAACCAGGTGTAGGGAAAGCAATATTTTCAAATATTGTAAATGGTTATAGTGGTAAAATTTTTCCTATCACTCCATCAAACCCAAGTGTATTGGGAGTAACCGCTTACAAAAGTGTTTTAGATGTTCCAGAAAATATTGATTTGGCGGTTATTGCCACACCTAACAAGATAGTTTCACAAGTTATGGAAGAAGTAGGAAAGAAGAAAATTAAGGCTGCAATAATAGTTTCAGCAGGATTCAAAGAGGTAGACGAAAATGGAGCTAAACTTGAGAGGGAAATTGGAGAAATTGGAGAAAAATATGGAACTCGAATAATAGGTCCGAATTGTTTAGGGATAATGAGTCTATCGAAAAGTAACATGATGAATGCGACATTTTTAAAGATTACTCCAGAGTCTGGTGGAATAGCATTGGTATCACAAAGTGGAGCAATTTGTGCTGCTACAGTTGAAGATGCTATTGCACAAGGAATTGGATTTTCAAAAGTGATTAGTATGGGAAATAAGGTTGACATGGATGAAAATGATATTTTAGAATTATTAGCTGATGATGAGGAAACAAAGGTGATTGTTATGTACCTTGAAGATATACATGATGGTATAAAATTTATGAAAATAGCAAAAAAGATAACAAAAGAGAAGAAAAAACCCATTCTTGTTCTAAAAGCAGGACGGACACCAGAGGGTGCAAAGGCTGCTATGTCTCACACAGGTGCTTTGATGGGTTCAGATGAGACCTATGAGGCATTACTTAGGCAATCTGGCGTGATACGAGTAGATACAATGCAAGAATTATTTGAAATATCTACTGCATTTTCAAAACAGCCAATACCACCTTCAGATGGTGGAGTAGTAATAGTTTCTAATGCCGGAGGACCAGCAATCATATCAATTGATTCCTGTTCAAAATATGGACTGAGAATGGCAGATATTTCTTCATCAAAGTCAGAAATTGCAAAAATAATACCACCACATGGATCTGCAAGAAATCCCGTAGATATCGTTGGAGATGCAGATTTTAATAGGTTTGAAAGAGTCTTAACTGAAGTACTAGCTAACAAAGATGTTAGTGCAGTAGTTACTATGTGTACTCCCTCAGCCACATTAGATTATAATGATTTAGCAAAAACGATCATAAAGACATCCAATAATTCCGGAAAAACTATGTTGGCCGCATTAATGGGTTTAGCGGAAGGGGCAGAAAATAAAAAGATTCTTTCTGATGGTGGCATTCCACATTTCATGTATGCCGAACCAGCTATAAGAACATTGGAAGCTATGTTTCGTTATAGTCGATGGTTAGAAAGAGATGATTCACTTCCCAAAGAATTTCAAGTAGACAAGATCAGAGTAAAAAATGTCTTCGATAGAGTAAAAAAAGAAAATCGAAGAAATTTGCTTGAAGAGGAAGGTTATGAAATCCTTAAAGCATATGGATTTTCAACTCCAAAAAATTTTCTTGCTACAAATGAAGAAGAGGCGATAAAATCGTCTAATGAGATAGGTTATCCCGTTGTGATGAAGATCGTTTCACCAGAAATTGTACACAAATCTGAGTCAGGGGGTGTTAAAGTTGGAATAAGAAATCAAGATCAAGCTAGAAAAGCATTTAATGATATTTTAGCGAGCGTTAAGAGTTACAATCCTGATGCTACTATAAAGGGAGTTTTGGTACAAGAAATGATAGAGTCAGCAAAAGAGACGATTTTGGGCTCAAAAAGAGATCCGATGTTTGGTCCATTAATCATGTTCGGGCTTGGAGGAATTTATGTTGAAATCCTTAAAGATGTTGTATTTAGATTGGCACCAATAAATGGTCAAGATGCTAAAGAAATGATAGAATCTATAAAAACTATCAAACTTTTAAAAGGAGCAAGAGGAGAGCAGCCATCGGATATAAAAGGGATAGAAGAAAGCTTACAACGCTTATCACAATTAGTAACTGATTTTCCAGAGATAGAGGAATTTGATATGAATCCTTTGCTAGTATTAGAAAAGGGTAAAGGAGTAAGAGCAGTTGATGTGAGGATAGGACTTCGAGAGTAAAATATGTTTAAATTAAATTAACTCAATTTTTTGCCACAATCTTCACAGTAAATTGCGTCTGATTCATTTTGATTCATACATGAACTACATATTTTAGGTTTTGTCTGATCATTTGCAGTATTTACTTCTAATTTATTATTTTGATGACGTGAAATGAGAACTATATCACCTATTTTAGAAATATTTGACCATGTTATTTCATCATTTTTATTACTGGTTTGATCTTCAGATAGCACTTTAGTATTATTAACTTTTAATGTTATTTGTATAACTCCATTGGAAGATTTTCTAAGACCAATTTCTTTAACATTTCCAACCAACATAGCCTCATTATCATATATTGGCATACCTATTATAGATTGGATTGGAAAATATTTATCGCTTGATATCGTAACCTCTGATGATTCTACTTCTTCTTTAACTGCCTTTTGAACCATTTCTAACTCTTTGCGTGCTATGGAAGATTTTGATGAAGTAATCTTATTATTTTCTTGCCCCGTAGATGAACTAATTATATTTTCTTCTTTTAATTTATTTTTAGATATTTCATTCGATGTTGGAGATTTCTTTATCAATTCCTCATCTTTATTAAACTTTCTATATTGAGATATTGTAGATTTACAAGATGTACATTTGTATTCACCCTTTTCTACCAATATTACACCCTCACCGACCTCTTCATTTGGATTTTCATAAATAATATCAGGAGATTTAGGATAATCCTTTTCACATTTGTTACAATAGTATTTTAAAATTCTATCTTTATCTAATCTCCCAATTCCGGCTATAAATAATTCCGGTCCTCCAAGGTTTCCTTTTTTTTGTTCACTTTCGGAAACTTGTGCTATTATAAAACCTCCAGAACCACGTAGTTTTTTCTCCTTTAAATCTTCATCTTCTGCCATCATAATGAGTAATAGTTCGATCGAAAAACGCTCGTATTAGTGTTTGTATAAATTATATCCAATTTTAATATACCAGAATATAATTACATTATGGACATAAAAAGAAAACTTGTATATTAAATACTCTTCATTACCATAATACATTTTTAGATTTTATTTATTAAATTAATAATCAATAATAAAATATAAAATCAACACAAGAATGAAATTATTATTAATATTTAAACAATTAATGGGTAGTTACCAGTTTAAAGGTTCGGTATATATATAATACCTAAAGTGGATATTTAATATAGATGACAGCTACAGATAACGAAGAATCTTTTGTTAAAATATCAAATTTGATAGGTGGTGAAGAATATAAGAGAGTAGCTAAAGCATTATTAAATACACAAGATGCCACAGATGAAGAGATAGCTAGCGCAACTGGAATGAGAATTAATATCATTAGAAAGGTGTTGTATGACATGTTCGGAAAAGCTTTGATCACGGGTATTCGTGTTAAGGATGAAAAAAAAGGATGGTTTGTATATAGATGGCGTGCTAAAAGCGACCAGGTTGATAATTTTATTGACAATCAGAAGAAGAAGATCTTAGAAAGATTACAAAAAAGATTAGAATACGAGGAGTCGTCAGAATTTTATCATTGTGGAAATAATGAATGTCAAAGAATAAAATTTGATGTAGCAATAGAATCATTTTTTAAGTGTCCCACATGTAAGGGTAACCTTGCTATGGTAGATAATAACTATACAAAAGAAGCATTAAGATATAAGATAGATCAGATTATGTCTGAAGTTTCTTTAGATAGATAGAACCTGGTGTAAATCATAATTTATAATGTAATACTATTTCTCCATTACGATATCTGATCACTCTCACAAGTTTTAGATTTATTCCTGCGGAGATCTTTGGATATCCAGTACCTTCTACCAATGTTATTGCGTTTTTTCCCCCTATAATTTTTGGAGATATTGTTAATATTAATTTGGTAACAAGTCCAGAAGAAAGACATGACCAATTAATTTCTCCTCCTCCTTCTACCAAAATTTTTTTATATCCCATTTTATATAAAACATCAAACAATTTTGGCAAATCCACTGATTTTGTACCTATGACAAATACCTTTGCACCAAAAGAATTGATTTTTTTTATTATATCAGCATGAGTTTTTTTTGTAACTATTATAAGAGTATCTATAAAAGAAGCACTTTTCAGAATTTTTGAATCTAGCGGTATTTTACCAGTACTGTCGATGATAATTCGTGTAGGTATTTTTCTTTTTGAATTAGATAGTCTAACATTCAGCATTGGATCGTCAATTATCACAGTATTAATTCCTACCATAATTGCATCAACATTGGAACGTAATTTGTGTAAACGAATCAAGTCTTCTCGAGAGGAAATTTTCGAGTCACCTGTAGAAGAAGAGATTTTTCCATCTACAGTCATTGCTGAATTAATTATTATTTGCAGGTCAGAATGTAATATCATTTACAAATCTTCCATTTATCATTACTGATTTAATTGCGTCATAAGAAAGACGATGTATTATGGAAGAATAAACATTGTGAATTGGTTGTAGATCCAAATGAAATTTATCAATAAATAACAGATCAGCAAATTTTCCTTTATCTATTGATCCAGAATTTAACCTAAAAAGTTCTCCCGGATTGACTGTAATCATCTTTAATAATTCTTTCAATTTAACAGTAGTAGAATATCTTGGACTCGGTGATTTGAACACTTTCCACAAATAGTCTAACTCGCGTAAAAGATCAGGAGAATTAACCATAATATTATCAGTACCAATAGCAATTTTGCATCCCAATTTTAACATCGACATTACATCAGGAATTCCATTTCCAAGAATACCATTAGATCTCGGACATACAACTATACCAATCTTATTTTTTGATACTAGCATAAGATCATTTAAACTTGCATGTGTCATGTGAACTAGGATATTAGGTTTCAGAAATGTAAGTATTCTCTCGACTTCAGTTTTTTTAGTATATTTGTTTGAGAAATCCAAAGTTTTTTTAGATTCAGCAGCATGAATGGCAATAATTTTTCTTTTCTTTAGGTATTGTTCCTGAAATTTTCCAATAGTTGATCGATATTGTTTGAGAGCAGAATCTGTATTTTCATTTGCTCCGCTTATTCCCAAGCCATCACTTAATTTCAGTAGATCATGGATAGAAGACAGAATCCTTGAGGGTATACTTGGATTATAGAATTTATTGTCTTTTTGTCTTCCAAACATTTGTATCTCTTTTAAATCAAAGTAATATTCTATTCTTCCCAAGATTACCGATTTTATTGGCAGACCAGTTAAAGAATCTAATAGTAATTGAACACCTTGTACACCGCCTTCTCTAAAATCTACAAATGTTACTATGCCTTTTTTTATCATGCTGATTGCGGAATTTCGAATAAAATATTTTATATGTGTCTGATTACTATTTGTTAATATCTTTCTTTTAATTCCATAAACTGGATGAATTTGCTCTTCAAATTTAAAATCCATCGATATATCTTTTCCTATTGAATCTGCAATATGAGTATGGGCATTAATCAATCCAGGTATAACAAGTAATCCTTCTCCATCAAAAACCTGAGTAGCCTTATTCTCATCAGTATATGAATACTCATCAATTGATCCTACATCAAGAATAATCCCTTGATTATTAATATTTATAAATCCTTGATCAATAAACGTTAAATCTTTTCCATAAAGTAAGCTTATGTTTTTAATTAATATAGTCATAATGATTCATAGATATTCAGAATTTTACCTTCATTTCGTAATTTTCGTATAGTATCAAGTGATTTTGTTGCTTTTTTAGCAGCTTCTCTTGATGTGGTTCCAGATCCTATTCCACAATTCAAATTCACTGCGGATTCGTCGTATATAACATCAAGTAAATCACAAATTTCAGAATCCTTCAAGTCATCAGCAAGTACCATAAAATTGTCTCCTCCCAAAAAGAAAGTTAATGATTTTTTTTTGAGAAACTTATCGATAAGCATTACATATATTTTCATCACTTGAGAAGTAACTTCATATGGCGATAATCTAGATTCTATTCTTGAGGAATTATTTATATCAATATGAAGGATTTTGATACGATGATCACTATTGGTTTTCTCTGAATTCAAATAATTATCAGAATTGCAATAAATTAAAAAAGGGGAATCAAGAATTTTTTTTTCTTTTCTAGCTTTATAGGCCCCCTTATTAGCATCTATTGGAGTGTTTCCTATCCCTATAGAAATTGACAAGTTCAGATCGGGATACATTTTATAAATTTCTGTAAGTATTTTCACATGGTCCTCGATTGATAAAGTATTGGAAACTACAAAATATTCATCAAATCGATTAAAGAATACTAAACAATTTTTTTTTGAAAATAATTTTTGTAGATCACCATATATTTGAGATTGAAGAATTTGCAATTGTGCTTCTCTATCACTCCCTAAGGTTAGAGTCCAAGGACCGTATCCCTCAATTTTCAAGATGGATATTTGAATAGTCATTTTATGATAATCGTTTCATTTTGTAGGTTATCAATTTCATTGATTTTTTGTAATCTTGTCACCATATTTACTGCAGCATTTACCGTTCTTATTGGTACTATTTTTACTCTTTCCCAAGCTTGGTCCAGCGTCATATCAGGTCCAGAAATTCCAAGCAAAATCGGCTTTTTATATTTAAGTGATAAATCTGCTAAAAGTCTAGCAGTATTTTCTGCCACTATAATATCATGTTTAGTATCCCCCTTGATAACTGCTCCCAATGTAACTATAGCATCAACATTAGGTTTCTTTAGTAAACTGCTGATCATTATTGGCATATCAAAAGTACCAGGAACATAACATATGTAGCTTATAATCGCTCCCAACTTTGATGCTTGAGATTTAGCTTCTTCTAACATATTACTAGTAACATCATAATTAAATTCTGAAACTACGATTCCTATTCTGATAGGAAACAATTCTAAAATTAAACCACCGAATATGTTTTTAATTGATTAGATTCTAGCAAGGGAATATTGGCCTTGGCCGCATAGATATTAGCTTCTTCAATTGATAACGATCCGTAAGTTTTAGAATCAAGCATCTCACAAATTGCAACAACAGGCGTAATTCCAGCAAGTTTTGCCAAGTATATTGCAAGCTCAGTGTGACCAAATCTTTCTTTTAATAGACCTGATGCAGCAATTAGAAGAGGAACATGACCTGGTGTCCTGAAATTATTAATAAATTCAGATATTCCACCATTATCGATATTTTTACAGGCTGACGCGAGCATGGATATGGTCAACGCCCTATCGTGATCGGTTATTCCAGTGTATGTTTTACGATGATTGACAGAAATTGAAAATGAAGGTTTATCACCGTATGGTGCACGACCGTTTGTCATGGTGAGAAACAAATTATTTACACTAGGAGTATTATTGAAAATATCGTGTAAATACGATAAGCCTAATTTTTTAGATATCAAACCGTCGATTGCTAAACACAGCAAACCGCCCGCATCATTTCTCATTGTTGCTACATGTTTTGGTGTGATGTTCTCACCAGCCACAATCATGTCTATCTCATTTTCTCGATTTTTATCATCATGGACTAGAACAAACTTGCCTTGACGCAATGCGAGTATAGCTTTATCTATCGCTGACAAACAATAGATAAATAAAACCATATTTATTATATAGTTTACTATGATTTTTGTTATTACTAATTTTTTGGTAATAGTTTAGATATATATTTTCCAACAATATCAAATTCAATATTTACTGGATCCCCTATCGACTTGATGCCCAATGTAGTATTTTTTAAGGTGTGAGGGATCAATGTGATAGAAAATAGAAGACCAGTCACATCTACTACAGTTAAGCTTATTCCGTCTATTGCTATAGAACCTTTTGAAACTATAAATCGCAGCAGTTCTTTTTTTTCCTCTGGTATTTCGATAACAATTTTTGTCTCATTAGGAAGTATTATTTTATCATGAATTATTCCTATGCAATCAACATGACCCTGAACAAAATGTCCATCAAAGCGACCAGAAGCTCGCATACTTCTTTCAATGTTTGTTTTATCACCTTTCTTTATTAAATTCAAACAAGTTCTCTTTACTGTTTCACCAACCAATTCAAATTCTGCAATACCATTATGAAGATTAGTAATTGTTAAACATGTACCATTTACGGATATACTTTGACCTATCTTTAGACCTTTACCTAGTCCTTTAAGATCTATTGTAAGTTTGATTTCTGGAGAGGATTTGGATATCTTGTTTTTTAAATATTTAATAGATTTTACCTCGCACAAAGATTCGACTATACCTGTAAACATTTCCAAGATATCATTTATCAATTATTAATAAAATTATATCGATTTTAAAAATCTAAGTTGATTAGAAAAATGAATATCTTTCTTTTATTAATTCATATCAAAGATATTTTAAATATTAATTGGTGATAATACATAGAAGTTGACGATAATAATTAGAAAGGATTCTTATTTTTTAGACCTTCTGAAAAGGAACCTCAAAGAACATTACGATACTAGAAGAAGATTGGATAACATTATTCATATATCAGACGTATTACCATCAAATTGTCTAAGAAAACAATACTACACCAGAAAAATCCCCGAGAAAGATATCTTATCAGACGAATTAATCCAACATTTTATCAGAGGAGAATCTAGTGAATTTGTGATCTCCAAATTATCAAATATTGGTGTAACACAAAATGAATTAAAAATTGAAGAATTGGTTGCACATCCAGATATAATGAATGAAGAAATGATCGTTGAGTTAAAGGATACAACAAGTCATAAACGCTTGGACATAAATGACAAGAAATTTAGGTCGTATTTAAGACAATTACTATATTACTTGGTTATCTCTGGGTTAGAAAAAGGAATTATTTCTATCAGATATACGAACGATGAACTTAAATTTATAAAAAGCGATCTGGAAGGAGATTATTTTTTTAGACCTAATAAAGCTAAGAAACAGCAAATAGAAAGTTGGAGAGTTTTCTTACCAAAGGATGACATAATTAGAGAGATATTAAAAAATGAGATGATCAGAAGGAAGAATTTATTACTAAAAGCAATTGTTGAAGATGACGTTTCAATATTACCAAGAATACCTGAATCAAAAAGAGGAAATATATGTACTAAATGTGAATATTTCCACATGTGTATGGATATAGATGACGAAACTAAAGAAGCGGTAGATATGTCAAAAGAATTAGATGTATTTGACATCAAAGGAATAATCGATTTCAAACCTATTTTTGAAGATGAAGTTAAAATAAATAAAAAAATTAAAGAAAAAGATAATTATTAACTACTTTAGAATATAAAATTGGTATCTATATTAGAAAATTATTCACCTATAATACTTGTAGAATCGTTGAAAAGTGGATCATGTTAGAATTTGGTTGGAAAAACAAGCAAGCTTATAATATCATATAACTCAAAATTAAGAATATCTTATGGATAATGTTATAACCAAACGAGGAAATCATGTAGTTGAAAAAACTAGTGAATTCGTATATAGAATAAATGTCAACCAATCAAAAAAAATGAATGTTCCAGTTACAGTTTACGCTGATGATAATCTATTATTAAAAATGAGTGAAGATAGAACACTTGATCAGGCTGTGAATGTTTCAACTTTACCCGGAGTAAGAAAACATATAGTTGTATTGCCAGATGGTCATGAAGGATATGGATTCCCGGTAGGAGGTGTTGCCGCTACAGATTTAGAAGAAGGAGTGATAAGTCCTGGTGGAGTAGGATACGATATCAATTGTGGCGTTAGATTGCTTAGATCCAATCTAAAAGTACATAATGTTAGAAACCAATTAAAGAATCTTGTCAATGAATTGTTTGGTGCCATACCTTCTGGAGTTGGAAGTGAAGGTACTATTAAACTCAATAAATCAGAATTAAATGACTTGCTAGTCGAAGGAGTTGATTGGGCCATTGAACATGGATATGGATTAGAACAGGATGCAGAGGTATGTGAAGAGAACGGCAGAATGGTAGGTGCCGATCCTGAAAGTATTTCAGAGACAGCTAGGAAAAGGGGAGCTCCTCAATTAGGAAGTTTAGGTTCTGGAAACCATTTTCTTGAAATACAAGAAATTCAAGAAATTTTTGATGAGAAAGCTGCACAAGTAATGGGACTTGAGAAAGGACAATTAACAGTATTGATCCACTGTGGGTCAAGAGGATTTGGGCACCAAGTTTGTAGTGACTATCTCAGATATTCTGAACAAGCACTAAGGAAATATAAAATTGAACTGATTGATAGAGAATTAGCATGTGTTCCAAATAATTCTCCAGAGGGAGAGAATTATAGAAAAGCGATGTATTGTGCTCTGAATTTTGCCTGGTCCAATAGACAAATGATAACTCATTTTACAAGAAGAGTATTTGAAAAGATACTTTCAATGTCTGAAACAGAATTGGATTTGAAGTTGGTTTATGATGTGGCACATAATATAGCCAAGATAGAGCGACACAGAATAGATGGTGAAGGAATGAGAGAGGTGGTTGTTCATAGAAAGGGTGCAACTAGGGCTTTTCCAGCAGGAATGGATCAAATTCCTAGTAAGTATCGCGGTATTGGACAACCAGTTATAATACCTGGATCTATGGGAACTGCAAGTTGGATATTATTAGGAAACGAAAAATCTCTTGATCTAAGTTTTGGATCTACTGCTCATGGTGCAGGAAGAACTATGTCAAGAAGCGCAGCAAAAAGAAATTTCACAGTAGATGATGTAAGAAGAGGATTAGAATCTAAGGGAATATATATTAAATCATTAACGAAAAATGGAATAGTAGAAGAAACTCCTATGGCCTATAAAGATGTGGATTCTGTGGTTAATGTATCTGATTATCTAGGAATTGCAACTAAAGTAGCAAGACTAATACCAGTTGGAGTGATCAAGGGTTAACATGAACGAAGATCGTGATATAGAAATCCTAAAAGCAAAAAAAATGAAAGAGATTATGGAACGGATGGTTAAGCAACAAAAAGAAAAGACGTTGAAAGAAATGAAGATTAAAAATATTTCCTTAGAAAAAGAAGCTATTTTATCATATCTATATGATAGGGGGGATGAGGTTTTAGCTCTAGCTGAATTACAGTTTCCAGATCAAACGAGGATAATAATTGGTAGAATTTTAGAACTTATCAAAGAAGGTGAGATTACGAAAAAAATATCAGGCGGAGAACTCCTTTCTTTATTTCGTTCCTTGGGATTAAACATTAAAGTAAAAACTACCATAAAAATTGAAGATCATGGAAAATATGTGTCATTTGCAGATAAACTAAAACAAGATAAAGAAAATGATAATGTGTAGAATTTAAACGCGAATTATTATATATATTAAGGATATATATCTACGAGCAATAAACAAGATATTGACAGAACTATTGATTATTATATTAAGGTTATAGTATGAAAATAATACTTAATGATATTTTGTTCAAAACAATAAATATTATTGATATAAAATAGAAAATTGAAGAATTTTTAAACTCTTCTACCCCTTCTGCCGCCCGGTTTTCTAGTTGTATCATGTGGTACAGGAGTAACATCATCAATTCTACCTATTCTGAATCCAGCTCTGGCCAAAGCTCTTATTGCAGCTTGCGCTCCAGGACCTGGTATTCTAGGACCGACACCACCCACTGCTCGAACACGAATATGTAGTGCATTTATCCCTTTACTTTTTGCAGCATCTGCCGCTGATACAGCCGATTTCATAGCTGCATAAGGAGAGGATTCATATCTATCTGCAGTAACATGTCTTCCTCCTGAGCTAAAAGAAATAGTTTCAGCACCACTGATATCTGTGATGTGAACTAATGTATTATTATAACTACTAAAAATATGAGCTACACCCCATTTATATTGAGTGATATCTTCGTTTTCAGACATGATTGATATCTCATCAGATCAGGATATTAAAACTTTATCAATGTATCAGCAAAAATGCATATAGCCTTGATTCTTTAATAGGTAATAATCCTTATCAAACATCTTTCTCTTTTTATTAGTTAAATCAATCGTCTTATCAGACTTTACAAATACTCTACCTTTTCCAGTCTTTACTTTACCAATTACAATCACTTTCAATTTAAATTTATTTGAAAGATCAACAATTTTCTTGAAATTTGATGGTTTTATAGTAGCCACTATTTCATATTCCTCTCCCCCATTGAAAATCAAATTATGGAGATCGAGAGAGTTAGTCTCAGAAAATTCTTTGAGCCCTTCTGGGAAAGGAAGAGAATCAATAAAAAAATCTACTTTGCTTTGTGTAGCTAATTCATAAAGCGAAGTACTTAATCCATCACTAGAATCTATAGAAGATGAAAAATACTTTCCAAATACTTTGCCAAACTTATGTCTTGGCGATGGATTTAATACACTTTCTATGGCTTTTTCTTTAAACTCACCTTTTGCCTTACAATTTTTTAGTAATATATTCAAACCTGATGTGGAATAACCAAATTCTCCTGATACTACTACAACATCGTCATTAATTGCACCATTCCGTTTTGGCATATAATTAACTTTTGGACTCAAGAAACCGATTAAAACGCAATCAATTATTAGTTCCTTTGACTCATTTGTATCCCCTCCCAAAAAAGTAATATCAAATTCTTTTGATGCCCTCTGGAATCCCAAGATTAAATTATTAATCTTGTTTTTTGTCCAAGTCCGAGGTATTCCTAAAGATAGTACTGAATAAAAAGGTGAAGATATACCTTTTGCTGACATATCACTCACAGAAGATACTACGCTTTTTCGAGCCATTTGCCATGGTGCCATCTGTTTTACCACATCAGTACTTTCCACCAACATATCAGATTTAATGACTAGATTATTAGTAGTAAAATATTTACCATGATTATCTTTTAGGCTTTCAAAAAAGATAACGGAAACATCATCTCTTAAATTAAGATTTGATTTATTTTTTTTAATAAGTTTAGAAAAAAATAAATCAATAATTTGTTTTTCATTTAGTTTGATCATATATTTTCTTAACTCTGTTTATCGTAGTTCTATAGATAGATTTTATTTTATACGGATTAGACTCTATTGAAATTCTTAACGCATTTTCGGTATTTGAAGATCTAAATAATATCCAAGAAGTATCATCAAGAATTATTTTGATTCCATCGATGGTAATCATTTCTGTGGAATCAGATTTAAATTCTTCCTGTAATTTTTCCATTATCTTATCTTGTAAATCTATATTAATTGATATTTTATCTCTAATTTGAGAATAATTTGATGCCAGGTCCATGCATTCTTGAAATAAAGATTGATCTATAGTACTAATCAATACGCTTGCAAGAATGCCATCTCGACACCAGTTAAAGTTTGACATAATAAATCCTGCGCTACTGCCTTCACCTCCAGCATCAGCATTAGTTTCTAAGATTTTTTGAACGACGTTAGCTTCTCCTACTTTAGAGTATATTAAATTTCCATTATTATTTTTTATGAACTGATCTATAGCATTACTTGTATCTAAACTAGTTACAAAGTTTTTTATTTTAAATTTATTCATACATTTTGCAATACATAACAAAAGCGTACTATCAGAATTTAATTTCTGACCGTTATTAGATACAACGACTAATCTATCTCCATCCAGATCAAATGAAAAGCCATAATCTAGATCACATGATTTAACAATAGATTTCAATTGAATTAAATTATCTGTTGTTGGATCTGGTCCTCTGGAAAATATACTTGGATTTCCGTTTATAACATAAGTAATATGTCCTATCTTTTTGAAAAGATCCTCGACATAACAGCAAGTAGCTCCACCACCTCCATCTATACCTATCTTTTTACGATGTGAATCGTCATCTTTAGATTGTTGCAATAACTCCAAAAGTTCATTAGAATAAGTTGATGAAAAATTTTCTAAAGTACCGTAGGGAGGTAAAATATCATGATATGATTTTTTTGATAACAATTCTTTCAATTCATATTCAAATAAACCTCTTCCTTTTATGATAAATTTGATACCATTCCAATTAATTGGATTATGTGAAGCGGTAATGATAATAGCTCCTTCGAATTTTCTTGATTCTCTAAATATTACTGGAGTTGGAGAAATATTCATATCATAAACATCAATTCCATTTTCTAGAAGACTTGAGACTATTATTTTTTTTATTATTTCTCCCGAATGTCTTGTATCTCTAGCAACTATACATTTTACACTTTCTTTTTTGGAATTTTTAAGAAACAATGAAAACATACTAGAAAATCTATAAATTTCATTAAGAGTAAGATCCTCGCCATAGATGCCCCTAATTCCAGATATAGAAACTTTCATTATACTACTTTTGAAAATTCAGAATTTAATTGTGTTGGTAGAATGTAAAATATATATCGGTTAATAGTAGATTCTTGTTACCAAAAAACAAGTGATGAAAATTAATTTTTATAATAAAGAATAATCGTTGCCTCTGTAGCTCAGCCTGGTTGAGCGAAGGTTTCGTAAACCTTAGGTCGTGGGTTCAAATCCCACCAGAGGCTCTGTAGTCTCGGTTCAAATCCCCACTAAAAAAGAACGAAGAGAGGTAACAGAAAGTTCTTTCAACAAATCAACAAATAAGTGTGTTAATATTTACGAAAAGTCCAATAATAAATCACATCTTGACATGAGAGACCTATACAATAGGAAAAACAGATTGAATCACTGGATAAAAAGAATACATGAAGAACTTGATGGAAGTGACAAAACTGACGTATTAGAGTTTTTAGAAATCATGCAAGAAAAAGACCAAAGTATTTTAACTATTATAAGATGTATATCTGTAATCCTCCAGTTAAGAAAACAGTTTGGAAAACCTTTCTCGCAAATAACAAAAGAAGATATCAAATTATTATTTAAATGGATGGATGAAAAAGGTTACATGCTAGAGACACATCAAAAATTCAGAGCGATTTTAAAAAAATTCTATAAAATGGTTCACGGAAATAATGAGTACTATCCAGATTGTGTCAAATGGTTTTCAGTAAAGGTAGGTAAGGATAAGAGAAGTCAAGAACGACAATTGGATATTAATGAATATTTAGAGGAAGAAGAGACAAAACAAATGATTGAGGCAGCACCTACCGTTCAAAAGAAAGCTTTCTTAGCTTGTCTATACGAAAGTGGTAGCAGACCAGAGGAGTATTTGAGACTGACTAATTTCGATATAAAAATAGATAAAGATGGTGCTATTTTCATTTTAAGAGGAAAGACAGGCGAAAGAAGGGTAAGAATAGTATCATTTACACCGTTATTACAACAATGGTTAGATATCCACCCACTAAAAAACGAGGAACAATTTCCATTATGGATAAGTGAGGCCACTAATTACAAAAATAAACCATTAGGATTTAAGGGAGCAGAAAATATAATTCATGATGCTCTAGCTAAAGCTAATCTTTCCAATAAACATGCTAGGTTATATCTTTTAAGACATAGCAGGGCAACACATCTAGCTAGTTGGATGACCGAAAGTCAAATGTGTGCTTTCTTTGGCTGGCAACAAGGAACACAAGTAGTTAGACGTTATATCCATTTATCAGGAAAAGATTTAGACAAGGTATTACTGTCTATTGGAGAAGGTAAACAAATCAAAAGAGAGGATGAATACCAATTAAAGACGTTCAAATGCATTAGATGTTCAGAGACTTTAAGTCCTACCCAAAAATTTTGTTCAAGATGTGGATTTACAACCAACTTATCAGAACAGTATACTAAAGAAATGAATTTAGAAAAGGAAAATGTGGAACTGAAATTGGAGATTGCGTCTATACGGGAGGAAATGAATCAGAAAATATCCATACTTATGCAATCACAAAAAGAAATCTTGGAATGTTTAAAATATCCAGAGAGATTAATAGAAATTTCTGCAAATGATTAAGTAAATACACAACTTTTCCATTTAATGAATATAGCTTGGCGGAAATATTCCTTCCTTCTCTACTTTTTTTAATTCTTCTTTTAAATTTGATAATTCTTCTTCCTCATGTGAAATCATTTTTCTGAGGATTAATATTCTGTAGTCCTTGAATTTCATAAAATCCTTGTTTCCTATTTTATGTCTGTATAAACCCGGAACCAACCAATCTTTATTCAAAATAGCGTTATATAATATCCAGAAGTAAAACGACATAACAAAATTTCTTAATTCTTCCTCATGTATGCTATTGTAATAATAGATATTTTCTGAAAACCACGATATGATTAATTTTAGAATTTTAATTCTAATATTCTTTCCGAGGATTTTGTCAAGGCTATCAGGATGAACCAAAAAAGCATAATCTTTCATTGTATGTTTATTTTCAGTCAAGCTCTCTAGAACTTGATTGATTCTTGACTGGTTAACTTCATCTTTTATATAAAACATGAATCCTTTAAAAGATAAAAAATAGGTATAATTTTCTGGACTGGATTGGATATGAGAAATTATCTTAATTTTTGTTCCTTGTCTTCTATCTTATCTGTTTTTTGAATTTTATGTGACTTGCCTTTTGTCTTACTTGTTTTTATATCCTCAATAAATACGCTATCCACTCCTTTTTCATTCAAAATTGATAAATCTGGATACAGCTTTCTTTTCTGTTGTAATATATTTATTATATTTTGTTGATTATCCTGAAGAATATATCTCAAGTTACCTTTTTTTTCTATATGTTGTTGTTTTACATACACAACAATTCTGTCATATTTCTTCTCTAATTCCAGAAATTTTGTAACCTTAAACGGCTTTATTAAACTGATAGAACCTTTCGATTCTTTCTCATTAATTTCTATAATTAATGATAATTTTTCTCGTTCATTCGCTATATAAGAAAGCTTTAAATTTTTACTAGAACCATTTACTTCTTCCTCAATTTGAAGTTTGGGGCTTATACTATCGATTTCTTTATTTGTTAGATGTAAATTAAATAATCTGCTAATTTTTCTTAATAGCTTTAACTTAAAATTATTATCTAGATTTTCTATGTCAGAAAGGTAGAACAACGTCGATTTTCTAATAGTTGAAAAACCTGCCAGTTGATATATTACTCGATATACATCTGAATCCCTTCTCTTATTTCTTTCTAGACCTCTCATTCTAAATTTGTCAAACCATTCCTCTTCTATTTCTCTTGGAATTAAGGGCTTATTAGAAGAGCCTATTATGTATAATATTTCAGTTGTTTTCCTGCTCAGATATTTTTGACGATTCTTTGTATTTGTGCTCAATGGTATGCTTGATTCTGCTCATATCTATCATTTTAAATTTTTTAAAGATTTTAAACATATTAATGAATTTAAAAAAAGATAAAAATAAAAAATACAAACTAATAGCGGTCTCAGATGAAAACTACATATCACTTGAAAAAATAGGTACCTTTGGTCAAAGTTTCAATGATGTCATTACAGATTTATTGAAAAAATATCCTTTACAATATGATTCTACTCATATTGTAAATATTCACTAGCAACCTGGAGGATATTGTTGACTAGTATGAATAGTGCGTCTATCTCTGATTTAAAGGATTCTCAGAAGATATTCAAACAGTTATGGCGAGTAGGAAATAAACATCTGGTAATAATTGATGAATCTATAATACAAAAGCTTGGAATTAATGACAACATCACTTTCGTAGAACAAGAATTAACAGAAGACGGTATCTTAATGCGAATCAAGAAAATTTGGTAAAATATGACCTCAGATATAACATCTCTTGACATTAGCACAAAACTAAAGAATGAGAACATTATCAAGAAATTTGCTAAAGATAAAAATACCGTTGTAATAGAACTTAATAGGAAATACAACGGGATAATAGTTACCATTCCTATAGATATAGAAAAGTGGTCATTTT
This sequence comes from Nitrososphaeraceae archaeon, assembly GCA_035297365.1. Lineage (GTDB taxonomy): Archaea > Thermoproteota > Nitrososphaeria > Nitrososphaerales > Nitrososphaeraceae > TH1177. The sequence continues at coordinate 36,672 of DATGZA010000012.1, forward strand.
CATTAGATTCTTCAAAACTGTTAGAAAGTGCAGAAAAAAAGCTTAGAGATAAAGCAATAAAGGAAGAACATATCAACTTGATTAAGGACGCTCTAGACTACAATTTCGACTATATTTCAGGTAAGTATGAAGCAGGTTCTGAATATTTGAAAGAAGCACATCACGACATATTTGGAACACCAATACCTGATTTTTTCCGGACTGTGAAAGAAAAATCAGATAATAATAAGAATAATGGTAGAAATAAAAATGAAAGTGTAAATGCTGAAAAAAAAGAAGAGCAACAGCAACGAGACTATATCAAGGCAATATATACACAGAAATATTGTGGGAAATATTACCTTGCTGAAGGTGTTATAATTGGCAATAAACCCTTTTTTGCGGTATCTAAAAAATCAGATAATCTTAATGAACTTCCTGCAATAATTCTACAAGAATTTATTCCATTGGATGAAACGACAATAATGAAACCTCCAGAATTAACATCATATCTGAATAAACCGTATGTCTTCGAGTCAGAAGAAAAATTTTATGAATATATAGAAAGGGCAAAACAAACCGATATTTACTCAATATTCAGAGATGTAAAATCAATCTGGAAGAAATACATAGATGCTGATGATTTCCACATTTCAATTTGTGCAGCAGATGCAATTTTTACACATTTTCAGGATAAAATAGGCTTGACACATTATCTCTTCTTTGTAGGAAATAATGGTTCCGGTAAATCCAATAATCTTGTAATCTTTCATTATCTTGGTTATCGAAACATGATGTCTACTGATGTGACTGCTGCCAATATCTACCAGTTTCTAGGAAATTTTGATGAGGGTCAAGGAACTATATGCGAAGACGAAGCAGACAACATCGACGAGAATACGGATAAGATGAGAATTTATAAAAATGGATACGCCAGTGGGTTTCCAGTATATAGAACAGATACCACATATGGAAGAAAACAGTATCGATACTTTACATTTTGTTTTAAAGCATTTGCGGCAGAAAAAACTCCTGATTCGTTGAAGGCAAAAGGATTCAATCAACGTATAATAGAATTACATTGTTCCCCAGGATTTCCAGAATATGATATATCTGAGATTATTAATCCTGCAGGTGACGAAAAACATCAACTGTTGTTGGATGAATTATTAGATACAAGAAAACTTTTACTTGCTTACAGACTCGTACACTTTCATGACAAGATTCCAGATATAAAGTTAAACATTGAAAATAGAGAGAAGCAGTTATTCAAACCAATAGCACGAATATTTGGAAATTCAAAAGAAATGTTAGATGAATTGTTACCGGTAATTAGCAAATACATAAGTCAGAAGAGAGAAAGTAACTTAGATTCACTACATTCTCGGATTTACGCGTTAATAAAAAGAATGGTCAAAGAAGAAAATTCTGCTGAACTAGAATCTGGGAAAATATGGCAAAACGTAAAAGAGGAATTGAATGGTGAAGATATTAAACCTCAGACCATACAAACCTCTGAATTTGGTTATATATCACAAAAACAGATAATCCAGATACTTAAAGACGTATTCAGGACAAAACCATCGAATAGACATGGTAAACTAAGAAGTCTTGTATTCGACCTCAATATATTAGAAAAACTGGGAAAAGTATATGATTTGGATGTAAATATCAAAGTCGAAAGAAAAGAACAGAAGATAAAGGAAAATGAGACAGATGGGACACATACTGATGATGGGATAGGTTTAGATAAACACCTATTTGACGAGGGAAATTAGGCAAATGGGACACATGGGACACATGGGACACTTTCTGAAGACAGACAAGATGATAATAATACTTCTGATTATGACGACAATAGTTATGATAAAAAGGATAACAATAACGAATTACTAACAGAAGAAACTAGAAGAGTAGAGACAATATGATGATAATAAGACATCAGCTTCCCATAATGTGTCCCAAGCGTCCCAAGCGTCCCAAGCGTCCCAATCCTCAAAATCAAGCACGACAAATGAAGAATGTAAACTTAAATAAAATAAAACGGTATAAAAAGTGTTTAGGCACGAAGAGAAATGGTAAACAAGCAATTTACAAAAGAACAAAAACATATGTTAATTCAATGTATTCTAGACTGTGATTTATTTGGATTTTCTGATAAAGAAGGAATGAAATACATTGAAGAAAAAACTGGTAGGCCTATTTCACTGACATCATATAACAGATATAAAAAAATGGCATTAAACGATAATACAGCAAATTCTTGGATTGACCATTTTGGAAGAATTGGATTTGTAGACCATTATCGCAAGCGTATTAATGAAATGGAAAGACTTCAAAAAGATACATTTCGACAATTATATTTAGAACTAAATAAAACAACAGAAGAACAGAACAAGAAATATATTATATCTCTTTTAGCAGAAATTCGAGAAAATAATATACATTTGAGTCAAATGGGTATGGGTATGCCAATTATTTCCAAACTGAAAGAAATCATCCAAGGAAAACAACAAAACATCTTCGACCTTGTTAATAAACAAAAAAATAATACTTTGATTCCAGTTGACGGAAAAGACATTATTGATGATAATCAAGAATTTCAAAATAATATAGAGAAATCAATTAGAGAAAGAGAAGAACGAAAAAAGGAAATAGATGAAAAATTCCGAAAAAAGATGGAAGGTTTTGTCTTCTAATGTAAAACAAAAGTATTTGAATATGGTAGTCCAGTAATACTATCTAATTTTATAATTTGATAATCTAGATATAATATCATGATTTCTCATATTTCTGTTCAGTATTAATAATTATAATTACAATATGATTTAAAGTAGTATAAAGCAATTTTTTTGTGGAACAATCTGCACTCTCGAATGAAGAAATAACCTTATTGAAAAAACATGGAGTAGAATTCCAAAAATGGCTTGATTCTGAAACTGGAAAAAAAGAGATGCAAGACCATCGGGACCATTCAAATTATTTTAAATCAAATTTGTCCTCACAAAACCTTCCTAAAATGCCAAAATCTGATTTAGTAGAATTATACAAGAATTTATGGGCAAGCCATGTCTGGAAAAATAAGGATTGGAATATTAATCAAATTATAGAGAAAAATGGTTTTGACAACTTAAAAAATCAATTATATCAATTGCTTCATGGGACTGAATCCTTTGAAAGAAGATATGATTCTTTTAGAGAAAAAATCAAGGGATTTGGAATATCCATTATTTCAGAAATCTTGAATATGATACACCCAGAAAATTATTGTTTATGGAATAAGAAAACAAAAACTGTTTTACAATTTTTGAATTTAAAACAGAATCTTCCAGAAAGGCTTTTTAAATATAATCTTTTAACTGGTCATGAATATTCCCAATGTGTAGGATATTTAAATACAATAAAAAACGAATTATCATCTTTTCAAATTGTAGATTTTGTAGACCTTGATATCTTTTTCTGGTATATTCATGAAAATATTATTCCTGGAGATTGGAAAAAAGATTCAAAGTTAGAATATGAGGAGGAACAAGAACCTGATGAATTACAAGAAAAGAAGAATATTATTGATTTAGAAAAATTAATTATAGAATTTGATAAAAATAGGGAACTCTTCGGAAAAGGGAAAATAACAGAAAAAGAAGCTATGGAACTTAGGTCACAATTTGTTTCAGATTTTCCTGCAGATAAAATCCTGGATATTGAAATCGATAATTACGTTGTGGGAAAAAAACTTGCAGATACAAAAGAACCTAACAGAAGAACTTTTTGTTATAGATTAGAATTTGAATTAGATGGCTTTGGTAATATAGGAGGAATAAATGCAATAAAATTTGGAATCTACTATTCTCCTAAAGACAAAAAATATGTATACCATGAGGATAAATTCCGGTCTGCTGAAGAAGCATACAGAAAGATTCTGTCTCAAATTAATATGCTCTTAAGGAGCGGAACACAATTTACAGAAGAAGATGACTGGAAAAAATTATCTGATACATTTGAGAGAGTTGACACAATTAAAAGCGTAATTAAATCAAAAATACTATCTGTTTATTTTCCCAACTCTATTGTATCGATTAATAGCGAAAATGGAATTAAACAAATTCTCAAAACACTATTTCAAATTCCAGATGAGGAAATAAAAGAAGAATTTATTCTAAAAAAACAAAAACTTTGGGAATTAAAACAAAATCATCCAATCATGAGACACTGGAGTAATTTTGATTATTCCAATTTTGCCTGGTATGCATGGAAGAATTCTTTAAATCCTTCCAATAAAATATTAAGTCAACAGAAACCGGTATACACAAATGAATTTGACACAAAGTTTTGGGTTGTCAGAGCCGGAAGCGGTGGAGCGGAAGAAAATGATGCTTTAGGAAATGATGTTGCCACAATACATTGGAATGGGCTATCTGATATTTCTGAATTTAAAGATAGAGATAATCTAAAATCATATTATAGAAGAGTCTTTTCAGATGAAAATGACGGCGAAGCAGCTGCAGGGGCAGGACAAGTATGGTCTTTTCTCAATGAAATAAAGAAAGATGATATTGTAATTCTTCCATTAATGTCTAAACATACTAAGACGGTTGCTATTGGTGTCATTATAGGAGATTATGAATTTAGAGAAATTACACCTGACGTAAAGCATATAAGAAAAGTAAAATGGTT
>DATGZA010000013.1:0-27780 GCA_035297365.1 Nitrososphaeraceae archaeon
CTGAACCAGAACCAGCAGTAAACTCTGAACCAGAACCAGCAGTAAACTCTGAACCAGAACCAGCAGTAAACTCTGAACCAGAACCAGCTACTTCAGTTTCTACTAATTCTTCTATATTTGCAAAGAATATTGAATCAACCAACGCGATTCTCAATAATACTGAGAATACTGACAAATCCAATCCATCTATTTTTGGAGTTGACATACCTTCTTTTTCCTCAATAGTTTTCAAGAAGATATTTTCATTTTTATTTAACTAAAGGTCTAGTTTTGATTTCTGTTTCTCAATTACTTTTTAATGGAATTCTTGTTTCAGTTCCAGTTCAAATTTCAAAAAAACCTATGACTCATTTATATTCTTTCAAAAATTGGTTCAAAAAAATTAAAAGTTAAAGTTTTCACTTTTTACATTATTGAGGATACTCTTTGAATGAATTTGATTTTTGACGAATTCTGTCCCCTGGAACATCTGGTATGTCCATGCTTGTCCTTTGTTCTGCGACGAAATTGGCTTCTGCCAAGATCTTTGTAACGTCTTCGTTATTACTATTAAAATCAAATGTGTTGTTCCCAATTCCACTGGCATTATTCAATATATCATTAAAGGCGCTATTAATATCGTTTAATTCAGTGTCTGCATCAGGTAAAACAAGGTTAATTTTAGATTTTATTTGTGAAAGGGCTCCCATAGCAGGACCTAATGCTGCCATCGAATCACCCATATCTATCGTAGATTCTAATCTCATATGAACTTGTTCTAATGCCAGTTTTAATTGAGCCATTGTTCTTGCAGTCTTTCTCACCTGAGCTAATTCCGTAGAGACCATCTTTCCTTGTTGTGAATCGTGTTTCTGTAAAGAGGTTACTACTTGGTCAAAATACATTTTTTCCTTTGACTTTAGTCTATCTAGCATTGCGTCAAGCTTCCTATTTTGCATTTGAATCTTATTTTTTGCTATCTCCATTTTAGGCTTCAATGGTTGTTGAGGTTTTAGACTTTCTTTCAAACTATCAAAAGAATTATTCTTTTTGTCTTTCTTGATCCAGTTATTATCAAATTGGTTGTCCATGACTCCCTATCCATAGAATTAGACTATTTCAGATCTTAAACTACAGTGTCATCTTTCCATAACCAACTAGTAATTTTTTGTAAACATTTTGAAGATTAAACAAATTATACAAATATACAAAAAATAATTAATTTTAGACCTTTCATCTAAATTGAGATTGTTTAATTAATCGATAGTCGGATTATAATTATGGATACTTATTTAATTTATATAATTAAATTCTATAATTTTGAATAAATCATACACTTAGGGTTGGTAATTGTTAGGCATCTAATTCACCATTCATATCTAAAAATATTATATTTATAAATATCTTGAATAGTATATCTGGATTCATCTTAAATGAATATTAAGCAGTGGTGTAATGTAGACGAAAGCTTGATAGTTGCAGAAACAGATGAAATTTATAAAAAATATTCTGGATTAGCATACTCTAACAAGATTATTCTCTCTCTTTCAAAACTCAGATTTATGAATTCAAAATTATTTCTTGATTCATACGACGAACCTGTAGAACTCTATGTCTCAGCAGCAGATAGTTTTGTAGAATCATCGACTAGAGATCTTGAGTTAAAGTTGCATGATCAAAGAACAAAAAAAATTGTTTCAAAAAAACGTTTGTTTACAGATGGTAGACCTATTAACTGGAATAATTGGAGACAATACAACAGTCAGGAAAAAGATTCTGGAAAAAGAAAAGAGGTGTTTGACGAATTTATTATTGCAACAAAGGATATCTCTCCTATAATATTTGATAGGTTTAAGAAAATTAAGAAACTGTATTCTAAAATAAATGATCAGAATAAATCTGTAAGAACAATTGAACTTGATCCCTTGAATTCCTATTTATATCACGAGTGTATCTCCTATGAAAAACTTGTAGATTTTGTTACGCATATGGGAAATAAAGCCAGAAAACCATTTGAAAAAACCCTTAAAGATATCTCAAGTGAAATACTCGGTCATAATGCGGAATACTATGACGATTTCTATTTTTTTAGAAATAAGGTTTATGATGATTTCCAGAAAGTATTTCACAAAATAGATCCAATAAAAGAAGTGAAAAAAATTCTAAAGATTCTATCATTTGATCTTTCCAAAATTAGCTTTGATTTCGAAGATAGAAAAGACAAATACCCATCGCCTATCTGTTTTTTTGTTCAGATCCCACAAGATATCAGAATTTTGTACAAAAGTGAAAGTCCCTATTTCGATCTCCAGGGCTGTTTTCATGAATCTGGCCACGCGATGCATGCAAGTTCTATCAATTCAAAACTAGATTACTGGAAAAAATATTTTATCTCAATGGGCGTGGCAGAAATATTTTCTATACTCTTGGAACGGCTAACAAAAAATCGGATATTTATACAAAATAACCTTGGAATAAAGGATTCTAGGTTATTGGATAAGCTAGAACAACGAAATAATTTCATGGAGCTCTTTTTTGTAACTTTTTATTCAGCAAATTCTCTCATGAAAGCAGATTTTTGGAAAAAAGATCTAAATGTTAGTGAATCCAACTTGTTATATTCGCATCTGGTAAAGAGATTTACAGGAATAAAAGTTCCTGGCGAGTATTGGATGTTACACCATATTCTTCCTGAAGCAATCATGTATGTTCCAAGTTATCTTTTTGCTGCAGTCAGAGCCAAAGAATTAGATTTAACACTTGTAAACCAGTTTGGTGAAAAATGGTGGCTGGAGAAAGCAGCCGGAAACTATCTTCAAGATTTGATGTCTCCAGGGTCAGATATCGACCTCTCATCATTTTCCAATTTGGATACTAGCCTCTTCTTAAAAGAGATAAATTCAATCTAATTTTAACGATCAACTGATGCATACTGTATTGTTAAAAAAATAAATATTATGATCCGTAAAGAAATCTAAAAAATTATAAAGTCAATTTTATATAACATAGTTAGAATGAAAAAAGAATTCATTACATCTAGAATAGAGGCCACACAAGATGGAAGTCCTTATGTTTATGTAACATTCTCAGATCCTAATGACTACAAACCAGGAAGTGATAAGAAGCTTAACCCTTTTGGAGCGAATGTTATGGCGTTTACTTCTCCGGAAGACCTAATGAAAAATCTGCCAAAAGCAATGGGCGATATTTCAAAAATGATATCTGGTAACGTCGGCGGAGTAGGAGGAATGGCTGGTGATAGTCCTACATTCAAGATAAGCATGAGAGATTATGAAGATATGAATATCAAGGTTGGCGATAAAATCACAATCGAGATAAAGAAATCTGAATATAATAGCGTTTATAAATAGTTAGCATTTTCCAAGAGAATATCGTCATTTTTTATTTATCGATATTCCTTACAAAAGTATTCTTTGTAACGAATCTTACACCTACCATCAGATCATGTTGTGGAATTAAATCATTTCTGTAACAATGCTCATAAGGTGACCTGAATAGACCCAAATTTGTTCCGAGACAGTGTAATGCGTTCGTCGAATGAGGATATAATTGTACATGTGTCCAAATATGGGCAAATATGGCTGAAAGCTAATAGATAAAGTGAGAACAGAGAAAAATAATGATTTAATACATGACGAAATAAATGGCGTTATATGTGCTGATTGTAATTTTAGCAATTCAGCATCTTCTAAATATTGTAATCAGTGTGGATCAAAACTTAATAATCTTACCTGAATTAATTTACATCCACTAATTGAGTTCGGGGTTATTGCACCCATGAAATTGGTTCTCTAGACTAGTTAATACATAGATATTATCGGCAAATACCATCAAAATTAATAGGCCGAATTTGAAGGTATAAAATGTTAATTCAAAATAATTCTCATTACGAATAAATCTATCCACTTGATCGATTTTAACAAAAAGTCAGGAAGATATTTTTACTTTGCGTGATATGATTATGTCTACAAATATTTAGTATCGTACTCATACATCAATTGCTATTCTTCTTATAGTCAACAATTCAGAATCTTGAAATATTAGAACATTAGATAATGTTCCTACTAACTTTAGATATATTAAATTCACATTTAAGAATGTAATGAAAAATAAAAAGATAGTATTTGCCTCAATCTTGGCAGCAATACTAGCAACAGGCCTATTGGCTCTAAACCCATCAACAATCAGAAATTCACAAGCAATAATGTACTATGACGAATACGATGATAACACTTACTACAAAGACGACAATAATAGATATGGATACGATAACGATAAAAAGAAAAGTTCTGATGCAAAAGTGCAGAATATAAAGTGTAACAATATTATCATCAATAAAAATGGAGAAGATGTTGACCAACCACCACAAGATGGTGATTTGACAGCAGCAGCAACACTACAAGGATTAGATAATAAAAATTCTGCAATAGATGAGGAAACATCATGGCTTGCAGCATTGAATGAAGAGAGTCAAGGGAACATAAATCTAGATAAAAATGTTGTCAATGTATGTATTAACAAAAACAATAACCAGATAACAGTAGGGGAACCAATTGAACAACCGCCAGAATCACCAACATGTGAAGGATGTTTTGGTGATTTAAGTCCGGAACAAATAGACGATATATTCCCAATTGAGTTTGGCGGCGGAGTTGCATTTCAAACACTGCAAGCTTTATGTGAAACCTTAGACGGTGATTTAACTGACCAACAAAGGCAAGACTTATACCTGGTAGTCAGCACAGGACTAATCGACGCAGGGAGTCTAAGTGTAGAAGAGATAAACGCCGTTTTAGACTGCTTAGAAGGACTAGGATTGATTATAGCACCATAATTTTTTCCTTTTTTTTTCTATAATTAATTAATCTATTACTCTAGCGATATTGCTACTACTAGTAATAATATGAGTCGCAGAAAATTTTTTGTCTTGATTAATTAGTGTTGTATTTGTTGTTTTTCTAGATATGGACGTTTATGTCTCTTCTGTGCGTGCAACTCCCAATATTCTCGCTGAACCGGATTTCAGTATATCAGAGTATTACAACCATAAGTACAGGTTTTAGGATAAATATTACTATTGTTACTTTGACTAATTTCCTTTTGGTATCCTGTCTCTCTTTGTGTTCTCTGATTAACATCTTGGTAATGTCGTCAAATGTCTATCCTCTCAATCCTATCTCGTTCAATTCAGCCTGAGTTTCTTTATTATACCACGTTTGATAACATCTTTAGCTTTTTTTATTTTTACGTCAGAGATTTCTATGGTTTGTAGTTTATCTTTTAACACTACCAATTATCTTCATGGTCATATTTTATCCCTTTGAAAAGTTATGACATAATAATAATTTTTTGAAAATAAAACATTATTCTCATTTCATATAATATACTAGAAACATTAAATAAATAATCATCTGGTATATTATCATAAAATTGTATTCAAATATATATATTAAAAAAATAGCATTTTATCATATTAGGAGGCAAACATATTGGTTAATATAGATACTACTGCATCACTTGAAAGTTTTAGACAGTTTATTATTGTAAGTACGTGCAAATCGTTCATTCCCGATAGTTATCTACGTGATTTTGAGGTTTTTCCAGAACGTGAAGAGGGACCTGGTGCCATATATATAGAGGCAGTCGATAAAGTTACTTTAAAAAGGATCCGTGAAATGACCTTCGTAAATGCAAAGGATGTATTAGGAATAATCTACTCATCTAAAAGTGGTAATACTCAGCTAAAATGGAGACAGATAAGGAGAAAGACAGGTAAAGTATCTGGGGCAGCTTCCGCTAACGCATTGGTTAACCTTGTCGAATCTGGTGTGCTGACTCAAGAGTGGGTCAACGACTATCTGGAATCTGCATCGAATATTACAAAGAAAGATAAAAGTAGTAATAAAAAAGAGAAAACTAATTACAGTTCTGAAAGTGAAATTTCTATAAACAGAGATGATTCACAATCCTCGTCATCGGCACCTTCATCATCACCATCATCACCATCATCGCCGTCAATAAAGTCTTCTTCAAACCAATGATCTGTTGTTATTGTATTATTATCAAGTGAAATGACAGGTAACAAATGATATTATCTGCCTTTTTTTAAAGCGCTATGATCAGTAAAGAAGTAAAAGGTTCTTCAGGTAAGGCAATACTGGTGATTCCAGAGGATTCTGACGACCTCTTTGCTTTAAGACGCGTGGTTAAACTTGGGGATACTGTCATCTCGGATACTACTAGAGTTATAAAATTTGATAAAGAATTTTCTAGACCCGATAGGGAGAGAGTTAAAATTCGTGTATCTATAAGAGTTGAAAAAATCAATCTGGATGAAACTATTGACAGACTACGTATATCTGGTATTATTACAGAATCAAACAATAGCCTAGTTGCCAAGGGAACATATCATTCTGTACTAGTCCAGATAGGAAATTCACTTGTAATTGAAAAAAATAAGAAATGGGATGAACTAGATATAACTTTACTAAAGTCAGATGTTGCTGGTACATTCATCCTAGTTGCGATTGATACAAAAGAAGCTGGAATAGCAAAGATTACAGGCACTCATCTACAAATAATTCCAAATATATATTCAGGCCAGAGTGGGAAATATTATTCGCAGACTGCCAGAAATAATCCCAATATAGAAATTTTCTTTGACGAAATAGCAAATACTTTTGTAAATCTAATATACGAAGAGGGAAAATTTAAAATAATAATATTTGGTCCAGGAGAAACAAAAAGAAAATTTCTGAACTATATACATAGTAAAAAATCTAACTATAAAGATATTTCCTTGGTAATTGATGGTGTTGATGTTGCTGGTGAAGATGGAATTCTTGTATTTATCAGATCTCCCGCAATAAAGGAAGTGATGAGCTCCAGTAAGATTTCAATTGTATCTAATATCATAGATCAAATTATGATTCAGGTTAATAAAGGAGAGCAAAAATATGCTATGGGTTTCAAAGAAGTTTCCGAAGCAGTGAAATTGAGGTCTGTGGAATCTCTTGTTTTTTCTAACTCCGTTTTTAAGGATTCAAAAGAAGATGATATAATAAATCTTTTAAACAGTGCTGAATCACTGAGTGCAAAAGTTTACGCTGTGGATTCATCCACTGATATAGGATTGCGTGTTTCTGCTCTTGGGGGTATTGTAGCCATCCTTCGTTACCAGATCCGCTGATTCAAGAAAAAAGAAAGATGTAGACAAATGATTCATTTAATAGAATTGATTTTTATTTTTATTTTTTTCATTTTTTTATCTCCTCTTCTTGTATTTTACTTTACTGGAAAAATTTTATCTTTTGTTACTTATTTGATATTAGATAGGATGGAATGTAAAAAAGGGATCAAACAACAATTCCACTATTGGTCGAATCAGGTCCAAGATTTTTCACTAATATTATTGAAATATTATCCACTCCACCTTTCTCATTTGAAATTTCTACCAGTTTTTTGCATTTTTCTTGACAACTTTTAATTTTAGGATCTGTGACGACATTTAAAATTTCTTTATCTGTCATCATCTCATTTAATCCATCAGAACATAATAAAAGATAGTTCCCTACAGGAAATTTAAGGTTGGTTAGGAAAGGAACAATCTCTTCATTTAATCCCAGAGATTGTGTCAGTATATGACGCATGGGGTGATTAATTGTCTCCTCTTTAGATAATAAACCTCTTCTGAAATGATCTTCAACTAGTGTGTGATCTGTAGTTAATTTGGAAATCTTTTCAACCCTATTATCAATAAGATATGCCCTGCTATCCCCAAGATTTACTAGATGGATATTGCCTTGTTCCGATGTTATCGCAAAAACAGCTGTGGTTCCCATTCCATGCAAATAGGGATTATCGACACTCTCTTTCAATATCTTGAAATTTGCAAGATTTATTGACTCTAAAATTAGTTTATTTAAGTCTTTTTCTTGTACATGCTCTCTGTTAAGTCTTTCAACTGTATACTGTGAAATTGTGTCTATTGCAATTTTACTTGCTATTTCTCCGGCGCTATGTCCACCCATTCCATCTGCAATAACAAAAAGCTTTAAATTATCATCCACAAATAGAGAATCTTCATTTTTCTCTCTAACCAGTCCTATGTCTGTTTTGGATCCTATTTCAAAATGACAACTGTGGGAATTCAAGATTTTTTTGTTAGTACTTTTCGTTCTAAAGTATAAAACGTTATACCAAAAAAAAGAAAATAAATTTCGTTTGTTTTGTAAAATGTAAATCAAATATCGATGATTGGAAGCAAGAAGAAAGATATAGAATTAGCTCTTTATGGATTCTATCATCCATTTTAGATATGATTTAGCAACGTCATTCATCTTCATTTCAATGATTTCAGGAACGTCATATGGATGGATTCTAGCAATCTCCAATTTCAATTTGGTGGCTAGGGATTTCGTAGTCTTGAACAACACCATGATCTCTTCATGATCTTCAAGTTTGTTGTTCCATGAATAGAATGACCTAACAGGCACGAGACTTATACATGCACATAATTTTTTTTCGATAATTACCTCGTTTACATTTTGGATTATTGATTCCTTATTTGGAAATGTTGATAGTATTATTACAGCTGACTGGTTTCTCCCCCGCCTCATGTACTTGCTATAGATATTATAGCTGTATTATAAGATTTTTAAGAGCTTTATATAGGCGATTGCTCTTTTTTTCCCAAATATGCTATTTTTCATGTTTTAAAATATAATTTAAGTTAATCATATTTCAATATCTCCAAATTGTCAATGGACCCGGTAAATATATCAATCCAGCGATCCATCTATCTAATCATGATCTCTGACTCTAGGAAATAATATTCATTGTCAGGTAAAACCATGAATTTAATTGAGGTACTGGATTGACATAATTACTACTATGATCTTATCATTCTAACTATCTACGTGTATTCACAGAATTTTATTTTATTTCTTTTAGTTCTACAACTGATGATATGACACTTTTTATAACAAACTGATGATATGACACTTTTTATAACAACACTAGTTTTTGTTGTGAAATTCTCTTAACTCACTCGTTATATCTCCAAGACAATGTAATTTATAAGAATATACTATTATGCAACTTAGTGAATTTTAAGCTATTTGTATTGATATCCTCAGCATTATGCATTCTTTATTTTCTAACCATGAATGTTGAAGCTCAATGGACTATACCGTCATCATCTGATTTAATCAACGAGCAAAAAGAGAAATTTTCTGCTTATCAGAATGCAGATTCCAGTATAAAAATTGATTATCCCAGTAATTGGACTTTTTCTGAAATTTCAGATACGGAGGTAGAATTTCATCCTCCAGATCCATCATCAAAACAAGTAGTTAAAGTAAGTACAATACCTATTACTTCAAATTTTATATCAATGAAATCTATCGTTGAAGCAACACTGAAAGATAAAAGCAGTACCTTGAATAACTTTAATTTGGAAGATTCATCAATAATCCCTAATGCAAAAAAAATGTTCTCCCACAAATTGGTTTATTCTTATACCGATTCAGATAATACAAAGAGAATTCAAGTAGACTTTGGAATTCTTGATAATAACAACCTGTACCTTCTGTCATTCATTTCGACACCTGAAAAATACTACAGTTCTATACCAACCGTTGATAGAATGATCTCTTCATTGATACAGTACTCGGAAAAATTTTTAGTTTCTAAATCTGTACCACAATTGCTCAAGCCCATATCAGAAAATGTCAAACCTCTTGGAGATGCTAATGCAAAGATAGCACTAGTCGAATTTGCAGATTACAGATGTCCGTTCTGTCATAAATTTCATGAACAGAGTTTCGATAAAATAGTACAAAATTTTGTAGATAAAGGAATGATAAAATTTCTGTACAAGGATTTCGTTGTAAATGATCGTGGAGTATACAAAGGGTCCAATCAGGCTGCATTAGCATCATATTGTGCCGCTGAACAGAACAAATACTGGGAATTTTCAAACGAGATATTTAATAATTTCAAACCTGAACCTCAGCAATGGATAACTTTGGATTCACTGACACAATTTGCAACCAATGTACAAATTGCAGATATAGAAAAATTTAAAAATTGTGTACAAACTGGGCAGTACCAAAATCTGGTAGATGAAAATAACTCGCTGGCTAGAAGTATAGGACTTTCTGGAACCCCAGGATTTGTTCTTTTGAAAGATAACGAACTGATAAGTGTAATTCCCGGTGCAGTACCTTATGAAACGTTTGCCAGTACAATTGCTGCTTTAAATCTGAAATAACTATCTAATCTTTTACAGATTGCAGTGCTGGAAAAATGATTGAAAGCACCGTTCATGGCCGGTATATCTGATCCTATTCATTGACCATATAGTTTTGTATTGAGATAGATTTTATATTTGGTTGAAAAATATCTGAAAAATCAATAATGTTATTTGAATAATCCTGGAAAATGCATACCAATAAATTTAGACACAAATTTTTGAAAGCTATCGTCCTGGTCGCTCGGTTTCACTGCTGAATTTGGAAATAGATTTTCTTTTTCGACAGTCTGTTTAGGTATAATTTTATCAGGGATATGTATAGGTTTTGGTATTGATCCTTTATCTTCATATTTGCATTGTCCTACAATTTTATCGCCTTCTAAAGAATTATAGTCTATAATTTTGTCCCCCATGTCGCAGACAAATCTATCTGCTCCTTTTCCTCCCTTCATCTCATCGTCACCATCTCCTCCATCTATAAGATCATCTGCCTTTCCTCCATCAATTTCATCATCTCCTTCATTACCCCGGAAAGTATCATTTCCATCTCCTCCCTTCATCTCATCGTCTCCTTTTTCTCCATCCACAACATCGTCTCCCTTTCCTCCATCAATTTGGTCATTATCATCTCCTCCATCAATTTTGTCATTTCCATCTCCTCCCTTCAGATTATCGTCTCCCTTTCCTCCATCGATTTGGTCATCTCCTTGATTACCTTGGAGAGTATCACCTCCCTTTCCTCCATCAATTTGGTCATCACCATCTCCTCCCCTCAATTTGTCATCTAGTTCAGTACCCTCTATATTTACATCAACTTGAGGCTTTGCTACAAATTTGTTTATATCTGAATTATCATCATTATTTTCAGATAATACCTCATTTTCGATAATCTCTTGAGCGGTCACTTCTTTATCAATTATAGGAAAAGCAAATAAGAGTAGTAAAATTATACCAAATTCAATATTATTACTATGATTTTTAACAATGTCTTTATCATAGTAATATTATTTAAAATGTTTTTGTTACTATTTTATCTATGAAATATCCGTATGAAGTTACATTATATTTATCTATAAAATTTAACTATGAGAATTTCTTATTCTACTAATAAATGGTTCATGACAAATCATTATTACCTATATAGGATTTGGCTGAATAAATTTTTATTCGTACGAATATCTTTTTTTATTATTTAGAATAAGTGCACATATGCACAGAACAAAAATAGATCCTACATGAATGTTATATTTCGAATCTAACAATGATTAGATTATATAAAAAAAAGAAGATTCGTAATATGTTGCTATGTACTCTTTTGATATTTCTTTTAGTATTGAATATATTCTTTTTATATCTCTTTATATTTGTTAATTTGCAATTCATATTTTTCAAGTCAGTTAATGCCGAGACTTTAATTTGATTTGAATTTATAAAATAATGGTACTGGACCTATCTCGATCTTAAAACCTTGATCCTGGATTCGAGTTCCTTTAATTTTCTTTCTCTTTTGGAAACGACAGTAGGATAATTTTTTATCTTATAGAATTCAGCCAGTATTGTCGATGGCTTAAAACCAAAATCCGTAAAAATTCTGATAATATTCGTTAGCGATTCAACATCACTTAAACGAAAATATGTTTTTCTAGTTCATGTTTCAATTCCTTAAATACAAAAAATCTTTTTCTTGATTTTTATGGTCTTGTTCGAAAGTTTCTAGAATCTTTGTTAAATCTTGAATTTCTCTTTTCTTTTTATGTATTTCGTGAGCAAATTATAATTGCAAATATTCAGTGCAATTCTTTGTAGATGTTTTTCTTTGATGTAGTCTGGCAATTCATAGATTGATTGACTATCTGGAAATATATCGATCTTTTTTACGGCTCTTACTTATTCAATAGGTTGTAGTGTTGGGCTATTGTACTCGGTGTATGACTTATTTAGAAAGTTATAAATGTCATCATCTTCAATGCCTAGCTGTTTAATAATCTTTAAGATCCTAACAAGTTCAACGCACTGAAGCATTGATATTAGAGACTTCCTCAGTGCTACAGCAAGGTCTCAGGCCAGAAGCATCATTGAACCCAGTCATATTTGTCCATTTCTTAATAATATTTGAAGCAGTTCATTTGCCGAATAAACATTTTTAATGCTATTTCATCTCTGTTGTTATCATTAATTATAATTGTATTACTGATGATCTTGTTGCAGGCGCGATTCTGACAGCCAATTTTCTGTCACGATTCTATAAAGCTAGTATTTAAGGTTTGTGTATTTCGTCATTTTATAATTAAATTCGTCATTCAAACGGTCAATTGGTCACTATTTTCGTCAATAGAACAAATACGAGGGTAATGGACATTGGCATTTCATGAAACTGGATTCGAACATCTAAACATTCATTTTATTTTTCAAATGAATGAAGTTTGTAACAGTGATGAATTCGAAATAATGGTAGATGAACCTCATTAGGTTCATTATTTCTATTATGTTAATTCGTTTATACTCCCTAATATTATATTTAAAATGTTCTTTCTCGTGTGGTTTTGTACTGAGACTAATATGATATGCACCATAATCATTCTATTTCTTGTGCGAATGCAATTTTCTTAGCTTTTCGTGGAGCTGGTCTATGGACAACGTCAAACCAATTTCCTTTGCATAAGGCTGTCCTTTTGCAAAAGATTTAATGACGTTGCTTACAAATTCCATGTCTACTTTCGGAGGTAGTGGCGGTTCAAATGGGTCTACATGTGCATCTATTATAACAGGAACGTCATTATTTTCTGTCATTGCTTCATGTATAACTGGCTTCACATCGGCTGATTTTTTGATTGAAAATCCTCTGCCACCACACGCTTCTGCAAATTTAACAAAATCAATTTGGGAAAACTCTACTCCATACTCAGGATTTCCAAGAAATGCAATCTGCTCCCATCGTATCATCCCTAGCAGGTTATTATTAATTATTATTACTTTGATTGGTAGATTGTATTGAACCGCAGTTGCAAATTCACTCATAAGCATTGTAAATCCACCATCTCCAACAAATGCAATTGACTGTTTTTCCGGATATGCAATTTTGGCTGCAATTGCATAAGGAACCCCGCAGCCCATCGTTGCTAGGCTACCCGAACCCGAAAATTTCATACCTTTCCTCATATTTAAAAATCTTGCAGCCCAACATGTGTTTATTCCACTATCTACCGATATTATTGCATCATCTTCCAAGACTTCAGAAACTGCAGCAGCTATAACCTGAGGTTTTATCGGCTCGCCCGAGCGATTACTCTGTTCCTTTAAAATACCATTCCAATTTTTCATTCCATTTTGTTTTGATTTTAGAAATTGTAAACTTGTTTCATTGATTCTGTTTTTTTCGTCAGCACTATCTTTTAAATTATTTTCAGTATTATTTTCTTCTTTTTTAGCAGATATTAATGGTAACAATTCTGTCAATACATTTTTAGAATCACCTATCAATCCTATTTTAACAGGAAATCTCAACCCAATTTTTTCAGGTTTTATATCAACTTGAATTCCAATTGCTTTTCCTGGTTTAGGAAGGTATTCTATGTATGGAAAAGAGGTTCCAATCATCATTAGTGTATCGCATTCATTCATTGCATCGCTTGCTGGTTCTGTTCCCAAAATCCCCAATCCTCCGAGACTGTACGGATGGTCGTCTGGAATAACTGCCTTGCCAAGAAGTGCTTTTATAATTGGAGCGTTCAACTTTTCTGCAATAGCAATAACCTCATTGGATGCATGCAGGGCACCTTGGCCTACTAGTAGCACAATTTTTTTTCCGCTATTTAGTATTTCTGCAGTTTTTTTCATCAATTCTTTATCCGGTAAAGCAGGAGGTACAAAAATATCTGACGTATGTCCTGGAACTTTGTGTCTTGAATAATGGCCCTCCAATTTTCTTTCCTGCACATCAATTGGAATATTGAGATGGCTTACTCCTTTACGTACAAGAGCCGTTCTACAAGCTATATCTACTGCCATTTCCGTTTGTTGAGGTGAACCAATAATGCTATTGTAAACTGTAACATCAGAAAAGAGTTGTAACAAATTAATATCCTGCTGGAAACTTGAATTCATCAAATCCGTGGATGTTCCACCAGTAATTGCAATAACAGGAGTATTGTCTGCTTTAGCATCATAAAGTCCATTGAGTAGATGAATCGCACCTGGACCCGCAATTGCTGTACATACTGCAAGTTTTCCTGTATATTTCGCGTAGGCACATGCCATTAATGCCGCAGATTCTTCGTGTCTAGTTAGTATAAATTTAATCTTGTCTTTTCTTGTTCTTAGAGCTTCTATGAATCCATTTATAGTGTCTCCAGGAATACCGAAGACAACATCAACATTCCAGTCAATTAATGTCTCTACGAGTATATCAGAGGTCTTTAGATTTTCATATTCACTCATAATTACTTATTTAGTGATCCTCTTATTTAATAATTTAATAAATTTCAAGGAAGTTTGAAGAACTAAATATGAATATTTAATTTTATATACCTTACCTAAAATACAATTACTTTGGATTTAGTAACTAATTTGCAATCCTATACTGTTTATATACTTTGATGCACGGAGTTTGTGAATGGAATTTGACCCTCTGATTATAAAGGTACAGATTTAGGAAACATTATGATTAATTAGGTAGTTTCCAAAGATAACTACCAAAAGATGTTGCATTCAAGATAATGATAATTGAAGCATACGAAGAGAAAATAGAATTACAAGAAATGTCCTATTGAATCATAAATTACAAATTTACAATGATTCCTTTGATATATTTTTAATCTCATACTTTACAGCAATTATCTTTATTGTCGCATCTACAATCAGAGGGTTCCTGCAAACAATTAGGACATATAATAATACCGCAACCAACACATGAATTATTCTTTAGATTACATGCCCAATGTTTGCATTGATTCATAATTTTAATTACTTTATAACCCTATATAACCTCTGAATATTTATTTGATAATTTCAGATTTTCAATTATTTTTACATCAAGATTTATCATGCTATTGTGTATGATACGGTAAAATCATCTTGTTAAAAATATTTTTTTCAACAAAAAAAAGTACCTGTATACTTGATCATATAAAAATTTTATTTTTAAATTTTTCGCAACAACTAATAATATTAAAAGAATTAATGTATATTCAATAGTTTACTATAATTTTTTGGGTAAGATACTTTGTTTTTCTTTTTCTAAAAAACAGAATCATAAATTCACAATGTCTGCATTATTTCTATTATGAAATATAATATAATATAGTAGATTTTATTCTTAAAACATTTTTTATAAAGAATAATAAGAAAATTAATAATTAATTGGGTGATTTTACCGCCATATAATATTACTATATGTAATATATGCCAAACATGTGTTCAGATACAGTAACATTCTGTCTATCGTGAAAATATAATTCAACATTAGATAACTGCGATCCTGCTATTGTCAGTGACATGAAGAATGTCAATGTTATCAAAATTATGAAATTTATCTCTAATTTTGCAAGAGTATATGATCAAACAATATTTGCTTGTCATATACATGTCATACCATGAAGAAAGAATTATTTAGCTCTCTATAACAAGAGATTAATTATGTGTAAAAATAATCTACAAAATTCTAATTTTATATTAGTCAATCAAAAATAAAGAATTTAAGACAATCCATAGGCCGGAATTGCCGCTCCCATTATGACTTTTGATTCGTCTGAGCAAAGGAACAGGATTACGTTTGCTAGATCCTCTGCCTTTACCCACTTACTAAAATCTGCGTTTGGCATTGCTTTTCTATTAGGTTCAGTATCAATTATGCTAGGTAATACGCAATTCACATTAATATTATGTTCTTTAGTTTCTTGTGATATTGATTCTACCAATCTTATTAGCCCTGATTTTGATGCCGCGTAAGCAGAATCATAACCTCCAGATTTTAAACCTGTTCTGGACGATATATGTACTATCTTTCCACCACTAACGTATTTTCTAGATTTCATAACGGGTATTGCATGTTTGCTTATTAAAAAGGCAGATTTTAAATTCATATTCATCATGGTATCCCATTCACTTTCAGACAAATCTGCTACGCTTTTTCCTCCCAAATATCCACCAACTACGTTGACTAAAACATCTAGATGACCATATGTTTCAACAATATCTGATATTAATTTCACAATCTGATCTTCTTTTGTTATATCTGTTTTTAGTAATTCTAGTTCATCAGTTTCTTTAATTTCTTGTTTCAGATCTGCTACCTTTTTATCTGTATTATAGGTGACTACTATGGTTGCCCCAGTTGCAATGAATTTTTTTACTAATGTTTTTCCTAAAGCTCCGGTTCCGCCTGTTATTAGTACCACCTTGTCAGAAAAATTATATCTCATTTAGTAATTTAATTCTCATAGCCAAATAAAATGTTTAAATTTAAATCAAACTATGTATTAAAATTAACTCTAGAACAATAAGGCTTGTATTATAACAGGTTTTCATATTTGTTCACGATTATCTGTCTCTATGAAGTTAATGAAATAAAGCTCACGTAATTAGTGTCATGTACTTAGTGTCACGGCATTGTCATTGATTATTCTTAAATCAAAACATTTGATTCCGCAAATTTAAAATTACTTGGTGACTATGATCATTACAGTGCTATCATGTCTAAATGTGAATTTGGTCATGCAATTCCGTCATAGTCGAAAATACCAGCCTCCACATAATTGATTGTTGGCTGAAAAGTAGGCTCGCCTAAAAGAGAAATATGTGGAATAACAAATCTAAAATATTTTCGAAATCATTGCAGAGCTAGTGAAACTGGAATAGGATTATTCGTTGAAATCGACACAAAAAAGACGAAATTGAAATTTGAAAAGAAATATTACTATATTTAAGTCATTTGACTGTTATCGCATAAGTAATGTTACTATCAATCATTTTCTTTTATCTTGGATGTAATCTCTGCAATTCTTTTTCCAAATCTCCTTGCAACTTGCAACTTTTATATCTTTTTCATCAAAAGGCTTATCAGCTTTCGGTCCTACTATTCTACTGGGACTATAAGGACTGCCGCTCTCTAAGTTCAGGTATGGAATATGGAACACCAGCTATTATCATCCCAAGATGCAACATAGGGAACATCATCGATATAGCTGTTGACTCTTGTCCTCCATGAACTGAAGCAGCACTAGTAAATACCATTTCTACTTTCCCAATAAGAGACCCGTTCAACCATAGGCGACTTGTTCTATCCTATAACGTTTTCATCTGTGCTGCCATATTGCCAAATCTGTGGGTGAACCAAAAATAATTGCATCATATTTCGGAAGCTCATCTACATGGTCATCTACAGACACTGGAGGATATTTTTTATCTAGGTTTTCAACCAATTGTGACCATGATAAATTTTTCGATATTACGTCCATTGGAAAATCATCTGCAATTCGTTTAATTGTCACATTTGTTTCTTGTATCTCTTTAATACCTTGAGAGATTTCTTCGGCCATACGGGCAGTGTGTCCATAGCGGGTATAAAATACTATTAATAAGTTAACTCTTTTCCTATTTTCACTCATTTTAAATAAAATATGACATTTAATATAAATCTCTAATCTTTTTTGACTGGATTAATACATATAAGTTATATGACATACTAAGTTCCTTCCAAACTAGAATTTTCAATTATAAAGAATAAAAAGTTCTAGAATTTAGAATCCTATTTTTTTATCTTGTCATCTTGTGCCATTATCCAATTCCTCAAAAAATACAATATCTGACAACGGTTTTCTCTCTCTTGGAGAATCTGCTTTTTCTCTATATATTTCAGACAGTCTTTTATGAGAATCCTAATATCATATTGCTATCATCTTGTCAACCTCATAGTCATCAGCAATAATGAAAACTTTAGCTTTTTCACGATCAAATTAGCTCCATTTCATGCATAAATAACAACTGATGAAATATTCGAGAAACATATTCTCATTTGTTGCGCCTAAAGCATGGAAATTAACTTTTAATTTCATTTTCTGAATCAGTTTCATTTGTTATATCACAAATAAAATAAACTGCTTATTAATATAGCATAAAAAAATTCTTTATCCCCATTTCGTTGGAGTCATATATTAATTAATTTAAATATCTCAAAAAAAAAAGTAAAAAAATTTTATGTTATGGTACTGGTGATCTATCTTGGTCGTTAAAATTGAGATTGACACATATATTTACGAGGTTCCTGTCAAAATTTATTCTGTCTCCAATCCCGTTGCCATCTTGTGTATTTGCACCGTCTGGACCTCCTTCATTTGCTGCTGCTACGCCAGGACCATCTCGAGGTATTTCCTGGATATCTATTCCATTTACATTTGTGTTACTGTTTACACAGGATATTTTCTGGATATCTGTATGAGAACTCTTTGGTTCCGGATAATAGTTGTTATAACCATTATCATATCCGTATTGGCTGTCGTACATTTGTGCTTGTGCAATTCCTTTCATTGATGGGTTTAGAACCAGTAGACCTGTCGCAAGTATTGCTGCCAACATTGAGGCAAATATTATCTTTTTGTTGCTCATTACGTTGTTGAATACGATTTTAATATATCTAAGGTTGGAAGGAACATTATCTAATCTTGTAATATTTGAAGATTCAGAAATAATCATAGTAAAAAGAATACCAATTGATCTTAAGGTAGAAAGTGAAATCGTCACAGTATCTATATCGTTCGAGTAATAGTAATAAATAAATGAATAAATACATTCATTTATTTACAATCATAATAATTTAATTCGCATAGATTTACTATATAATATAACGAAATTGAAAAAGTCAGATCTATCGCATGATAGCATACTTTATATTTTCGGTGTTTATAGGCGACTCTATATAACTAGAAAAACAAAGAAAAAATGATGAAGGTGTTGAAACAAAAGTTATGAATTCCAAAAATGATATATCCGGAATACACCACATTACTGCCATTTGCAGCGATCCACAAAAAAATATTGATTTTTATACAAAATTGTTGGGACTTCGACTAGTCAAATTAACTGTAAACTTTGATGATCCTAGTACATATCACCTCTATTATGGCGATGAAATAGGTCATCCGGGAACTATTCTGACATTCTTTCCATGGTCCAATGCCCCAAAAGGTTATAGAGGTACAGGTCAGGCTGTTACAACATCTTTTCTAGTACCTCAAAACTCCATTGAATACTGGAGGAAACGTCTAAAGAATAATGATGTTTGTTTTGAAGAACCTACAAAACGGTTTGAAGATGAGAAAGTAATAAGACTATACGATCCAGATGGTCTAGAATTGGAACTTGTCGCTCATTCATCAGCTGACAAAAATGATGAAAGGTTTTGGAAGGAGGGACCCATTTCATACGAAAACGGTATAAGAGGGTTTTATTCTGTAAGTCTATCTGAAGAAGGATACGAACGTACTTCAGAAATTTTATGTGAGTTAGGATACAAAATGATAGCAAATGAAGGAAATCGTTTCCGCTATCAATTAGAAAATGCACAAGGTGTAGCAGGCTCAAAAATACTGGATGTCCTTTGCTTACCTTATACTCCTAATGGAATTATTGGAATAGGAACAGTTCATCATATTGCATTTAGAACTCCATCAGATGAAAAACAAAAATCGATTAGAGATAATATCATAAAAATTGGCCTAAATCCTACACCTGTACTCGACAGAACATATTTTCATTCTGTATATTTTAGGGAACCAGGTGGTGTTCTATTTGAAGTTGCTACAGACCCACCAGGATTTACAGTAGATCAGAAGATACAAGACCTAGGAAAAAGGCTCATGTTACCAAGATGGCTTGAACCTGTAAGAGAAAAATTGGAAAGGGTTTTACCAAAGATAGATCTATCTGAAAACAATAAAAATTCTCAAAATGAAAAGGGACTACAATGATAAGGTCAAACGACTTGGGATTTACACATATTTATTCTTCTTCTAACGATCTCAGAGAAGATTACAGTAATAACAAGAAACTAACATTTGTATTATTGCATGGTACAGGTGGCAATGAAGAAGACCTTATGTTTCTTGGCAAGGAAATAGAACCCAATGCATCTCTATTAAGTCCTCGAGGCAAAGTCTTGGAAAATGGTATGCCCCGTTTCTTTAGAAGATTATCCGAAGGAGTATTTGATTTAGAAGATCTTAAATTTAGAACATATGAGCTTGCAGACTTTATTCAAAATTGTTCATCACATTATGAATTTAACTTGCAAAATACAGTTGCAATTGGATTTTCAAATGGAGCTAATATTGCTGCTAGTATGATTCTTCTTCGTCCAAAAGTGCTACATGGTGCAATTCTTTTCAGAGCCATGGTTCCCCTAATTCCTGCTTATCCTCCAGATCTTTCAAACAAAAAAATCCTATTATCTGCAGGATTAAATGATCCGATAGTACCAAGGATCGAAACAGAAAATCTTTATAAAATATTTGAGAAGAATAATGCAATGATAACCTTAAAGTGGCAATCATCAGGTCACAATCTAATTCAAGAGGATATACTGATTGCAAGGAATTGGATCTCGAATAATTTTTCAGCTGAGAAGCAATAGTTAACAATTCCGTTATTAGAACTAAAACAAAAAGAAAACAAAACTGATGACATTTTTGATTTTCAATTCATTTTTCTGATTCACAGTATTTTTGGTCGGGTGGACCTAATTAGATAACTAACGTCACAATGGGAGCAGTGGTTTATGAAATAAATCAGACCTAATTCGCCCTTTTACTGTCTTATTTGTATATTTCATAGCTCAAAGAAATAAACAAACGAAAGATGACTTTTGTTTTTCGAAAAAGCAAAATATCGAGTTCTCTATAAATAAATTAAAAACAATGTATAACCACACACATGAAAGAGATATCGAAAATGTATTAATATTACAAGGTGGAGGTTCGTTAGGAGCTTTTGCGTGTGGAGTATGTAAAGCATTTGCAAAAAAAGATATAAAATTTGATATAGTAGCAGGAACATCAATAGGAGCAATTAACGGAGCTATAACTACTGGAAGTAAAAATGACAATCCTGAAAAAGATTTAGAAGATTTTTGGATGGAGCTTGCCGAAAGTAGTTATAATATAATACCTGACGTATTTTCTTTTGATTATGATAATCAAAATCATCAGTTTAATATCAAGAAATCATCTGCAGCATCATTAAATGCAGCTTTATTTGGAGTTCCAAAGTTCTTTGTTCCCAGATGGATGAATTGGAATAGGTATATGTGTAATCCTTCAAAGGATTTTCCTTTACAGTCATCAAATTGGACTTATATATACGATAATACTTTACTAGAAAAAACGCTGGACAAGTACATAGATTTCAGAAAACTCTCTGCGGATACAAAACAAAGCAATAAAAATGGTCAAAATGGTAACAATAATAATAACACACGTCTTATAATCACTGCTGTTGATGTTCTTTCCGCTGAACCAATAATATTTGACAGCTACAAAATACAAATAGAGATGAAACATCTCTTAGCTACAATTGGATATCCTCAATACGGATTTCCATGGATAGAGGTAAATGACAGAATATATGCATGGGATGGATCCTTGTTAAGCAATACTCCAATACGAGAAGTTATGATGGCTTCTCCAAGTAAAGATAAAAATATCTTTGTAGTTGAGAATTTTCCTAAAAAAATAGGAAAGCTTCCATCTGATATGAGTGAAGTTCAGTCCCGAGCCAAAGATATAATGTTTACTGATAAGGACCAGAGTCTTGAAAAAATGTCCAGACTCATAACTAGGCATATTAATTTGATTGAAACGTTATATGATGTTTTTAAGGAACATGATCCTTCAAAGATAGACAAAGATATTATTAATTACATTGAAAAAGAGCATAAAATATTGGTAGAAAAATATGGTGCCAAAATCTTAAATATCCAAAGAATCAGTCGAGAAAACAATAAGAGACCGTATCCATTGCAAAATGCTGACTTTTCTGTTAATACTATTAAAGAGCTGATTGTTGAAGGAGAGAATAAAGCTCTGGAGAGTTTAGAATAACTATCTCATTAAAGTAGTGAATTTGAGAAAAAAATACTTTGTTAGTGTCTATTGCAAAATTACCTTGCTTTGTAATGACCTATTTGGTAGTTGCACAATAGCATGGTAGCATCTATTCTTCTAATATGTTATATGTAAGCCAGAGTCAATTAATCCTTGAATGTGTTCTCTCTATAACTAACGTTACTATTTGATGTCTATCTCTCTTACAGAATTTCTTTTTCTTTTAAATGCAATTCAATATGTATCTTTCTATAGTTTCCTTTTTGATTCCTTTAGAATAATAAGCTTGATCAAAACATAAATTCTCATTCTTTTTTCTCATCTAGTTATTTTTTTATGGTTGGAAATTATGTCTCAATCAGATATAGATATTCTAGGCGAGTTAGAGACGCCATTTATGAGAAAACTGAATACTCCCTATTGATTGCTTCAACTTACCAGCCGAGTATAACAAAGGTTAGACTACTGTTCAGATTATTCACAAAGCAATAAATCTTTGAACTCAGTCGGTATTTTTTCTATCACTATCATCAGATAATTAGATATTAATTTATTATTTGATTTGAGATCTAAACTTCAATAATAATAGTATTAATTCTAAACTTCAATAATAATAGTATTAATATACTCTATCATTTACTTTTTCTACTTATGTGCGGATTCTTGTTTTTTTTATTCAAAAGAATCATTAACATTTTCGTAGTTTTATTTTCTATTCTTGTATTAACGATCTCACTTTTAGGACCTGCAATGGACGATATTATACGGGAGTCTGTAAAGTTTAATGTTATAGATAGTTTGAATAATCAAAAAATAAAGTTTAACGATCTTACAGAACGTCAAAACTATATTGATAACCAGATAAATCTGCAAGTAAAAAACCTCGGACTTGATCAACCCTGGTATTCTCCAAATAGATTTTTTAATACTTTATTTAAGGTAATGTTCTTAGATCTTGGCAAGTCAAATTACTTTGTAGCGGATTCAGGTTCTTCCTATATAAAAGACATCATAATAGAAAAAATTCCAAAAACTCTCTTATTATTTACTACAACCACTATCATCGTGGCAGTAATAGGTGTCTATCTGGGAACATATTTGGCTGATCGAGCAAGATCCAAACTAGATCAAATAAATTCTATTTTTGCAGTCTTTAGTAACAGTGTTCCTGTTTGGTGGTTTGGAATGATTATGATCTTTATCTTTGCTTTTTCTCTTGATATTTTTCCTGCTCGTTCAACACCCGTTACCTCTCCCAATGATCCAATCTACATCTTTGATCTTTTGTATCACATGATCCTCCCATTGATTACTATGGTAATCCTTGGTTTTGGATCTTTGGCATTTATTGTTAGATATATAGTTTCTGGAATTCTAAATGAAGACTATATAAGAGCACAATTTGCTATGGGGATCCCCAGGAAAAAAATAATATATTCACATGCTCTAAAAAATGCAGCGCCTCCGATTATTACAATAATTGCACTAGGGCTTGCTGGTTCCTTCGGCGGTGCTTTTACAGTGGAAGCAGTATTTGATTGGCCTGGAATGGGAAAATTATATTTTGATGCTATAGGGTTGATGGATGTACCGGTAATTATAGGATTAACATACATCTCATCGCTAATTTTTCTATTAACTGTCTTCTCTGTAGACATTATATATGCATATTTCGACCCAAGAGTGAAGCTGAATGAATGACGGTGATTATGATAATAATAACAGAAAGAAAACTAGTTCCATAGATGAGGAACAAATATTGAGGAAAGAAAAAATAGATAAAGCAGATGATGATGAAGTAGACAAAAAAGACTGGACATACTCTGTACACAAAAAACATAACAAAATGAACAACGCAAAGAAATACATTGAAGTTTTATCAGAGTTTAAGAGTCACAAAACTGGGATCGCTGGTGTGGTTATCCTGATTTTTCTCATCTCTCTTACTGTCTACGCTGTTCTATTCATACCATTTGATTCATTCAAACAATGGAACAATCCGTCATTCTGGATAGATAATCCCAAAACTGCAGCTCCATTATGGAGTAGTCTAGGATTATTTGGGGAAAAAAGTCCAGAACATATGATCCTTACATCTTCATCCCCTCTATCTCCCACATCATCTTCACCAAAATCATCACTAAGCACTCTAGCCAAAGATGACCAAAATATAGCTACTGTTTCAGAGGCACAAGAACACGGTATCAAAGTGATAACCCATTCATACAAAACTAACTATGGGTCGATAGTATCTCCCACCGATTTTATGATCACTTACTCTTTATCAAAAGGAGAAGTTCCCCCTGCCATAGAGGTAGAAGTAAAGAGACCAGACGGTACCATATTTGAAATTTATTTTGACTCAATTATGTCAACAATGACAGGATCGATCAATAATATTACCTCTGGAAGATTATTTTCAACTGATGATGCAATTCACCAAAAACTACTGAATTATTTAAAGATGTACAATTACATCCAGGATCCAAAAAGACCTCAACTCATGCTCTTTTCTGAATTAACAAAAAATTCAATTTTGAAAGGTGAATATATTTTCAATGTAAAATTCTATCTTTTTAACGATGAAGACAAAATATTAGAAACAAAACTCATCCTAGGAGGTAAAAGGTTTGGTATAATAGGTACTGATGAAATGAGACGCGACCTTGCTATTGGATTACTATGGGGAACGCCAATAGCTCTTTTCATTGGTCTTTCTGTATCCAGTATTTCTATTCTCATAGGCCTTATCTACGGGGTTATTTCTGGTTATAAGGGAAGGAGAACAGATGAAGGGTTAATGCGCATTAACGATATATTTTATTCATTGCCTACCCTTCCTCTTCTTATTATCTTGTCAATTATTATAGGACGAAATATCTTTATCATAGTGCTATTTCTTATCTTCTTTGGTTGGATGGGAACTGCAAAGATAGCGAGAAGTCTAGCATTGCAAATAAAGAATTTTCAGTATATAGAAGCAGCTAAAATGATAGGTCAATCTGACATTAAAATTATTTTTAAACATATTATACCTCAGCTTTTGCCTCTAACTTTTGCAAGTATTGCAATATCTGTCCCAGGGGCTATCTTGGCAGAGGCATCTCTTAGTTTTATAGGACTTGGAGACCCTTCAGTTCCTACCTGGGGTCAAATTCTACATGAAGCGCATTTGGCCTCTGCAGCATCAAGGGGATTATGGTGGTGGTTGATACCTCCTGGTATGTTAATAGCTTTAACCGGACTAGCATTCGTACTTATAGGAAATACTTTTGAATCCATATTTAATCCAAAAATTAAAAAACAATGATGATAATGAAATTACAAATACCAATAATGATTAGAAGACATTGGTTAACGAATCTTGCACTTTGCTATTAACGTTATCTATATTTAGAGAATAAAAAAAAGATTTATGAGTGATGGATCAAAATGATTTGAAGATGGATAAAGCTAAAGATAACAAGTATCTTTATATTTTTGTAAAATCCAGTAATAGGTCATCTGTTTATCTTTCAAGCTTTCTTTTAATTATATTAACAGTTTTTCTCTTTTCTACAGTCTACTTCTCCAATAATGAATCATATGCTCAAATTACTT
Organism: Nitrososphaeraceae archaeon; assembly: GCA_035297365.1. GTDB lineage: Archaea > Thermoproteota > Nitrososphaeria > Nitrososphaerales > Nitrososphaeraceae > TH1177. Next base: position 25,948 of record DATGZA010000013.1, read on the forward strand.
CATTTATCTCCGATAGTGATGCTACAACAAAGGTAAAGGATAAATCAAATACAACTAGCCAAGAGGCAAAATCCTCATTTGAAGCAGCAAATAAACTGTTGTTAAGTAATCCAATTAAAGCTATTGAACTTTATAATAAGGCCATCTCTCTAGACCCCAATTGGGCAGCGCCATATCTGAATAAAGGGAATGCTATTTCTAAACAGGGTAATTCTAAAGGTGCTCATGAACAATTTGATAAAGCGATATCATTAGACCCAAACTGGGCAGCTCCTTTAATGGATAAAGGAAATATTTTATTTAAACAAAAGAATTTTACGAATGCAATTGAACTTTATAATAAGGCCATCTCTCTAGACCCCAATTGGGCAGCGCCATATCTGAATAAAGGAAATACATTATTTAAATTAGGAAATTATTCTGGTGCTATTGAATCTTATGATAAGGCAATATCACTTCTTGGAAATTTGGATGAACAGATAAAATCCTTAGATAAAACCCAGATTTCATTATTGCCTTATTGGATAAATGTTTGGCTTGATAAGGGAGAAGCACTCTATAAACTGGAACGTTTTGATGAATCTCTTGCTGTGTATGATAAATTGATTTCTCTAGATCCTAAATGGGCAAATCCTTGGAATAGTAAAGGATGGGCATTACATAAACTGGACAAGAATAATGAAGCAGTAGCAGCCTTTGATGAGGCTATAAAGTTGGATCCAACTTGGTCAAAACCATGGAACAGTAAGGGTTGGGTTTTGTATAAACTTGCAAAATTTGAAGAAGCACTTTCTGCTTTTGATAAAGCAATATCCTTAGAGCCTAAATGGGACAAACCATGGTTCAATAAGGGTAAAGTGTACTATGATTTAGACAAATTTCCAGAAGCAAAACAGTTTCTGGAACATGCACTATCCCTTAATCCGAAAGATCCAAAAACACCTCAATTAATAGAGACAATCAATACAAAAATGACACAGGCAAAATCACCAACACCCGCATCAACACCATAAAACTCTTCTTATTTCTTTATTGTTTCATCTTTTATACTATTTTTATAAGGTATCTGTCTAAGGATGATCTATGTTTAATAACAGAAGAGTAGATTATCCTGACTCACCGGAGCCCACTATCGTAATCTATATACTTTCTCTTGTGGTTCTTTTGTCTTCGTACAACGGATAATCCCCAAAAGTACTTTTAACGATAAAAACCACGAAGTAATTAATAATGAACTTAACCCAGAATAGAATGCACTCAAATTAAAACCATCACAGATTTCAATATTGGAAACAAATTTACAAACAGTTACAGTAAATTTAGTCTCAGGATTATGTGAAGAATTTTATGAAGGACTTGAATTTACGGTAATAATGTAACCGAATGTATTAACAATCCTTTTTCATATGTACAGAATGAGCAACAATATGTATCCAATCCGTCATTAAATATTTTAATAGATTTTGAACCCCAATCTATCTATAATATTATTCTAGCTGGCTAACGAATTAAAATTTGGAGATAGTAAAGTAATAAGTTTCCGAATATTCGTAGACTATATCATTAACAATAAAGGTTTCTGAAATTTTTCGATAGGATGTTCCTTTTGCATATATCCTAAGGAAAATAACTTCTATAGTGAAGATACTATCTATTTATTGAAATGAAAATTATATTCGAAATTTAAAGACGTATTAAAATATTTTAACTAACTAACTAACCAACCAACCAACTAACTAACTAACCAACTAACTAACTAACCAACTAACTAACTAACCAACCAACCAACCAACTAACTAACCAACCAACCAACAAACCAACTAACCAACCAAC
>DATGZA010000014.1:0-274958 GCA_035297365.1 Nitrososphaeraceae archaeon
GGACCACTTGTGCTATTATTATTATTATTATCGTTATTGTTATTACCACCTGTACTGCCAGTACCGGAACCACCACTACTAACACTACTACCCGGCAAATTACTATTCACGTCAAGTATTTTGAAACGACTACATATACACTTTTTTCTTTTTATAGTTAATTAAAAAAACAGATATGAATTTTAATTGAAATCCGTATTAAAATAATAAACTGAGTGAAAATTTTATTATAGAGTAATTTACAGGATTTGTATTGGAGATACTAAATTATACATTATATATTATGCTGTTAACATTTTGGTTTTCTACTATACCAGTAGCATTTTTAACCCTAAGTAGATTTGTAAGAAATAGAAAAACTCTAATTGAAAAAGATCTTCGTAGAATATATAACGATCCAATAATAATATTTCAGATCACTACAAGATCCGCTACCAAAACAAAGGTCGTAGAGAGAGGGATAAACTCTATTATTAGAGCTTCTAATGAGATCAACTATAGTAATTATAAAATTTCAGTAGTTACAGAAGATGAAAACGATAGAAAAAATGTGGTCAAATTAAAAAATTCTGAGATAATAGTTGTAAAAAGAGGATATAAAACAAATGCCATAAAGAAAGCCAGAGCACTGCAATATGCAGTAGAGTATAGAAAAAATACTAGTGAGAATACTAAAAATTTTTGGATATTTCATATGGATGATGAGAGTTACGTTACAAACCAAACATTATTGTCATTACTAAAGTATATACGAGAAGGAAAAGGTGTTGCCTCTGAAGGCCCTATAGTATATCCCCTAAAATTTGAAAGTGCCAATCCCATAACTGCCCTTGCTGAATCTGTTAGACCATTTGGCTGTTATGATTGCGTTTCTCAAATGACAAATCCTCCTCCTCTTCATTTGCATGGAAGTAATTTACTCGTAAGGTCAGATATAGAAGACACCATAGGATGGAATTTTGGTGAAACTCTTGCAGAAGATCAAGTCTTTGGATACAAGATTTATGAAAGATATGGGGCAAATGCTCTGGGATGGCATGGAGGTATTCTTTTAGAACAACCTCCGTTAAATATTAAAGACCACTTTATGCAGAGAAGGAGATGGATATTGGGAACCTTACAAAATATGGATAAATTTCCATTTTGGCATAAATTCAAAATTGGATTCAAGTTAGCTAGTTATTTTATGGGCTTTGTGTCAGGAATAGTCTCAACAATTCTATATATAATTACAGTTGTTCCCTTATTCATAGCATCAATACAAATATTGATTGACAAACTTGAATATAATCCATTAACATGGATACAATATATTATTTCTTCTTTTTTTCCAACAGTTTTTCCAGAAATTACTAATCAAATAAATTCTATTACCAGTAACAATATTTATAATCCCGTTGATTTAGGATCTTTGTCATTATTATTATTATTTCCTTATATTATGTGGTTGTTATCATATCAAATAGGATTAACCTTAAATTTACGGTACAATAATTTTACCTTATTAAAGAAAATAACTTTCCACTCCTATGCATTGATTCTCTCACTGATATTAGGATTAATTGAAACATTTCCAGCATTTATTGCAATATTAGAATATCAATTAAGAAAAAGAATTAAATCTATGGAAGGAATCCCAAATTATGACTTCTATGTAGTTAACAAATGAAGAGCAAACAAACAATATCAATCAATACAATTTTCAAAATGCAACATGATAAGAATTAATAAAAAATTAATTCAATCAAAAAAACTTGTAATAACATGCTTTTATCTTAGCGTAATCATAATGCTAATAATTTCGGGGTATGGTTTGTCTATGAGTGCGGATAATTACAAAAAGAACCAAAAAATAATTATTGGAGATGTTTTAGTCAATACCGAATTTCCATTTAAAGGTTCTATTAATTTGGTGACTTATTTAATGATATTCTCACTGGTATCATGGTTTACTGCAATCAAAATTTTTGAAGATAACATCACCAATATACCGACACATATAAAAACAATATTACAAATCATAAGTTTAGTCTCTATAGTTATTTGCGCTTACGAGTTATTTTATAATTTTACAGTTTGGAATTCGATAATAACTGATAAGCTGATAAGCGGTTATTTTGAACCTAATAAGGAATTGATCAATTATCCCAAACCAGATACTCCATGGAATTTGTCATTTGCAACTCAAATGTTTTTGGCTGCTCTTATAATTACAAGTCACAGTTTTTACACCATGACTAAATCAAAAAATACGGAATTATAAATTTTAGTTTAAAAATAAGGATATCAAATTAGAATTAAAGAAAATTCTTTATAAATTTACAATTACATTTATAACATTTAAGACGTAAGATAATTATAAATGAATAGTTATATTGATCTAAGGAATAAGAAAACAGAAAAAGTATTATTCATAAAATGCAAAATTTTCACTTTTTCGATTGCATTGTTAGTTGGAATGGTTTTGATTTTTGGTAATGTCTTTTCCTTGAATGAAGTAATAGCACAATCTACAAATACAGACAATAAAAATAATAAGCCTCTAAAAAATTTTGAAAAAGAGGTTCCATCTCTAAAAGTGTCATTTGAAGAAAAAGATCTTGATTTACATCCGTATATACATAAAGACAATGAAATTATTACACAAATAGGAATACCAAAATTCTTTGAAACTCAAACCAACGACAAACCAGAATTAACTGTAAAACAAGGTGACAAGTTAACTTTAGAATATGGAAAACAGCCTCTAGAAATGAAAGCTTATATTATTGATTACGATTCAGATGTAAATGAAATATATCCAGTCAAACAATTAGATTTCTCGACCATAATGATTCCAGAAGATGCACCACAAGGGTTAAAAAATCTGGAAATAAGATGTACATATGATAATAACGAACAAGTTTCATATACAACATCTATGTTTATTGGAACGACGGAAGATAATGATGATGAGAGCAAGAAGTAACAATCTTTAGACAGTAGAGAAACCAAATAGGTTTGAAATTTAGAAATATGTTCCGGTGATAAATATACCGAAGGGTAGTTTTGATTTTTTTACCAAATTTTGTAAGGTTCTACAATGCAATTTCAGCTTGATGTTAATTCTACCTACTCAGAAAGTTAATCTAATTCTATTTAGGAATAGATCGTTCAATACAATTATTCATCATCCAAAAATCTACAAACACAATGAAAATTTACCGTGTGATAAGGATGTCAAAGAATAGTTTTGGCGAACCTGAATATGACGAAGTTTTTTTATAAAAACAAGTGGATGCTTTAATAAAATTCATTAGATAATAGAGATACAACTCTTTAAAGGCACATACATAAAAAGAATAGTAGCTATAAAAAAATCAGAATTCTAACTGGCTGATAGTTCTATTTTATTAATAAATATGCTAAACCCTCTCGAAATAATTTCATATAAGCGATATTAACATGATCAACGAAGAATAATGGAATTTTCTATTCAAAAGAATATAAAATAAAAAGATCAGGAGGTGCGGTTAGCCCAAGCAATAACGGTGATTGTACTTAAAAATGAACCAATTATTCCTGCAATTAACGCACCGAGTATTGACTCATCAAGAAATTGCGGTACCATCGTTTCAAACCAAGATGTAATATTCGGAAAAGAGATATAACTTGCGAATCCGATAGTGAATCCTACAAGCCAAAACATGAATATTGCTAATTTCCTGGACATTTTAATCACCATAGGATGAAATCAATTTTTTTTCTATATCAGAAAGAAAAACGTTATTTATCATTTTAAGGTTATTAATGAAGAGGATATTAAGATAGTTTGTTAATATTCATATAATCTAAGGTATAATAATATTGTACTAGACCGGCTTCCCTAGATTAAATCATGACTGTCTAGCATATAATAAAAAAATAAAGAATCGTAAAATTAAGCATTAGAAAGTAATAATATTTATAGTAACAATAACTATATGTTCTTGTATGTCTTTAATTTCATCTAAAGAAAAGATAAACGGGGAAACAATCACTGGAATAGCGCTTGTAGTCTTGTCACTTCTTTTCATATTTGCGGGATCGGTGAACCAGGTTTGGGCGATAATACTTCCAGGCGACTATCTCATTTTAATGCTAGGTTTAGCGTTTATAGCATTAGGAGTTGTAACAATCATAAGGCATAAAAATCTTCCAGAAGAAACTAGCCTTCATCATCACTAACTTTCAGCAAAATAACAATTCCATTTTATTTTACCATTTTCAGAAGTTTTATTAATAGTAATAGTAAATTTCTTATTCATATTTTGAGTCTCTATTTTCTATTAATAATTCTGGCAACTTCGTCTATCGGAATGATAAATAACATTCTTGATTCTATTTCAAACCTAATATATGAATTTGGGTATTTGGGAATTTTTATTGCAGCGCTAGTAGAGACACTGTTTCCTATAATACCGAGTGAACTAATTTTTCCTCTAGCAGGTTACGTTGCACAGAGCCAGAATCTTGGAATAATTAGTGCAATTACGTTTGGTTTAATTGGATCAATTGGCTCGACAGTTGGAGCTTTAATTATTTATACTGCAGCATTGAAAGTCGGGAGAAAAGTATTATTAAAAATAGGGAGATACTTTTTGATTAATGAGAAAAAGCTCGAGAAATCAGAATTATGGTTCAAAAATCATGGCAAACTTGCAGTATTTTTAGGAAGACTCGCACCTGGAGTAAGAGAATTGATCTCAATTCCTGCTGGGCTTTCCAGAATGAATATTATTGAATTTACTTTTTTTACCTTCATAGGGTCTTTTATTTGGAGCCTTTCCCTTACTTTGGTAGGTTATTATCTTGGAGAAGCATGGAATAAATTTTCGAAAGAATCTTCACCCATATTTAACATTCTTGCAGTCATAATTATTTTCATACTATCTGGTATTATAGTTTATAGATATTTTAGAAAAAGAAAAAATAAAGGTGGGAAAATAGGTGACCCTACAGATTATTCTACAAAATAATTTTAATAAATCTTTTAGATGTGACTGACAATTTTTTTTGCTTGTAATTCTCTACGTAATACTCTGTAATCCCTATACATTACATCTACTTCCATTGCGGATTGTAAGATTTTACTTTTCATTTTTGGGGAAGAATTCAAGAACATTCTTGTGTCTTTTGGCAAACAATGTCCACCTATTCCATCTCTTGGTTCCAGAATTTCGACATTCCATTTAGTATTTAATGCATCTCGTAATTCAGAAAAATGGACACCAGTTGCTTGACAATATAAATAAAGTTCTTCAGCAAATGCTATCTGAAGATACCTATGAGAATTTTCTATAATTTTTGTCAATTCGGCAATTTCTATTGAAGAAACAGGATGCATTTTTATGGACAAGCCAGCTTTTGAATATATCAATTTATCTGCAGCGTTTTCATCATATTCACTAGATTCTGAATCTAGGAGGTCTGGTCCTAGGGAAAAATCCATCTTATTATAAATCTCATATCCCGAAGAGAGGGATTTCTTTTCTTGAGATGGTGGATTATTGTCCACAGCTCCGGTGTAAAAATCTAAACCAGCTTTTAAACAGCAGGGATTAACTCCTCCGATTACGCGTAATTGATTTACACCATATTTTTCTTCATCAAGTGAGTACCATCGATGAGGGGCATGAACTACATGAAACCGATGACCTAACAACTCGAATATTCTCCTAGAGGTACCTTTAGGAACAGTACTCTCAATTGAGACCAAGGCGCCAATCTTACCTTCTACGGACATTCTGCTGACTATTGAAAACAGGCTATCTATTTGCGGAGAATAAATATCGTCTGGTTTGTGAGTGGATATACATATGATATATATATCAAATTCTTTGAAACTATCTGTTATCTCGATACCATGAATTTGTTCAGCCATAACCATCGCTTCTTTTTTTATATCATAACCATACACATCAAAACCATTAGCTTTCACAAATTTAGCAACAGGTAAACCCAATTGACCTAATCCAATAACTAGAACCTTATTTTTTTGTATAAGAGACATATCAGACATTCGAAAGAAAATTCAATTTTTTTATTATATATATTGGCGAAAAGAGATACTATGAATTTGTATTATAATTTTAAACTATATTTTTATGTAGAGCTTTTTTTTATAAATTTTGACATATCAATTATTAAGAATACATGTGTTTTACAAAATCAGAGTGAAAAATTTATGGATAAATCTCATGTAAAGAAAATCAATTTTGGTATTTAATATAACAAATATAAAAGAAAATAATTTGATTAGAATCTATATCTATTGACATTATTAATTTCTACACAAAAATTAGATGAATTAATTCAAAAAAAAGATAAAAAGCTAAGGATAATCGATACTAGGTCTTTTGGCGAATATGTTTTGGGACATATTCCAGGGTCTATAAACACAGAATTAATGCAATTTCATTGGAGTGATACAACAAAAAATGGTATAAAACAGTTCAATAAACAGAATATTAAGTTATTTTCTAATTTTGGGATAAAAAAGAATACTTTCCTTGTTTTTTATGAAAACAGTTCTGGGCCTTCAGCTGCAAGAGGAGTCTGGCTTTCATTATATTTTTCACATAAGAAAGTCGCCATGTTAGACGGAGGATTTGATAAATGGAGAGTTGAAAATAGAGTAATCGCCACAGAAAGTGAGAAATTCCAACATAGACGATTTGAAGGTAAACCTAATTTGTCTATACTGGCGGATTTAAATTTTATGAAGAAAGTGATTAAAAGGAAGAAAGATTTTCAGATTATTGATGTACGTACTTCTGATGAATTTTCAGGACAACAGGTTAGAGCATGCAGGAGAGGACATATACCTTTGTCTAAGAATATTGACTGGAATACAAATGTTAAGGATGGAAGATTTAAGTCATTAAATGAACTAAAAAAAATATACTCAGAGATTTCACCTGACAAAGAAACAGTTACATATTGTCAGGGCGGGTATAGAGCAGCAAATACATTTGTTATATTGAGCGAACTTGGGTTTAAAAAGGCGAAATTATATCTTGGATCATGGAATGAATGGGGCAACAATATGAGTCTACCAATTGAGAATAGTTGAAGTGGTTTATAATAGAATTAATGAATTTTCTTTGCTTTTATTCTTGAACGGCGTCTATATCTGATACCGTAGATATAGGCCTATTTATTACTATGAAAACTATAGAGAAATTGTTTATTTATAGTTATGTGACATTAATAGGTTGATCTGAAACGACAACGAAGCTTGATACAAATAATAACTTCGAAACAACAACGAAGCTTGAGAGACCTAATGGCATTAATAAAATCAGGCTTCCTGAAACTAATGGAAAATTAACCGTAAGAGACTTAAATGCAGGATTTCATAAAAAACAAATTTTAAAAAAAATCAATCTAGATATGACAGAAAAAAAGGTAACGGCATTTATTGGTCCTTCCGGATGTGGTAAAACGACGTTAATAAGATGTCTTAATAGAATGCATGAAATGACGCACGGGGCTTATGTAAATGGTGAAGTAAATCTAGAAAATGTTAATATTTACGACCCAAAAGTCAATCCGGTTATTATAAAGAGAAGAATAGGAATGGTATTTCAAAAACCAAATCCTTTCCCTACGATGAGTATTTTTGACAATGTTGCTGCAGGCTTAAAACTAAACGGGGTAAGAGATAAGAAGTTGATAGCACAAATAGTAAAAGAAAGTCTTGAGAATGCTGCATTATGGGATGAGGTAAAGAATGAGTTAAGTAAACCCGGAATGAGTTTGTCAGGAGGTCAACAACAAAGACTTTGTATTGCACGAGCTTTAGCCATGCATCCCGAAGTATTATTAATGGACGAACCTACTTCAGCATTGGATCCAATAGCATCATCTAAGATAGAAGATTTGGTTCATGATCTAAAACAATATTTGACTATAATAATAGTTACACATAATATGCAACAGGCTGCGAGGGTGTCAGATTACACGGCTTTTATGTATTTGGGAGAATTGATTGAATTTGGAGAAACAAAACAAATTTTCGAAAACCCCAGGGAGGAATTCACTGAAAGATATATCTCTGGAAAATTCGGATAATAAGCTAAGTGTTATTATTTACAACAACAGAACAGTATGATTTGCATTATTAATTCCACATATTACGTGTATTAATTATTTTATACTTACGACAAAACATCTAGAGAATTAAAGTCTGAAAAAAAATGACAAGGCTCTTAGATTTAGGCATTGATAGGATAAATAAGATATTAAAAGACATGGTACGTCTAGCCGAAATATCTTTTATAGATGCCATTGATTCTTATAAGAACGGTATTAGCGCACCGAAAAATAGTTACAGGATTTCAGAAAAATTAAGAATATTGCAAGATGAGATTTCTGAAATAGCAATAGAGCTTATTGCAAGATACCAGCCAGTAGCTACAGATTTGAGATTCATCAAATCATCTCTTGAAATTTCATACAATGTATCAAGATTTGGTCGATATTCTTTTGATATTGTTGATTTAATACAAGAAAGTGGTCCATTAGAAGATTGCGACAAGTCTAGAGTATTAGAAATCTCAAAAACTGTAAGAGAGATGATCATGATTTGTTCAGATGCAATACATACGAGGGATACAGGAAAAGTTAAAGAACTATACGGGCTAGAAAACAATATTGACAGAGAATATAAAAAATATCTGAGAGAAATAATTCAGTCTAGTGAATTTTCATTAAACAAGACCGAAAAGAGACAGAGCTTTAATTGTTATCTTACCAGTTTGCTTATTCTACGATACCTTGAAAGAATTTCCGATCACGCATGTGGTATTGGTGATTCTATTAATTTTATAAAATCTGGAAAATCTAGTCCTAGACTCTAACAAATAAAATTATATAATTATGACATGACATTACTAAATCAAATATTAAATATTTAGAATAATTGATTAAAAATAATAAATGGAAAATGGTAGTAATAAAGTAGTGATAAGCGAGTTAGAGGAAACTCACCTTGGAAAAGAATTCCTAGACACTCTTTCAAATTTGGGGGATATTAGAAAATTAAAAAACGATCAAAAACTTATCTTGAAAATTTTTAAAAATATAAAAGAAAAATCAAATTCAAGAATTTTTGTAGCTTTAATTGATAATAAAATAGTAGGCTCAATTACGACAATTATTGAATACAAGTTTATTCATAATGGTGGAAAAGTCTGCCACATTGAAGATGTTGTGACAAGAAAAGGATATGAAAAATTAGGTATTGGGTCCAGTCTTATCAGAAAGGCTATAGATTTTTCCACCAAAGAAGATTGTTATAAGGTAGTACTAAACTGCTCCAAGAAAAATATCCTATTTTATGAAAAAAATGGATTTCATAAACATGAGATCGAAATGAGATTTGATATCAACAAGAAAAGTTAATTGTTGGATTTTTTTAATCAAACCAGAGTTTGAAATAACTAAAAGGATAACATTTTTGTTTATGATTTACCATATACTGAGATTAGAAATTTTAATAAATCACCGTATCTAGGATACCACATTTGAGAATTTCCAAAGATATATCTTTCCAATTTTGCTGTATGGATATTGTACCAATTGACTAGAAGATAATTACTATGATTTTTGTGTTTCTTTAATTTACCAATAATAACAATATACAAGTTGTTACACATAATTCTAAAGATAATTTGTTCAAATTAAAACAGCCTATTTCTGAACTATGTAGATTCCTCTGTTTATAGACACATTGACTAATAGTATTAAATTCACAGATCATATCAAATTCAATATGATCATACTTTATAAATTGAATAGATAAAAATCAAAAAACATAATAGAACAACCTACTTTGTGATTAATTTAATAAGTCTAATCAAGAAATTAATGAATGAAGAATTTTGTCCTTAAAAGAACGAAAGGGATTTCTTTCAAAATAGTATGAATTAATAAAAATGAAAGGTTATCTGAGTTTTATTGAATTTAGTTTCTATTATGAAGAACAGGTTCTTTTAAGGGCCGCAACTATTTCTTCTTTGACAAAGATATTGTAGACTGTTTCGATTTAAAAAAATATAAACATATTTTTCATTGAATCTATATAAACAAATTGCAAAAGTTAATTTAATAAAATTATTTATTGGTGCTTACACCAATACCGACTATTTCAAGCAAAATATCAGACTACTGAGGAAGTAATATTAATACGTCCTTTGTTTATTTTTTTATAAGATGTCAAATACACCTCTCATGGTTTTTGATTCTGGAATAGGTTCCATCTCTATAATCAAGGAACTAAGAAAGGAACTACCAAATGAAAATATATTATATTTCGCAGATAGGGCAAATTTTCCATATGGAAACAAGTCACATAAAAGACTTTTAGAAATTATGAAGAATACTATTAAATACCTGGAGAGATTCAAACCAAAGATAATAATAATAGCTTCCAATACGCCTTCGCTTCAGATTTTAGATGAAATTAAAGATAAAGTGAATGTTCCTTTACTAGGTGTGAGGCCTCCTCTAAGAGAATCAGTAAAGCTAACAAAAAATAATCACATCGGAATAATGGCAACAGAATCAGCTATTAATAGTAAGGAGATAGATAAACAAATAAACGATGAAATTCCTCAAAAGATATTTGTTAATAAGTATAACGCATCGCCATTAATAGCCTTGATTGAAAATGGAGATTTTATGAAAAGCAGGAAGAAGATCAGGAAACAAATTCATAGAATTCTAGGAGACATTGAAGATATAGATGTTATAACATTATCAAGTACGCATCTTCCTTTTATCGTGGATCAATTATCTGAAGAGTTCCCATCTGTTAAATTTATCGATTCGGCAAAAACGACAGCAAAAAATGTAAAACAAATTTTGACAGACAACGGATTACGTAACAAAAATAACACTGGAAGGATGAGAATTCTTGTATCGGATGGAAAAGATGAATTTCAGGAAATGTTAAGATATTTGGGTATAAAGGAAAATGTACAAGAAGTTTTTTGGTCAATTTAGATAATAGCCAACGAACAAAATATATATTATAAAATTAATCAAATTAGGCAAACCTAATGTGTATTAATTAATGATTAGGAAAATAAGACTGGGTATAGACGTTGGAGGAACTTTTACTAAAGCTGTTGCTATTGATATTTCAACGGGAGAGTTATTGGGTAAAATGACAGTTCCTACCACACACAATGCTGATAATGGGGTAGCCGAGGGTATAGTACTAGCACTTAAAAAATTAATGGAAACGTACAGCATACAAAGATCTGAAATAGAATTAATTTCACATAGTACTACTCAGGCAGTTAATGCGCTTCTTGAAGGAGACACTGCAAAAGTTGGGATTATTGGGATGGGAGTAGGACTAGAAAAGTCTAACGTTGTCAAAAGAACCAATATAAAAAATATTGAATTATCTTCAAATAAATATCTACATACATGTTTTAGATTTTTAGATACATCAAAATATTTGGAAAAAGAAGAAGTTCAAGAAACAATATCATCGCTAAAAGACGAAGGTGCGGAGGTTTTGGTAGTCAGCGAAGCGTATGGTGTGGATGATCCTAGCAACGAACAATACGTGATGTCGTATTCGGATCTTCCTATAACTGGAGGTCATGAGCTTACTGGAATTTATGGTCTGGAGATTAGAACTTTGACTGCTGCAATAAATGCAGGTATAATGCCAAAGTCAATAAGTACGGCTAGATATGTTGAGTCTGCCGTAAGGAACGAGAATATAATTTGTCCTATAATGATAATGAAGGGGGACGGAGGAGTGACAGATATCGAAACTTTTAAAAACAAACCTATTTTGACAATACTATCAGGACCTGCGGCAAGTGTAGCTGGAGCATTATTACATTCTCATATTTTGCAGGGAGTATTCATTGAAGTTGGAGGAACCTCAACCAATATCTCTATTATAAAAAATGGCAAACCTGAAATTCGGTATGTTACCATAATGGATCATCCGACTTGTATTCGTTCAGTGGATGTCAGAGTTGCAGGAGTAGCTGGAGGTTCATTAATAAGAATTTCAGGTAAAAAAATTATTGATGTAGGTCCTAGGTCAGCTCATATTGCTGGTTTGAAGTATTCCTGTTTTGTCGATCCCACAGAACTGGATAACTCAAAATTAATAACTTTTAAACCTAGTGAAAATGATCCAGATAACTATATTTGTATAGAAACAGAGTCAAAAAAATTTATAGCAATAACCAATACCTGTGCAGCAAATGCCCTAGGATTGATAAAGAAAGGAGATTATGCATCAGGAAATAAAGAGGCAGCTAAAATAGCACTAAACCTTTTGGCAGAAAGAATAGGAGTGAGTAACTACAAGGAAGCTGCAGAAATAATATTAGATTTTTCTATTAAAAAAATTCTACGGATAATTGAACCGATGATTAGGGAATATCAGATAGAAACAGATCAGATGTTCCTAATCGGGGGAGGCGGCGGAGCCTCTGTTTTGGTACCGTATATGGCAAATAAGCTAGAATATCAGTTCGAATTAGCTCAAAATGCGGAGGTAATATCATCTATAGGAGTGGCTGCAGCAATGATATATGAGGAAATAGAAAAAACCATAAGCCAACCAAAACCTGAAGACGTTTCATTATTAATTGACGAAATTAAAAAAAGAACCCTCGAAAGAGGAGCGGCACCAGAATCAATTTCAATCCAAACTGAATATATCAATGAGCGTTCATTATTAAGAGCAATAGCATCAGGAAACGTCGAGTTAGATATCGGAAAAAATAACAAAAGAGAACTGAATTTTGCAGAAGTAGAGAATATTGCAATAAAAGTTCTAGGAAGTAACAAAGTGAAACAAATTCTCAATATGAAAAATTATTATGGATTTACCTGCGAAATAATAAAGAAGAATTTTTTTGTCAAAGTAAGGAGGACCCCGATTGTAATATTAGATAAACTAGGCAGAATAAGATTAATGCTAGAAAATGCAGAAATAATTAATGGCACAAGAGATTTAAAAACCAATATAGAATCATTAGTATATGAATTTAGTAACAAAAATAAAGATGACCTAGCCCCACAAGTGCATATTTTGGATGATGTAAAGATCATTGATTTTTCAAGTTTAAGCTCTCCAGAACATCTAATCGAAGCCATAAAAAAAGAATTCGATAAATTAACTGTCGAAGCCGTAACTATCATTATAAAAAAATAGCAGGGTAGAACAGAATATCATCGTAGGAGAGATTTCTTAAATCAAAATATTCCAATTTTTAATTTCTATAAGTATTTCATTAATTGATAATTGTTCTACAAAAATGGACAATGACTAGTACGTATAACCTCAATCAGATATAGTCTTATTTATTTATAATTTCAAAAACTATTTTTAACAAATTCCTGCTCTTCTGTTCAATAAAAAAAATTGCAGATGGAAAAAAATAAATAAAATAATCATTAACCAGAATATAACGGGCCTCATAAGGTTTTTATGATTCGATTAGTTTTATTGCTATTATTTGTTAAAAGATAGTGTGGTTATCGCAGGGCCAGCATCAGAGCAGTTAGCATCTAATATTGCAAAAAGATTAAACATAAGAATCATAAACCCTGAGGTAAGGATATTTGCAGATGGGGAAAGTAAAATAAAGATAGAATCTGTAGAGAATAAGCAATGCATAATTATTCAATCCCTTTATCCTCCTATCGACAGACACATACTACAATTATTAATGATGATTCAAAAGTGTAGGAAAGACAAAGCACTAAAAACTATTGTAGTGATTCCATACATGGCTTACGCAAGACAGGATAAAGCATTTCTCGAGGGTGAAGTTATTAGCATATCAATTTTGGCAGAAATTATAGAATATTTTGGAGTTAGTAGAGTAATTACGATCGATATCCATAGCGAATCATCGTTATCTTATTTTGGAAATATTATCAAAAATATTTCGGCAATTCCAATATTAGCGGAATATGCTTTGCAGAACATATTTCTTAATAATGTTATAATTATTTCTCCGGATTTTGGTGGATTGAAAAGAGCACAAAAATTTGGGGAAATAATTCAAAGAGAAGTAACTTTTCTAAAGAAAACTCGTGACAGACTAACAGGAATGGTTTCTATTGAGGATGTATTGGATTTTAAAGTAAAAGATAAAGACGTAATTTTGGTTGATGATATGATTAGCACAGGTAATAGCATAATAAAGGCTTGTGAAGTGCTAAGAAAAAATAAAGCTCAAAGAATTTATGTAATTTGTTCTCATGCATTACTGCTCGATAAAGCGTTAGACAAAATAATACGAGCTGGCGCAACGGATATAATCTCTACAAATTCCATTCCCAACAGTTGTTCCAAGGTCGATCTGTCGAAAATTATATCTGAAGTAATTAGTGAGATTAGCTGATTGGATTATTGTTATAATTGGAAATGATATAAATGACTGACATGAAACTTGTTTTTTTAGGTACGTCTGCCGCGATCCCTACATGGCAACGTGGTCTATCATCCCTAGCTATCGTTAGAGGAAACGAGATTTTAATTTTCGATGTCGGAGAAGGAATGCAAACAAGATTTATTGAATCAAAGATTGGGATGAATAAAAAAATGAAGATTTTCATAACTCATATGCATAGTGATCATTGTGTGGGGTTGTTAGGTTTACTGCAAACTCTTTCTTTAATGGGAAGGAATAAGCCTATAGAAATTTTTGGAGAACCAATGATCGGAGAATTTATAAATCAGAATATAAGAATAATTAATTTCAAATTAAGTTATGATATTACTATTCATAAAATATCTGGGGAGGGAATAGTAATCAGTGAAAAAGATTATAAAATTACCAGTTGTTTTGCGGATCATTCGAAGTTAGCTTATTCTTTTTGTCTGGAAGAATTTGACAGGCCTGGAATTTTTCATTTAGACTCAGTAAAACGTTTGGGGATTCCAGAGGGAAAGATTTATAGTGATTTACAACACGGAAAAGATATAACTTTTAAAGGTGAGAAAATATCTTCAAAAGGTATCACAGGGCCACCGCGACCTGGAAGAAAAATAGGAATATCAGGAGATACGAGACCTACATTAAAATTAACCAATTTCTTCAAGAATTCAGATGTTTTAATATTTGAAGCGACTTTTATACACAAGGATATTGAGAAGGCAAAAGAAAGTTTTCACTCAACTGCTTTCGAAGCTGCTTTGCTAGCGAAGAATTCGAATATTAAAAAACTAATATTAACACATTTTAGCGCAAGATACAGTGATATGGCTCCTATAGAAAGCGAAGCTAGAAGGATCTTTGAAAATGTATATATTGCAAACGATTTGGATGTTTTTATAGTTCCGTATACTAAATAGGGATAAAAATAATAAAATAGCAATCAGATAAAAATCGATAAAAAGAAAAAATAATGTTATTCGATCTGATTATTTTGTAAAACGCTGGCTTTTGTTGCGTTAAGAACGTATTCTGCCACAATACTCGTAGCATTTGTATTCTTCAACGTTTCGATTAATAGTGGGATTCTTTCCTGTGCTATTTGTTGCAATATTGAACTATCTACTACACTACTATTTACCTCATCGATAACGAAATCGATAACTGTATCTGTAGCATTAGAATTCTTTGTAATATTTATTACCAATGGCAAATTAGCTAGAACATTTTCAATAGAACTAGAAGTATTTTTAATAGATTTCGTTGTAGTATTATTTGGAATTTCTGCAAATACATCATTTAATAGAGTCAAATTTGCGAGAAGAGACCATATTGCAACCATGACAATTAATTTATGTATTATTCTCATGTTCATTAAGGTATTACTAATTTAGAAATTTATTAATTTTACTAATTTATTTTTTGACTATGTGGTAACATAATTTTAACACTTCTCAACGCTAAGAACAATATTAATATAAGGTTTAACTTTCTATACATTTAGAAATGCTAGTCTAACGCAGAATTTTATAAATTCTTTTCTAATCCAAATAAAATTCACATTAGTATAAGAAATGTGAAAAATAAGATGAATTATTCAACTAAAAATATAGTTTTATAATTAATTAGGAATTATTGTTGAAAGGAAGAGAAGTTGTTATCTTATCATCATTTCAAGATCAAACTCACTGTTAACAATCAAAAATGGTAGCATATCTCAGGTAATAAGACACAATACACCAGAAAAATCCTGTGGAATTAGGTCAGAGAACTTGTCTGAGTCAAGTTATTCTACTGCCTTGCATTGAAATTGCGAACAATTTTTATCGGAATTTTTTTATGAGTATCGAGAATTTATCATTTTTGGTTGATATACACCATTCGATAAAAATTCCTAAATTCAGATTGTCCATTACTGAATTTGTTTATCAAAGCAGCGATAGAAGAACCACATTCTGAAATACAATGTTCGGAAATAAAATTCCTAAAAACAGTTCTGACACTTCACTAACGTCCTGATCAATAAGCTGTGATCCAGGGAACTTTGTAATTGGCAGAAAAATAGTATATTGAAAGTACTAAAAGATGAAACAGGTAATCGTATACATCTCTTTCAAAATTGGCAGATAATATTGATTGAACAAGGCCATCAATTAAAAAGGTGTTTATTTTTGGCATCATGTTCTAAGAAAGAAGCAATTAGTAAAAAGAATTAAACTGAAAGAATAATCAAGTAGTGGTATTGTAATAGACCGACTACAATTATAGAAAATGCAAAAAACTAAGTTCTAGATACAGTGCAAAAATATAATTATTAGGATTTAGTGCCTCTTTTATTCATGGATAGGTTCCTTTTTTGTCTCGTTCGTCGAATACATTTTTCATAACTTCCAATCCATTTAAAGCAGCAGGAAATCCAGAATACAAAGATATCTGGATCATTATTTCCAGAATTTCTTCACGCGAGCATCCTACATTTAAAGCACCATGAATATGTGACTTTAATTGCGGTTTTGCATTACCCATGGTTAAAAGAGAAGATATTGTAACAATTTCTCTTGCTCTGAGATCCAAACCTTTTCTATTATATATTTCTCCAAAAGCGAACTCGATGATATATCGAGACATGTCTGGTGAAATATGATTTAAATTCTCTAATACTTTAGTCCCAATTTCTCCATAAATTTCTTTAAAATGTTTAAGCCCTAGCTCGTATCTAGATTCATTCATAGAATAAAGTAGTTTTACAATCATATATTAATTATAATAAATCATATCATAATTCAATAACAAATATTAATAACTATAATAACAACCAAGTTTAATAAGATATACAAAAATTACATTATGTTCTAGTTTGCGCAGAAGTAAGATCAGGGTGTTCTTTTCTTAAATGAATCTTGAGATCTTTCTTATTATAACATATTCTATTACAAATTTGACAGGTTATTTTTTCATAGGCTTCGTCGGATCTATTATTGGTCATCTTGATTTGATCAATTATTTTTGAGAAATAATCTTTTAGACCAAACATATTTCTAATATTATTTTTTCACTTTATAAAGTTATTCATACGAAACGAATTCTTAGAACAAGTTAAAAATACAATCAACATTGATTATTTCCCGGGGTGTAAACAACGAAAACAATAAAAAAAATCCCAGTTTATACCATCACAATAAGTAATATACCAGATATTTTCTAGTAATCTAGTTGAAGATTGAAGAATTTCTTTCCACACTTCCCGCTGAAATAATTTCTGGAAAGGAAATAAATATTTCTGACAATGTATTTAGAAATATTTTCAGGTTTGCAGATCTTTCTTCTAGAGATATTTTTTTTTATCTAGGATTTGGAAATAATTTAAATGCATTGAATATTGCTAAGAATGAATTTAATACAAAAGAGGTTTTTGGAATTGATAATAGGAGGAAATTTACTGATAAGGCAAAAATAGAATCACAAAGTGTTGAAATAAATATATTCAACAGAAATATTGATGAAGTGGATTTATCCAAGGCCACAATAATTTTTTTTTGGTTTAGTAATATCAAAGAGATCGACCATCTAGTAACAAAATTTGAAAATGAATTGAAGAAAAATACAAGGATAATAACAGTATTATCACCTCCGGGGTTATTGCTTCCTTCGAAAGTTGAGTTTCCATTCATATTGTGTAAAAAACCATTCAAGTATGCAAATAACATAAAAGAACAAATTAAGGCGATTTATGGAAATGAATGTTTAGATTTTACCGCCTGCTGGTTATTATCAGAACAATATATTAAAAAAATGGAAATAAAAGGAGAATATTCAAGGTTTACAAATGTGTTGATGAGTATTATAATATGGATCAATGCATGGAATATGAAAGCGACGTGTGAAGAAGAGATTCCCCCACCAGTACAAAGTTATCTAGGAATTCTACGTACATTCTTCAACATAGATCTTAAAGAAATGATTGTTAGGAAATAGCACAATAATCAAGGATAAAAACTTTTTACTGAAAGTTCTGTCTTATAGACGAGGAATATTAAAATGAATTACACTAAATTGGTTCAAAGGAAATCAATTAAATATTGCTAACAATTATTCGTTAAGTTATCATCATGGCCAAGGATCCAGAGAAGACAAATTTGAGAAGTTTAGCTGTGATAAAGAAGATGGGATTTGAACCTAAAAAAATTTATGCCAATCTGTCGGTGCCAGAATTGGTAGAATTTTCAGTTATTCGGAAAGAAGCTAATATGTCCGCAACAGGAGCCTTGTCTGTTTTCACTGGAAAATTTACTGGGAGATCCCCTGATGATCGATATATTGTTGAAGATAATATAACTAAAAAAAATATTAATTGGGGAAAAGTAAATCATCCAATTTCAGAACAAAATTTTGATATAATATTTGAACGAATGAAAAAGTTTGTAAGAAACAAGGAATTATTCTTATTTAATGGATACGTAGGAGCAGATGAGGAAGCAAGATTTCCTGTAAGTGTAATTACAGATAAAGCTTGGCAATCCCTTTTTGCTAATCAAATTTTGATAAAACCAAAAGAAAATGAATTAAAAAATTTTTCTCCAAAATTGGTTCTCTTTTCTTTAAATGATTTTAAAGCGATGCCAAAAAAAGAGAAAACGGAGTCAGAAACATTCATTATTATTAATTTAAAAAAGAAGATTGTTTTAATAGGATCCACTTCCTATGCCGGAGAAATAAAAAAATCAATATTTTCTGTTATGAATTATTTCTTGCCTGCAAAAGGCATTTTTCCTATGCATTGCTCTGCAAATGTTGGTAAAAATGGAGACACTGCACTATTCTTCGGATTATCAGGAACTGGCAAAACAACGTTATCTGCTGATTCTAATAGATTTTTGATTGGAGATGACGAACATGGATGGTCCACAGACGGAATATTCAATTTTGAGGGAGGATGTTATGCAAAATGTATAAACTTGAAAAAGGAAACAGAACCACAGATCTGGAATGCAATAAAATTTGGATCGGTTATGGAAAATGTCGTTATTTCAAATAATAAAAGGGTAGCCGACTTTAGTGACAATTCATTAACGGAAAATACTCGTGCTGTATACCCTTTAGAATTCATACCACGGGCAGTAATACCTAGTGTAGGTAGTCATCCATATGTGATAATTTTTCTTACTGCTGATGCTTTTGGGGTATTGCCACCAATCGCAAAATTGACAAAAGAAGGAGCAATGTATCATTTTATGTCTGGGTATACTAGTAAGTTAGCCGGTACTGAAAGAGGAATTACAAAACCCAAAGAAACCTTTTCTCAATGCTTTGGTGCACCATTCATGCCCCTGCATGCTATGAGTTACGCCGAAATGTTAGGACGAAAAATGACGGAACACAATTCAAGAGTATATTTGATTAATACTGGATGGCATGGAGGTCCCTATGGAATAGGCAAGAGAATTGATCTTAGACATACCAGAGTAATGGTGACTAATGCTATAAGTGGAGAAATAGATAAATGTTCATTTAAATTGCATCAAATTTTCAATTTGCAGATTCCAACATCATGTCCTGGTGTACCTAACGAGCTACTTGATCCCAGTCAAACATGGAAAGATAAAAAAGACTACAATATTGCAGCTAGGAAATTAGCAAGATTATTCACGCAAAATTTTGAGAAATTCGGGCAAGTATCTAAAGAAATTATTGATGCTGGTCCAAAACCAGATGTATAAAAGTAGCCCGGAGCAGATTCGAACTGCTGTCTCCAGGTTTCTTTTCTGAGATCCAGAGCCTGAAATCCTTAGCCCTACCATGGAGTTTAGCCGCTAGATTCGGCATCAGTCACGAAACAACTGATTCGACCGGGCTCCTCGAGCTACATTTTTACTTGTTTTATACAGATATTTATTTTATCTGACGAGTCTTTTGTACCAGTCTTTCAAAATATCTTATATTGCCATTTTTGTTAATGCGATAAATTATCCAAGTTAACTTAAAATATACACTAATCATTTAATATCTAAATTTTGACGAATGTACAATGAGTTTGCTTAATTTTGAAACAAAATTTTAATTGGAGAGAAATTAATTCAATCAGAACGGCTTGTATATCGAATAACGATTATTGAATTTCGACTTTTACCCGTATCTGAAGAAAATTCCCTTTTCACCTTTTGGATGTTTCCATTCAGTTTCTTTTGAGCAAGTTCCGCATTCAATACATCCTTCATGTTGAAGGACTACCTTGTTATCCTCTACACTATAACATTTTGTTGGGCACAGGATTGTCATCTTTTTCATGAATTCAATTTGCGGTTTTGTTACTATGATATGAGGCGAACTATCTTCATAATATTTCAATTTAGAAATACGTTCGTCGATTTCAGGAATATTTAATTCATATTCAGAGGAAATCATTTTGCCAAGTTTTTCTGCTAGCAATATAGGTATATCAGTATAAGTATTTTTTGACTCCAAAAAGGATAAAAATCGATTGTAACCAAGTCTATTGATCAAACTTATTCCTAAATTTCGCAGAAATTCATTGGACATGCAATCGAGAACCAAATTATTTTTAAAACCCAAATCGTGTAAAGGCGTTTGTCTGATTGTATTCACTAGTGTTTTGACATAGTTCTTATCGATTTTTTTCATATCTCTCGTATAAGGACTTTCACCCAAAGAGTTGGTATAAATTTTTCCCATGTAGTCCGATTCAGAATTATTTCTGTCAATAGATCTCGCAACAGCTTGTGCTGCCCTCGCAGCATCATCTATACCGACATTCAAACCTTCAATTCTTGGACCTATAAAAACTCCTCTCCCAGCGGCATCTCCTATAAACAAAATATTCTTGTAATACGGTTTTGTCATCATACATCTCTTACCATCTGGTACCAACTTCGCACCATATTCTAATTCCACGTAGTTAGTAACAAATTGGGTATTATATTCGTCAATCAATTTGTTTTTAGTTGAAGTCATCTTTTCTTCTATATCTTCAATAGACTTGAATTTCCCGTCTGTTATATATTTTTGTCTATTTTTTGGTGAATAATAAATATACCTTAACTCATTCCAAGTGTTTATTAGTTTACTTATCGCAAACGATCTCTTGGTTTGTTCTTCTTTAGGTAAATCCCTTGCTATATTTTTTATCGGAACCTCATCTTTTATGAGTTCCTTTATCATTGGATTATTAAGTAAAGCGTTAATAAGACCATATGGTTCTACAGGATTTTTTAGCAAAGAATCAAGATGATATACCCCTCCAATTGACAGAGATTCTCTGTTAGTATAAAGAAAACCTCCTCCAATTTGGTTTAGCGAAATATCCCCACTAAAAAGATGGGCTATACCTTCTTCTGGGCTTATATTAAACCTCTTTTCGATTATTTCTTCTGGTAACTTTATTACAACTTTTACTCCCTGATAAAGCTGTTCCGTGGAAAATTTGTCTCTTGCACCTACCATTGATGCAACTTCTGAATTAACTCCATCTGCAGCTATTATTGCATCAGTCTCAAATTCCTCAAGTTCGTCAGTTTCGACAATCATGGAAGAAGTAGACTTTGAAGAATTTGTTACCTCTTTATCTTTCCATGAAATACCGTTGACGTGAACACCTGATATTATACCGCCGCCCTGTTTTTCTGCCTCTTCGCTAGCCTCTTTTGCAAACCAAGAATTTAATTTGTTTAAAAGAACAGAATATCCAAAATTAGATTTATAATCATGAACAGGAGTAAGATCAATAGAAAAAACCTTATTTTTTGAAGTTGCGTTTAAAATATATTTAGTTATGCGACGCTCAAAAGGTGTTTCTTTGAGGAAGCTTTCTCCATAGATATCCTCAACATTATATACTTTACCATATGTAGAATTTTTAGAATACAAAATTCCACCAGATATATTTTTTGATCCTATCTGTTTTCCTGACTCTATTAAGATAGCCTGCTTTCCCAAAGTCGAAATATGTTTAAGTGCAGATAACCCTGCAGAGCCGCCACCAATAATTATAACATCAAAACGATCCATCTATATCAACCTACCAAACAATATTAACAAATACATCGGTTGTCATTTTTTTGAAGCCTGAACTTCTAGAGGAGATACTATTCTTTTGATCTCGTCGATAAGAACTGGAATAACCTCTTCCATTTTACCTCTGATTAATAAATCGCATTCATTTATAATAGGAGCGTTTTCATCAGGATTTATTGCTATAACAAATTCTGATTCTTTCATTCCTTCAAGATGTTGTATTGCACCACTTATTCCAATTGATATGTAAATTTTAGGCGTTATTTTCCTTCCACTTGTTCCGATTACCCTACTAGGGATAATATATGTTGAGTTTATTCTTTCATTTAGGGGAAATATTTTCTTAGATATTGGTAAGGATATACCGATTTCTGCTTTGAGAAGTTTAGCCAACGATTCAATTAATTTTATATTTTCTTCTGGATTTTCCTTTATTCCTCTTCCGAAACTAATTACTATTTTATGAGAATCAAAATCAATTTTGTCCTTGATTATAGTTCTGTTCAAAATCTTTATCCTAAGATCTTGTTCGTTAAATTTAGGAGTATATTCAACAATTATTCCCTTTCTATTTGCTTCGCGCTTGATTGGATTAAAAGCTCCTGGAATTATACTACACGCTTGTGGGTGATAATCTTTTTTAATTTCTGGACTTTTATTATCAAGACACAAAATAGTAGTCCATAAAAAACCCGAGAAATCTGGTCTATACATTTCTAAAATCTTCTCATATCTAACTGTTTGACCGTTTGTTTTGTATTGGTGTTTAATATCCAGATCATCAATAGAGAGCTTGTTTACATCGGAAGCTAGACCCGAGTCAAGTTCAGCGAGGACTGTTGCAGATAAGTGTCTACCAATACTATCTGCAGCGAAAAACATGTATCGTGGTTTTTCAAATTCAGAAGCATATTCTGGTGAGATAGCTGCAATCATTTTCTTATCAACCACCATCTGTGAAATAACTTTTGTACAAGTCTGGTTCAATAGATATTTCAAGTTAGTATTATCTGCATACATAACCGCATCAGCACCATGATAAATAAATTCATTGCACATTTCTTTTACATTTTCTCCCAGCACCAAGGCTATGACTTTTTCATTAGAATTGTATCTTGTGTTAAAACTATCCATCAAACGTCGTGCTTCGCCTAACATTTCATAATTCACAGGAATCGCCATTCCATCAACTATTTCTATAACAACATACAAGTTACGGTACTTGCTTGTATTAATATAATGACCTGACTTTTCGTTGGAACCGATATTATCCAAACCATGTACGTTGCCTAAACCATTATCAACAGTCATGTCTATCACCCGTTTAAGAGGAATAATGATTTCCAGTCAATAGTAATATTTTCTTCGCGACATTTTTAATTTGTTCCTTATTATCTCCATCAATAATTTCTGCCTTTCTATTCGATTGACCCTTAGGAATTCTCTCAACTTTATATACAATAGTTGGAGAACCAGATAAACCGACTGTTTTTGGATCCAATCCTAAATCATCGTGATTAAAGATTTTAAGATAAGATTTATAATTGTCCACCCTAGATTTAGCTTCCTTTTGATACCTTGTAGAAATCAATCTTGATGATAATGTATTAAATGATGGTTTGTACGAGGGATCGACTGAAATAAACACTGGAAGAGGTGCTTCAATTTCTTCAACAATATTATATGTTCCATTCAAAGAAATAAGACGTTGAAGAATTATTAGTCTTTCCTTTAGATTTATACTATAATTTATTACATTTCCAAAAAACGGATAATTAAGCTTCCAGGCTGTTTGAGGTCCAGTTTGACCAGTTTCCCCATCTGAGGCGCGATGACCTGAAAAAATTATGTCAATTCCGCGATTATTATCATTGTTCATACCCATTTTTTTTATTCCTGCTTTTAATACCTCGGCCGTAGCTAAAGTATCTGCACTAGCAAATATTCTATCAGTATAAAGATGAAGTGAATCTGCATCACATAACTGTTGAGCTTCTCTTAGCGCTATGTCCGACATTGGAGGTCCCATGGTAGCAACTGAGATGTGTGCCCCATAATTAACCTTGGCATAAAAGGCTGCTAACGATGCTATTACACTATGAGCACCTAATTTGCTCTTGGTCTCAGCTCGATTAAGAGTACCGTCAGGATTATAGCTAATACTACCTTCAGAAAAATCTGGTTCAAGTTTTATAATTACCGCAATATTAAGGGTCAAGAGTTAATATCTTATTTTTAAGGTTTAAAATAATTTGTCAAGCTAGATGAGTATATTTAATATTATCTATTACTAGTTTGCGGTTTAGATGGATATGATTTTAGTTGGACGAAGTCATAATCATCAAGAAGATGAAAGATATAACTAAAAAGAATATGAATTGAAGAAGAGATTCTAGCATTAACTAGCGGTACCTAACAATATTTAGTGCTAATTATGTTTCAATCAAATAATTACCAGCATAAATCTATTTTCAAAATATATTCACAGGTATAAAATATTAAAGTGAATATATTGGTGATCCTGAATCAATTGGCATTAACTTTTTATCTCGCTATTTGTCAAAGATATGTTTATATCTATTCATCCTTTGCCCTAAAAACATGATTTAAATTTGACGATCATTCCTTTTTTTTCAGAATTGTTATTCAGAATTGTTAATTTTCCCATTTTACCCGGCTATCCTATTGAAATCAATATACTGTCCATGCAAAAAATTTATGTGATTAGGAAATTTATTTACTTATTTGGCGCTATTTTTTTATGATCCAGATTTTTAGAGAATTTATTTAAAAAGTATAGTCCCTCGAGATTCAAAAAATCGTTTCCTTATTTAATTAAGCAATTTATCATAAATAAAACATAAAGCAATAATCTAATCAAAAGAGAAACTAAAAATCATATTAGCCTATATTTTAATTGGAAAAAAAGTACTTTAATTTTCAGAACAAGTGTAGAACTGTCATCATTTTGTTCTAAAATAGAGAAATTTTCACCATATTCAACAAAAAAATGTGATTATCAGATCATTTTTGTTGTTCGCGATCAGAAAATCTTAATTGTATATCTTTATGTGGACATACATGAATTATTTCTTTCGCTAATTTATAACTTCCTTCATTCAGGTTTTCCTCTTGTGAAAATTCAAATACCGTTTTTGTATCGGGTAAATATACTTTTTTGATATTTAGATCACCTTCTCCTTCTTCTCCCTTTTTAAAAACATATCTTTCTCCTCTTTTGGTTATTGGATTCCAACTCCTTAGTAATATCCCTTGATTTTCGATGTTTTGATTTGTTTTTTTATCATAGATTTTTGTATTTATGAAAAGATGGAAAAAAATGTCACTTGAATTATAGAGGTACTTCAATGTGTATTTGTTATAATCTGAAGATCTTTCTGCTTCATGATTTTGTTTTAATCCATTTTCCAATTTATTAAAAAACATTCTTTACTAATGTTATTCTCCTTTAATATATTATTACATGCATTTTATTTAGATTTTACTAAAGCGTCAAAAAAATCGAAGTCATTGCGAGTATGTTGGAAATGAATGATACAGATATGATTTCTTCATCATGAGATGTGCTGTATCCTTAAAGGACTATTTTATTACTAAAACCGGACAATGAGAATGCGTAATCACCCCAGAAGCAACACTTCCCAATAGTAACTTCTTGATACCAGATCTTCCGCGTGTTCCCATCACTATCAAATCAATTTTTTCCTTCTCCGAAAAATTAATGATTGCAGGTACTATTGAAGAAGCTACTATCACTTGCGACTTGAATTTAATAATTTTTGTTTGATCTACAGAACTTGACTCTTGTTTAACTTTTTCAAACCATCCTTCAGCCTTTTGTTTTTCCATCTCAAGTAGTTTATTGATTGAATCATCAGGAACTAACCCCATAGATGAATAGGTAAATCCAGTTTCTGAAACTACCACATATAGAGCGATTACTTGACTATCGAACTTGATAGATAAAGAGATAGCATATCCCGCTGCTTCAAATGATTTTTCTGACCCATCGATAGCTACTAAGATTCTTGACATTTTTTCCTCCATATAATAGATAAAATATAAAATATAAAATATAAAAAACATATCTAACATGTAAGAGGATCATTTCCATCAAATTTAATACCACGATTGGAATTTGTAAACCAGTATACAGAATGGGATGTATTTAGAATGCCAAAAGAAAGTAAAATATCAACGATTAGTCAGCCAATTGCTGACTGTGTTTGATCTGTTTCGGAACTCGTTTATACAATCTTTTTATACATCCAATCAACAAATATGTTACAATTATACCCTCAAACCAATTATACAATGATACTTTTAGCATAATCTCTTTTGCCATGTTCTCAAATCATCATCCTAATCATATTCTCTGATCTGATAGCAATAACATATTCTCCATACATTCTCTTGATAATGGAAAAAATACTTTCTGCAAAAATCCCCTACCATAGCATTTGCTACCTTTCCATTTATTAGCGTCAGTTTCCTGCTTCTTTACAGTCTTATTTGTTAGATAATGATTGTTACTTTTAAATCTGTAATCCGACTTTACCTTTGTTATTCCTGGTTGTATGCCTTTATATTATAGAAACTGAAAAATCTTTGCACTGTCGTTAGGAATCATCGCCAATTCGAATGTTTACTCTTTTATTCCGTTTTATTGTTATATCATCTAACAGGTCAGGAAGCACTCTTATCATGTACTTCTTCATTAGTTACTTTTAATGATAAAATTCTCTTTCGTTTCATATCAACTGCTGAATGTATTTAGATAACCTCTTTTGACATTGCATATCATTTTTTTGACATTTTAATACTGTTATTAGGTTTCTAAATGTAGTAGCAATACAGTCTATATTAAAGTCTATTCTATTGTTTTTATCAGATCTGTTAATGACCTTTTTGGTTTTGGATGTAAAATCTTCAAAGGATATCCAATACACAAAATTGAGGATGGAGTCAGATCTGTATTTATTGCCTCCTTCACCTTCGTCTCATCTATCATGCCTATCCAAACTGAACTTAGTCCCAACGAATGTGCAGCTAATTGAGCATATGATGCTGCTAAGGTTGCATCTTGAAGAGAAAATTTTTTAATAATTTCTACCGGGAATTTCATTTTTACTCTTTCTGGGTTCATACAAAATACTAAAACAATGGGGGAATTGACATATGGCTGATTATTTGAGGCTTCAACCAATTTTTCCTTAGTGTTTCTGTTCTTCACATAAAAGATTTCAAAGCCCTGGAAACCCCCTGCGGTTGGAGCTGTATCTGCGGCTGCAAATATTATATCCATCTTCCAATCTTCTACTTGTTTTTCTTCAAATTTTCTCTGTGATCTTCTATTTAACATTACATTGTATATGTTAGTTTGCAAAATATCCTCAAAATTAACTTCACTTATTTCCGGTTTTGGAAAAACCTTTCCAGTACTTCCTGATTCGTCATACATCCTTTTTAAAATTTCTTCTGGGTCTGACAATACCTTGTAAATGAATCACTAATAAAAAAATATTATTGAATAAATTGTAAAGAGATTTTATTTTATATTTTAATAAAATTTATCATTTTATCAATTAATCATGAAAATCTTAAGGATTTTTTTTCCATCCTCAAAATTGTTCAATTGTTCTTTTATGTCTTCAGTCTTTAATACATATTCTTTTCTTGGTTGACCATCCATTTCATATCTTAATATTAATTCGCCAACAACAGGACTTTTTTCTTTTATTTTTTCTATCTGGGGTATTAGGTATTCTGCGATTATTTCTAGAAACCGTGATATCAAAGTTTTATCATAATAAATCCTTTCATCGCTTCCATCTTTATCTATATAATGATCGATTGCCTTTTTACCATATAATTCAACATATTCTAGTCTAAACCCATTTTGGAGGTTTAGAGGATCTATTGTTTTTTCGATATTTTTTATAATATATTTACAGAGGTTAAAAATCTGTTTAAAATCCACAGTATCAAAAAAATCTATTATCACAGGTATAATGTTCTTTTTTTCGTTGTTTACAATATAATCAATAGTTAATAGATCGCTTTTCTTGATCCATGTTTTTAATTCTTGGTTGTCAAATGTCTCATTAAAACATTTTTCAATTTCGTTACTCATTAAATTCAGATTAATTTCAATGATTTTATCAGTTTTGGAATTTGAAATTTCATTTGCTATCCCTAAAATAATATTTTTATTCTTTTCTAGTTTAATATGTGACAAGAAATAATTATCCAGAATTATCTTTTCTGGTTCTTTATTTGAATTCTCTTTATCATCTTCAATACTAGAAACCAATTTGAAAGATCTTTTTAGTTTTTTAGATATTGAGACTTTATATCCTATCGGGAAAACCAAGTTATGAATATTGAAATCTGACAGTTTTTGTTTCTGATAAAAAAAATTACCCGGTGATTCATCCATCGAGAAAGAATATGTTAAAACCTTAGAACCATCTTCATGCTTGTCTCTGTTATCAATTATAATTGAATTTGTGTTTGTTATTTTATAGTAAATCTTTCCATCATCATTTATTAAATTCATTTCAAAACTGTTTTTTAAGTTCACAAAAAAAGAATAAGGAAAGGTTACCAATCCTTTTGCTAACCAGGTTTGAATTAATTTAATCGAGTTTCTATAATAGTCATTTGTTTTTATTTTGATATTTTCTTGATAGTTCTTTAGATTTCTGGAGTATTCCTTTTCCATTACTTGAAATGAATTCATCAGATAATCTTTTGTGTCGAAAAAAATTTTACCTTCATTAGATTTCTCATTTAATGTTTGTAATACTTTCAAATGATGTGTGGAATAGAAATTATAAATAGATGATTCCATGGTCTTAGTAAAATCTGTAAATCTATTGTGTAAATCTTTCTGAAAGTTATATGTTTCTTCAATATGCTGATCTAATTTTATAATTTTATCATGAATAACAAATATGTTATTAGAGATAGATATATAATCATTTAAAATGTTAATAAAATTTCTGTTTTCTTCAAATTCAGAATAATCACCATACAAATATCTACCTGTTGAGGATTCAGTCAAATCTGCATTAATGTTAGTAATATTAGTTTCTAGAATATTAGTATTTCCTTCTTTTTCAGAAATATTTTCTTGATTAATATTCATATTGTGTATTAGTTATATGAGGTTTAAATTGCTTGTTAGTAAATTTATTTCAACAAATAATTAATGCAAATTAATACTTTTATATTAATCATTTTCTTTTTTTATAGAAATCACTAGGTTTATCATTTTTTGCAAATCGATTTATTGAATTTCATAACTGTTAGATTGTGTTCCCACAATAAATTCAAATTGAGATGTATTAATTTTTAATTCAAGGGCTCGTAGCGCAGACTTTCATAGGCGCAAAATGGATAGCGCGGACGCCTCCTAAGCGTCAGGTCGAGGGTTCAAATCCCTCCGGGCCCGATTGTATCAGTCTTCAAATAAAAGTTATTTAATAGGAAAGATGTTTATTACTCTAGCGATATTGCTAGTTTAACGTCGTTGCCATACCCAATAGTCACGAAGAAAGCGAAACCTTATTTTCCCACCTATCTTCTAATCAGCAGACTTTAGATTAAGGGCAGACTATGGATATATTGCAATACCTAGCGGAATTGTGATTATTTTCATTCCCACTAATAGACTAAAATTTTTTTTATTTTTAAGACATTTAGACTAATTAATATTCTTATAGTCTTGCTATCATGCCAGATTGTGCAGATTTTTATCTCTCTCAAATTAATGATGAATCAAGTGATAAAGATTGATAGAACTAGAAAATAATAAATATTTATTCAGGACAAAGCCAACCGATAACATTTAATATATTTTCACTTTTAATTGATATTTTAATTGGTCCCAATGGCGATTCTTCCTCATTATCAACTAAGACTATTATCCCTTGGGTGGCTGCCTGTTTATTAATATAAAACCAAGTCACATTTTCTTGTAGATGAGATAACAATAGTCTCCGAAGTACCGATGTAACCAATCTATTTCTGACTTGTTCGTATATGGATTTTAGAACTTTATAGTTATTGGATTTTCCTATTACCAAATTGTTTCCATATTTCCTATACTCAATGCCAACTTCACCAGTTATTAAATTAATGACATCCAACACTTTAGAAGGATCTTCTGATGCATTTATTGAAGATGAAATCTGTATTTCTAATTTGAGATTGGATGGAAATTTGCTTATCTTTTCAAATGATGGCATTTTTAAAATCTAAGTGATAGTAACCAATTTCGCGATATTTGTTTTGCTTGTTCTTTTAATTGATGTAAGGAAATTTCATTATTTGAGATAATTTCATCTGCAAACGCTATTGCCTCACTCAGTCCAACAGATAGCTCCCGTTTGTCTCTTATTAAACATTCTTTTAGAGTAGAGGGAGCATCACTCCTAGAACGATCTTTTAAGTGTCTAATTCTCGTGTCAATAGATCCATGAATTGATAGGATCTTCACTACACCTATTTTTTTTAACAAATCTATTTCATGAACGCTTCTTATACCATCTATTACAAATTTGTAATGCAGTTCATCATTGTATTTTTCGGATATCTGACTAATAATTAGAGTAGCAATAGCTCCCGGACCTAATTCCTTTCTTAATTTTAGCATAAGGTAGCCCAAATTTTTATCGGTAGGTTCCAATTTTCTTTTTTTTGCTTCCATTCTAACACAATCGCCCATATTTAGGAGAGTAAAATCTTCTTCCTCCAATGCTTTTGCTACTGTAGTTTTTCCGGCTCCTGGCATTCCAGTTAAGCAAATGATAAATTTCCTTTTAATTTGATAATCACCACAATTGATTAGAATAAAACCAGATCTGTTATCAACGTTATGCTATAAATGGAAGAAATGTTTTCGAAAATCCATCGTCCAGATGATTTGTAGAGGTATTAAATACTGATAACATCGAGTCCTAGATAATAAGATTAAAGAAGAGATAGACATTCTAGAATCCTATTTATTTTTATGAAATCAGTTATGTCATATTTGGTTATGCCGCGATAGATATAAATGGTGTCGAATATTCAAATGGTCCTTTGAAAATAATTTTTATCCCAAAAAAATGTGTGGTACAAATTCGCTACTAAATGTCATGAGATAGTACTATTATACTCTAATGCCAGATAGTGATACAAGAAAACTGAAATCATTGAATGATTGATTTAATATTATTCTTTAGGTTATTTCTTGAATATTATCTAGAAATAAAAGAAAAATACAAATACTCAAACCTTCAATGTCTTTACATCATGCCAATAACCGATGCCATTAAAAAGCAAATAGCCCAACAAAGAAGATTATTTTATAAAATATGTTTTAAATGCGGTGGTAGAAATCCTATTTCATCCGGCAGATGTCGAAAATGCCATAGCCAACATATGAGATTAAAGAATAGAAATGTAGGAGCTAAAAAATAAGAATAAGATTTCCTAGCCACATTACTATGGAATACTAGATGGAAATTAAACTAGAGTTATACAGATCGAATGTAATGAGGAAAAAAAGAAAAAACTACCAGTAATTCGCTTTTATTTTTTCTATTGCTCTTTCGTGTTCTGGACCTTGTTTTCTTGCAAACTTTTCCATAGATGACAAAGGAATACCTCCTAATGATTTAGCTAATCCCGAGAAGAAGGTGTTTTTAATTGGATTCTCACGTCCTACCTTTGACATGAACTTTTGAATTCCATGACTGAAATTATGTTGCCATGTTTTGTACATAACTCCAAGTTTCCCGGCATCCATTGTATTTCCAATATCAAAAAAATCTGATTTTTCAAGTAACCCAATAGGAACAAAAGTTAATGGCGTAACAGTAAACTTTGAGTCGGGTTGCTCTTGCTCTAGTTCGTGAATTAATCGAATGGTCTCCCAACTGTCATCCATAGTTTCATTATTATCTAGTCCCATTATGAGTGTAAAAGCAGGAATCCAATAATGCTCATTCAGAGTTTTTACCCCTTCTTTAACTACCCAATGCCATTCTGATGGTTTGAAAGGAGCTAATTTTCTATCGGCATATTTTCCAATTAACCTAATACTGCCAGTTTCAAATCCACATTGAATTCCGATAAAGTTATCTGGACCTGACTTTATTATTCTGGAAATATTCGGGATCAGTCTCTCATCTGCAATCGCACCTGCCAAAGTTCCATGAGTTGGATTCGTGTGTTCAATTCCTGTATCCATAATCCCTTTGAATAATTCCTCTATAGCTTCTCTATTTGGTTGCATGTTCTTTGTGGTTCTTGGATTTAATCCATAGACGAAAATATCATCGCTTTGTATCCAAGCATTCTTCAAACCTCCATATTTCATATTAATTTCGATTTCTTGTTGTACTTTTTCCACAGGATAATATCGAAGAGGACGTAAAGTAACATCACAAAATTTGCATCCCCTACCACAGCCTCTCATCACTTCAATCATCCCATGCATACTAGGATGAACAATGTTAGGAATTTCATCAACAGAAGGTTCATCAGAATAATGAATAAATCTACCATGATATTTTCTATCATTTTTTGAAAATTCTTTTATTTCAACCTTAAACTTG
This sequence comes from Nitrososphaeraceae archaeon, assembly GCA_035297365.1. GTDB lineage: Archaea > Thermoproteota > Nitrososphaeria > Nitrososphaerales > Nitrososphaeraceae > TH1177. The sequence continues at coordinate 33,107 of DATGZA010000014.1, forward strand.
TTCTTTTTAAATGGGTTTGCTGTTTCTAGGTCTCCATTTATCAAAGCATCAAAAAAACTGCCACCTGCCCCATCTATTTCGGGTCCAATACCACCCAAATCGCCCTCTACTATTCCATATATCCCATATTCTTCGATCTTCGCTGGATCATAATTATATTGCCAGGTTCCAGAAGCACCAACAACCACCTTGGCTTTACTGCCGTTCTTAGCCTTGGCAGAATTTATTTTCATATGTAAATCTCTATTATATAATTCGTCATAAGACATTGTTTTTCGACCAAATGTAAATGTCATCGTTACAGGCCCCATTCCAAGAGGATCCATTTCATAAGTACCTACTACTTCTGTTTCTGGTCCAATAAATTTATCAATATGATCAGGATGTGCAACTACCACATCTTCAGGTTTGTATCCATCTCGAAGAAGAGACGCTTCAACTTTACGTAACCCATAAGGAGCATAGTTTGCGATTCCATTATTATGTCCTATTGGATTGCAGATGAAATCAAATAATACTCTTGGAGTCACCTGATTTTTAAGAATATAATACCAGAAAGAATCCTTCGTTCTACTATTATCTATAGCTGGGGCACAACCAAAAAATGAAGCTAAAGAGATTCCTCTATAAGGGGACATTAGCGTACGGTCCGCAGATAAAACTACTTTCGGATATTTCATTCTAAATCTTGATCCTAATTATAAAAGGTGAAAATTGCGTAGATTTTAACTTTTCCCAACGTTACCGGTGATTTCTTAATGGAATTTTTATTTTGAGCAATTAATAATGTAAAAAGTTGAAGCAGGTATTAAATAGGATTAAAATAAGTCTAGTTTATGGAAAATAAAGTTGATTGTAATATTTGCAATAAATTAATTGTAGAAAACAATTTAGAAGAACATGTTTCTTCTGAAGAACACATTAATAATAAAAATACTCTAATAAAAGAACTAAATTTTAACAAAGATAATCAAGATTTTTTAGAATCAGTAGTATCTAAATGGCAAAATTAAGTATGTATGTTCATACAAGCGATAACACTAAACTACTAGCAACAACTATCAATGCTATTGAGAAAATTTTTCTCAGCAAGTCTTCTTTGAAGGAATGAAGGTACTTTGACCCAATCTGCGCCCCCAAAAAAGATCCCGATGCCAATGCAATCCCCAAAAAATATTCGGGGTGCTCCAAGATAATATGAGTTCCAAGTCCGGTAGCTGAGCTTAACAATAATGTAAATTGAGAAGTAGGACTAGCATTTATCATTTTCATCTCAAAAATAATTACCAAAATTGGTACAAAAATTATACCACCTCCTACACCAAAAAAACTTGAAATAATGCCAGCGGTAAATGTTCCGATTACAAATAGTGGGTAAAACATGTATTTAGGAATATGAAAATTAGCAGTATTGATCATTCTATCTTTAAATAGTAAATAGATTCCAACTATTATCAGTAGAACCGCAAAATAGATCTTGAATGAATCTAATGACGCATCTTTTGATAAGAAGCTGCCTATTATTGATCCAGGGATCGCCGGCAGAGCTAATTTCAATCCCAAAGAATAGTTAATATATTTTTTTTTAATGTAGGTTAGGGTTGATGATAAACTGGTTGCTGTCACCGCTAAGAGACTGGAACTAGCAATAATATAAGGAGGAAATCCTAGAAACGCAAGAGCAGGGGTCATAATGATACCTCCTCCTACACCTATTAGCGCTCCTAAAAGACCAGCCCCAAATCCAATGGTAATTAATATAATAAAAATAAACTCCACCAAATTCATACACTAATCCATAATATTTTTCAGTTTAGAAAGCATTGATAATAAAATATTAGTCAATTCCAAAATATTAAAATCATGTATGTTATTTAATTTTGTTGAAGGAAAAAATAAAGCTTTCATTAACTAAACTCATGAAATAAATTTATGGTTAATATCATTTAGAATATTGTTAGATGATCGCATTATTATAAAATATAAGTATATTATAATTTAGGATAATACTATTCAGCAATGAGAATTATATTAATCGGATATGGACTTATAGGTCAAAGTTTTACAAAGCTCCTTCTTTCTAAATCAGTCGATTTATACAATCTATACGGAATGAAACCAAGGATAGTTGCTTGCGTGGATAGTAAAGGATCCGCAGTAGACCAATCTGGACTCGATCTTCAGAGATTGTTAGAAGTTAAGAAAAATACCGGAACTGTAGGGGGATTTGATAACAAGTTAAAGGCCGTCGATCCTTTACAAATTATAGAATCTGTTGATGCAGAAGTAATCTTAGAATTGACTCCTACAAATCTAAACAATGGAGAACCAGGCTTATCTCACATAATATCTGCGATGAAATGTGGAAAAAATGTAATAACAGTAAATAAAGGTCCATTATCAGTGGCTTTCCCTTCTTTGATAGAATTGGCAAATTTTAATGGAATATTGTTTAGATTTAGCGGAACCGTCGGAGGAGGCACACCAATACTAGAATTTGCAAAAAGGTGTCTAAAAGGAGATAGAATTGTATCTTTTAAGGGGATATTAAATGGAACAACAAATTATATTTTAACCAAAATGGAAGAAAGGTTGACATTTACTGAAGCATTAAATGACGCACAAATAAAAGGATATGCAGAAACTGTGCCCTCGTTAGATGTCGATGGTTTTGATGCTGCTGCAAAATTGGTAATTATGTCGAATTGGTTGATGGATATGAAAGTAACCTTAGATAATGTAGAGAGAACTGGTATTACTAAAGTGCTAACAGATCAAGTAATAGAAGCAGAAAAAAGGGGGAATTCCATAAAATTGATAGCTAGTTGTGAGAAAAAAAAATTATCCGTAAAACCATTGGAGGTATCAAAATTGGATCCCATATGTGTAAGTGGAACATTAAATGCTGTTACGTTTACACTAGAATATGCTGGCGATCAAACAATAATTGGCAGAGGGGCTGGAGGAATAGAAACAGCCAGTGCAGTATTAAGGGACATTATAGAAATACGGGATAACATAATAAATGTATAAAACTTTAAATTAAATACATTAAAGGTATACAAAATTGTTTTTTGGTGTGAATGTCAAAAGGATTATTAGCCAGAATTAGACTCCTTAAATAAATGTACAGCGTAGAAATGGAAATTCAAGCCAAGAGAAAAGTACTGGTAGTTTTACATGATGAAATTAACAAAATATTAAATTCTGTCAGGGAGTTATCGAATTTGACTGCATCATTGATTAACGAAGAAAATGATGATATCAAAACAAGTTTAGAGAGAATTAGAGCTACAGAGGATGAAGTAGAAAATATGAGAAAAAAAATTATCCAAGTAGCTGAAATTGATAGCTTGATGGGGAACAGAGAGGATGTTCTTAGTCCAGCCTACATAATAAATGATATTGCGGGCTATATTAGTGGAATTGCTTTTAGATTGTCTAATATGAACATATCTGTTCTTAAAAAATCAAACTTTGATAAAGACATTAAAACATTAATAGATAAAGTAGTTGAGTCTATTTTTAAACTGAATGAAATGGCGCGTGCATTGAGCATCAATCCTGTAAATACCATTGAATTAGCTCAAGAAGTACAAAAACTAGAGAGAGAAGTAAATGCAAAATATAGAAATACAATCATAAAAGCATTTAACGAAACAGAACATACAAAAGAATTATTACTTTTGAAAGACACCGTAGAGGACATAGAAGGAATGGCTGATAAATGTCAGGAAGCGTCTGATTCCTTTACAATATTAGCATTAAGCCTATAAGGTAATGAAAGATAAAAAAATTATAGGAGAATTAATCGAAAACAGAGTTATAGTTTGGAACATTTTAGAATCAAGGCATCTGTTTGGTAATGGGTATTTTGGAAAACCTCTGGGAGTTCCCAAACCAAAAGGAATTAATTTTGACTCTCCATTGATACTTGATTTAGTAGAAAGTTACTATCTGATCCAGAAAGGAAAACTTAAAGTTATTTCAAAAGACAAGTTATTATCTTTACGAGATATGAAGGAAATATGTAGAAAGCAATACGATAAATTCGATTTAAAATATACAGTATTTCAGAATTTGAGAGACAGAGGATATGTGGTATCACCTGGAATAAAGTTCGGATGTGATTTTGCAGTATATGAACATGGTCCGGGAATAGATCATGCACCATTTTTAGTACAGGTATTAAATGCGGAGGAAGTAATTACGGCTACAAATATTATTTTATCAGGAAGACTTGCTACTACAGTTAAAAAACAATTCATAATTGCAATTCCTAAAATGAAGGATAAGAGTGTACAGTTTATAGCGTTTGATTGGTGGAGGGCCTGATATAGCGGTATACTAACATCACGATGTTAGTTTATTCTTTAAAAAAATTTTCTTCCAATAAAATTTAATAAATTTCTGACCATTTCTTTGAAATAATTTTCACCAAAGAATGAGATTGGAATTCTGTCATGTCAAATAAAGAATAACGAAACTAATTGATAAATAACAATTATTATTTTTATGTTATTTTAACTGTATCATTATTCAAGTTTAAACCAGTCATTTACGGTTGTAGCATTATTGTGCGAGTATTAATAAATAGAAATAGCTTCGAACTTAATTAGATTCATCTACGAAAATGTTTTTTCTAGACATCTAGATTCTTTACTAATCATCTCGGATAGTTTTTTATAAATATTATTAACAACAAAATTTATAACACAATTAAAAAGAGGAAAATATCAGAGTAATAAGATCGTATAGAGTCTAATTTTGACTGAAGAAACCTTATCGTCTTAATCACAAAGATAAAATAAGTCAAATTTCGCATAATACTAAATACATGAACCGGATAAAGAGATTATCTAATGAACTTTTACAGAGGTATCATGACAAATTTACTATTAACTTTGATGAAAATAAAAAAAGTATTTCTAATTTAGCTACAATTCGATCCAAGATTTTGAGGAACCAGATAGCTGGATACATTACGTCAAAATTAAAAAGGGATGCGGATCAGGAAAAGACTGAATATACTGAAGATGAAACAGAAGGGAACTAAATCATAGCTTGATTACCTTGAATCTTATGGGAGGATTGATATATGCTATTGGTCAGAATACATTAACTATAGATAAATCACAATCTTCTATAAAAGAGATTTTAGACATTTTAAAAAACAAATCAAAAGATAAAAAAATCGTCGATAATAATATCATGATATCTATTAATGGTATAGATTCTAATGTATTGGGTGGTAGCAATGCCTCAGTTACTGAGCAAGATAAGATTGTGGCAGTAACAATTGTACATGGGGGTTAAAAACAGCCTTCACACGAGTTTGATCCTAAAAAAAATTAATGAAAAATATATTTATTGTCATACTTCTTTCGTAAAAAAAGATAGCGATTATCTAAAAATAATAGAAGGATTAAAAGAGGAATTTCCTAAATCAAATATCCAAATCATTAACACAAACTTGATTTATAATTTCGAACACATTTCCGAGGTTTTAAAAATCTCTCTTTCTGCCAAAGAGAGAGACATTTTGGTTGCTAGGAAAATTGAAGTGGATTTTTTAATGCGGATTATAGGAACCAGTCAAATTTCTTATGCAATAAAAATTGGAGGAATAAAATATGATCAATACAATACCCTTGTTGCTCTAAGTGATGATAATTTGGAAGCAAAAAAAATAAGAGAAAAATTATATTTATTGTTTGGTCATTCATATGATAAATTATTATTAGACAGCAAAGAACAGGCAATAAAATTAAATTATTTTAAAAAAGAATTTCAGAATCATCTTCTTAATGAAAAAATAATAATAGATGTCTTAAGAGAAAAAGCTATTTTGGTTACCTTATAATAATTGCAATATTTATTTTTGGATGAATAAATTCATCACTGCTCTTTCGGATTCTCCATTTATTTTATCAATAATAATTGAAGCATTTTTAGAAAGAGATTTATTAAAAGTATATACTTATATGCAAAACCCCCAAATAGAGATTTTAGTTTTTCTGTATGAATGATTTTATTTTCATCAGTTATTACAAAATCAAAACTAGAATGCCTTAACAGATCTCCATTAGTAGGATCTTGTAGATTCATTACGAAGTTAATTGGAGTCAGAGGAGCGATTATGGGAGGATTCCAAGAAATTTGAAACAAATATTTTTCATTAGTGGTCAAAATCTCCAAAGGAAATTTTGGCTTTTCCATAGCAAAAATTTTGAATGGTATCAGTGTTTGATTATTATCCTTATTAATTATATCCTTTAAGTATATTTGCCTTGATAATTGATCTAATTGGTCTATTGAGAACCATATGAAAAAGATGTGAATTTAGATCAGTGAAATCATCCACAACTATCGACCTTGTTGGAAGATTCTTATCGAATTCCATTTTTATCCGTTAAAATATGTTTTTGTTCCTAAGTGGTATCTATCGGTACTATTTTGACATGTATTCGTCTTCCCAAAGAATATTTTATAGATATACTGACAAGTGACTGCCATTTCCATTTAAGTCCTCTCTCGTCATCGTATATTTCTAGTAATCTTGTTCATAATTTGACAAATGTACCTAATTGTATATACTCTTGAAATCTTCTATGCCATGTAGAACATAAACCACATTTTCTTGGTAACATTTTCCACTGACATCAAGTTCTCAAGACAAACATTATTCAATATAGTACTTTTCTATAGGGAACAATGGAACGACTGATTTTGTTCTCTAGCTTTTCATCTGGTAAAATATTTTTAATTCCATTTCACAGATAATCTAGATTACGTACAATTGTTCTAACATAGCATTTTGTCTTATTGATGTTATTCAATTATTGCTATTATGATAATGAAACCAAATTAGCTGGATTCCTATCTATTTATTGGGTTACTCGAGTTTGAAGCTTTAAGAATATAACGGGGAGAATATAGAGGAATAGTGACAATGAAAAGCTTACTTATTATTTTAATAATCCTATGTTTTTGTTATTTTAATTTAGAATCTGTTTTTGCTCATGAAGAAATTAAATTGGGAAATATTACTGTGGGAGCAGGATGGACGAAGGAACCTCCGTTGTTAAACACCTTGAATCAAATTGTAATATCAATTTCTGAGAACGATAATCCGGTGAGAAATGCTTTGAAGGACATGATGATATCTATTCAATATGGAGGAATTTCGAAGCAACTGAGTTTCCTGCCTTCTGAAGAATCCCCAGGAATTTACGTGGCAGAAATAATCCCTTCAAAAACAGGTACTTATTATATTTATATGGACGGTCAATTAAAAGATCAAAAAATTAAAACAGAATTACAAATTGAGGATGTGGAAGATACAAAACAAATTTCTTTTCCTCCAGCTATCCAAGATACTGCTGAATCTACAGCAATCATTGGCAAGCAAATCAAACCAATAATAAGTGATGTGATTAATCAAATAGATAATTCAAAGAAGGAATTAAATTTTACAAATTCATTGTTGCAGGAAGCTTTGAATAAATACGAATCAATTCAGCAAAACATGGATAAAATTAATTTCATTAGCTATATAGCAGTTGGTTTAGGAACAGTTGGAATTTTGCTCTTTATTTTAAGGAAGAAATAATTTATACCGTATAGTTAATATCATTTTTTGTTGTTTAATATATTCATAAATTTATACATTTTCTCATATGAATCTTTGAGATCATGACATTTTTGGAGAGAAGATTTAATATTTGTTATATTTCGAAATAACTTGAATTCATTTTTGTCATTGATTAATTCGTTATATTTTTGGTTAATTTTGAAATAATTCAATAATTCTTTTTTAAAGAAATGATTATCAAAAAAAAGTGAATTAATTAAGTCAGGTTCATCATTCAAAATGCTCTCAGAAAGAATACACTGAATTTTAAAGGTAGTTCCTCCAAAAGTCAATAAATCATAATAATTCTTCTCGTGTAAAACATCAGCAAATAAAATATTTACATAATGAGTAAGGCCCAATACAACTGCCATCATCTGATCATGCAGACTTACATTTTTAACCTCTAAAATATTTGATTTAGGAAACATATTCTTAACTACTTTAATTTCATTTTCCCGATTTCTTATTGGAATAAATAAAACCTTTAAAGCCTTCTCTCTAGACGCTCCTGGACCAAACATTGGATGTATACAAATAGGAACAATAAAATCTGAGATAATTCTTAACTCTCTAAAGGATTTATTTTTTAAAGATGAAATCTCGACAAGCTTAGATGAAGGTTTCATTAATTTAGAACATGTTTTTATCATTTTGGGGATGACTCTCAAAGGAACGCAAAGAATCACAACATCAGAAGTTTCAACACATTGTTGAAGACTATTTTCAATTATAATGTTCGGAAAATTTCCTAACGAATTAGTTCTTATATCATATGCTTTTAGTATTACATCTTTTCTATGAAGAAAATATTTTATGAACCAAGATCCCATCTTTCCGCTAGCGCCGATTATGGATATCTCTGTTTTCATTAAATGTTAACCTTGAGTAAGAATTCTTTCCATTATATCTAATCCCTCATTTAATACAGTTTCTGGTTGACATGCGGATATTCGTATAAAGTGCTTATAAAAGCTACCAAATCCACTTCCGGGAGCAATAGCAACTCCGTTTTCTAATAATTTTTCTACCAAAGCCATATCGGATTTATAGACATCTGAGAGAATTTTGGGATATACGTACATTGCACCATCAGGATATACAAATTCCGTCCTCATTTTTCTTATTCGTTTGGTGATCAAATCGATACGGGATTTAACTAAATCTACATTATCTTGGATACTGCTTTCTAAAGCGCTCAACGCACAATATTGCATTGGTTCTGCCACCGAAGTAATAGAAGTAGCTTGTACTCCACTCATCTTTCTAATTATTTCTTTATCAGATATCGCGTATCCCACTCTGAATCCAGTCATACCAAAAGTTTTGGAAAAAGATGAGATTGTTATTTTTTTGCTACATTCATACTCTAACAGACTAGTAAAATCTATGAAAGAATAAGCCGAATAGACTTCGTCACTAAGTAAAAATAAGTTATAATCTTTTGAAATAGATACAATCTTGTCAAGAATGTGTTTTGGAAGTATTTTTCCCGTTGGATTGTTCGGATAATTTAATATTATCATTTTTGTGTTAGCATTAAGCAGATTTTCAAGTTTTGAAACATTTGGAATCCATTTATCTTCTAATGATGTTTTTAATGATCTTATTTTTACCCCAATAAAGTCTGCACATTCTTTATACGCAGGCCAAGATGGTTCAATATTTATCAATTCGTCGCCTGGTTTTAAAAGAGAAGTAATAGCGCAAAATACTGCAAATCTACCACCAGGAGTAACCAATACTTGTTCAGAATTCGTACCAAATCCTATTCTTTCTGCTATCGCATTTCGAAGTCTTGGTATTCCAGAAATTTCTGTATAATGATATTTTTTATCATCATATATTTTTAATAGTTCGTTTCTCACGGATAACGGAGGAGCATAATCAGGTTCGCCTACTTCCAAATGGAAAATATTCTGACCAAGATTTTCCATTTCCTTAGCTTTCATGAAAACTGCCATATGTGGAGATATTTTGTGACTATCAGATTTGCGATTTTGAACTTTCACTGACTCTAGTAATAGAATATTCAATAACTTACCGGAAAATTCTAAATCCATCCCAAGTTCTTTAGCAAGTTTAATTATTGATTCCTTTATATCATTCTCTACTTGTTCATCTTCCACATCAATAGAGAGCTCTTGTTTTACATTACCAATTCTTTTTGCAATCTCCATTCTATTATGAACTAATCTAATTATTTCGTTAGTAACTTCCTTAATTTGATTCCGCAAATCACTTAGTTCTTCTGAATTACTCATTTAAACACCTCGTAACACGTTTGGAATAAATCCACATTTAATACCATGATCTCCCAATGTAAGTGATACTATACTCTCAACAACAGGTGGAGCTCTCGGAACAACACAAGGATCGTGTCTTCCCGGTACCTGCAAATCCACAAGAGATTTTGTAGCAAAATCAAATGTTTTCTGTATCTTTGCTATAGAAGCTGCAGGCTTAAATCCTATCCTTATAATTAATGGCATTCCAGTAGATAAACCTCCCAAAATACCTCCAGAATTGTTAGTGAGGGTGATTATTTTACCTTTCTCGCTAACGAATAAATCATTATTTTCTGAACCTAATTTTCTAGTCGCTCCGAAACCAGAGCCAAATTCGACTGCCTTAACAGCAGGTATACTGAATAACGCTTTGCTTAAATCAGATTCCAACGACGAAAAGACTGGTTCTCCCAGACCCACAGGGATACTCGTGCTAACACATTCTATAATCCCCCCAATTGAATTTCCTGATTGTCTTGAAGTAAGAATAGCTTGTTTCATTTTTTCGGCTGTTTTCTGATCTGGACAACGAACTTCATTCGTATATCTATTCTTTTTAGCCAATTCAAAAGAAACGTCAGGAGATTTTATACCACCTATTTCAATAGTATAAGCTATGGTTTCTATTCCTAAAGTTTTTTTTAGCAATTTTTTAGCTATAGCCCCTGCCATAACATAACTGGCGGTAAGTCTTCCTGAAAATCTTCCACTCCCCCTATAGTCACCATACCCCCCGTATTTTACCATAGCAGGAAAATCCGAATGACCTGGTCTCGGTATATTTTTTATTATATCATAAGGACGAGAATCGGAATCCTTATTCCAAATAATCATACATACAGGAGCACCGGTAGTATACCCATTAAAAGTTCCTGAAAGAATCTCTACTTTGTCATCTTCTTTTCTCTGAGTTGTGATTGCTGATTGTCCAGGCTTTCTTAGATCTAGATCTGGCTGGATATCAGATTCAGATAATTCTAGTCCTGCAGGACATCCATCGAGTATCGCTCCGACACATTTTCCATGACTCTCACCAAAACTAGTAACAACAAGTCTTTCTCCTAGACTATTTCCTACCATGATATCAAATCATAAATTACTAAACACCTTATATAATGACTTTTAATAGATTGAAATCCGGATTTGAATCGTGACTGGATAATTATGAATAATCAATCAAGGGTATTCACATTGGCTCCTAACTTTTTTAACTCGCTAATGAAAGAAGGATAGGACACATCAACAGATTCAGCGTCTGTTACGATAGATTTTTCGGTAAGAAGAGAGGCAATGGTAAACGCCATGAATAACCTATGATCATTATGAGAATCGAGTTTAGCATTTTTTATTTTTTTTGTGGGTTGAATTGTTATTTCAGTCTGTTTTTCAGAGACATTTACTCCCAACTTTCTTAATTCAGAAACAATGTTAGATACTCTATCTGTCTCTTTTAATCTAGCGTGAGATATACCATATATCCTCATACGTGATTTTGCTTTTAGAGAAAGGATAGAAACAACCGGCAAGAGATCCGGTGTGTTTGTTAAATCATATTCGATTCCATCCAATTCATTTGAACCACAGACCACCAAGTTTCCCTTTTCTTTATCTACTATAATATTTCCACCCATTTTATCAACTACATCAATAATTTTTTCATCGCCCTGAGTCAATCCAAAATTTAAACCCTGAATGATAATTTTTTTTCCACACAATATTCCTGCCGCGATTAGAAGGGATGCTGAAGAAAAATCTCCAGGTACTGTAAAACTAGTACTTCTGTAATTACTTTTGGGTATTATATATTTTGAATAGCTAGAGTCATATTCTATTTTAACTCCAAATTTTCTCATTGTTTCTATAGTTGAGTCAATATAAGGGGCAGAGACCTGTTTGCCCTCAATTTTTAACGTTACTTCGGATTTAGCATAAATACATGAAATTAATAATGAGGAGATAAATTGACTAGAAATTTTACCATTGACAATTACAGTCCCTCCCTGTATGCCTCCACCTTTGATGACTAGAGGCGGAGTTCCGAGATTATTAGTTGCAAAACATTCAACTCCAAGTTGATTCAAGGCAGAAATTAATGGTCTCATAGGTCTTTTTCTTAGGCTCTCATCTCCCGTTAATACTGTATAGCCATTTTTTACTAGCGCACACATAGAAGCTAATATTCTAATAGTTGTTCCTGAATTTTCTGTATTGATTACATCCTTTGGTACTTCGAATTCATGTCGTCCACGAATAGATATTGAATCAATTTTGTCGGACTGTTCAATTTCCACTCCAAGCATTTTGCAACCATGAATAGTTGCTAGTGTATCTCTACTTACTAAAGGATTTTTTATAACAGATTTGTTATCTGTTAATGAAGCTATCGCAATGGCTCTATGAGTATAACTTTTACTAGATGGGCATTTTATTTTACCATTAAGAATTGATCTTTCTATTTTAATATTAACCAAATATTTTTTCTACCGTTGCTTTTCTATTATTAACTTTACAAATGAAAGTTCTTCCATATCTTTCTAGATTGACTTTCACATTATCAATATTTTTTTCTTTAACAATGACGGCGACAGAGGGACCATTCCCTGAAATAGAAGCAGATAAAGCCCCACTTTCAATAGATGTAATTATCGGTTCATAATCATATGACATGATTGAGGATACTAATGCTCCATTTAACTTCATTGCTGTCCAATAGTCAAGTTGCTCTGCTAACTCAAATGCTTTGTTGAAAAGATCTGGGAAAGATTTTAATTTTAAAATATTTTTTCTGTAAGTGTTATTTGGAATCAATATAATAACTGAAAGTTCCTCCGGACCATTTTCCCTACGTATTAAAGTATTAGAATAATTATCAGTCAAAACAATCCCTCCAAAGTAACAAGCAGTAGAATCATCGAAAGCCCCGGTCATTGTTACCTTCGCCAAACGACATGACTCAATAGCGGTATTTAGTATATTAAGATCATTTAACTCATCATTTAAAAGTCCATAACACGCTAAGGATACTGCGGAAGAAACAGCACTAGAACTTTTAAGACCGAATCCTATAGGTATTTCAGAATAAATTGACAAGTGTATATCATTGTCTTTTCTAATTTGTTTTGGTATTACTTTATCAATAATGTAAGTAAAAAGGTCGTTATTTCTTCTCTGGAATATTATTTTTCCTTCTCCTTTCATCAAACTAATTTTTGCAGTAGTTTTGAGGGAAATTCCTAAAGCCGAACCTTTTCCCGTTGCGACCGCATTTACGATGGAAACTGCGCCGTGAACTGTGGCCTGACAAGATAAAGGAATCAAAGTGGTTCTCCAAAAACTCCTAGTAAGGATTTTTTCATGACATCCAGGGGAGCATCTAAACCAGTCCATATCTTAAATGCTTGGGCGCCTTGTTCCAAGAGCATTTCATAGCCATATATTACAGTCGCACCGGCTTTTCTTGCATTTTTTATTAAACTAGTGTAAATAGGGCTGTAAACGATGTCATAAACAATGGTATTTTTACCAATATATTTTGAAGAGACAGGACTTTCCTCATAATTTAATCCCAAGGACGTAGCATTAATTATAAGATTAGAACCAGATGTTACATTTTGTAAGCTATTAAGTTCCTGAAAATTACAATTCAACCCCAATTTAGAAGCATGTTTTAAAAGTTTTAAGGCATTTATTTTTGAGCGGTTAATAACAGTCACCTTCAATATACCACTTTCTCGTGACAAAGCTGTAATGATGGCATAGGCTGCTCCCCCTGCTCCCAAGATTAACACTTTCATACCATTAAATTTGATATTACGGTTATGAAGAGGTCTTACAAAACCGTATACATCTGTGTTGTATCCTATGAATTTACCATGAGTATTTTTAACTGTGTTTACAGCACCAGATTGAGAGGAGGATTCATCCAGCTCATCCATGTATTTTATTATATCAATTTTATGTGGAATTGTGACATTAAATCCAGATATATCAATTGATCTTAAAGATTCGACAGCGCTTTTTAATTCAAATTTGGGAACTCGATAAGAGATATAGGAACTATTGATCCCAAGCGCTTTAAAGGCTGAATTATGCATAATAGGAGATAGAGAGTGATCAATTGGATCACCTATTACACAATACATTTTAAATTTAGAGGACATGACATGAGAAATGTCTTTCGATCCTTTCATAAATTTGTCGCATCTCTTTTACTGAAAGTTGACCAGGGGCTATGGGTTTTTGCAATGAAGCATAAGAAAAAGGAGAATTTCCTACCAATGTGCATAAAATTCGAGATATTATTCCCAAATCACCCATTGCAAAGGAAATTAATTTGATATCAGGATATTTATTATAAAGATCCAATAAACGAAGTGCATCACGTGCGCTCTTGGCCATTGTTACAAGCTTGAGAATGTTACTATACGATTTCATTTTTTCAATTTTTGCTTCAAGTTCAGAGTCAGGAGGTGTGCATTCAAAATTGTGCCATGACACCAACAAACTACTTGAATTATTATGTAAATAATCGTAAAGAGATGGATTGCTATCCAATGTAGAAATCTCAACATCTATAAATAAAGGATGAGAATCAGAAAGAAACTTCAATAGATCAATTCTTTCCTTTTCGTTACCAGAAAATTTTCCTTGTTCTGCATTTGAACGAATGGTAAATACCGATTTGGATTTAAAAGGATAAACTATTTTTATAGCTTTCGCAATTTCTGATTTATCTAAAAAATCAAAACGGATTTCAAAAAAATCAGCCAAGTATAATGCTTTTTCAAGAAGATGTTTTAATTGCTGTAACGAAGTTGCTGCTATAGAAACACATATTTTTGTCAACGATGATTTTCAATCATATTTCTTATTTAGAGATTTACAAGTTTTTGAAAATATTTCACTTTATCCAAGAAAGAATATTGCTAGAGACAGTAAAACCAATGATTTCGTTCAAATATGTTGGATTATTAGAATCGGAAAACTAAAAAAATTGGCTTTTGGGATTCACAAATAATATAAATAAAATTATATGCTATGGTGTGAACGAACCTTTTTCCAGTTGGCTATCAATGCTTCTGATCTAATATGTATAGGTTCACTCAAGCGTGAGCGAGCTAACTTTACGTAGTCATTTATAATATCTACTCCAATAAAGTGACGTTGTAGATGAAAGGCTATTTTTGTGGTCTGACCGCTTCCGTTAAATGGATCCAAAATTAGATCCCCTTCATAAGAATATAATTTCATGAGCCTATAGGGAATTTCTTCTGGAAAAGGACATGGGTGGTCTATATATCCTGGGGGGATAGGTGCGATATGCCATACAGAATTAGCTATCTCCTTTGTCCATTCTTCATGAGTTGCAGGTAGAGTTTCCTTCCTTTCTGTTCTTCCACTATTCACGTTACCCTTACGAAGGACTAAAATAAATTCATGCATTATGTTTGCCCTATAATATTTTGGATAAGGATTGATTACAAACGATCCATAACGGTTAGTACCTCCAGTAACTTTATGCCAAATAATTTCTTCATGGAGATTCCACTTACCAAATGGCTCAACTAGCTGGGACAAAACCATATGAGGAAGGGCTAACAGAGTACCATTTACTACTTCATTAGCTATTACTATACAACAATAACCACCTTCTTTAGTGGCATTGAAAATTTTATCATTAAAAAGAGATATCATTTCATTTAGATATTCTTGAGTATCTATGTTGCTTTTTCCTCTATAGTATGAACCATTTTTTGAAACATGGGCGTTATAATCTATGGCATTCCTATACGGTGGCGAAGTAATAGTTAATTGTACTGAATTACAAGGAAGTTTAGATATAATTTCCTTACAATCTCCTGATAAAATTTTATCGACATAATTCTTAATGCGCATAATAAAAAATGTAATTACCCTCAATATTCAGAATACTTTAAAATTATCGACCAGAAGATTAATAATTTTTATCTTTAAATCCAGTTGTACTTATATTATAAATGAAATGATTAGTATTATCATCACTATTCAATAAAAAGATAATTTTGTTAAACAATAAATAAACTACTTTTCTAAAATGAATTCACCCACTTCCATGCCGAAATGCCTACCAGTTGCTTGTTTTAAGATACCCAATACTTTGTCACCTTTCTTAATAGAAGTAACTGGAAGCAGATCTCCATTTTCACGTATAAATTGAATAGTTTCTGCATTTTGTACAATAACATTACCTTCTATACCATCAGCAATAGCTTTAATTAATTTTAATGGTCTTGTTTCTATTTTACATCTACCCACAGATACTACCCTCGAATTACCTTCTCTATTAACTATAAGAATTTCCGTGCCCGATTCTAATTCAGAGAGATATTTAGTTGTGCCGTTTGGAAGAGCCGTATAACAATAGACTGCGCCGGCATTTACTCTGAAAGGTCGTGGTGATGTAAATGATGATCCCGAGGATTCATTATGTAATAGGAACATAAAGTTTGACTTACTACCAACTAACATTCCTTCTCCCTTTTCTAGTATAGAAACAGTATCGACACAAACCCTCTCTCCAACTCCAACATCCTTAACTTCAATGATTTCACATGACTTCATAATGACGTTCTTCTTTTCCAGGTATCTTTTAGATTCCTTTATTTCCTCCAAATTTCCAGTTGAGAGTATAACCCCATCTACCCCCAATTCCAATACAGAAAACATTGTCCTTACTTCATCAGAATTTTTTGCCATAGTGATTATCTTGGTGTTTGTATTTTGAAGATTTGCTATAATATTTTCTAATGGAATTATCTTCCAATCAGCTGTGTCAATAATAACATAATTCGCACCCAATGATTCTGCAGTCTGAATATCTACAATATCATTATTGGAAAGAACTTTCTTATAGTATGCTAGAAATTTACCTGACTCTTTATTCTTTTGCAAGAGAGCATGCGTTTGACATATTATAACATCAGCAGCATTGGATTCATAAATCGTCTTAAAATTTTGACTTCGATTTAATAATGGATCGATATAGAATAAGTTTATACCATTCATACTAATTATAGCATCTAGGAACTTCTTAAGATCTGAATCATTTACTGTAGGTTTGATAATCAGTTCTTTACCTTTTGTTTTTTCCAAGATTTCTTAATACCTCTGTAGGATTTTTCTCTTTAATAATAATTTCATATAATGCTCTAACTATTGATGGGGGATCTCTGTGCTGAAAAATATTTCTGCCAAAAGTTACACCCATTGCACCTGCTTTAATTGCACTTGAACACATTTCAAGAATGTCTAAATCAGTTTTTGCTTTTGGACCACCAGCAATCACCACAGGTACTGGACAACTTTTTATGACAGATTTAAATGAATCGAGGTCTCCTGTGTATACGGACTTGACTATATCAGCGCCTGCTTCTGCTCCTATTCTAGTAACGTGAGCAACGACGTTTGGATCATAAGGGTTTTTTACGTTTTCACCTCTTGGGTACATCATAGCTAACAATGGAACACTCCACAATTGGCACTCATCTGAAATCATTCCAAGGATTTCCAGCATTTCTGGTTCCTCCTTTGCACCTATGTTTATATGAATAGAGACCGCATCAGAACCTAAACGTATCGCCTCTTCAACACTTCCCATCAAAACTTTCTTATTTGGATAGGGACCTAAAGAAGTACTAGCTGAAAGATGGGTAATTAAACCGATATTTACAGGTCTTGCCATGGATTTGAGGATTCCTTTATTAATAATTACTGAAGTCAATCCAGAATTCTCACATTGGTAAATCATACGATGAGCATCTTCCAAACCCTTTATGGGGCCATCAGTTATTCCATGATCCATAGGAATACATAACATTTTTCCATCTTTTGTAATTCGGTTTATGCGAATGTCTCTTCCAGAGACCATAGGATTGAAGGACATAATTGAGCTACTTAAAGTAATCTACTAATTTCTTAAATTAGAAAATCTTCAACATTAAGTATCTTTTAATATATTATAAAATAATTTAATGAACCTTTATTTTAAGAAACAGATTTTTGGTAGATTTCTCTTATGATGTGTTTTTGAAATTAAATTCTGAATAAATAACAAATCCTCAATATTGAATCCTATTCCTGGTGGAAGATCATGATTATACTTGTTTCTAGATATGTCCATCATGTTTTCTTTTTCAAGGAATTTCAAAATCTTATCCATTTTAGAATATTTCATTCCAATCTCTTCCTCTGCTAACTGACCTTGCCACAAAGAGGGACTACTTTTTTTATTTAGAATAGAAGAAGGGATATTTAAATATCTTCCCAATTCACGCACTTCAGTTTTATAAAGATCGCCTAATGGAAATATATCAGCTGCACCGTCACCAAACTTAGTAAAATATCCTATCCCTAGCTCACTTTTATCAGCGGGACCGATTACTAGTAAGTTATTCAGATTTGCATAATAATAAATTATATTCATACGAATTCGTGCGGTTAGATTTCCAATCGATAGTTGATTTTCTGGTAAAAGTTTAATATAATTTTGTTTGAGATCATTTATATCTATTAAATGGTAACGTATATTTAGTATTCTTGATATAGATAAAGCATCCTCAATATCTTTTTGAGATGTAACATCTGTATCCGGAATAATTAAGCCTAGAATATCTTTAGTGTCTATTGATCTAGCCGCTAAATAAACAGCAACACTGGAATCAATTCCGCCACTTAATCCTAAAACAATGCCCTTAGTATCGGAGCTTTTTACTTCTTCTTTTATAAATTGAGAAATTCTAATAACAATATCTTCAAAGTCCAACGTATTGAAATAGGAATAATGACGTGATTATTAAATAGATCTAATTTTACATAAATCTGTTTAAATGTAATAAAAAGAATTCTCTAACCAGAAATAAAGTATAATCAAACTCTCAGTAAGGTGAAATTAATAATTGAACTTCTTATCAATCGAAGGTAAAGATAAAAAATTTTAATTAGTGATAGAAAATAAGTATAATACCATTGGCCAAAGCATTTATTAATTCGTATACTAAGGCAGGTGTGAACGTAAAAAAAATACGTTCGGCACAAGAAAACATAGGAAAAATGATTACAGAATCAAATTCTTACCAAAATATTGGGAAAATATTAAGTGGATTTGGTCATTATTCTGGATTAATTAAACTTGGAAATAATGTAATAGCGCTCCATACTGATGGAGTGGGTACCAAAGTACTCATATGCCAAAAAATGAATTGTTTTGACACAATAGGAATAGATTGTATTGCAATGAATGTTAATGATATTATTTGTACAGGAGCTGAACCATTTGCATTTGTTGACTACATTGCACTAAAATCTGCAAACGAAAAATTACTCAAAAAACTACTAAAAGGATTAGTTAGTGGAGCTAAGGTTTCAAGAGTTGCGATCGTGGGGGGTGAAACTGCAGTAGTTCCAGAGTTATTATCTGGAGAATCAAATGATGCATTTGACCTTGCTGGAACTGCCATAGGATTAACTGCTCCAGATAGATTAATTTTAGGCAATAAGATACGAACTGGAGATGTGATATTAGGGATAGAAAGCAATGGATTACATTCAAATGGTTTTACACTGGCAAGGAAAGTATTATCAAAATATTCGATAGATGACATTCCAAGATTCTTAACAAAACCAATTGGAGAAGAATTACTGTCTCCAACTAGAATTTATGTTAGACCTATAATGGAATTGATAAAAGATAAAAAGATATCTGTCCATGGTCTTGCACACATAACAGGAGGATCCTTTACAAAATTAAAAAGATTAAATAACAAAGTAAGATTTAACCTTTCAAAACTTCCCAAGATTGAGGGAATTTTTAAACAGATTCAAAGTGATGGAAAAATTGATGTGAAAGAAATGTATAGAACTTTCAATATGGGGATAGGATTCTGTTTGATTATGTCCAAGAATTCTGTAGATAAGACTACAAGCATAGTTGAAAAACACAAGATGAGGATATTTGATATTGGAGAAATCGATTCTAGTGTAATAGGTAATGTAGTTGGAAAGATAAATGGAAAGAAATATATCTTTGCATAGCTTTACGTTCCTAATGATTCGACACATTACATTAATCAACCACACCAATTTATTCTTAAAAATCATTAAGATATAACTAAAAATATATAGATATATTATAACGGGTATTTGACAATATCAAATATATTTTTCTATAATTTCACACGTCCTATCCAATCCCAAATCAACAAGATAATTTCCTAGTTTGGGACCTCGATCGGAATTTATCAACATCCGATAGAGTAACTTGAAGAAAACACGTGGTTCAATCTCATGCTTTTTTGATATCTCAAAAATGATGGTTTGTATGTCGTTTGACAGATTTTCGCTTTCTTTTCCGATTAGATTCTTAAATCTGTTAACTAATTCCATCACAGCATTCTTTTCTTTTTGTTCGATGGAAATTTCGAAAGCATTTTCTGAAATCAAGTCATCAGCCCAATTTGAGGCAAGACTTATTTTATTTATTAAATCATCTGTTTTTTCTTCTACTAGTCCATATTTTTTAAGCCTTGAAAAGATATTATCAGATCGTCCTTCATCGGTAAAAAGAGATGCCTGCTGCACTAATATCCTGTACGGAATATGTTTAAGACTATTATAAGGAGGATTAAGCTTATTAACATATTCATAAATTCCTTTTAATTTAATCTTTTTAGAATTATTATTTTCCTTAATTTTGTCAAAATAAATATCCTCATAATAATCATATTCGTCCATAAGTGTTGGAATGTCATCTAATCCGATATGTCTAGTTCCTGAAATCCTCTTAAATAATAATAATAGAATAGACGCCGGCGTACCATATTTCAACCACATTTGAGGAGTTAAAACATTACCAGTTGATTTACTAATTTTTTTACCTCCCTTATCCAAAAACATCTCATATTTTACGTGCAGTGGATGTGGAAAATTCAATAGCGAAGTAGATACCCAGTCATTTACCCGTACCGAATCCATAATATCCTTACCGTACGCCTCAAACCGTATATCCAATGCTTTCCATCTTGCTGCAAATTCAACTTTCCAAGCTAGTTTTCCTTCGCCTTTGGAAATATCAGATTCTCCTTTATGCCCACATCCCAATATTTCTTTTGTTCCAATTTTACTACCAGAACAAGAATAAAGTACTCTGTGTTCATTGGACAAATATTTTTCAGCACGTGCAACATACAATCTCCCACAATTATTACATACTGGAAAATAAGGTAACACGTCAATATATTTATCTTGACCTACAAGATCGGATATTTTTTTTCCCAGTAGTTCATTGTTACTGAGAATACAATCAATTTCTCTCGAAAGAATACCACTTTTATACACATCTGAGGCGCTTTTATAATTAAATTTGATACCTACTTTATCTAGACTGTCTAAAAGAAGACTACTCATGTGTTCACCATATGACTTGTGGCAATTCCCAAACGGATCAGGAATTGTTGAAACAGGCTTTGCAATATAATCATCAAGCCAAAGTGGGAAACCGGTTGGAATCTTTCTTAATCCATCCATATCATCTGAATATGTTATTAATTCAGATTTAAAACCAAGATTGTTTAATGCCAAACCGATCCCGTAGGCACGTACTGCGTCACCCATACTTCCAATATGGGGGGTTCCGGATGCCCCAAGTCCACTTTCTACTTTTATTAGATCTAAACTCCTTCCCAATTTTTTTTCTCTAATAATTAGCGATTTAGCTACCTTGTCTAACCACGTTCCTTTTCCTATAACTTTATCTTTCATTTATAACGCCTCCATAAAGTCTATACGATATAGAACCTGCAAATAATTTTTATATTAACACTATAGTAATTATTTGATTTCTTCATTAATTTCATAGTGTAGTAGAGAGTATAAAGTTGTTATTCAAACGGATAGCAGATTGTTAAGTTATATTAAGAAAGATCTATTGCTATGTATGTTCTATTCTAATTTATGGTAATAATTACTTTTAAAAGAACCAGAAGCTTCACCATCGTCTAAATGAATCCTACGTGTTTATATTTTATCATATTTATACCAAAAATTCGATGAGTATATAAGAATACATCGTTTAATTAACAAGTACTATAAAAAATGTGATTAGAATCTGTTTATTAACTCTAGTATAACAAATAGAAATAGTTTACATTAAAATTTTAGTAACATATGGACCATTTTGAATATAGCCTATTTTTTTATAATATTCTCTTGTTCCTACTGCACTTATAACTGAGATTTTATTTACGCAAAATTCTTCTTTTGATATTTTTTCAGCTTCTTGCATTAATCTCAAACCTAAACCTTTGTGTTGATAATATCCATTTTCATTTCTCTGACCAATATCTATTAACTTCCCATAAACATGTAATTCTCTTACTACAGCAGTGGCTTTCAATGGAAGAGAATTATCCTGCAATTCTTTCCTTCTAGGATTAAGTATATTTCTTAGTCGCAAAAAACCAAAAATTATTTTATTATCTTTACTTTCCATAGATAAGAATACTTCTTTTCCTCCTGAAGCAAAAAAGTCTATTCTACTCAATTTAATATCTTGACAAGATTCGAACATATTTCTTGTCATCATTGGTTCTCTACATCTTATACATTTACAAAACATACCCTCGTCTTTTAATTTTTTAAGAACAATTTGACGAATATTTCCCCTTCTATTATCATTTACAATATCTGCAGGTTCTATTTCTCTTTGAATTCTCATAATTCGAACCCATGGAGGAATATTCTTCTTGACTTCCATCAAGATATTTACAATATCATTTTCAGAATAAGGAGAATATTTTCCGCTTTTATATAACTTATATAATCCGGTTCCTTGAAGAACAAGAGTGGGATAAATTTTTAACATGTCGGGTTTAAAATCAGGATTCTCAAATAGCATCTTAATATTATCTATATCTTTTTCAGGCGTTGAACCAGGTAATCCTGGCATCATATGACCTACGATTTTATATCCAGCGTCTCTCGATAATTTAAAAGATTCTCTGACATCTAAAAGAGTATGGCCTCTATTTACTAATCGATAGACATTATCATCTAAAGCCTGAATTCCTATTTCAACTCTAGTTACTCCCAGTTCTAACATTAAATCTATTTGTTTCTCTTTGCAATAATCAGGTTTAGTTTCAACAGTAAAGCCTACACATCGATTTTTGGCATGTTCATTAGTTTTTAATGCATTTTCTAATGTAGATGATGGGCAATCGTTTAGAGCATCGTAACATGATTTAACAAAATCCTTTTGATATATTTCTGGCATAAATGGAAATGTTCCACCAACTATAACCAATTCAATTTTGCTAATATTGTGACCACGTCTATAAAGTTGTTCTAATTTTGATTTGACCTGCAAATAGGGATCAAAATCTACGGATTGTGCTATTCGTGTTGCTGGTTCTGTCCCAACATAACTCATGGGAGTATTATAATCTACTCCACCAGGACAATATATACATCTGCCATGTGGACAATCATACGGTTTAGGCATCACTGTAATTACTGCGATACCTGATGCAGTTTTAGTAGGTTTAACAAGTAGAATATCCCTATAACGGTCGTTTGTAGGTAAATAAGATAGTATATCTTCATTCTTCGGAATGATAGAAAGCTTAAATTTAGACGATGCTGATTTTATTATTTTAAAAATATCTTTTGTAGATAGATCTTTTCTAAGTTGCAATTCTCGTGCTATATACTCACAAGCTTCAAAATAATTATCATATTTCAATATTCATCACATACTCCAAATCGATAATAAGCTGCTTATATTGCCCGCATAAAATAAACATTAGAAAACAAGTAATATAAAGAGGAAACAACAGTTATTATATTATTCATATCATAATAAAAATAGTAATAACATATATTTTAAACGTAATAAAGTGTGTTTAGAGTTTTATTAAAAAGATTCTTTGAAATGAATACTTATAAGAAATACGATAGCAGAAGGTATTATGAAGGTTACCATATTTTCTCATGAATCCGATCTGGATGGAATAATCTCCGCATCAATTGGAATGATCCGCTATCCACAGGCAAAAATCGTCTTTATGGATTATACCAGAGAAAGTTTCATGAAAATGATCAAGGTAATCGATTTTTCAAATAACTCAAGTGAAAACAATTTATATATTATTTCGGATCTTGGTCTTAATGATAATTTAATCAATTCATTAAGGGATATTTTTGACCGGGTTAGAACTAGAGAAAATAAAATAATATGGGTTGATCATCATCCTTGGTCAGCAAATGCCATAAATGAACTGAAAGAAATAATTGAACTGGTTTTGAACAGTTCGGGTAACAGATGTGCTGCTGAATTAATGTATGAACGATTTTTACAAGGAAATGAGAATGCAGAGAAATTGGCAAGTATAGCACATACCATGGATTTCTTTACGAAAGACCAATATCTTACTCCAATATCAGAACTAATTAAATATTATCTAAGTTTTAATGACTCACACACAAGATTAGGTGAATTGAGTATTAAAATCTCGAAGGGAATATTGTGGGATCTAGATATGGATAAAGATTACAAAAAATACGTACCTCTATATGAGAAGGAAAAAGAATATGCATTAACAGAACTAATAAGAAAAGATATTATGGATTTAGATGTAGTATTTGTAAAATCATCACCTTATTTACAAACCAGCCTATTTGCTCAAGAAATTTTTGATATTACTAGAGCTGATCTAGCTATATTTTACGATAAAAATGGAAAAATAAGTATTAGACGAAGTAATGAAAAAATTGCATGTAATGAAATAGCAGAAAATCTAATTGATGGTGGTGGACATAAATTTGCTGCAGGTGGAAATATTAAATCCGGACTATCAAATACGGAAGATCTGATTTCTGAGGTAGAAAAATCTATAATAAAAACATTGGTTAAACAGTAATAGCAATAACCGAAAAATGGTGTAAATTTTAAAATTTGTTGATATTAGAGTGTAATAATAAAAAAGATATAACTACATGTATTTCAATCATCAAACAAGGCGCGGTAGTGGTTTTTCCCACCGATACAGTTTATGGAATTGGATGTGATCCATATAACGAAGAGGCAATTGAAAGGATATTTAGGATTAAGAGAAGAAGTAAAACCAAACCCCTTCCTATATTGACTCATAATATAAAATCAGTAAAAAAAATAATCAAACTGGATAAAATTGGGAGTAAGTTGGCTAAAGCATTCTGGCCAGGACAATTAACCATTATAGGACATTTAATAGATGATAATATTCCAAAAACTGTTACTGGTGGAAAGAAATCTTTGGGAGTAAGAATTCCAAACAATTCATGTACTCTGGAACTTCTCAAAGGTTGTAATTTTCTTTTAGGAACTAGTGCAAATATGTCTAACAAAGTTTCGAACGTTTCTGCTCAACAAATCTTGGAATCTGACCTGAAAGGATATGATGCGATTCTAATTGGAGACAATAATATATTGAAAAGGAATGTTTTAAGCTCTACAATAGTCGATATTACTGAAAATTCCCTTCAAATCATAAGAGAAGGACCAGTTAAATCGGAAGATATTTACGAAATCATATCTAGTCCAAAGTAGTGGATTTCAACCTAATCATCACAACATATAGACATAAAGAAGAAGAAGCTATTGAAGAAGCGATAACATTATTTGAAATGGCTGGTGATAGGAATGTTGATTTTGTTATAAGTAAAATCTCTGGGATTGTTTTAGGGTATACAAATCTTGATCAATTTGAAATTATGTCTAAATTTAGGAAGATATTGATAGATGAGCCCTGGCAATTCAGATATATTCTAAGAATTATACCAATAGAAAGATCTATTAAAACAGATCTAAAAACAATTCAAAGAGAAATTGAAAATTTAGTCCAGAAAAAAATATCGTTTAATGATACGTACAGAATTACAGTGGAAAAAAGACACACGGAGTTAAGTACGAATCAAATAATAAATTATATTGCGAAGGAATTGCAGTTTAAGGTTTCCCTGGATAATCCTGATTGGATTATTTTAATACAAGTGATTGGTAATTTAACAGGTATTTCAATAATCAAAAAAAATCAAATTTTTAATTCAGTGATAGAAAAAAGGAATATAGGATTGGAATTTGAATAATACAATTTTTCTTGTGTTTTTTAAACGTTGATGAATATTTTTAACAAATTGCGAGTAAAAACATAATTATAGATCTTTGATAATTTGTTTATCAATTCATTTATAATTTTATTTCATCATTTTTATTCTTTATTATCTGGAAAGATATGCGAGTTGATTTTGCCAATCATGCAGATTTAAAAGTATATCGAATCTATTCCATTTGAATTATTGTATTTTTAAAATGCTGCGGACAGCATATATAAAAATCTGTTAATAAAGTAATGAAATACATATTTATTGAATTGTCTATTTATTTTGTATTATCAATTTATGACTAGGAAAAATCATTTTTTTGCAAAAGATATTGTATCAATCAAAGATTTTTCTAGGGAAGATCTGGAATTTATTTTTCAAGCGACTGACGTAATTAATAAATCAGGTCCTGATGAAAAAAGCGAATTAGGTAAAGGTAGAACTTTAGGTTATATTTTTTATGAACCTAGTACTAGAACAAGGATGAGTTTTGAAGCAGCGATGGCATCCCTTGGCGGTAGCTCGATTGGGATTTTTGATTCTAAATTTTCATCGATTGAAAAAGGTGAAAGTCTTGCTGATACTGTAAGAATAATGGATTTATATTCAGATATAATAGTTTTAAGACATCCTAGAGACGGTTCAAGCAGATATGCAGCAGAGCTTTCTAATAATCCCATAATCAATGCGGGAAGTGGAAGCGAAGAACATCCAACACAGGCAATGCTTGATTTATACACCATAAAAAAAGAAAAAGGAAAGATAGATGGTCTAACTATTGGAATAGTAGGTGACTTGAAATACGGAAGAACAGTATACTCGTTGTTATATGGATTACAAAATTATAGAGTTAATATTTACCTGATCTCTCCTCCAACACTGAACATAAGAAATGAATCAATTTATGAAATTCAGAACAAGATAAAAATAAAACAAGAAAATAATTTAAATGACGTGATTAATAATCTGGATGTTTTATATGTTACCAGAATACAGAAAGAAAGGTTTCCAGATGTTCAAGAATATGAAAAAGTTAAGGGGACTTATAGAATCGATGAAAAAATCTTGAATAACACAAAGGCAGATTTGTCCATAATGCATCCATTGCCAAGATTCGATGAAATATCTCATTCGATTGATGTGTCTCCAAAAGCAATCTATTTCAAACAGGCTGCATATGGTAAAGAGTTGAGAGCGGCGTTGTTAGCAGTCATATTAAATGAAAATCCGTTTTAGATTTAGATTATACCAATTACTGTAAGTAATCTGACAATATTTTACTGTCAGGTAATACATTTAGTCACAATAGCTATTAGATGATATAATTAACATGATGCATCACATTGGCTACTATTTGCACAATATCAAAAACACAATTTGAAAAAATATACAGATTTGAACACTATACTAATGTATCTGAAAGAACTCCACTTGTTGTAGGATATGATAAACAGGTTCCTGCAGAGGGGGTAAGAGGTCTTCACAGAAATATAACATGGTTCTTATTGTTTGAAAAGATACCATGAAGAAGGTATAGAAGAAGCAATTCAGGTACAAGTCGGGCAATCTAGCAGAATTACGTGAAATGATTACCAGAGTAAAAATTGAAAATCCTCTAGTCAACATCTTACAGATCTAATTGTCAAAACGAGTGAAATTAGATATCCTCGCATATACCGTTTGTTTCACGATTTGGGATTCGAACAGAAGTACGAAAAAAAGTACTTTAATCACTGCATCTAAAAAAGAGAATGAATGTTTTATAAAATAACATAAAGATATACAACAATAATAACCAAAACTGAATCACATTAGTATA
Organism: Nitrososphaeraceae archaeon; assembly: GCA_035297365.1. Taxonomy (GTDB): domain Archaea; phylum Thermoproteota; class Nitrososphaeria; order Nitrososphaerales; family Nitrososphaeraceae; genus TH1177. The sequence goes on from DATGZA010000014.1 coordinate 61,020, forward strand.
TACTGATAAATCGATAATCCTCATAGACTTTCTTGTAAGAAGAAAATGATAAAATAAGATAAACGACTAATTGTAAGAGTTAATCGGTCCCATCAAGATTCAGTCTTATCGTCTACCAGCAGTTTGAAAGGAGACCAGCTGTTTAGACAGTACAACTAATCTGATGCCAACACTTTTTCAGATTATCTAAAACAGATTCAGGGGAAATTTCCAAAATGTTATCCCTTCTTGCATATGACAAAAGAACTTCCTTACAGATCAAAAAAGTACTGAAATATTTTGATAAAGATTCAAAGATTTTGATTCATGTAAGTCAGGCGTCATGATGAATATCAATACACCATCTTTCCAAACTTCATGTCTAGATATTCAAACATTTAGTTATTTTAGTTGAATGGTCCGACATCAACAAGAGATCTGACTTATATGCCAACAACATCTCTTGAATTCATGATAGTTGAGGTAACGCGAAAACCATACAAAATGATCTTCCCGTTTTAAATTATTACTAATTCTTTACAGATTTTAGAAGTAAAATATCCAAACATATTAGAACAAAATATTTAACCTGAATATGAGAAACTACCCGTTTCAAGGTCCAGAAAACACATACTAAGCGGCAAAGTTTATAGAATGAAACAATTTTATGATTTTTTAAATATAATACATAAAAATTTGGAAAATGATTAATTGTGTGTTATCCAGATACACAACTGCTAAATCCACATTCTATGCACACATTACATCCCTCAGTGATAATGAGTTTTGATTTACAAGATGGACAGAGATCACTTTCGTCTATTTCCATCATTGTTTTTTGAATTAATTCAACATTCTTGTTAAAATTTGAAGTTATCAAAACATCGCGTTCTTCTTTTTTCACGTTATCAAATATTTTACTTAGATATTGAACTATATATGGCTCTTTTATATGGGTATGAATATAATTAGTAACATAATCACTTGGTTTTACAATGAAAGATTTTTCAAATGTATTTGTTCCTGGAATATGTAAAACCTGTTCATTTCGTGAGCCATCTCTATATACAGTAACACCCTTTAATCCCAATTCATGAGAAAGTAGATATGAAGATTTTACATCTTCTACTGTGACGTCTCCAGGCATATTTATTGTCTTTGCAATAGCATTACTTATCCATTTTTGCCATATTGACTGTGCCATGACATGATCTGTCCAATGAATATCTATTGCTGTTGTAAATATGGATTGTATCCATTTAGGAATTTCATCAAGACCTCTAACAGAGCCATAATTATTTGCTATTTTTGTTAATATTTCATCATTATAAAGACCATTTTCTTTTAATATATTTTCAAATATTTTATTAGTATAGAAAAATCTCCCAACAGTGACACGTTTTTCAAAAACCAATGCAAAAACAGGTTCAACACCGTTAGAACAATCTGCTATCATGGATAATGTACCGGTTGGAGCGATTGTAGTAGTCCAAGAATTACGTATTCCAAATTTTCGGATTTTCTCGGTTAAAGATTCCCAATCATAAGCGTGCTGGTCTTTCGGTATTTCATAACACCCAGATACAGGTATTTTTCCATTCACATAATCAGTTTCTTTAAACAATGGAAAAGGTCCTCTAGATTTAGCAACAGCAACACTTTCTTCCATGCTATAATAGGTTAATGTTTCAGATAGTTTATTCATAAATTCATAACCTTCTGTCGATGTGTAGGGAATACGTAACAAAAACAATAGATCTGCTATTCCCATTATTCCCAATCCTATTCTTCTAGTAAGTTTAGTATTATAATCGATTTCTTCTATTGGATATTTGTTCACATCTATAACATTATCAAGAAATCTCGATGACAAACGTATGGCTTGCTCATATCTATGCCAATCAAATTCATACATACCATCTGCCTTTCTTTTAACAAAATTTGCGAGATTTATAGATCCTAAATTACAGGATTCATAAGGATATAACGATTGTTCGCCACACGGATTGGTAGCCCTCAATGGACCATTTTTAGCTTTGAGGCATGGATTGTATTTATTAATATTGTCAAAAAATATTACACCGGGTTCGGCACTTTTCCATGCACTTAAAGATATAAGGTCTATCAATTGATGCGAATCTATCTGTTTTACGGGTTCGTGAGTCCTTGGATTTTTGAGTGTAAATTTATTGTTGTTTTTATTTATCAAAGAATTCCAGAAATCATCCCATAGTCCTACACTTACATTAAAGTTTTCAAATACACCTGATTTCGTCTTTGCAGTAATGAATTTTTCAATATCAGGATGCCAAGCTTCCAATATCCCCATGTTTGCACCCCGTCTTTTACCTCCCTGCTTTACAACATCAGTAATGGTATCAATGATTCTCATAAATGATGCAGGTCCTGAAGCAACTCCCGATGTAGATGCAACAATGTCACCTTCAGGCCTAAGATCCGAATAATTTATTCCCACTCCACCTCCAGATTTAAAAATCATGGCTGCATCAGAAGATGTTTTCATGATCAGACCCATATCATCAGGTATATCCAGGACAAAGCATGCTGAAAGTTGACCTAATCTTGCCCCAGCATTCATTAATGTAGGTGTGTTTGGAAGAAAATCTTTTGACACCATTAATTCAAAATATTCTTTGATTTTGTCTTCAAAACATGTAAATTTCCCCTGTACAATTAATTTTAATATTTCCTTAAATGATAATTTCATTTGCCCTCTGGAGGATAATTGAACAAACAATCGTATCAGAGATTCAAAATGATATTTATTAAGATAATATTCACCTATTTTCAATTTCAGATCGAACTCGTTTATTTTATCATAGTAATTAGTTGCTTCTTCAATATCCTGATTGTATCCTCCAGCCAAATTGAAAATAAGAGGATCATGTAATATATCAGCAATAGAGACAAGAATCGCAACTCTTTCGAACATCTCCTTGGGTCCTTCAATAATCTCATTATTATCATCACGCAAGAGATAACGAGATGATAAAACACGTAAAGAATTGATATCAAAAGACTTGTCAACTTCATCCAAATCTTTTTTATTAAGAATTTTCATTTTATCTTCTCTTAGTTTTCTTCGTTCATGTCTATAGAGAATATAAGACTTCGCAGTATCTGCAAGACCATCTTCTATTAGAATTGATTCAACTATATCCTGAACATCTTCAACACTGGGAATTAAGCCCTTTTCAAATGAATTCCTAGTGATCTTTTCTAATACCTTATGACTCAACGTTTCAGCTAGTTTAAAATCTGGTTTACCAGTTGCAACCAATGCCTTGTAAATAGCATGTGATATTTTTGCTTCATCAAAATTAACAACTCTACCATCTCTTTTTTTTATTTGAAAAATAGAATTATTTTTTGGTTTGTCTACTTCAGATACTCCCATACAGCTCGCCTTCCAATTTTTTAACAATCATCATTATTTATAAGAATTGTGAATTGAAAATACCAATAAAAATATTATATCAGGGAGGTTAGATACAATTTTAAACCCTAGATTTTGGGTTATTGATCCATCTAAATCATATATGTCAATAGATAGATTCTACAGTTATTTGTTATTATATAGATATTAATGAAATCTTATGAGAACCACAATATTCACAAATTCTATTATTAGTACATTGGGATCGTTTTCCACAAATATTGCATATTGCCAACCCAAAGGTCATCCGAACAAAAGGGAGATCCAGTGATGATTCAATTAATGTTCTAACCTCTTCATCGGTAGAAATATTTTCAATATCAAGATCAATAGAAAGATTTCCTTTCAGAATTTTTTCTACAGCACAGTAATGATCACATACTGATTTCAAAGAAAGATTATTTGAAAGGACATCTGTGCCTTTAATTTGAAAACCTTGTGAATAGAGCTCTTGTTTATCGTTAGATGAATTGTCAGAAATTGCAATAGATTTACCGTATTTCTCATTGTCTAAACTCTTGAATCGATTTGAACTTTCATCTTTTAATATGGCTATCCCTATACTTGAATTTGATGATTCTTTAGTTTGTTCACCTATTATATCTACAGCCGTCTGTAAAACTTTACAAACAATATTTTCAGATTCGTTTCCAAATTTGTAACCTAAAATATTATAAATTGATTCATTAATTCCAACTAAATTTATCATAGCATCTATCTTACCAAGTTGTAGATTAGAAGTAATTTTTGTTAGGAGTGGTGTAGTTCCCTTTTGTATATGCTCGGATATATTACTCACACGCTGGTAGATGACAGATATTAACGGTTTAAGCAATAACGCAAGTCTTGCTCTAAAATATGTCTCATCCCTATTTGATTGATATGCTATTCGTGGAAGATTTATTGACAAAGATTGAAGTGTTACTACCGTAGTTTTTACGGAAGGATGAACTGGTTTGCAAAGCCCGTACCTTCCCCGTATTTTTTGTTGAGAAAATGACATAATTCCACCAAGTCTAGAAATCTTTACAATTTTATCAGTGTATTTGTAAATGGTGTTTCGGTCTTCATAGACGAGAGACAAACCAATATTAGGAATAGGTGTATTTACTATGTACCTGTAGTATCCATCAATTACGATATCTATCAGGGACGAATTAGAGTCATCCAGATTGATAGGCAATGTGATGTAAGGGGAAAATGAGGAAACAGATGATATTGAAGATGAAAGAAAAAGGATTTTAGAAACTTTATTAACAAGATTTTCGCCTGTCTGAGCATATTTCCCAAGAAACTCGATGAGTCCTTCTAAAACCACTTCACGAGAAACCTCTCTAGTTAAAAGAGAAAGTAACAAAGGAATAATTGAATCATAATCATGTGCATTACACAATGACGTTATCCTTGAAATCCCTAGATACTTCCCTTTAATATGAGAAAGACTATCTACTACAGAATTTAGATTGATAAAAATTGTATCAGGAAGTAAATTCCAGAAACCGCTCTTTCCAATATTAATTTCACCCATCAAATGCATGTCTACAATATCTTTTGGGAGAGAATTATTAAGCAGATATTCAGTAAAAATTGAAGATGACGTTTTTATGAAAAGATCAGGAATTTCTACATTCGAACTTGTATCATTAATAATATTTATCAAATCTATGGGGGGTATTCCTAATCTTGCAAGTTTATTTCTATATTCATCATATCCATGATCTACTAGCACTGAATTGGTAGTTTCCCTTATTAGTGATGATGTAAGATAAGATGTTTGAATTTTGTAGATCTTATTCTCCACTTCCTCCGTAATCTTATTTGCAAGTTCCAAAGGCATATTCGCTTCACGTACTAAAGACTGAATGATTTTATTAGAATCAAATTCTTCTATCGAAGGTTTGGTAGTCCTAACATACAACTTACCGCTTTCTATTATCGATCTTTCCTCTATTTGACGAGCGAGACTTAAAACTAATTTACCTAGATTAGTTATAGTATATCTCCTTTCTGCCTTGTTAAGAGACACTAAAGATTGTCTGAGTAATTTTCTTAGATGATAAGCAAATTTCCCAGATTCTTTCTTTGATTTAAATCCTGCTAATGATTTTAATTCGGAATAAGTTAATGGTCCCTTAGAATTTAAAATTCTGAGAATATCAATACGATTAGGACTAGCCATGACTGAAAAAATCATTCTTACACGTCTTGAAGCTGATTCTAAAATTCCACCACGTTTCAAACTAGTCCTATTTGTGGTTTGGTATTGCACTCGCTCCATTGCACCCGTTATAATTAACAAGTAATTAAAACTACTTTGTAAAGTTTTTTTTACAAATAATATAATGTATTGTAATTAACCAATTGAACAAATAAAATTAATAACTGTTATATCAAAACTGGTTGACCTTCATGAAACTCGTTATCTTGTTCCTTGTAAATTCGTTTTTTATGTATACGAGTCGGTACTTCCGGAAGCTTGTTTTTAGTATCCTCTTCCATTGCAGATTGTACTTCATTAAGAATCTCCAATGCCTCAGCGTTTACAGGATATTGAATAGTGTCTGACTGTAAGTTTAGGTTAGTATTAATCAAAACATCTTCAGTTAAAGATGACATTTCTGAGAAAAGTAGTTTTGCTTGTGGAACTGTATCAACTATATCTATCTGAACTTCTTTTATTGTATTAATCATTGGATTTATTGTATCTAAAATTCCAGCAAATTCGGAAATCGTAGAAAATCTAATAACTATTACCTCCAGTGCCATTGACAATTTTTGTGTTATATTCTTTATTTTCCTAATATTTACCAATTCGCGAGCAATGACTTTAGCGTTACTAGTATCACCGTTCTTTACGTTAATTGCAACTTTAACACATAAATCCCTATCAAGTGAGGCGAATCTTTTGTCAAGTATCCTCAGTTTAGCAAGTTGTGTATTAACAACGACGGTTGCATGAGCAAGTCTGTTTTGAAGCTGGGGATACTTTTCCACAATATCGTATTAATTTTCAGGATGTTAACTTTGATGTTAACCAATGTAGACAATTTGATAAAGCATTATAAATTAACAAAACAGAAAATAGTTAAATTCAGATTTTTTTAATTACTAGACCGTGTTTTTCATCGAATCCAGCTACCTTTACTTTTGAACCTATAGGTAAATCTGATGGTGATTTAATCCCAGGAAGAAAACCAGACACTCTAATAAGAGCGCCTTCAAGGGAAAATACTACCCAAGCATAACTTTCGACGTCATCAAATCCTTCGGGAGGGACGGCATGGATCGTGAAAGTAATTACTTTACCAATACCATCCAACTCTATTACATCAAACTTATTATTTTGACATTTAGTACAATAGACCATCGTTTCTAAAATAATTGTTTTACAATTTGTACATCTCCTAACTAAAATCTTCGAATTCTTTGCAGAAGATATGAATTTCTCTCTTAATCCAGAATTCAGTACGTCTTTCACTTTACGCGGTTACACCTTTTTGAAAATATGAACTGCCGCACTAGCACCTGTAGCTCCAAAATTATGAGTAAGAGCTATTTTGGCATTCCTAATCGTTCTCTCTCCTGCTTTACCACTAAATTGTTCATATACCTCAACTATTTGTCCTATACCCGTTGCTCCAATTGGATGACCTTTGGACTTCAAACCCCCAGATGGGTTAATGGGAATTCTTCCTTGTCTTGATGTAGCACCATCCCTGATTTCTTTTACAGCTTTTCCCTTTTGAAAGAATCCTAAATCTTCAACATCAATTATTTCCGCTATAGTAAAACAGTCATGAACTTCTGCAAAATCTACATCCTTGGGCGAAATATTTGCCATCTTGTATGCCTGATTTGCAGCAGCAACGGTACTTGGAATAGTGTCTATTTCTTCTCGCCCTTGAACTGCTGCTGGTGAACCTCCGCGACCAGATCCTATCACTTCTATATATTCTCTGCCACTTCTTTTTGCGAATTCTTCACTACAAACAATAACTGCAGATGCACCGTCAGAAAAAGGACAGCAATCATAAAGTTTCAAGGGAGAAGCTACAACTGGAGAATTTAATACATCATCTACTGTTATTCGCTTACGCATATGTGCCTTTGGATTCAATAATCCATTTTCATGATTTTTAACCGCCACAAGTGCTAGATCCTCTTCATTTGCTTTAAATTTAGTCATATAGGCTCTAGCAATGGACGCAAAAAGGCCAGGAAAGGAAGCACCATTACCACCTTCATAAAAGAAATCAGAACAGTAAGAAAAGAGTGTCGTACTCTCTGTCGTTCCGGTGTGAGTAACTTTTTCCACTCCCAGAGCTAAAACACAATCATAAAAGCCAGCGGCAACATTGGCATACGCTTCTCTAAACATCACAGACCCAGAACCACATGCAGATTCTATTGTAAGACCAGGAACATGAGATATACCAAGATTACTCATTATGACAGGAGCCATATGTACTTGTTTATCAACAACACCAAAAACGTTGGAGATATACCCAGCCTCGATATCTTTTGGTGTAATTCCTGCGGACTCTATTGCATCTACTGAAGCATTTAATGCTATTTCAATAATACTTTCATTTAATTTACCATATTTTGTACTACCTGCTCCTAAAATGCAGACCTTATTCACTTCAGTGATTTATTGTGTGTATTATAAAAATGTTAGACACTATGTATATTGAAAAATAATATTTGTATATAATTTTATCAATCAATGATAAAAGCAAAAAAATAACTTTTTTTATTTTCTACATTTTTATGGATCTATTATTCTACTAAAAGTATGTCAAAAGATAACCGTAAAACACATGCATACAGTGAGAAGAGATCTAGAAGTAAAAAGATTGGAAAATTAGAACGCAGAATCAGAAAAAAACCAAAAGCATGATTTCTGATAAAAATATATTTCCAACCTAAAATTTATAACTATTTTTTTCTATTGAAAATTATTGAAAAATAGTAATTCAAATACAAAGAAAACCACGAAAAAGGGGATAGTAATAACAGCAATAATAGTTGTTACGATAATAGCTGCTAGTTTTTTAGTTTATTTCATTCCTTAAATCAAAATGACAGGATAGGTAGTGATATAATCGCAGATCAATCCAGCATTCTCAGGGTTGCCTCCCGCAAGTTTGGTAAGGGTTTTTCTGATATAGGATCTATGGAGTGTGGTCAAGAATCAATTCTTTATTTCATTATCTATATCATGTTCTTGTTTTATTGCAACTACTCTTGAAAAATCCCTTTATCTTATTAAACTTGCGTTTGGACCCCGAAGAATGGCGCCGGGAGAGGGATTTGAACCCTCGGGACCATGCGGTCACAGGCTTTCTTGATGACTTTCCAGGCTTGCGCCCTTCCAGGCTAGGCGACCCCGGCACTAAAATATGCAATAACCTTGAACCAATTTATTTAACCTTCGAAAATATAATCTATTGGATGATTCCCTGATTTTATTTTTTCGAAAAGCAAAATTTTGGACTAAAGTCAATAAAGTATTTGTATAGATTTTCTCGAGAGATAAAATAAAAATATGGCATAAGATGAAAAATAACGGAGAATGACAGGTTTAGAAATATCAGAAAACTGTAAGAAGAATAAACATGTTGATTGTAATGAATGTATGTGTAATTGTCACATACCAGGAACAATGGAAAATTTAGCAAAAAAAATTGCTAAATTAGATAAAACTATCCCTGGTATAGGCGAGACCATATAAAATCAACTTGTTTTTACTGGATAGAAAATCGGTATCTTATAGATCACTATTAATGGCAATGATTCAAATAACAACGATTACGAATTCCAACCTTTAGGATATGTATTGGGTTTCATTATTATCCTTTTCATCTTAAATGCAATTCCATTTTTACTTACGGCTATCTGGGGGACCGACATCAGAGATTCAGCCAAACCTACTATTTCCCCTTTCAAAGTGTACACACCCACCAACTCTCCAGTATCAAGTTTTTTTGATATTTGTGATATTCCCGGAATTGCCAGTTGTGCACCATGACATAATGCATCTACTGCGGTATCTCTAATAACCACACAAGGAATTTCAGTTAGACATACCTCTATAGGACTTATCATAATTCGTAATTTTTCTTCGTCATTCTTCTCCTTGTAAGACAAATACGCGGAATTCAAATCATGTAGTTTGACCAATCCATTTTTCTCAAAAAAATTACTTACTCTGGTGCGTCGAAGCTCCACCATTGTGGCTCCTGAACCTAATACCTCACCGATATCATAAATCAGTTTTCTTATATAAGTACCAGCTTGACACAAGATTCTCAAGAGGATAATTCTGTCACCAGATTCCACAAATTCCAGTTCATATATTTTTCTTATTCTAGTCATTCTCTTAACGGAGGAACGTTGTGGAGGTCGTTGGTAAATATCGTCATGAAATTCTTTTAGAACAGACTCTATCCTTTCTTTTTGTAAGTCAGAATGAATTCTTGCTATTGAATAATATTCTTTCGGACCCAGTAATAACACAGATAATGCTTTTGTACCTTCTCCTAGCCCCATTGGTAACAATCCAGTTGCAGCTGGATCTAGCGTCCCGCTATGTCCAGTTTTTTGAATATTTAACATTCTTTTTACCCATGAAGCTACCTCATGACTGGTTGGTCCAGAAGGTTTATCAATTAATATAATACCATAATCTAGTAATTTATCAAGTGGTCTTTCGAAAGGACTATTACCATATCTGTCATCGGTAACGTTATCACTTAACGTAATCAAATCTTGAAATTGATATAGATTTCTAAATTTCTTTTCAGTCATTTTCAGTAGTATTTTAAACCTCCCATAATTAATTATTTATTGAGTATTCAGATTATTCAAAATAATAAATGAAAATTAAATTTTCAGATTTTTGACGATATGTTTTGATATAGAAATTAGAGAATTGAGATCTAAAAGGTCCGTATCCAATACAAAATCAAAAACTGTCAAATCTTTCCCGAATTCATAACCATAGAGATTATGATATATTCTTACATTATTTTCATCACGCTGTAATATTATTTCTTTTGCTTGTTTAACATTGAGATTATCTCTTTTAGCCATTCTTTTAATTCTATTACTTCGAGATCCCTTTAACCATATTTTTATCGATTCCGGCACAAGCCATGGAAGTGTATAACTTGTAACTATTACATCTCCATGTCTAACTATTTCAACGAGTTTTCTATCAACCTCTATATCAAAATATGAATTTGACTCTCTTTCTTCCATGAAGTTTTTTGCTTCATCAGTATCCCACCAATCATTACCAGATACGCAATATCCTTTTTCTGATGCAAGCAACTTGAGAACATCTCCTCCATTATATTGTCTATATCCCAGTTCTTTTGCCAAAGCAGTAGCAAGGGTTGTTTTCCCTACAGCGGGCCAACCCGAAATTACTATACTATTTAGTTTTTTGTTTTCATAGGAGATATAATCATGCATTTCACGTCATACTTGGAAGAGAAGTTTTAGTAAGTTTGGCCACAATACCACTAGTTCCCAGGGAAGTAATCAGAAACCATCCCCATAAAAAAACTTCTCCTGGAATAGTACAAGCACCTTTTGGTTGTCCTTTATCATCTAGGACAGTATCTTTAGCAACATTGTCAGATGTGCACATTATCCATGGAACATGAAGTGGCGAAAGAGCAACAGTAGAGCCAAAAACTGTAGGAAATACCAAGATCCATAACATGAATGAAGGAATCATGTATAATAGCATAGGACGCATCTGTTGTTGTTGCATTTCCATTCCCATTTTTGTCATATATGCTTGCTTTTTCTTCAGTTCACTGATCCTTTGTTTATCTTGTTTTTTAATTGCATCTCTATACTCCTTATTGAAGTTTTTTTGTTCCTGCATGACTTTTGTCAATCTATCAATATCTGTTGTTTTTTTTCGCAATAGAGCAAATGCAAAATTCAAACCTATAGAAATAACAGTAGCAACAATCATAGAAGATACCAAATCTGGAAAAATTGGATGCTTTGTATAGGTTGGTGCCAACCCAGGCATTTGTAAAATTAGATCGCTAATATCCATATCAACAATCACTCTGACGAATTACTAATTATTAAATTAACTAATTTCTTAGTACAATGTTCCAAGTGATTCTCATTATTTTGAACAATTTTAAAAGGAGCACCAGATATTACTGAACAACTTGAAATAAGCATCTTTGACACATCTATTTCGTTTTGAATTGACTCGATTGATATTATATCCCTATCTCTTGAAGAATCATTTTGCCGCCTGTGATATATTTCTTCAGGCTTAGCGATAATCAAAACCAAGTTTGAAGGTTTAAGTAGATTTAGAAGATCCAATGGTAAACCAGGGTAATATCCTTCAAATGTGGTGATAAACAAATGCGTATCGATTATTACAATCTCAGATATTATTTCAGAGATTCTAGTTGCAGCTAACCTTTGAAGATTTTTTTGATCCTCAATCTGAAGTCTTCGAATTTCGTCTCTATTTTTTATATTAACTCTTTTGGCTTCCTCAAGCATTATCTTTCCGAATTCTGCCAAAGATGTTTTTATCCCGAGTTGTTCTAAAGACTTTTTTACTTCAGATACAATAGTAGTTTTTCCCACACCGGGGATTCCAACTACAATAATTCGTTTATTCTTTTCTACCAATTAAAGCCGCCAGTTTGGGCATATTAGTATCTACTTTTTCTCTTATGAGGAGATTATAGTAATTCACAAGAATATCTACCATCAACAGCAATCCAATACCCCCACCAAATAAACCCAAAACGTCTGACACGGATGCTAATAAACCTATAGCTACTCCACCGATAATAGTTACTGAGGGGATATACTTATCTAAAACATTCTGAACAGAATTTTGAGATCTTCTAAACCCTGGTATTTGTACATCAGCATCAAGGAGGTTTTTTGCAGCAGATTTAGCAGAGAGTCCCCCTAATTCAACCCATAATCTACCAAAAACAGTAACGATGGCCGTAATAAATATGATATTAACTACAGCTCTAATTGGGTCCTGAGCAGCGACATCGAGGCCTCTAGGGGTGGTGATATAATACAATAAACCACCAATAGGAGATTGTTGCTGTGCAGGATCAAACTGCGCTATCCAATTAAAAAAAGGATTATCGTTTTCTGGATTGTAATTTGCCCAAAGCATTTGGCCCATAAATATTGCATTAGCTACCAAGGCAGTGGACAAAATTACAGGTATATTAGATACGTATAGCATTTTTATTGGATAAACCGCAGTAAATCCCCTATACTTAGTTGACACTATAGGAATATCAATGTGAATGCCCTGAGTATACACCAGAAGAGCAAGTACCCCCCCAGTTAGGATGAATGTGAACACACTTGGTAATTGACCACTCCTAAAGAAAACATCAGAAAGATCACCATGTGCTGCAGAGTCAATAATGAATGGGATTATGCCAACAGGTCCATCTGGACCCGCAACAGGGGTAAATACACTCCATAAGATGGTTTGCGCGACTCCAGCCGCGATAAAAAGACTAATACCAGAACCCAATCCCCAGCCTTTTTGTATTAATTCATCCAACAACATTACAATTAGACTAGTAAATATCAACTGAGCAATGAGAACATAGGTATATGCAGGAGAAGCTACCAGGGGACCGTAAACACTAGCGCCATATAGACCTCCCTCAGCGCAAATAACCATAATAGTAACTAACTTAGTTGCAGAAGTGAAAAGTGCTCTATCATCAGGATTTTTGAAATTTAATTTTAGAATATCTGAGCCTTTAAGTAATTGCATTAGAAGCCCTGCAGTAACAATTGGTCCAATACCAAGTTCCAGAATAGTTCCTTGTTGTGCAGCAAATATAACACGAGCAAATGCTAGGAAGTCAAATTGAGGTTCATCAGTAACACCATAAAGGGGTACTTGACCCATAACAAGATATGCAAATACTGCTATACCACACCAAACAAATTTCTCTGTAAGAGTTATTTTCTTCTTTGGCTTTTCTACCTGAGGAATATAACGGGATATAGTTTTAATAGACTTACGTATAAATCCCTCATTCTGAACTGTACTCATTGTAAATTACGTTCCCCCCAACTGCCTGAATTTTTTCCAAGGCTTTTTTTGAAATTCTGCCGATTTTGATAGTTAATTTTGATTTTATTTTACCTGAGCCTAATAACTTGTCATAACCAAGTGAAGTTAAATCAAAAAAATTCTGATGCTTGGCATTATCTTTATATTTATTATATAAAGAATCAAGATCCCTTAAATTTATCCATTTTTTCACATAATTTTTATGATGAGAATTACTTTGACTGTGACCAAAGTGATCTGGTTCCTCGATAACAGTTCTTATCCAGAAATGTTTATGCTTTCCAGCTTGTCCAACACCACCTCTAGATCCCGATTGACGGTGTTGTCCTATCTGACCCCACCCGCAATACCTAGTTCCTCTTTGTCTCCTACTTTTTCTTAATCTAGTGGCCATAACCTATATCCTCAAACATATTGAATTATTAAAAACAGTTAGCATAATCATTCTTATTCTTTGATAAATAAAATTTTGCAGTATTTATATCATTCTCCTAATAAGATCAATAAGTTCATCATTTTCGCCAAGTATGCCCTTTTGTGAGTACTGAGTTTTTGTTTTTCTTTTAAAACCACCTTTTGGAGAATTTAGGGAGAACCAAGGTTTAATTTCTTTAATATCGGATAAACTAAGATTATTTTCGTATATAGATTTTGCCAATTCATCTAATGACTTGAATGTTGAAGGAAGATTACCAATATTGTGGTTTCTTAATCCACTAACTTTCCCTCTTCGCTCTAATAATTCTTGGATTATAGAACCATCTACAGATTTCCAAGCCACCATGTCTTTAACCTTCCTTAACATCCCCAAGGTCTGAGAATCCTCTTTAATAATAGTAGCGTTGAATCTTCTCCTTAGATTAAGATTCTCTAATGTTTTTTCAGCCCAAATTGGAGCATTTACCAATCCACGTATTCTTATTACTAAATAAACCATCTTACCCATCACCCCGCTGCATACGTGCTTCTTAAAGCATCAAAAATAGCCTTTGTAGTAGACGCCATTGTATTTGTAGCTCCGAAGGATTTTGTCCATGCATCATTTAACCCAGCTAACTTGAGTAATGATCTAATGTTTTCACCAGCAACCAGACCCAGACCTCGAGGCCCGGGTAATATTTCAATTGTGACACTGCCACCTCTGCCTGATACCTTAAAAGGTATTGAATGAAGTTGATTACATCTACACTCCCAACTTCCACATCCAAGTTTAATTGGAATAACATTTAGATATGCAGAATTAATTGCCTTATCAATCGCATTTCGCATTTGTGCTGCTTTCCCCTTCCCTATTCCAAACCATCCATTTTCATTACCCACAGCCACTAATGCATTGAACCTTGTCATTTCACCTGCGTCAGTTTGTTTTTGTACTATTCCTACATGCACTACCTGGCTTTTAATATCGGGAAGAAGATGTTTAACTATTTCTGATTCTTGAATCCTCATTCCATTTTCAAACACTTGTTCCATTGAACTGATCTTCCCTCCAGCAACCATTATCCCTAAGGTTGTCCTTGGTTTCCATTCTACTTGTTTTTCGTCCCTACCTCTTGTATATTGTGAATTTTTTGTAAATTGGTGACTCATTTAATAAATATCTCCTTTATTAATACAAGTTTCATCTTCTTTTCATTACGAATTGTTATCTGCTATTTTATCTTTATTGTTAGAGGTCATTTCAAAATCTGTCGTACTTAAATTAGATATTTTCTTTTTAATTTCTTCAAAATGTGTTTTATAATGTTCAGGTTCTAATCCTTTTTTTATTATATTGGAAAACCTCATCATGTACTGATCATTATTTCCCTTCAATGAAAAAGCGTAAGTTGATATATGTTCCCCGCTAAGTCTATCTTCTGCCGGAATTGACTTTTCGGATGAAGGTACCTTGATACCACCATCTATAATTCCTTTGAGACAGGCAGCAGTTCTTTGAGTAAATGTATCTCTTCCAGTATACAGTACTGCATTTTTAACTCCTTTAAAGGAGCCTTTTTTCCCTAATAACAAGCCAGTAAGATAGCAAGCTGGAAGAGAATTATTGGAACCCTTCCATCCAAAACCTTCCAAGTTTGTAGAATGAGCAAAGGCAATTACCTTATCCCCGACGATATTAGGTTCAAGCAACTGCGTTAGAATATTTTGATTACTTAATTTTACTGTTATAAATTGTTGGTTACTTTGCAATAACGAAGAACGCTTATGATAATTAGTTTTTTTCTCTCTTATTCGCTTTAAAGTGTGAACATACGTCAATACATATCATCTCCAATTTGTTGAATATTTGATGCAGAGTATCAAAATCACTTATAAACGTTTTATTAAAACAATTAACTAAACAGTCTTAGAACTTATTCTATTGGCGATTAAAGATGCAAATGCTCCTGCACCAATTCCATTATCTATATTTACCACAGTGAGTCCCAATGCACAACTTTGAAGCATCGTGGAAAGGGCTGCAATACCATTGGAGCCAAAACCATATCCTATAGAAGTAGGTACTCCTATAACGGGTATGTCTACACATGATGATACTATTGAAGCTAAAGCTCCTTCCATTCCTGCGACTACAACAATTGCATGCACGTTATCAGATATCATTTTTTTGAGAGACGGAAAAATTCGATGAATACCCGCTATACCTACATCATATGAAACAATTGCATCACATCCCATTGCTTTAGATACTAATCGAGCTTCTTCTGCAATGCCCACATCTGATGTACCAGCAGAAAAAATACCGATTTTGGAATTCGGATTAGTTTTCATTGCTCGATCTTTTGATATCAGAATAGTAGAACTATTTTTACCAATCTCAAAAAATAGATTATTTTTTCTAGAAAATTCTTGTATCTTCTTGATGTATGCCTTTGGTGTTCTACTGATAATTACCTTTTCATTTTTTTTTATGATCCGCTTAAGAATAACAAGAATGTCTAAATATGATTTTCTTTCTCCATAAATAATCTCTGGAATACCTCTTCTTATTTCTCTATGTATATCCAAGTTTGCGATGTTATTTCCAATATTTTCTACATAGTTATATGAAATTATTTTTTTGAAGTCCTCCAGGGAAATCTTTCCAGTATTGTATTCTTTTAGAAGAATATCTAAATCCATTGTTATATTTACAATCCTAATGATTTTATCGCTTCTTTAACACTTTTTACTCCTAGGTCAAATATGGACCTTTCAGATTTGTCTAGATCAAGTTCGATTATTTTTTCTATTCCTTGAGATCCTAATACCACTGGAACTCCAATACACAATTCTGATATACCATATTCTCCTTCCACATATGCCGAGACTGGAATAACCATCTTTTTGTCCTTTACAATACTTTCAATCATGGTTGCAACAGCATTCCCGGGAGCATATACAGTTGCACCCTTTAGAGAAATTACTTCAGCTGCCACACTCTTAGTTTTTTCAAATATTTTGCTTGATTCTTCACCAGATAATAGGTCTTTTAGCGGTATTCCACCGATAGAAGAAAATCTTATCAAAGGTAACATATTTTCTCCGTGCTCCCCTATTACCATAGCCTGAATCGATTCCCTGGAATAGCCTTTAACGTCATGAATAAAACTTTTGAATCTCGATAAATCAAGCATACCGCCCATCCCCATTACTTTGCTTTTCGGAAAATTGGTAGTTTTTAAAGCTAAATAGGTCATGGGATCCAATGGATTTGTTACTACGATCAAATTACTATTTTTCGCATATAATGAAATTTTATTAGAAACATCTTTCACAACAGTAGCATTTCTATTCAAAAGATCCATTCGAGTCATTCCTGGTTTTCTTCCTATGCCAGCAACCAAGACGACAAAATTTGAATTCCGCATATCTTCATAATCATTCGAACCTTTGATTCTTGGATCAAATCCTCTTTCAGATAATTGATGATTAATATCCATAGCTTCTCCTTGGGGAAGTCCTTCGATTACATCTAACAATAAAACATCATCTAATTCTCTTAATGCACAATTTAATGCCACAGAAGCACCAACTCTTCCGGATCCTATTATTGTAATTGTCATTTTGATCGATTGTTCATTTAGACAAATTATAATCTTACTAAAATAGTTTCTAATTAAAATGGTCCGTTTGAGATAATAACTTCTTTATAGTATCTTAATAACTATATATAAGTAGGATAGTGTACTTCCCAAAAATAATATTAAAAGGAGTACAGAATGTCAAATATTACAATAATTGACCCTCAGATCTCAGGGATTTCAGGCGACATGTTAATGTCTGCACTAGTGGATGCAGGCGCTGATAAAAAGAAAATTATTGATTCTATATATAAATGTGAAAAATATATTACTGGAAGTAAAATAGTTGACGCTAAATTTGAAAAGATAACTGTTCATGGTTTTAAGGCAACGAGATTTTTTTTTAAATATCAGGATAAAACTTTGAAAAGAAAAGCAATTGAGATGTACAAGATTCTATCGAAGTGCGCTGAAAATTTAAATCTAGACCCACGAGCGAATAGTTTTTTACTGAACTCGTTAAAAACTTTAATAAATGCTGAAAGTAGAATTCATGGCAAACCTGTTGAAAAGATTCATTTGCATGAAGCTTCTAGTATAGACACATTTGTGGATTTAATTGGATGTTCTATTGCACTGGAAAACTTGAAAATTTTTGACTCAAGAATAGTTACGACTCATATTTCAGTTGGTAGCGGACTAACAGATTTTTCTCATGGAACGGTTGCTAATCCTACTAACGCAATTTTAGAAATATTCCGAGGGAGATCATTTGTTTTATCTGGCAACAATCTTGGAGAGATTACCACACCAACTGGGGCATCCATGCTAGTAAATCTTACATCAGAATGTGTAGATTATTACCCTAAATTTGTTCCGATTAAGATTGGACTAGGTAATGGTCAGAAGGAATTTCTTACCTGTCCGAACATTCTCAGAGTAATAATAGCAAAGGATCCTATTAATTCTAAAACAAATTACGAGGATGTAGTACTATTAGAAACCAATATTGATGATTTATCTGGAGAAATATTAGGCAATTTGATTGAGGTAATTATGAAGGAAGGAGCAAAAGATGTCACAGTAATTCCTGGGATAACAAAGAAAAATAGACCTGTTCACATATTAAGAATAATTACTGATAGATTGAAAATAAATGACATTGCTGAGAAAATATATATTGAATCTGGCACTTCAGGCATTAGAATTCAAGACTTGAATAGAATAGCATTGTTTAGAAATATTATAACTATGCCGATATCCGTAAAAAACAAAACTTACAATGTGAGAGTAAAAATTGTAAAAGATCCACGTAATAAAATAATAAACGTAAAACCCGAATATGACGATCTGAAAAAGATAGCGGAGGCTAGTGGTATGTCATTAAGAAAAGTTATGAATTACGCTATATGTCAAACAATGTCAAAATTTGATGAGTGATTGTTGACATGCACGATTATGAAATGAGTTTCATTAGATTAAAAGAATGGTTTAGTGAAAATACAGATGGCAGGGTTGTGGTAGCGTTATCTGGAGGGGTAGATAGTGCAGTCGTTGCTCTGGCTGCAAAACATACACTACAAGATAATGCATTAGCTATCACAGCAAATTATAAGACCTTAGCTGAATCAGAAATGAATACTGCAATAAATATAGCTAAGGAAATAGGTATTAGACACATAATAATAGAATATAGTGAACTAGATGATCCGAAATTCACAAGAAACGATAATTTGAGATGTTACTATTGTAGAAAATCTCTTTCAGAATATCTTTTATCTTATTCAAAATTATTCAATATTTCGTGTATTGTTGACGGTACTAATGTGGATGACCTGGTGGATTATAGACCAGGAATAAAAGCCCTAAGAGAATACGGAATAAAAAGTCCGCTATTAGACATCAAAATAGAGAAGCATATGATAAGAAAAATTGCTAAAAATTTTGGTCTATCCATTTCCAATAAGCCATCAAATTCATGTCTTGCATCAAGGATACCATATGGCAAAAAGATCACACAAGAAAAGTTAACAAAAATAGAGAACGCAGAGAAGATAGTAAAAGAATTATTCAAAGTTGAACAAGTACGGGTAAGAGATCATGAGAAGATTGCACGAATTGAGATAGGAACTGATGAATTTGGAAAAATGTTTGATTCCAATAAATTAAAAATATTGAATTCCAAATTAAGAGAGATTGGATTCCAATATGTTACTTTAGATTTAGCAGGGTATAAATCTGGCAATTTGGTTGTGATATAATAATTTTTGAACGAGGGAATGACCGATAAGCAAATTATTTATTTGGATAATGCAGCTTCTACACCTGTTATCGAAGAAGTAATTGACGAAATGATTCCATACCTGGGTAATTTATTTGGAAATCCTTCTTCAGTTCATCAATTTGGTAGGAAATCAAAACTGGCTATCCAAAGGTCTAGAAAAAAAGTTGCCGATTTAATAGGAGCAAAACCCAATGAGATTTTTTTTACATCTGGAGGAACGGAATCTGACAATCTTGCGCTTAAGGGTTTGAGCAAATTTTACAGAGATAAAGATAAAGATAAAAATCATATCATCACCAGCGTCATGGAACACGATGCAATTTTAGAAACATGCAGAGAGCTAGAAAATGATGGTTTTGATGTTACGTATTTAGAAGTTGGTAGAGAGGGTATAGTCAATCCCAAAACTATTAAAAAATTCCTGAGTAAAAGAACAATTTTAGTGAGCATAATGTTGGTAAATAATGAAGTTGGAACTATCCAACCAGTTGGAAAATTAGCTGAAATAACTCATGAATATAACAAAAACATTATTTTTCATACTGACGCGGTTCAGGGTGTAGGTAAAATTCCAATAGATATTAACAATCTAAATGTTGATTCTTTGTCAATATCTTCACACAAGATAAATGGACCTAAAGGAGTAGGTGCACTTTATGTCAGAAATGAAATAGGGTTTAAACCTTTGATACACGGAGGTGGACAAGAATATGGATTACGATCTGGAACCGAAAATGTACATGGAATAATAGGGTTTGGAAAAGCCTGTGAAATTAGTTTAAAAAATTTAAAGAAAAATTGTGATTTTCTAACAAATTTGAGAAACTATCTGATTGAGAAGACCCTCAGTGAGGTGTCAGGTTCCCGTTTAAATGGATCCGTTGACAAGAGAATCCCAACCAATACGAATTTTACATTTTTTGGGATAAACGGAGAAGATCTAATAATAAAGTTAGATGAATATGGAATTTTAGCTTCAACTGGTTCTGCGTGTTCTATAAATAAAAAGAAAGCATCTCATGTTCTGAAAGCAATGGGGCTAGATCATGAGGAGATTTCAGGTTCTGTAAGATTTTCAATTGGAATACAGAATACGAAAGAAGAATTAGATAAAACGATCGACATTTTAGTAAAAAGAATAGAAGAATTGAGGGAGATATCTCCGTTTAAATTAAAATATTCTTTATAGAAAAAATTTATTATTGGGATTGTTAAAATATTTATAACAATATGGAACATCAGATAAGTTTGAAATTAGGGGATATCGCTCCAGATTTTGAGATACCAGATATAAATTTGAAAAATATGAGATTGAGTGATATTAAAGACAAGAAAGTAATACTTGCATTCTTTCCAGCCGCTGAATCCCCAGTGTGTACTGCAGAGATGTGTAATTTCAGAGACTCTCTGAGTGAATTCAATAATAAAAATGTTCAAGTAATTGGAATCTCTGTAGATGGACCATTTGCAAATAAATCCTTTACTGAAAATCGTCATTTGAATTTTCCTGTATTAAGTGACTATAAAAGAGAAGTAATAAAGAATTATGGCATAGTTATGAAGGATTTGGCTGTATTAAAAGACTACAATGCTGCAAAAAGGGCAATCTTTATTTTAGATAAAGATAAAAAAATATCATATAAATGGATTTCTGATAATCCTTTGATAGAACCAAACTATGATGAGATAATGCAAAATTTATAAAAATTTTTATATTATTTTTGCTGATTCTTTGAGGTTCTGAGAAATTTTTAATAGTCGAACATAAAATCGATAACTATTTTGTTTAGATAATATCAAGGTTTTTAAAATTTCATTGAAATTACAAAAATTTTGTATTATGCTGAGTTTTGAATGTTGTTGTAAATATATAGTATAAGAAAACCAAATAAGTTAAAAATGCACTAGATTTTTGGACACATGTTATATACTTGTTAACGAACTTTTAATATTGAAAAGTTATAATTTTCCACTACATGAATTTTTTCTTTTATAATTGTATTTGATCAAATGCAAATACTATGTAATTTCTTTCTGCAAATATTCTATTTTTATTGATTGTTTTGAATTAGTCATAGTTGTAAATAGAGGTTTTAAAAATAATATGATGATAATATCATATTTGTCTATTATTCTATTATTGCAACAACTTCATACCTTGATACTGTTGATCCTTCACTAACTTTGATTTCCTTTAAAACACCGTCTTTATGGGCTTTTATAGCAACTTGCATTTTCATTGATTCTAGAATCACTATTGGATCTCCCTCCTTTATTGGTTCTCCCTTAGTACCGGAAATTTTGACCACACGACCAGGAATCTGACTTTTAACAATATTTGCTTGACTTATGGAACCTTTTGATTTAAGAGATTTTTCAATGATTTCTGTTAATAATTTTGAATGTTTCTTGATTTCTATGTTGACCCCATCCACATAAACCTTATATTTTGGTCCATCAGAATGTAAAATTTTTACATCATGAAAGGTATTGCCTAAAATAAATTCAAAACCAGATGTACTTGATTTCAAGAGTTTTAGTTCATAATCTTTATCATTTATTCTAAATACCATCTCTCCAGAACCTTTATTACGTATTACTTCTGCCTTAATAAGATCAGACTCACCCTCAAGTTGGAATTCCACTAGACATTACCTCTACTAGAATTATGTATGATTTTGTCTTGATTTTGATCTGAATAATACTTTTTAACGTATTCTGATTGTAGTAATAAAGCTGACACAGCTGCGTGCGATTTACTTTCGTATTCTCGACTCCTTCTCTGTAGCATTTTTTGCATTATGTCATATTTTTCAATATAATTTGTAGACATATTTCCATTAATGAAATTTTGTTCTTCAATAATTGTCTTATGTATTGGAATAGTGGTATTAATTCCTTCAATATTAAATTCTGATAATGCATTTCTCATACAAAGTCGGGCTTCTTCAAAATCACTTCCGTATGTTATCAATTTCGCTACTAGCGAATCATAATATCCAGACACGTTACATCCTGGGTATAGATAAGTATCAACTCGTACTCCTGGACCATTTGGAATATTACAAGTTGGTACATATCCTACGGAGGGGCTAAAATCATCAAATGGGTCTTCTGAATTTATACGGCATTCAATGGCACATCCTCTTAGTTCAAGATCTTCCTGCTTGAATTCTATATCTTCTCCTTCAGCAACTCGAATTTGTAATTTGACAAGATCTTTGCCTGTTACTAGTTCCGTTACAGGATGTTCTACCTGCAACCTAGCATTAATTTCAATAAAATAGAAATTTCCTGATGAATCGGATAAGAATTCTGCTGTCCCTGCATTTAAATAATCCAATGCGGATGCTGCACGTACTGCAATCTCTCCAACTTTAGCACGGGTGTGTTTATCGACAACAGGAGATGGAGACATTTCTATTAATTTTTGGTGACGGCGTTGTATAGAACACTCTCTTTCAAACAAATGTCGACCGTTTCCACTAGAATCTCTTATTAGCTGATATTCGATGTGTCGAATGTTTTCAAGGTATTTCTCAACAAACAAAGCAGATTTCCCAAAAGCAGATTTAGATTCATTTGATGCCAATTCAAATTCTTGTCTTAACTCTTTTTCATTTGTAACTAATCGAATACCTCTCCCTCCGCCTCCAAAAGCAGATTTTAACATTACAGGATAACCAGCATCTTTTGCAATTTCCGCAGCTTTATCAACATCCTCTACTACTCCTTCACTTCCAGGGATCGTAGGTACTTCAGCTTTCTTCATTAGTTCTTTACATTTCATTTTATCCCCAGCCAATTGCATCGCTTTTGCAGTAGGTCCAATGAAAATGATTCCATGCTTTTTACATTCTTCTGAAAAACCATCGTTTTCAGAAAGAAAGCCGTATCCAGGGTGAATAGCGTCAGCACCAGCAGCATTTGCAATTTCTATTATTTTATCAATACGAAGATAACTTTCTGAAGCGGGGGCTGGACCCAAGCGATATGATTCATCTGCCCTCTTAACATGAATTGAACGATTATCTTCATCAGAATAAACAGAAATCGATTTTATTCCCAATTGTTTACACGCTCTAATCACTCTTAGAGCAATCTCTCCCCTGTTTGCGATTAGTATAGAAGATATCTTTGACATAATCCAATCTCCTACAAATTTATGTTCCCATGTTTTTTCCATGGCCCGGTTTCTTTCTTACCGGAAAGGCATTCGAGTGCCTGTATAATCATTGCCCTTGTTTCCATTGGATCAATAACAAGATCTATTATACCTTTTTCAGCGGCTATATATGGATTGGCAAATTTTTTTCTATATTCATCGGCTAATTTCTTTTTTGTTATTTTGAGATCTTTTGAGCTCTTCAAATCTCTCCGGTGAATGATTGTTATTGCCGCTTCCGGTCCCAATACCGCTATCTCGGCTGTTGGCCAAGCATAATTGATGTCTGCCTTCAAATTTTTACTTCCCATGGCAATGTAGGCACCGCCATAAGCTTTACCTATAATACAAGTAATTTTTGGAATTGTTGCTTCACAATACGCATATAATAATTTGCTTCCATGTCGTATTATGCCATTATGTTCTTGATCAGCACCAGGCAAATATCCGGGAGTATCCACAAGAGTAACAATTGGAATATTAAAAGAGTCGCAAAATCGAATAAATCTAGCAGATTTATTTGATGAATCAATGTCCATGGCCCCTGCTAGAATCATTGGTTGGTTTGCTATTATACCTATAGATCTTCCACCCAACCTAGCAAAACCCACAACTATGTTACTGGCAAATGTTTCGTGTATTTCAAAGAAATCATGATTATCAACGATGTTAAGAATGATTTCCTTAATATCATAAGGATGATATGGATTCTCCGGGAGAATGTTAATAAGATTTGAATCAAGTCTATTAGGATCATCGTTTGATTCTAATGTTGGTGGATCCTGACGATTATTTTGGGGAAGATAAGTCAATAATTTTTTGATTTTTTCCATACAATCATATTCGTTACTTGCAACAAGATGG
This sequence comes from Nitrososphaeraceae archaeon, assembly GCA_035297365.1. Taxonomy (GTDB): domain Archaea; phylum Thermoproteota; class Nitrososphaeria; order Nitrososphaerales; family Nitrososphaeraceae; genus TH1177. The sequence goes on from DATGZA010000014.1 coordinate 85,893, forward strand.
GCAACCCCAGATTTCGTAGAATGAGTTATTGCTCCTCCAAGTTCCTCGAATGAGACATCTTGACTCAATACCTCTTTTACCACCTCAGGACCGGTTACAAACATTTGGCCAACATTTTCCACCATAATTACAAAGTCTGTCATTGCTGGAGAATATACTGCACCACCAGCACATGGCCCTATACTTGCAGTTATTTGAGGAATAATACCAGAAGCAGTAGTATTTCTATAAAATATATCACCATAGCCATCAAGGCTCATAACCCCCTCTTGAATTCTCGCACCACCAGAATCCAATATACCTATCAAGGGGGCACCTACCTTAATTGCCTTATCCATTATTTTTACAATCTTTTTGGATGCCATTTCGCCAAGTGATCCACCTAAAATCGTAAAGTCATATGCGTACACAAAGGTCTTTCTTCCATTAATTTTGCCAAATCCAGTAATTACTCCATCTCCATAGAATTTTTTTGTTTCCGATTCATCATTTCTATGAGTTACATATTTATCCAGTTCAACAAAACTTCCCTCGTCGAGCAGAAGATCTATTCTTTCCCTAGCTGTTAGCTTGCCTTTTGAATGTTGTACGTCAACCTTTTCTTGGCCTCCTCCAGCCTCTGCTAGTTTTTTCATTTCATACAACTTCTCAGATTTATCTTCGTGCATTAGTTTATCATTATGGCACAATCCATATATATATAATTATAACAAGAATTTCAAAGTACAAATTTACATAATAAAAAATTAAATATAAAATGAGCTAAAATCTATAAAGTATTGTATTAGATTAAAAATATTATTCACGAAGACTAGATCTTCCGCCCTTGGCACGTCTAAACACGTTCATTCCAAGATTGTAATTTTCAAACAACGATTCTAAAGCCTCGATTTCAGAGACTAATGATTGTATTTCATATTTGTTTTGGTCTTCATTTTTCTTTAGGGTATCGAGGCGAGCTCTTTTTTCTGAAAGCAATTTACCAACATTATGTTCATATTCACTTGACATTCACATACTATTGATAAACCTCACGATTTTAATTTTACGATCTTATTCATTTTTTCAAGAAGTAGATATTGATATCTACCATAGCAACCAGGATCATCAACACAATCATTACAGATAAAAAATAATTTTGGGTCAGTCTTTTCTCCTATGTTCTGATTATCATTTATGAATAAAGAACTTAACGCTTTACAAAATAAACATTCAGCTTGGGGAGATGACTTTTTTACTTCATGCTCTTCTATTGGACGATTATTCTGGGAGTAACAATTGAGATGTTTAATAGATTTCGAGATCTTTGACCAAAAAGCATAGTCGCCAGATTTAAGTAATTTCCCACATACAGAACACTTACCATTAAATTTTACTACCAATTTAATCCAGTCAGATTGACTCAACTTTTTTCATCCTCTCTATTTCTTTTGAAAAAATTTCAAGATATTTAGAATCTAAAGAATAAGTAAAAATAAACTCGTTGATATCAATTTTATTATTGGACATAATTTTCAATAAAAAGGGAAAATATAGGCTTCCAAATGTACTTGATGACACATGGAAATACTTGGAAAGAATAAGAATAATATTTCTTATCGATTGTCCTCTAGAAAAAATCGTTCCGATATGATACCAATTCAAAGCATATTGATTGTATGCAATGCCTTTGTTTTGGCATTCGTCAGAGAGTTGTTTTGTGATCAAGCTATTCATATATCTTAACAAATTCCATAACCTTTTTCCATGGATACGAGAAACAAAAATATCTATACTAGATAATCTATCCAGCAAAGTTGATAGATCTCCTATGTTCAATTTGGAGGTAACAAAACTTGTAAATAACGAGTTAATTATGTCTTTTCTCCGCTCTTCACTGGATAACCCATACCTAGGATCAGAAAAATTCCCATCGAGATTAGACAGTATCTTCATAAATTCATTCTTATTCTCAGAAGAGAACAACCCATTGATACCGACCGATATTTCGATTTGAAATCCAGTGTTTGATAATTGATTATCATAACCAGAACATCTAGATTGTAAAAGATTTATCATTGTTCTAACATCACCCTTACTGAGCTTCACAATCGCTAACTTCTCCCCTAAAGAAATACGCTGTTGATGATAACCTAGTATATAATTTAAAAACATCAACAACAAATAAGGAGAGATCAATTGAAATTTTATAATTTTACATAATTTAGACAAATTTTTCATTTTTTGATTTGTAGAATTAGCGGCTAGTATTATAGGAAAGTGTGAGGATGATTTAATAACTTCTATAATAAAATCTAATCCTCCCGTGTCTTCTCTTCCAGAAATACCATCTACTTCATCTAAGAATAACAATATTTTTTTCCCAAGTAAACTATAATTATTAAGGAGAGGGTTTACCATTTTTTCTAATTGGATTTTGTTCCTTGTATCGCTAGCATTAAGTTCAATTAGATCATAATTCAATAAAGTAGATAATATTTTTACTAGAGTAGTCTTCCCTACGCCAGGTGGACCTAAAAGTAATAATGGTTTTGTTCCAGGAAACCATTTTAAGAGCCATTTTAAAACAGATAACCTAACCTCCTCGTTTCCAATCATCTGCTCGAATTTAGTAGGTCTGTGAATTTCTGTCCAATACATGGAATATCTACTATGATAATTTTCTGGTTAATGGACTGATCGTCCTTTCAAAATATTTGAACAGATCCCTTTTAATTATATCATTATACCAAAACTGATTATAATGATTAACAGTAAGAAAGAGAAATTCTAAAAATGGTTTTAATTCAAATTCATTGGGAAGGAATTCCAATGCTAATTTGGCTTCATCAAGATATATTTCGCTTTTCTTTAAAGTTAGTTCAAAACCTTTCTTGACATTATTTGCAATCAGAGAATAATATAATGGCCATGAAGGGATCTTGATTGCACCCTCGTTAATAGAATCTTGCATTTCATTACCACATCCTACTGCTTCACTGGCCTTTGCCATCCCAATATGATATATTTCATTCAATGGTGTTTGATTTAATGCCATATTTCGGCCAGCTGTACCCATAATGGAGCGATATTTTTTATAACATCCAATCATATGTTCGTCTGTGATAGATTCTGGCTTGATCTTTAATTTATGGTCTATAAATTGACCTATACGTGCATCTTTAAAACCATCTTCGAAAGCTTTGAGAACATGATCACCACCTTGAGTGATTTTTTCTCTAGCAATATCCAAAATATAAGGGTTCATAAGTCGATAATCATCAAGATATTCTATATCTTCATCTTTATCGAGAATTCTGTCCATAGGTTCACTAAGGTCGATGGCTATTATATGACCATCAATTACAGATGTCCTCAGTTCATTAGATAAATCCTCTTTAAAATAAGATACAGAACCATCAAATAAAGCATTTAAAACTGGAAATGTCATTTTCACAAAATTAGAATTTAAAAGTCTCTGTACACGATCTGCTAAAATTTCTGGCCTGGATAATCTTGTTTTCACATTCTCGATCATAGATGAATCTAATCCCATCTCTTGTGAACCGACTTCTTCCACAAATTGAGAGACAGTGTTGCTAGGAGTTGAATCTGAAATTATCTTTCGATGTAAGGAGAGAAGAAAGCGTTTAGTAAAATCTTCAAATTCTATTTCATATTTTAATTTGTATTTGTTATATTGTTTGTATCCACGTTCCCTAAGTAATACTTGTTTAAGAATATCCTTACCTGCCTTAGTGCTCATGAGGGCACTTTTTGAGAAAACAAAATCATCCTTGCTGCTCATGTATGGTTAGTTCAATAGTAATTATCAGTATTTATTAACTTTCACATAATAATAAAAAAAATTAATTGTAATTATATTAGAAATTAACAAAAAATAATGATTTTAAATTTCTATCTAGAAGACATAGCAATTCTTTCTTGTTCATTCTTTTTCTTTATTGCATGACTAGTCATATCGTTATTTGAGGCTAGGATAATTTCCTTCGCAAGTGCTTCCTCAATCATTTGAGGATTTGAATAAGTTGATTCTCTAACTCCTTCTGCAATAAACCTCAGTGCTAAATCAAGTCTTCTGAGGGGAGATACATCTACTGAAACATGATAAACTACACCACCGTATACAATTCTAGTTGTATCTTCATTAGGTGATGAATTTTCCACTGCGCGTACAAGCAATTCTACAGGATTTTTCCCAGTTTCGAGAAATATTATGTCGAAGGCAGTTTTTACTATATTAAGTGATTTTACTTTCTTTCCACCCATCCTTCCTGTATTTTTTGCATATTTTTTACCAAAATGCATCAATTTATTAGCTAATCTTTCGATAACATGTACCTCAGCCTTCTTCAATCTTTGATGCTCGTGTCTACCAAAGGACACAGGAACAACCATGGATGGATTAAGAGAAATTACCCTTTTTAGACCAAGATCATTTACTTCTATATCAGACACATCCCATTTATTAAATAACATTATTTTTGAATATTCTTTTCCACTCATCTTTATCGCCTTGGTTTTTCTTTCCTTCCATAAACTAACTCTTTTAATGACACACCGTTAACTTTGAAAACCTGCCACCTTACACCGGGAATATCACCCATTGCTCCCCCCATAGAGCCACCAATTCCCTCAACCTCGACTTCATCATGTTCATCAACAAAATTTAAAGCCCCATCCCGTGGAAGAAAAGCAGTTATTGATTTTCCATTTTTTATTAATTGTATACGCACACATTTTCTGACCGCAGAGTTAGGTTGTTTTGATTCAATCCCAACTTTTTCCAATACTATTCCTCTCGCTTGAGGTGCCCCTTCCATTGGATTAGTTTTTTTATCCAACATAAGTACCCTTCTTTTATAATATTTATTAGCCCATCTGGAGCGTTTCCTTTTTGATTTTAAAACACGTCCAGCAAACAAGCCTAAAGGAGATTTTGCCATTTTATACAATCACACCGGTATTATTATTATTTGTTGTTTGTTCTGGGCTTAATATTAGAACATTAGAAATTTGAAAGTAACGCCTTGCAAGCAACCTAGCTTTTTCCGCATTTCTACCTTCTTTTCCAACTACTACACCTTTTTTTTTGGAATCAACAACAACAATAGCTTGTTTAGTACCGTCTATCCTCTTATTAATCTTTATTTCATTTATCATGTCAGAATTAAGTATATTCTTTAAAAATTCATCAACATTATCAGAATATTCTACTAGTTCAATTCTTTTTGGAACCACATTTTGGAGCTGTTTGATAGTAGAGCCGCCCTTGCCTATAGCTAAACCCATTTGTCCTTTATTTACTACAAAAATAACACGATCCATTTTTTCATCCAATATGCAATCTCTAGCTGTTGCACTTGTGATGCTTTGAAAAAGAGAAATAAGACGGAGTTCATCTGAGGTTAATTTTATTTTTTCAGTCAATCTTATACATACCTCTATTTGTAATTTTTCCTAATAGATTATTCGTCAAATGATTAACATGCTGTGTAATAAAGTATAATTTAAATTTTAATGAAATAATCTTCATTTGGATAAATTTTTATGATTTCAAGAATTAGGTGATACACTTTCTTATTAATTACTGTAGTTTCAGAAATGAGAGGTGAAGTTTAAAAACTGTTAAAAATCTTCTTATGGAATTTTACCACATATAGAATTGTAGCAGACAAGACCAAATAAAATAAAAAAATAAAAAAATTATTGATTTTGCATTAGTTCTTTTATATCTTCGTCCTGAATATTTTTTAAAGAGACAGAAGAAATTCTATAGGATTTATTAAAGAGTCTTCCTAATTTAACCGAATTTTCTTGCAGATAATAAATCGGGACATTGTATTCGGAAGCCTGTGTCTCTATAAACCTTTTATCTTTACTATTTACAGTATTTGACAATATTAACAATTTTGATCCCTTTATATTCGATTTTACTTCTTTAATTCCCCTTTTGTATTTGTTATTGGATATTGATTCTTTAATTATTTTCTCCAAAATCTTCATTTTGTTCATTCACCTTCATATACAATTCAACCATTCCAGTTCCAACAGGAACAGTTGCGCCTACAATTACATTTTCTGTAACTCCTTTTAATGCTTCCGTTTGACCTTCCATTGCTGCTCTGGCAATAGTAGGAACAGTGATTTCAAATGCTGCTCTAGCTAAAACGGATGTTTTAGTTCCTGCAATGCCATGTCTACCTATCTGTTGAAGATAGCCTTTAGACGTCATTAGATCTGCAACAAGCATAATATGCCTAATATCTACCTCTAGACCTTGTTCCTCCAGTGTATTTGTGATCTCTTTGACTAGAGCAGTCCTTGCAGCCTCAATTCCTAAAGTTTGCCATATTTCGTATACATTGTTAGTAGTTATTCTTGAAAGATCAATACCATCTACATAAATAATTTTAGCCAAATTGGAGCCGGCAGTTTGTATAACCCATTCGTCAATTTGTTTAACTATAGTTACTCTTTCTATATCTGGTACTCCTTTTATCCTTGTGTTTAAAAGTTTATTCTTTAACAACAGAAGACTTTGTGCATCTAAATCTTCGTTCATTTTCATAACAATACTCAATTCGTTTTCATCAAGAATACTATCATATTTCTTTTTAGAACCTTTTAGAATCTCGAATATATCTTTGATATTACAGCCTCTTTCAGTCAATTTGTCAGAAGATAAACTGAATTTGATTATACCTCCATAATCGATGTCAGTTTTTTCTACAACATCTATAACCTTTGTATGGATAATCTCTTTTGCAACATTTAATGCTTGTTCTCTGGAGAACCGATGTTGTTCGTCTAGATAAATATCCATTGTAGGAGTTATAGGTTTCTTTCGTGCGTCTACAAGTTCTATTAATCGTGGTAGTCCAAGAGTAACATTTCTTTCCTTTACTCCCGCATAATGGAATGTTCTGAGAGTCATCTGAGTCCCAGGTTCACCTATAGATTGTGCAGTGACAACCCCGACTGCTTCACCTGGTTCTACTAGTGCTCTTTCCACAAGATCAATAATCTTTTTAACTACCTTTTCGATACCTTGTTTACTAAGTTTATTATCCAGTAAGATAGTTTCAATATTTGATCTTAATTTGGGATTAAAATGTGATATATATTGATTTAATATATGTCTAATTTCAGATTCGTCTGCTTTCGTACCTTCATCTACTACAGACTCACTTTCGATAATTCTTGAAATATTAACCGCTTCACCATGATCACTTTTAGCTGGGTCAATCCCATCTTCTCCATAAAGATATTGAATAATGTTACCGTGGGGGTCCCTAACTGTTCCATCATATTCCATTTTCAAGTGTTCGAGAGCATTAATCAATCTTCTTTGCATATAGCCAGATTGTTGTGTTCTTACGGCGGTATCAACCAGACCTTCTCTTCCGCCCATAGCATGAAAAAAGAACTCTAAAGGAGTTAGTCCATCACGGTAATTTGATTTTACAAATCCCTTAGCATCAGGATTGGTATCATTTATCCTAAAATGTGGCAAAGAACGATTCCGATAGCCCTTGTGAATTCTTTTACCTCGTATTGATTGCTGACCTAAAACGGCAGTCATTTGACCTATATTAAGGGTTGACCCACGAGCACCGGTAGATGCCATTATTACACCCGCATTATCATTCGGAAAAGATCTGTCTGCAAGTCTACCTGCGCGATCTCTTGCGCGAGATAACTCATTTACTAGGTACAATTCTAGTGCCTCCTCAGGGGCGAGACCCCTAGTTAGTGGCAAAGTTCCATCCTTATATTGAAGAATTAGCTCACCAATTTTATCATAGGCTTTTTTAATTACTCCAGTAATTTCTTTTTCTGTCTCTTCTGTCAGCCATAAATCAGAATACCCGTACGTAAAACCACGATGAGTAATGAATGTTTTTAACATAATAAGTATTGAATTCAGGAACTTTTGAGCAACATCGTTTCCATAATCCTTAGCGATTCTGTGCAAAACACTGTCAGGTTCTTCTGCTCCAATTGATGCTTTGTCTATAACTCCACTTATTAGTTCCCCATTTTTGATTACTACATCTTTTCCCTCTCCTTTAATTGATTTGTTCCATTTTGATGTGATAATAAAATTAAAGTCATTTGGAAGAAATAAGGAAAATAGTTGTTTTCCTGTATAAAACTTCTTCCCATCCTTTTCACCTTTATGCTCGGGGATAGGTCCTGAATATCCACCTAGTAATGCTAAATTAAAGAATTCCTCTTGTGATAATATAGTTTCATCTCTTGTTAAAAGATATGCGCCTGTAATAAAGTCACGTATTCCACCAATAATTGGACCGCCGTATCTTGGAGAAATTAGTTGATCTTGAACACTCATAAGCAACGTTGCCTCAGACCGTGCTTCTTCACTCTGAGGTACATGAAGGTTCATTTCATCACCATCAAAATCTGCATTATATGGAGGACAAACAGCAGGATGTAATCGAAATGTTCTATATGGCAAAACTTTAACATAATGAGCCATAATTGACATCCTGTGTAAAGAAGGTTGTCTGTTGAAAATAACGATATCTCCTTCAGATAAATGTCTCTCTATAATGTAACCAGGAACTATCGAATCCGCAACCATTTGTCTATCGTTTACATAATCGAGTCTTATTTTTACCCCATCGGATCTTATGATATAGTTAGCTCCAGGGTATGAGTAAGGGCCGTTAAAAACTAGTTTCTTTAATTTTTCTAGATTCCATGATGAGACGGTTTCTGGGATGGTAAGTTTCTTTGCAACTTCATATGGAATACCAACCTCTGAAATAGCAATATTTGGATCCGGAGAGATTACTGTTCTACTTGAAAAATCCACACGTTTTCCTGATAATGAACCTCTAAATCTACCTTCCTTTCCCTTTAATCTTTGGGTAAGTGTCTTCAATGGCCTTCCTGATCTATGATGAGCCTGTGGAATTCCAGAAACTTCATTATCAAAATACGTCGTAACATGATATTGTAACAAGTCTACTAAATCTTGAACAATTAGTGGAGGAGTTCCTGCTTCTTTACTTTCTTTGAGTCTTTGATTGACTCTTATTATATCAACGAGTTTATGAGTAAGATCATCCTCAGAGCGAATGCCTGTTTCCAGTATTATAGATGGTCTTACAGTGACTGGAGGAACGGGAAGCACCTGTAAAACAAACCATTCTGGTCTGGCGGTAGTTGGGTCATATCCTAATAATCTTAAATCATCATCTTTGATATTAGAAAGACGTTCACGAATTGTAATGGGTAATAATCTATTTTCTCCCGCATCAGTTTTTTCAACGAAAATCGTAGGTTTAGTAAAGATAAGATCATATTGTTCCTTCTGACAATGGGGACAGATTTTTATTTTTTTGGATTTTTCTATAATCTCATCTTTTATGTTTTCTAAAGTAATTACAGCATATGAAGCTTTTCCAGTCCTTATATTTCTATAATGTTCTAACTCTTCAGTTTCTAGTTTTATTCTGTTACAAGATCTACATGTAGTTAGTAACAATTTATGCACATCGTCTACAAATGCGATATGTAATACAGGTTCGGCCAGCTCGATATGACCAAAATGACCTGGACATTTTGCAGAAGTATTACCACAAGAAATACATTTTTGACCCGGTTCAAGAGTACCTAGACGGTTATCCATCAATCCACCTTGAACCGGCATTCCATCTTCATCATATGTTTCAGGCGCGGTGATTTCAGCTACACTAAATTTACGTACTTCAACTGGCGACCAAACACTGAATTTTATACTACCAAGATTTTTAATAGACTCTTCCATAATTATCACCTAATTTATAATTTATCCTTAGGAATAAGTCGCGGAGCAATATTAAGACTCATCATTTCTTGCAATAGTAATTTAAATGCATATGCTATTACAATAGTTGAGATTTTAGCCTTATCACCACAAACTCTACAAACATGCCTTCTTTGTTTGATGTCGTAATAAGATAACAGACCACAACGTTCGCATACATTAACCTCTGCTTTGTCAGATTCTTCAAGTAATCTATCCTTTAACATCATTGAAGCTCCATAAGCAATCAGACAATCTCTTTCCATCTCTCCAAATCTTAAACCTCCTCCTCTCGCTCTTCCTTCTGTAGGTTGTTTTGTTAACATCTGAACTTGACCTCTAGCCCTACTATGGATTTTATCTGCTACCATATGATGAAGTTTTTGATAATAAACTACACCGATGTAGACATCTACTGGAAACTTTAATCCAGTTCTTCCGTCGTACATCTCTTCTTTGCCGCTATATTTTAGCCCGTATTGTTCCATAACGTCTTTAATATCATTTAATTTTTCTCCTAAGAATGCTGAACCGTCAACAACTTTACCACGCAGTGAAGCGGCTTTACCCGCCAATGATTCCATGAATTGTCCAACTGTCATTCTTGACGGAAAAGCATGCGGATTAATCATAATATCTGGAACTATTCCATCGTTAGTATATGGGAGATCTTCTTGACTTACCAACATGCCAAGAACTCCTTTTTGTCCGTGTCGTGATGCAAATTTGTCTCCGATTTCGGGTATTCGCATATCTCTCACTCTAATCTTATACATTTTTCCACCCTCAACAGATTGTGTCATTATTACACTATCAACAACACCATTCTCAGAAGGTCTTACACCTATCGAGGTATCGCGCCTGTAAGGTCCTTTTACTTCAAATTCCTTATACTCTTCAATGAACCTTGGCGGAGATGTTCTTCCAATCAATATATCCCCACCTGAGACAATTGATTCGTGCATGATGGCACCATCTTGTTCCAATAATCTATAGGCTTTTTCCCCCCTAAATCCACGGATATTTTCATCTGGAGAAGGTAATTCAAAAGTATCTTTCATTCCACCAGGATATTGTTTTGCTTCAGCTTCATACACACGATAAAAGAATGTTCTACATAATCCCCTCTCAACTGATGATTTATTGAAGACGACTGCATCTTCTATATTATATCCTTCAAAAGGTAGAACAGCAACAACACAATTTTGCCCTGTAGGACGTTCATCGAGTCCAAGAAGATTTATTGCCTTGGTACTCACTACGGGCACTTGTGGATACAACATGAAATGTTGACGCACATACGTACTAGCATTCATTAAAGGTGTGGAAAATCCTAGACTCTGTTTTGCCATAGCACTTTCATAGGTGTTTCTAGGAGATTGATTATGTTCTGGATATGGAATAACTGAAGCACCTATTCCTAAAATAGATGGAGGATATATTTCCATATGTGTCGTATTATTGTCTATAGAATCAGAATCAATCGAAATTTGACAGTTTTCCTCCTCGTTGGCATCTACAAGTTCAATGATTCCTATAGAAATTAGGTCAGCCCATGAAAGAAATTTTTTATTGATCTTTTCTACAACTTCCGATGTCATTAAAGATTTTCCATCTTTAACTATGGCAAGTGGTCTCAAAACTCTCCCCGAATTACAAGAAATATACAATCTTTTCATAGCATTTGAGTTCAGAGAAGAATAAAAATAAATCCCAATGTGTGGATGTATTTTTCCGCTTCTTCTAAGAGTTCGAAGAGTTATTGCCAAATGCAAACCATCTTCTATATAGCCTATCAATTTTCCATCTACAAAAATTCTACAACCATTTTCTCTTAAATTTTCATCCGCATCATCTATATGTTGTGCTCTTAATTCATATAATTTTTCTATTATTTCAGAAGAAGAAACACTGACTGAAATTATTGCGGAGAGAGCAAGATTCTTCACTAAACCACAATTTGATCCTTCAGGAGTTTCTGCAGGACAAATCCTTCCAAAGTGAGTAGTGTGTAAGTCTCGAGCTTCGAAGTTTGGTTGACTTCTGCTTAATGGAGATTGTATACGACGTAAATGACTGATTGTAGACATATAATTAGTTCTATCCAGAAGTTGAGTTACACCTACTCTTCCTCTTCCCCAATTACCAGTGGCAATAGCGTTATTTAGCTTATCTGAGATTATTCCAGGTCTTATAGCAGCGGCAACAGCATTTATTCCTCTTTTTTGACCCGATCTTTCAAGCTGATATTTCATATCTCGTATAAGGTTACGAAATGCGGTTCGAAAAAGATCAGCAAGCATTTGACCAGCAAATTTTATAACCTTGTTTCCATAATGGTCCTTATCATCATTATCAATCCAACCTAGTTTTAATTCTATTAATTTAGAAGCCGCTTCGCCTAAAAATAGAGCTTTTTCCCCACGGTTTTCTGGATTTTTACCTAAATGTGGAAGTAGCCCCCAATCCAATAATGTTTCTGCACGTTTTATCTGAAATTCCTCCAGCATTCCCGGAGCTATTCTCTTACTAATATATATTATAGATTCTCTACTTGAAGGAATCTCTCCGACTTTTTCAAACGACGGTTCCAATTCGTCCTGAACACGTTCGTTAAAGGAGACAGAATTAGCTATGTCCCGATCAGACTCAAGACCTAATGCCCTTATCAAGGTAATTAATGGAATATCCACAGGAGACCCGGGTATTTTAGCAACTATGGAACCGTCTGGTTTCATTATAAGTTCCAGTTTTGCACGATAACCTACAATTGAGGAATATACCTTTGCCTTATAGTTAAGAGTACCTGCGGTTTCTTCTGCATCTACAATTATTTTGTTGTAAGATAAATCCTCAAGACCGACAATTACTCTTTCAGAACCATTAATCACAAAATAACCTCCTGGATCTCGCGGATCTTCCCCTAATTCAATCAATTTGGATTCTGGCAAATTATGGAGGATACAGACATTGGATTTTACCATTACAGGCATATCTCCGATGTGAATAAATCTGGATTCAATTATTCTTCCATCCTCCACTATACTACATTCAAGCATAATTGGAGAGGCATAAGTCAAATTTCTTAGTCTTGCCTCGACGGGGGCAACATGAGTGATCGAACCATCCAGTTCCATAATTCTAGGACGTTGTAATTTTATTTTACCAAGTTTCAGTTTATAAGGAAATTCAGCTGTTTCTATCTCTACTTCATTTACTTCATCAATAATACTTTGAAGTCCAGATTCCATAAATTCATTATAGGAATTAAGGTGTTGTCTAGCTATACCTTCACGTCTTAATATATCGTTTATTATTGGCCACATATCAACAGACGTATTCATTATATTGACCATCTCTAACCTTCCACCACATACCTGTAATATACACTTTCACCTGCAGTAGGACTTTTCCTAGTTATTCGTAATATATCACCTGGGCGTACGTCCAGGTCTTCTAAGCCCTTATCATTTGACATAATATACGGAAGCTGATTTGTTCTGACATTAAACTTTTTCAGTACTTGTTCAGCCTCTTCTTTAGAAAGAATTTCATGTTTAGGCTGATAAATGTGGTTGGTTACTTTCACAACTTTCTTTTCTACTGACAAATCATAGTCCCTCTACAAAATTTGGTAAAATACTCCAATTTTTGGATAAAATATCTTTTGCGCAATATTAAATACACAAACTTCTGGCAGAAGGAGATATATGTAGTTTCTTACAATATTTAAAATTTATTTTGGTTATTAATAATAAATAATACGTAGGTATATTTGATTGCAAATAATGAAAGAAAAAGGCCTTCGGAGGGATTTGAACCCTCCTCAAGCGGTTTCTATCTTTTGTAGAAAAGACCACAGCCGCCTATACTAACCAGGCTATACTACGAAGGCCACGCATTCATTGATATTAGGTTGTATTAATTAATCTTCAGTTTAGTTAAATATACTTAGATTATAATATCATCGGAATTGTCAAGTTAATTCACGAATCTATTATTCCACGTTTAATTACAGATAGTCCTAGTTTTTCTAACTCATTGCAAATAGCATTCATTCCGATAGAATCACCAGCTAGATGACCAAGAACAACTAAATTCCAATTCCCGTTTGCTTGTCGTAATTTAGTCAACTCATTATAATCAATATGTAAGTAAATGACTGTAGATATTCCCTTTTCGAAATATGATTTAGCAATATCAAAACCTCCGTTTGAACCAGCTGCAACAACTAAAACCCATTTTCCCAAATTATTTGCAGGTTTTCCATTACATACGGTTATACGCGTTAATGAATTCTTGAATTCTGGGATTGCTCCAATTACATTCACTAAATCAGAAACCGATACCAATTTTGATATTTCAATTTCCCTTAGAATAACTTTTCGCATATTTTCATCAAGAGGCTGATGAATATTCAATAATGGCATTTTAAGAAGTTTTGACGTACTCACAATATCGTCATAAATAGCCGAATGTGATCGTAATTCTACTTTTTCTTTTAGTTTTTTGACTAATGAAATGGCATTTTTTCTCTTTATTGCATTATCAACCATATATTTCACATGTCTATCAAATATATGATGAAATTGAAGTAGAGATAGTCCTATTGGATGATGTGTTAAAACACAATCACATTTAAGATTCTTTGCTAAATAGATCTCATATTGATTTATTTCTACAGAAAGAAATATCTTTTTTATATCTGTTCCATTTATATGAATTGCACTATCAGGCGGGACTTTTTCCCAACTAGCGAGTTTTAGACCTATCCGCATAACGTCTTCTGTACTAATTCATTTCAACCGATATAGTATCACAAATGATCGAATTTTAATATTTTTTGTTTTGCAGATATTCTCATTTATCTGTCTATTTTTTATGATATTGAAAAAAAGTAGACGAGAGTAACGAAAATTACCCTTAGAAAATGCGTTCCAAGTTGATGAATTTACGATTAAACTACCAAAGTCAGGTAAAGAATGTCCTTTAGACGTTGAGCTCTAATTAGGTCATTTAGTCTGGTTGACTGCAGACAGGTTATCGTTTATAGTTAATGAAAGATATAATTTGACGAATTTCGAGATATAATGTAATTTTTTAAAATTGACTCGTATATTAAGATACTTTCTTATTTCAGCAATTTTATTTGTTTTTGCTCTTATTTTTAAAAGAAATGAAAACGAGAAAAATTTAAATTAATTTATTTTATTTTTTCATTATAAATAATATTTTTCGGATAAATCACTATATTATATATTCTAAACTAGTTGCAACTATATTATTTACATCTGAAGAATTTCTTTCGTGATTCGAGTATATGTGCTAAATTACTAATAGTTGACAATTAATTAAATCAGAAATTAATAAAAAATTCATAGAAAGAAGATTGTTATAAAAGAAAAAATAGAATTGAAAAAATAGAATTTATTTATAGTATTTAATAGAAAAAAAAATTTAAGTATCATGAATGTATATTATTATTATGATAGAACGAAGAAAGAGAAATTTTTATGATGACTTGACTTTAGAAAATATGAAGAGATATTTTCAGGTTGACGATCATTTTGAATTATTGAAATTTATTAAAAAACATGGATTAAAAAACGATGATTCTGACCTTAACATAAAAGAACATTAAATTTTTGAACCTTTAGAGTGACTTAAAGATTTAGTTGTTTTATATAAAAAATGTATCCAGAATTTACGGGCAGCTTTTATTATCCTGAAAAGATTCTTTGATCCATCGATCACTATACCTAGAATAATTCTGTAAAACAACAATTCTAGAAATTTCACTTTCATCCATTAATTTATATTCATTAAGTGTTTTTACCAAAATTTCACCAAAATTTCTTATTTCTTTCATCTCAAGCATATGTTTTTGTTCCAATCTTTGGGTAGACATTCCGATATGCATATAAGATTTTAATTCTATAAAGTTGGGATTACCAATATTAATTAATTCAGCAAAATCAGACACATCTTCCAAATTATCGTTGTACCCTCTAATAAGTGTCATTCGTAATACTGTTCTTGTACTGATCTCAGAAATAATTTTAAGAGTGTTTAACCATCTATCCCACGCATCTTTATATTTTGGTCTATTAATTTTATAAAACATTTTCTTATTTGAAGCATTAGTAGAGAGATATAATTGCGTTGGAAGTGCATCTTCTTTTATTAATTTCTTTATCATTTCAGGTTCTTGGCCATTAGTAACAAGAAAGATGGATTTAGTATTTTCTAACGATTTCAAATATTTGATCAAACCTGGTAGTTTAGGATACATTGTAGGCTCTCCGGAAAGAGATATTGCGTAATGCGATGGAAACAAAGATTCATCTAGTTTCTTTTTGTCTGATTTTGAATTTCCGTAGAAACCAACAATTAATCGTTCTCTTTCTTTCAATAATTGAGTCACAATAGCATCGGGTTCATCAACTAATTCTTCTGGCATTAATAAAGTATCATAAAATTCAGTGGGTCTCCAACAATACACGCATCGATTTTCGCAGTTCATTGCAGTTGGAGTCATTTCCATACATTGATGGGTTGAAATTCCGTAAAATTTATGTTTATAACAATTACCTTCATTATAGAAAGATTTTTTCGTCCAATGACATAATTCTACAGCCGAATGATTGAAAATGCCATATTTAGCTTTCCTGAGTTTTTTTTCTAAACTCGATGTAATGTGGATAAGATTATTTTCATTGTCATGATAAACATGTTCATCAGAACAGCTCATTTATGGCATTGAAGATAGTCAAACTAATTTATACTTTAAAACTACGTGGATAAAGTAGAAGTTCTTATATAAATATTTGTTCGAATAGTATAATGAAATCTTTAATACATTGATTACTTTTACATATGGGATCAAAAATATTACACATAGTTGAAGACAATCGCGATCGATTTAGATTCCGTTTTAGCAGATGTAATGATTATTTGGATTGAGGAATATAATAGAATTCGTGGTTCCACTATCATCAAAAACGATATTACTGCCTGGGATATTCACACCATTTTACCGATAAATGATATTGAATGTAATATTCTATTTTCAATGGTATGGAAAAATAGATGGAAAGAAATACCACCTACAAATAAAAATATAGAAAAAATTATAAGGGATTTGAATAAGGAAAATAGAATTTCGATAATAACTAAAAGAGAAAAGGATACAATTCCGTTTGTATATGAGTGGCTGAAGTATAATAATATAGGATATGACGACTTATTATTTGTTCCTGATGAAATTCCGAAAAGTGTATATCCATTCAATTTTTTGATAGATGATTATCCAAATAATTTAGTAGATATTAAATTTCCAAAAAAAGGAATATTGTTTGATCAACCATGGAATAAAAATTTTAATTGGCCTAGAAGAATTCACTCCCTAGACGAAATAAGAACAGTTATTTGTTTCTAGTACAAATTAGTTAAGAAAATTCCAATTCTATAATTGCTCGGTTTAAAAGTGAGGAAACGCCGGTATGCTTTTTAATAAATTCTATTGTAGATTCAAACGAATTAACACCTCTATATCCTTCATCATACTTCATCAATACAATCCCTTTATTTGTCTTAACATATAGTATAAATAAATAGTAATTTCCCAATTTTGTGTCATAATTCTCTACATACTGACTTAATATTATTTCCTCTATATAATACTCATGAATGTACTTGATATTAGAAAGAACTTTTTCTGATTTTGTTGGGTTTTTTCCTTCTATTCTGCGAATATCAAAGTCAAGTATTATTTTTTTATTTTTCATATTCTAAAAATCTGATCCATTCTGGAAACCACAAGTTACTTTCAGGAATGCCAATTCCTTTAGAGAGTAAGGAAGGAGAATTATAGAATATTTTTTCACAACCAATATCCCGAGAAACAAAAAAATTGAGCTGATCTAAATTCGATATTTTACCTACATATTTGTTGGCAAGAAAATCCCTATTATGAGTATACAAACCAACTTGTCTTCCGTCAATAGTGGGAACATAACATACTATCACATTCACTTGTTTTACTCCATTTTTCTTGAGATAGTAAATAGTTTCTCTAGCTGTACTACCTGTTTGTATGGTTCCTTGAATTGTGGCAATTTTTCTATTTTTAGTTAAATTTTCTATTATAAATTTTAATGACTTTCCTGTTGTTAAAAGTTTATTTTTACTTACTTGTTCAGAAAAATCTATCATATGATCAGAGTCATCATACCTGTCTTTTATTACCCCTTCAGATATTTCAAATTTTGAAAATTTTTTCTGTAAGCTTAATCCCATTCCCAATGCCATAGGTCTAGTATAGTCTGGTTCTGCATAAATGCTATCTAGATCCATCTCTACGGGCAAACGATCAGCTTGTACTTTTCCGATATTTTTTCTTATTGAATAAATACTTTTATTGTTAAACATGGAAGTTACATGAGATTCTCGTATAAATTCAAAAGGATCTAGTAACATTTTGTGGTCTTTAAGCGTAACTAAATCCTGAACATGATTTTTTAAACTTAACTTTATTAATTGTCCGGGTTTTATATTTACATAATTTAAATATGGAAAAGATATCCTTAATGAATTCTCGGATGAAATAACTACAATGTGATCATCTGTGGCCATAATAAGAGGTTTAAATCCAGTACTATTTCGAAAAATAAATATTTCATTCTTCTTTTTAATAATAATATTTCCTCTGAGATGTCTATCTATAAACTCAGCTGCTTGTTCGCTATTTTTTTTTTCGGTAATTAATTTCATAAAAATATAGAAGATTTGATACAATGGATCGAGTTTTTTTGCGGATCCGATGTGTGGATGAAGATATAACTTTTCTGTATCTACAAGAAAACCATCAATAGAAATATCGAGTAAATTCATACTGGGAAAAAGAGGCGATCTTTTTGAAAGATATCCTACTGCACAGAATCCAGATAACTTCTTCTTTTTAATGGAAGCCAATAAAACATCGTCAGTTGGTATAGAACCTTGGTTTTCGACGACATCGTCACCAATCATCAATTTCCAATAAGCTTTTCCTCTATGTTGAAGCATCCTCATACCACGTATAAGGTAAAATATGGTCGTATCAGAACTTTTATTTTCGTTGTAGTTATAAACTGCGATTAATCCTGCCAAAGATCTGTTTTTTGATTGTTAGAAAAGATATAAAAGTTATCGAGTGCTAAAATGAAACTAATATTCATAAAAAGGAAACTATCAGCTATGTTACGAAATTATAATAGAGAATTTAGCAAAATAAAAAAATGGTTTAATGTTATATCAGTAAATTAGAATATGTTAATTGGAATTATTGGGAAAGCAAATGTTGGCAAATCAACTTTTTTTAATGCTTTAACAGATCAAGCTGTTACGTCAGCAAATTATCCTTTTACCACGATTCAACCAAATATAGGGATTAGTTATGTAAGAAAAAAATGTGTTTGTAGAGAATTTGGTGTTCAAGATAATCCGATCCACTCAATATGTGTTGATGGGAATAGATTTGTTCCAGTGAAATTAATAGATGTAGCTGGTTTAGTTCCCGGAGCTCATTTAGGAAAAGGACTTGGCAATAAGTTTCTAGATGATGCAAGACAGGCCGATGCATTAGTTCATGTTGTAGATGCTTCTGGATCGACCGACCCCGAAGGACATATAATAGATATATCCAAGGGAGACCCCCTGTACGATATAAAATTTGTAGAAGAAGAATTTGATCGCTGGCTATTTTCTATAGTTAGCAGAGAATGGAATAAGATTTCAAAGGATATGATTAGGCAAAAAATGAAAATTGAACAGATACTTACAAAAAAATTGTCGGGTTTGTCTATAAAAATGGATAATATTGTAGAATCCTTGATGGAGTTGAATTTAAAGAACAAGAATCCTGATTTGTGGACAGAAGATGAATTACTATCTTTTGTAAGAATAGTTAGAATGAAATCTAAACCTTTACTTATTGTTGCCAACAAAATGGACATAAAATCTTCTATGAAAAATATAATGAAGATTAAAAAAGAAATAGACAGAATAGTAATTCCATGTGCTTCGGAAGCAGAATTAGCTTTAAGAAGAGGGATGAAAAAGGGACTATGGTATTATTTACCAGGCGATAAGGATTTTCAAATAAAGAAAAAAGACCTCAATGAACAACAACAAAAGGCGATATTGATGATTAAATCAATATTGATGGAGAATGGGTCTACCGGAGTCCAGAATGCCATCAATACTATATGTTTTGATCTCATGAAGATGATTATTGTTTACCCCGTAGAAGATGATGTTAAATTATCAGACAAAAATGGAAACGTACTTCCACATGCGTTACTAATGCCTAAAGGTGCCACTGCAAAGGATCTTGCTCAATCGATACATGCTGATTTGGCAAAAGGGTTTATGTTTGCAATTGATGTTAGAAATAAACAAAGAATAGCAGCAGATTATAAACTGGAGGATAACGATGTAATTAAAATAGTTTCATCGACGTCAAGGGGGTAATGAAAATGATTTTTAATGATTCAGGTGAAAAACTAGGTTTAGGAATAGAAAGTACTGCTCACACTTTCGGTTGTTCGGTAATAAAATTTAAGGAACCACAAAAAAAAGGCGAGATTCTTTCTGAGGAAAGGGGTATATATAAAGCACCATCCGGCTCGGGCATTCATCCGAGAGAAGCCTCAAGACATCACATGAACAAGGCACCAGAAATCTTGAGAAATTGTTTGAAAGAAGCAAAAGTTACTCCTAAAGAACTAGATATCATTTCATATTCTGCCGGTCCGGGATTGGGACCGTGCCTAAGAGTAGGAGCGGTTGTAGCAAGAACTCTTTCATCGTTTTATAATAAACCATTAATTCCAGTCAACCATGCTTTAGGACATATTGAATTAGGAATGATGTTAACTGAATGCAAAGATCCTCTAGTGTTATTGGTTTCTGGAGGCCATACAATGATTTTAGCATTCTCAAATAAGCGATGGAGAATTTTCGGAGAAACACTAGATATAACAATTGGACAATTATTAGATCAATTTGGCAGACACATGGGGCTTTCTTCTCCATGTGGAAACAAAATAGAGGAATTAGCATCGCATTCATCAGGAGAATACATTCAATTACCGTATTCAGTTAAAGGAAATGATGTGTCTTTTTCGGGCCTTTTGACTTCTACGAAATGCCTTATTACTGAAGGTAAAAATGAATTTGATGTATGTTTTTCCTTGCAAGAAACTGCCTTTGCTATGTTAACAGAAGTAGTTGAAAGAGCATTATCTTTTACAGGAAAAAAACAAGTGTTAATAGTAGGAGGTGTCTCGGCAAATAAACGTCTACATGATATGTTGGAACAGTCGTCTGAAAGGCAGAAAGCAGAATTAAGATCATGTCCTTTAATATACTCAGGTGATAACGGATCACAAATTGCATGGATAGGTTTATGCGAGTATCAGACTAGAGGAAAAAAAACAGATATCAAAAAATCTTTTGTTAACCAATCGTGGAGATTGGATTCAGTCGATGTTAATTGGAGAACCTAGAAATATACACAATAAACTAAAAAACAGTTTTATAATTTTCTAATATAGTTTATTAGATTTAACTTTTTCAATCTCTTTTGTCCATTTAGAATTACTGAAAACTCCGAATTTATATATCTCATTTTTTAAGGTGGTAATTACTACCTTTTTTATGATGAATCCTTCAGCGCTGCAATCAGCAATTTGATCAAGAGGTAAATCTAAAAGTAATTCGCCCGTTTGTTTTGAAAGGGTTGCAAGGGTACCTTCAGTTTTTTCAAAAATAATTCGATGATTTGTAAGCGTAAGTATTCCGTTTTTTAGCCTATCTTCAGCACAGTCTTCTTGAAGAAGTAATTTCTCTCCTTTTCTAGGTTTTACAGAACTCACGTTTTTATTATATAGAATATGCATATATTATCATTGCATCGAAAACTCATTAAGAAAGGAGCAGAAGCCGATATTTTTTTAATAGCATGGTACGGAAGAAAGGCGATTTCAAAAATTAGAAATCCAAAGCAATATAGGAACAAATATCTTGACGAAAATATAAGAAAAAAAAGAACATTACATGAAGCCAATATGATAAGTGCAGTTAAGACCGTAGATATAAAAACTCCATCTTTGTTATTTTTGGATCCATTAAAAGCTGAAATAATAATGGAATACATAGATGGATATAATGTCAAGGATATAATGTCAAGTCAATTGGCTTTAGATATGGGAAAATATACATCCTTATTACATAATAATAACATTGTACACGGTGATTTAACTACTTCAAATTTTATAAGATCTGGTAACGATCTTGTAATTATAGATTTTGGATTATCTTTTTTTTCTGAGAGGATTGAAGATAGAGCGGTTGACTTTCGATTAATTAAAGAGATTTTGAGTAGTGCACATATAGAAATATTCGATCAGGCATATCAGAATTTCATAACAGGATATTCCAACAATACAAATAACAATATGAAAAAAATATTACGAGTAGTCAGTGAAATAGAGAAAAGAGGAAGATACGCAAGAATAAGTTAGATAAAATAGTTAAAATTAGAATTACTAGAAAATCAGAAATTAATAGTATCATGTTACCTAACATAGGTTGGTTTACAATTTGTTTAATGCAATATGTATTATGTTCTTGGAATCGTTATTTTTTACATAATAAAGATTTACGAATTTATGTTAATCTGCATATATTAAATACCATTTGAAAATATTTTTATTTATAATATTTATAGATAGAATATGATTAATTCACTGTTTTTTGTTACAAGTAATTCAAATAAATTTTTGGAAGTTGAATCAATTTTAAAAAAAAGATTAAATTCGACAAAATTGCGATTTTATAAGTATCATATTATAGAAATACAATCTGATGATATCGAAATGATTGCTTTAGAAAAAGCTAGACATGCTTATGATATGGTTAAACAGCCAACAATAATAGAAGATGACGGATTGTTTATTAAATCTTTAAACGGCTTTCCTGGCCAATATTCGTCATATAGTTTTGCTACAATAGGAAATAGAGGAATCATGAAACTAATGAAGGGAGAATCTGATCGATCTGCTTTTTTTAGATCCATTTTTGTGTATAATGATGGAAGTGAAATAGAACTTTTTTCTGGGCAAATTTGTGGAAAAATCTCTACACGACTTTGTAGGGGAGGATGGGGATTTGATCCTATTTTTATTCCCGAAAAATCAAATATGTCATTGGGCAGATTATACATTATAAACAAAAAAAACATGTTTTCGCATAGAAGATTAACTTTAGAGAAATTTATATCATGGTATAACGGAAAATATGGACAATAGAGTATAAAATATTTTGAATTTATCATTTTATCATTACATTAAATTATTTGCTTACAGAACATTTTGACTTCAAACTTTATTATCTTGAATTGATTTTACAATGTAATGTAAATTTACAAGGAAATTTTTATAAGAAATCATAAAGTCATTTGTATAATTTATTTCTTTTATGCAAAAAGAATAATAGTTATAAAAGTAACTTTATTTTTAATATTTAATGAAGATATTGTTCTATTTAATAGTATCACATCTGTTATATTAATTATAAACTTTATAAGTTAAGGATGAAAAACCGCAGCCGATACGAGGTTATTGCAGCTATATTGTCATCATGTATAAAGATGGAAACTCGAACAAAAATTATGTACAAAGCTATGCTTAGTAACGATCAATGTAAGCTATATATTCAATTTTTATTAAAATGTGGTTTAATTAACGAGGTTTTAAACGGTGAGAAAAGATATTATACTATTACTGAAAGCGGGAATAAATTTCTGGTTAATTTTGAAAAATTGAAAGAAATGCTCCCAAGCATCATGGAGGGAGAGATAGAAGAACATTATAATTTAACGATCTAAGATAAATTTTATTATATTTTGAAAATTAAGTATAGAATGTATTCCACATATTTAAAAACACTAATTCATATATTTTACCACATATTTTGCAAAATCCAGTTTGAATCTTGTAGTTCTGTGGTAACACAATTAGCGTCTTTCAGATCATCAAACATAGAATGATAAAAACAAGGAAGTATTTTGGATTTTACTTGCTTTGAGCATCTTCTGCAACAAATAATTCTTCTTATCCTACTGGAAAATATTCCATTTTTGAGGGAATGTTTTTTGTATCAAGAAACTTTCCAGTGGTTTAAGAAAGTGGTTTGTTCTATTTACAAAAGGTACAAATTACAAAATCTTTCTATGGGTACCCATTTCAGGTACTCGAAAAACTCTTGCTGTTAAATTTATTATATTGTCGAAATAACTGTTTCCTATATATTAATAGACTACTAAAAACAATTGTTCTTGTGGGACATCCTGTAACCGCTACAACAGATCTTTGTTTCTTTCTTCTGACTAATAAGTGTGTACAAATATGGATTCGTCCTGTATAACGATATTAATGCAGTCTGATTTTAAACTAATGATGTAATTTACTCTTTTTTGAACTTCCTTTTGTTCTTTACTTAGAAAGCATTGGTAAATCATTACGTAGTTTTTTTGAAGTAAAACCTTACTTATGTAATAATCCAGATATCTATACCTAATCAGGATATTTATAATATTTTTTGTCAAGTAATTTAAAGTTAATTTTCGCTTTCTAAGTCATCTTTTTTAATCTTTTTGGTATCATTAGATATTAAAAAGTTCTATTCTAATACGTTTATACAATAGAATACATTCATTCTGAATATAATGATAGGATTCATCAAAATTCTCGTTTCTATCATTGAGATATTGACTGACTCATTTCATCAAACTTTTATGGAATATGAAATAATAAACAATTATTGAATTCAATCAAATTACATGCTCAATAATACAATGTGTCAACGCCAACATCTATAATATCTTGTCGATAGTTTGATAGAAGGGACATGACAAAATTTTCCGCATCAACGATTTTTCCCCTTATATTCAAAGGACTTTCTTATTGAATGGCTTCATATTAAACCAAAACACAACCAATAATGATCAACAATAAATATATCTCTTAAGAGATTCTTCTTTTTTCAATGGTGTGAGGCGATACAAATCGCTCTCAATTTTCCTACATGATCTCTTTTTCATTTCTAAAGGTTGTTAAAGCTTTGATGGTATTGCTTAAACTTAGGCAAGGGCAAGTATAATTATACATTTCTTAACTGTGTACGTTGTATTCTAAATTCAATGACTATAGATAAATAGCATGACCACATCTTAAAACGATTTGGTCAAATTAACAGAACTTTTCTAAGAATACGAATATTGTACAAAACTTGTTTCATCGTAAATAGAGTTCATATTAGGGAACGAGAATCATATGTTTTGTTATTAATGAATTATAGTGGAAGAGGATATGGTAGAGGCGGAGACAACAGAAGGACATTTGGCTCAAGTCCAAAACCAGTCGAAATGGGAAAAGAATACGAAGTGGAAATATCAGAAATAAGTAATAAGGGAGATGGAATTGCCAGAATACAAGGATTTGTAATCTTTGTTGTTGGAGGAAAAGTTGGGCAGAATGTGAAGATAAGAATCACCAGTATCGGAGAAAGATTCGCAAAAGCAGAAGTTGTATGAACGCAAATCATTTTATATAAAACTTACTGTCGCTACAACAAGTTTTTAGAAAATAAACAGATCATTTTTTACTTGACCTGTAATATTTTTTATCTGGTTTAAATGCCTTACAAGTACAATTGCCAATAAGACACTTCATTTTGTCCTTTGAAGTCCTATCATGATCAACTTTTTGGTGTTCACATCTCAAACACTTAACATATAAGTCCAACTCATTGTCCAAACGGATTTACCATATTATTTAGCAGAATTAACGCATATAAATTCTATATTATGAAGAGATAATAAACGTTCAGGCGCGACACTATAATCGAATAAACAGAAAATTTAACAATAAATACGATAAAAATTTGATAATAATTCGACTGGTGGGTATTAAAAAACTATATTAAGAAACAAAATATTTAATTCAGTAAGATATTAAAAAAATGCTGATCTTATACCTTATGGCTAGCAAAATCGCCGATAAATTGTTAGAATATACTCTTGTAGTTGGTATTTTAAATCTGTAATTTATGGAAAATACTAGTGCTTTTGACACGAAGAAATTCAAAAATTTAAGCATTAATTATAGTATGGAGCATTATTATCTTGTAAAGGCATAATTTTTACAATGTCTAGGAGAAACTGGTCGGTGTATAATGATTGCATAGAACGTAGACACGACTTGATCCATGCTTCTGTGCTAAACATGATGAGTTTATCTTTACTAGGTTTGTTCAAACTAATTTAAATAATTCTCTAAAATGGCGGATATCAAATCATCTACATTCAGTGGTTATTATTATTGAATTTAAATTCATCTACTATCTGAATAAGATTATTAATTGATTCAAATCTACCTATTTCATTAAGAGAATGAGCATCGCTCCCCAAATGAAATTTCACGCCCTTTTTTAAAAATATTCTTATCCATTTCTCAGGAGGTCTACGATATTTTGCATTTAACTCTACAATTTTGTTGTTTTCGTTTATGAGCTTGCCTATCTCTTCTATTTCATGATCGTATATTTCAAAATAATTTTCTGGAGCCAAATGTCCTATTACATCAACATGCTCATTTTTAATAGTTTTTTTGAGGAGATCTAACCATTTATTTTTATCTTGAAATGTTGTATGAAAACTTGCAATAATAAAAAATTTTCTTGCAATATTTTCATTGCAGTCTATATTTCCATCAGATAAAATTTTTGCCTCAAATCCGATTATTATTTCAATTTTATTTTTTTTTTTATATTGTTCTATGTCTTTAATGTAATCATTAATCCATTCAGAGGACCTTCTTACATGTTCTGTAAATGCAATACATTCTAATCCTATTTTCTCCGCCTCTTCAATAGCATTTTTTATTGTTAAATTAAGATCTGAGTGATCATTATAATTTGCATGGATATGAAAATCTTGTCTAATGTTCATACAAACAATTAAATAATTATTTTATAAAAATCTATAATATAACAAAAATCCTAAAATTTTTTATGTAAATATTCGATTGATTACAAATATGCAACATATATAATTAAACGAACATGTAATTTAATTATTACGTATCAATTTAAATTTGGTGATGATAAATTTTAATGTGCTGGTTCCAGGTGCTGGTGGGCCTGCAGCAATAAATACAATAAAATCTTTAAGATTATCTAAATTTGATGGACAGATAGTCTCAACAGACTCCGATCCACTTTCAGCTGGTTTTTTCCTTAGTGATTCATATTATGTTGTTCCTATTGTAAGCGACAAATCATTTATAGATGTATTGATAAAAATTATTAAAAAAAATAATATTAAAGTTTTGATGCCTTCATCAGGATATGATATCTATCAATATAGTATTCATAATCAGTTATTATCTGAAATGGGTGTGAAAGCAGTAGTAAGCAGGAAAGAAGTTTTAGATGTCTGCCAAGATAAATTATTATCATTTAAAAAACTCTCAAATAGATTCCCATTTGCTTTTTCAACACTTTACTTTGAGCAAATTGATAAATTTCCTGTTATAGCTAAACCTCGCTTTGGAAAGGGTAGTAAAGATATTATCAAAATCGAAGATCTCACTGATTTAAAATATGTAACTACAAAATATAACAATATGATATTTCAAGAATATCTTCCGGGAGTTGAATATTCAGTTGACGTTCTTTCGGATCTAAATGAAAATCCTCTTATTGCCATTCCAAGAATACGGATTCAAACAAAAGCAGGAATCTCTGTCAAAGGTAAAATCAACAGAAATCAATCTATTGAGAATTTGTGTATGGATTTGGCAAAACATCTTGGAATTAAAGGTCCGTGTGTTATACAATTAAAACAATCTGAATCCGGAGAATTGAAAATAATTGAAATTAATCCCAGATTTGGTGGAGGTACTTTTTTTTCTACACTTGCTGGAATTAATTTTCCTGCTTTAATTTTAGATATGGTTTGTAATAAAGAAATAGTACTTCCAGAGGTCTCAGAAATTACGATTCTGAGATACTATGAAGAAGTAGTAATCTAGATAACATAATTTCGCTAATCTATTAATCTCGTTACATATCTTGCAGTATTTCCATGATATCATATATCTCTGTAATTACTATGAATGAATATTCAAATCATCAAACGAAATATGACGACAACAAAGTATTTGGTGCTTGCCTTGACTCCAGCAATTCTCTAGGTTATTAAAACCTGGTGAACTAACAAGAAAGTATTCTATTCTGATATTATATTTAATTATTTTATCTCAAAATGGTTTCCAGTGATTTTGGAACAATGACGAATTGCCCTATCAACAAACATGGTAAATTTACCTGATCTTTTTTTTACATGGTTTAGACAATCAACAATTGTAATAATGGTGAACTTATTATATTGTCCAATTAGATGAATATCCCTTAAGAAGTAGACACCCAAACAAAGTTGTTCTTTTGCATGAATCTGCAACTGTTACAGAAGGTATTTAATTGTTAGAAATACACTTCTTCATTCTTGTCAAATAGTGCTATACAAAGATAGATGACATCGTACTGCCGTTTTCTTGTAAATCAGATTGATTACTTGTTTGAATCGGATCCTCTCTTATTGTCTTCTAATTCCCGTCATATTTTTAACATTGTAGCCTTTACATCCTTATATCTACCAATTCATGT
This sequence comes from Nitrososphaeraceae archaeon, assembly GCA_035297365.1. GTDB lineage: Archaea > Thermoproteota > Nitrososphaeria > Nitrososphaerales > Nitrososphaeraceae > TH1177. The sequence goes on from DATGZA010000014.1 coordinate 114,481, forward strand.
TTTATCTTTTACTCCATCTAGTCCTCTTTATGAAATTTATATAATGATTTATCCGTCCACGAACTCGATTTGTTTAATCGATTTTCTGTAACTGAGATGCTTCTAGCTTGTCTACTTCAAAACTTGTTACATACAGCTTACTTTCTTCTATACTTGTATCTTCTCTATAATTATTATCTAGTATAACTCTAATTGAGACAATAAAACACACCGTAAATTAGGAAACTAAATTAGTTACGCTAAAAACTAGATACTAGTATGATTCTTTATGTTAACTATTGCTTTATTCCGGGACTCAGAAATCGATAAGATGAACTAAATTTTTGACACGAACAAATTAACAAAAATTTTTTCTTATATAAAAATGGATTTATCTTTTCAAAATTAATGAAAAACATAGTTGCGAAACAAAACAATAATTATTATAGTTTATTGATCTCAGAATATCAATAAATCAAACAGATTTTTATAGAGTTTGTAAGAATATGTATTCTACCTCCAGGTTTTATTTTTTATTGTGATTGCAGCATAAATTAACAGCCAAGTAAATAGGAAAGTCGATAATAAATTCATAAATGGTCTGTAAAACCATCTTGAATAACCCGGCCTTCTCAATCTAACGTCAATACCATACATTAAACCTGCAAATGCTGCACCGGAAAGATAAAGTAAACCACTAAAATAATCTCCTGATAATGGTAACAAAATAAGTGATTTTATAATTATATATGGTCTGAATAATCTCAACACAATAGTGACATAATAAAAAATGGCGGCAGGTAATGGTCTCTGCCAATATATTGAACCGGTAGCAAATATACTTCTAATAAAACTCTTCCTCCATCGTATTTGTTGTTTGATTAGGGAACCTAAGGTATCTGGAACCCCGATCTCTACATTAACCTTTAAACTATATTTTAATTTCCATAACTTTATTTTATTATCATTGAATTCAATAATTGTCTTATTTCTCTTCATATCCCTATCCAAATCTTTCACCTTTTCAAGGACAAATGCAGTAAGTCTTCTGTCTGTAGCAAATCTAAAATCGATCCCTAAAAAACGATCGTTAGTCCATTTATCCATATATTGTTTAACTGCTTCTCTTCTGAAAGCCGATAATGCACCAGAACAACAAGTAAGAGATGAAAAGGAACTTTCCATTCCTTTTAGGATTCTGTATTGACCATCAAACCAAACATCTTGGATTTTTTCTAGTAAATTGCCTTTTTCCGCATTCCGAACTCTTCCATGCGCTGTAATAGCTCCAATTTCCTTATCTGATAGAAATATTTTAACTGCATTTGTAATAGCATCTGTTGCCATATTGCAATCACTGTCCATAAAAAAATAAAACTCGCCTTGGGCTATTTTTATTGCTTCTTTTATAGCGTGTTTTTTGCCTAAATTTACTGGCAAGTGTATTATAACTAAATTTGGATTACTTTTTTTTATCTGCTCTAGAATAATTGGTGTTTTGTCTGTACTTGCATCATTAACTACGATGATTTCTTTATATCCATATGACGAATTTATACAAGATTTTATACATCTTTCTATATTTCCTTCTTCATTTTTAACTGGAATAACAATTGATACTAACGGGTTCTCCATTGGGGGATTGTCTTTCTTAATTTCATTAAAGGGATCTCTATATCTCAAGTATGACAAAGAAAATAGGGTAAATAAAATAAATGTTGTAATAACACTATAAAATCCAACTGTAAAATCTATAATAAAAATCATGAAGTATATTTTTATTATCAAAATAATCGCTATAGCAGCAAGTATAAAATATCTCCATACCCATCTCCTGTTACTCATTTCATGAGATTTGATTGACCCTTGTTCGATAATCATTTTTATCACAATTTCTCCTTTTATGTTAGTTTACATTTTTTATACTATTTTTATTTCAAATATGAAATTCGATATTAAATATAATAGTAGATTATATTTAATCTGATTATCATAAAAATTTATTGATGTTAATTTTATTAAAATAAATAATGTGAATTTATAATGATTATTAAAGAAAGCATATATACTTAATATTATTTATTTATATTAATATGAATTTATTGTTCATAAACCGTTATCATCATAACATAGAAATTTTTACATATTATAATCAATCGATGGAATCAGGGTGCGAAAAATGCAAATAGTAAAGGTTAGTTCTGTATCATTCGAATATGGTTCGGAGAAAATTCTAGACGATATTTCTTTTAGTGTGAATGAAGGTGATTTTCTGGGGATTATCGGACCAAATGGTGCGGGTAAGACCACTTTATTTTTTTGTATGCTCGGTTTAATAGATGGATATACTGGTGAAATAAAAATATTTGGGGAAGATATTAGAAGAAATAAGAAAATTTTAAAGCAAATTGGATATATCCCACAAAGAAAATCAATTGACACAAGGTTCCCACTTACTATAAAAGAATTGGTTTCTCTTTCAATTACAAACAAATCATATGTTAACAATGTGGATAAAGTCTTAAGATATGTTGACCTTTATGATAATCGAAATAAAATAATCGGTCAATTATCTGGCGGACAGCAACAACGTGTTTTAATTGCAAAGGCACTCGTTAATAATCCTAAAATGTTGATGTTAGACGAACCAACAAACGGACTTGATCAAACAAGTCAAGATAATTTCTACCTCTTTTTAAAGCAACTGAATGATGAAGAAAAAATTACCATTATATGGACATCACACGATCTGGACGCAGTAAATCGACTCTCTAATAAAATATCCTGTATTAATAAAAAAATGTTTTACCATGGAACAAAAGACGACTTCTTCTCTAATGATAATAATTTAAAAAAATACTCTGAATCACAGATGCAAATTCATATGCATAGTCATTATTAATAAAATTGGATTTGAAGTTGAATGTTGATTTAAATGCAAGAATTTTTTGATTTTTTTTCGTTCGGATATATTCAACGAGCCTTAATCTCTGGGATTTCGATCGCAATAATGTGTTCATTAATTGGATTATTTCTTGTTTTACGAAAACAATCACTTTTTGGGGACGCGATTTCTCATATGGCTTTTGGGGGCATAGCTATAGGAACATATTTGAATATTTACCCCTTCTGGACTGCAATAATTTTTTCTGCTTCTTCTGCCCTGGCCATAAATAAAATACGATATTACACTAAGCTTAACGCGGATTCAATGGTTGCTGTCTTGTTATCTTTTGGTCTTGGAATAGGAGTAACTTTGATAAGCATATCCGATGGTTTTTCTGTTGATTTATTCAGTTTTCTTTTTGGAAGCATCCTGTTGGTAAGCTATGAAGATGTATTAATCACTGTTGGAATGGTTATTATTGTTACGTCAATAATTGGTTTATTTTTCAAAAAATTCATTTATGTTACTTTTGATGAAGATCAAGCAAAAATTAGTGGTTTGCATGTTGAACAACTTGATAATTTATTTATAGTTTTGGTTGCAGTAACTGTAATAGTTTCTATGAAGCTAGTTGGAATTCTTCTTATATCTTCCTTGATAGTCATTCCAAATATTGCATCGCTGATGTTAAATCAAGGCTTCAAAAGAACTCTTTTTATTTCTATAATAATATCTGCATGTTCTGTTTTCTTTGGGATAATTCTTTCATATTATTTTAATACTGCTCCAAGTGGTATGATCGTATTGTTATCAGTTGGGATTTTCATTGCAGTTATAATATCCAAATATCTTTATCAAAATATTGCTTAATTTTTTCAGTCATATTTCAACAGTCAAATAAATATGTTTATTATGCTTATCCTTGAATGAAATATCCTTCAATGAAAATAAGATGAATTCTATCCATAAAAAGATGTTTTTAAGTCATCTCATTTATAACCTGATCAAATACTGAATATGGATATGCTCCCTGTATTGCAACTGGCGTAGTACCATTGTATAGAATAAATGACGGAGTACTTGTTAAACCAATACTTCTTGCTAGCTTATCATTTTCACTTACTAAGGAATTGTATTTATGTGATTCAACACAGTCAGAAAACTTCATTAAATCAGGCACTCTGACGTTATTAGCAAATTGTTTCAAGTTGTCTTTAGTTACCCATCCTGTATTCTCTCCATTTGAATTTCTATACAATTCATCATGATAATTCCAGTATTTGCCTTGTTCTGCTGCACAATAAGATGCCTCAGCTGCTAATGTAGACGCCTTATCACTAGGAAGATCGTTTACTATAAAATCTTTGAAAATAAATCTAACTTTTCCAGTTTCCACAAAATTTGTGACCAAAGAATCCTTTGTTTCCTTATTAAAACGTGCGCAAAAAGGACATTGATAATCTCCAAATTCAACTATAGTTAATTTTGATTTGTCTTCTCCTATAGCGGATGCATTAGCAGTTATTGGTTGAAGCAAATTACGAATGATATCCTGGGTTTGTTCAGAATCTGGAACAGATTTATTTTTGGGAGCAAAATTGAGAAAACCTAGTAAGGTTCCAAGTAGCATTATTGCCATGAGTGTAATACTAGCAATTACAATTTTTTTCCTCATATTTTATCATTACAATAAAACTTCTTATTAATCATGTGGCTCATAAATAGGTCGACTATGTTCAGAACAATTAAATCTTGGTCTGATTGCTTTTATATATATGAGCACTGGTGGACTAGGGAGTGTTACATATGACTGCATGAGATGTGGGACTGGTGTCACCATTGAGGAATTATCAACATTACCCGAAATAAAATGTATTTGTGGTTTCAGAGTATTTAGGAAAGCTAGACAACCTGTAGTAAAACAAATAAAGGCAATCTAATCAATATTGGGTCCTTTAGTATTGAAAGAAAATTTAAATTAAATTGCTGGGGTATAGTTTATTGCCTTCTTAATATTATAATATATTATTACATGAAAATAATATGTCCAGATTGTAAAAAAACTGCTCATTTAGCCGATGATTTTACTCTAGTAAAATGCATGTATTGTTCTCTTGAACTAAGTTATGGGGAATACGTCAAATATATCGCATACAAAGATCCTAGGTATAGTGATATTTTGAGTGATTACAAGAGAAACGCCTGAAAGTGCTATAAAAATAAAATACTAGCTACAAACACTAGAATTCTAGAAGAATTACAAATTTAATTATTTTTGTACCAATAAAGAAATAAATATCCATAATAATGAAAGCAGTATTTACAAAAGGATAAACTATAGTTATTCTATATAATAGTGTCTATTAATTTCTACTTAAATTTCTAGAAAACAAAAAAGAATTATATATAATCGTTAACAAAATAATAAAATAATTATTAGTAATTTTTTGGCGATAAAATACGATACCTTTGTCAAATAATATATAAAAATAGTGGTGATCTTAAGCTAACCGTCTATTACATCTAGAAAATACATTAAGAATAGAAACTTGAGAACTCCTCATACCATTATGCACGAATTCAAATAATTGAATGCAATTGGAAAAATGCCAGAAATCCAATAAATTTTCCTACATATAGAATAATAATGAAATTGTTCCTTTCCATTTCTCGCATATTGAATGGTCATTTTCATTATCTTCTTTTTATTCATTATCTTCTTTTTAATAAGGCGCATCTAACCGATGTTCCAATCTCAAAGAAGTGCAGACATGTGAATATCAACTACTACAATCTTGATATCTTACCTCTACCATATTTTCAACTCGCGAATAGAGAAAGTGTTCAGTAACAACTATGTTTCTGTGCCTTGAAATTTAAGCACAAATTACAATCTATGCACTACTTGAACTGCGACTCATAGACATCATTTTGAGTTTGCGATTTTTACCAATGCAGATATTCTTTATAGATAGATTTGTTTTGGATGAACTTTGTAACCGTTCCTATATCATATTAATCTCTTTCTACCTACAAATGGTTTTATACTGTTGTTACATCAAGAAAACTGAATCCCAGAAAATACAAATATAGTTCATACATGATTATCTGGCTGAATGCGCTTTCAGGTACCGATAAACCCAATAACAGCACCATTAATTGTCGGAATATCCCAATTTGGTAGAAGTAGCTACTTATTCATTTTTATTATTCTTATTTCTATATTTCTATAAAATGAGTATTAGTGAAAAAAAGATTAATGAATTAAGACCAGGAATGAGAGGAATAAATGTTAAAGTAAAAGTAGATAGCATATCTGAACCAAGAAATGTTAATTTAAGAACTGGTGGCCAAGCCAAGGTAGCAGATGCTCAAGTGTCTGATGAAACAGGTGTTATCAAATTATCGTTATGGGATGATCAAATCAATATGATTGAAGAAGGTGATATGATATTGATTGAAAATGGGTATACTCACGCATTCAGGGGAGAAAATAACCTAAATATAGGAAAATACGGCAAAATTGTAAAACTATAACGAAAATAGCAAAGACGAAATTTTATATACTCCTAAATTATATCAACGAACAGTCCAGTTCTGAGATAAGTTATAAATGGGAAATATAGAATCGCAATTGTGAACGATAAGATATTATCTATAAATAAAATTTCAAGCGGAACGATAGACAATATTAATGTAGTAATTGAGATCCCTAAGGGCAGTAATATCAAATATGAGATTGATAAGGAAACTGGTGCACTATTTGTCGACAGGATATTATTTACGGCAATGTTCTATCCAACCAATTATGGTTTCATTCCATCTACACTTGAAGGTGACGGTGATCCTGTAGATGTATTAGTACTGGGAGAATTCACAGTAATTCCACTTTCTGTTATTCGGGCAGTTCCGATTGGTATCCTATATACTGAGGATGAAGAAGGTCAAGATTCCAAAATTATTGCGATCCCCATAAAAAAAATAGATTCAAGTTTTTCACCAATAAATGACGTTAGTGATATACCAAATATTACCAAAAAACAGATCGAACATTTCTTTGAACATTATAAGGAATTAGAAGTAGGAAAATATGTGAAAATTTCCGGATGGGGAAACAAAGAGGCAGCTCAAAAAAAGATTTCAGAAGCTATTGACAGATTTTCTAATTCAAATTAAATTCATATTTGAAGTAGAAAAACAATGTCATATGTTATAATGCCTTGAATTGTTCACTCCATCTCATGTAAGCTCTGATCATGTCTATGCTAACACTAGGCTTCCTTATCTTTATTAATTCCTTAAAATCGTTCATCGATACTGGACGAGGATTAGAATCTTCTTCCAACGCCTTACCGCTATCGAATAATTCATTCACAACACGTAGCTGTGCAGCTTGGCAAATATCTTTAATATCGCTTGCACTATATCCTTGAACAAGTTTAGCAAGATCTTCAATTTTAAGACCTTTTTCCTTCTTCAAGGGTGCTGTATATTGTTTAAACAAATAATTTCTTGAATCATTATCTGGTAAAGTAACATAAATTCTCTTTTGAAATCTTCTCAGAAAACCTGCTTCCAAGCTCCATGGTTTATTTGTTGCACCTATCACGTACAATTTAGAATCTTTGGCCTTGTTATTTATCCCATCCATCTCTGTTAGGAATTGATTTTTAACTCTTATCTCTCCTCCGACCTCTCCATTTCTTGTACCTAATAGCGAATCTATTTCATCGATGAAAAGTAATATTGGGATATTTTCTGTTTCTAGTAATTTATTGGCCATCTTAAATAACTTAGAAACGTTTTTCTCAGCCTCTCCTAACCATTTACTCATCATTGCTGCAGCGTCCACATTTATAAAATATCCATCTATTTCAGCAGCAGCAGCTGCAGCCAATAAAGTCTTTCCACATCCTGGAGGGCCATAAAGTAATATTCCACGTGGCCATCCGAGAGGAAAAAGATCAGATCTTTTCATTGGATAAACAATAGATTCACGTATGGCTCTTTTAGCGTCATCTAACCCAATAACTTCCTGCCATGAGACATTGGGTTTTTCTCTCATAACCAGATTATCAAATTCGTCACCAAGTTGATCTTTAGGCTTTTTCCCGTCCATTGCCATTTTTTTTCCATGACTTTCTTGTTCATTTAAAATCAGGTCATCACTTTTATCATCCTCGAGAATGTTGGACATCTGTAATGATTTTATTCTATTCATATAAGCATTAGCTCTTTCCATGTAAATTTTATTTAGTTTATATTCTGGATAAATCTGAATTAACTTATTAAGGGCCTCTATCGCATGTTGATATAATTGAATAGCTTTTATCCTAGAACCTTGAGAGTCTAACCTTATTGCTTCTGCAGCAAATTTACTAGCACTATTTTCTAATTCTTGTGGGGCTAAAATCATAATTTTTATCGACTATCCTAGAATTCATTTGGATTTTTATTACTATTATGTGAATCTTAATTGTTCAACAAACCAAAAAATTTGTACCAAATATTTTGTGGATCATTAGACATCACTATTTACTATTAGATCAAAAGTATTATAAATGAACAATATTTATTTAATCTTCTTGTATACGTTATAATACTTTCAAATATTTCTAGAAAAACGCAGAAATTGTTTTTTGTATATTATTATCTTTATTTCTTTTTTGATATTCTAATGATTCTTCTAACATTTTTAAAATTTTCTTATCCTTAGTTTCTTCTACGTAAATTACATAAATCAAAGCACTATTTTTATTATTAGATTTCCTAATTACTCTTCCAATTCTCTGAATCAATTGATTCATGTTTTGTGTGTTTGAGACTATTATTGCTATACCTACAGAAGGAAGATCAAATCCTATTTCCAAAGTATGAACTGATAATAACACAAAAAATGATTTGCCCCAATCGTCTAAAATTGTCATTCTCTGTCGAGATTTAATTTTGTTGTGAATTACTTCTGCCCTTATACTGTATTTGCCAAGCATCTCTCTGATCTTATTAATGGATTCAATGGTTTCACTAAAGATCATTATTTTCTCAGTTGGATGGTTTTTAACAATTTTAATAGTTTCATCCAATTTCGATAAAGTCTCATTCAGTAATTTCTTTCTTTTCTGAACGTATGAAAACCACTGTTTTGCTAATCTCGAATTTATGCCCCCATATTTTAATAATCTAGAAATTTCGATCGGATTAGAAGATTTCAATTTTAATGATATTTCTCTTATTGATTTGGACATATCTTCATATTCTTTTCTCTCCTTAAAATTTAGTTTTACAGGCCTGATTATTACTTTCGGTTCAGTTAATCTTCCATCATCCACAGCTTCCTTAATCATATATTTTCTGACAGGCGGTATCAGCGCAATTATTTTGGAATATTTGGGATCTCTTTCGTCTATTGTAGCTGTTAGACCCAAGATAGCTTTACTGAAATCTTCTTCTAAAATTGAAAAAATATTGCTTAATTTCTTGGCAGTGGAAGAAACAAGATGAACCTCGTCTAATATAACCATTTTAGAGTTTCGGATTAGATCAAAATTCCTTATAATGCTTTGATATGTACTAAACGTTATTTCCTTGATATCTTTTTTCTCGCCATAGAAAACACCGATACATTCTTTTTTTATACCATATTGATTCAATCTTGTGATATTTTGTGCGATCAATACAATACGTGGGACGAGAAAAAGAATATTAAAAGGCGCGTCAGAATTTTCTTTTTTTGCTAATCGTCTAGCACATTCAAATGCTATCTCTGTTTTTCCAGTCCCTGTACTGTAGATGATGGATCCTCTATTTTGATTTCTTAACCAAGAATTTACGGCTTCTATCTGATCCTTTTCTAAGTTAAATGGAAATTTTAAAGATGTAATTTCTGACAAATACTATCGAAATATACCTAATGTGATTAATAATTCTAATCAAATGAACTTGTTTTAGATGGTTATTGTAGACTTTCAATTCATGGTTTACAATATTAAAGATTATTTATTCGAGTATTTTAATACATAACATCTTTCAATGAATGTATTTGTTTTAATGTTGAAGCAAGACGATCCGACTAAATGTACTGCTGCAAAGTTAAAAAAGTTTCATCTAATTAATTCAACAACATTCATACCTAAAAACACAATTGTTTTAAATGCATTTTCTAAAATTGTGCTGTGCAGAGACGATCTAAATAATGGAAAATCATTATGTGCTATCGATTGTTCGTGGAATTATATCCAAGAAACACTAAATAAATTTAAAATCATAAAAAAAAGAATCAACAGACGTCTTCCTCTCCTCCTTGCTGGAAATCCAGTAAATTACGCTAAGTTGGGAAAATTAACAACAGCGGAGGCCTTGGCAGGGTCTCTTTATATTCTGGGATATCAATCCAGAGCAGAAGAATTATTGAATAAATTCAAATGGGGACACACGTTTTTAGAACTGAATTTGGAAATCCTAAAATCATATAGTGAAAGACAGAATCCTGAAGAAATTAAAAAGAGTGAAAAGGAATATTTTCCAAATGTATATTAGATAATATATATTTTGTAACAACGTGAGCTAGAGCGCGAGTTACTCATAATGAGAGGAAACTCCTCCCTCATAGCAGGCACCCAAATTAGCGATAATTAGCTGGAGACAGCTGGCAACGTAACAGAAAAGCTATCTAGAAGAGTCTATATATCTGTGATGGTTAATCGCCTGAGATCCCCTTACCTAGAATGAAACTGACGACCTGGGTGGAGCAAGGCCAAAACGAGTTATAATGTTCCTGCACTTACTCAGGTTGGCCGCTTAGCGAAATCTCGCATAAACAGAAGGAGGGTTATTCCTAGCACACTATACCTTCAAATGAGTGTTCTGGGCATATTTTTTTATCATACCTCGATAAAACAAGATTGTCTTACCAATTGGCAACAATATTAGAACAAGAAGAAAAGCAAGAACTAGAAAAAAGGATAGATTCAATCACCAAATCTTGTAAGCCCTTTATCAATAAAATGTTAAAAAATTTGACAGATAAGAACCCAGAAAACGCCAATAATATCTGTGACTATATAATTGCTGAACAAACAGAATTCAATATCAAAGATTCTACCAAGATTGGAAAGATAAAAGCACTTGTATATTTATCACGTTTCTGTAATGATAAAAATTTTAAAGAGATGACAAAACAGGATATTTTGGATCATCTTAATACTTTTAGACCTCACGATCATAATAATAGCAATAATAATCAAACTTCTGCTAATAACAACAAGTGGATCGGCACCTACAATTTCAGACAGATGATCTTTGGCAAATTCTTTAGATGGTTATACAATCCTGATGAAGCAGATCCAACCAAGAGAGAAAAACCAGATTGTATGAAAGGAGTCAGAAAGTTACCAAAAAAAAGAAAAATCATCATACAATTCTGGTGATATCTGGGAAATCATCAGAGATTTGTATTCTGAAAGTGGTAGAATGCTAAGGAATCAAACTAGAACTTATCCACGATATAAAACAACAGATGAATTAATCTACGAAGACTTTTACTCAAAAGTCTGTGACGTTTCTACAGGCACATTTTGGGCAAGAAAAGATTCACATGGAAATATTATTCCTAAAAAAGATGGACGTCCTAACTGCGACTATTATGTCAGTACAATAATTAGGCTTAGAACTATGTCAGGTGACGAATTCTTGTATAGCCAAGGCAACATCATTGGTTACGATGCAGCAGGTCAAGAATGTAGATTGTTTATATCAAAGCCTGAAGCATATCTAATGACTTTATTTGATATGCATAGAGTATATGATAATGAAACAAAAATCTTTTACGAAACGTGCCGTGGTCCAATGGAGACTTATGACGAGTATGAATTACCTTTCTCACCAAAAAATGTCCAACTATTGTATGAAAAGAGGAATAGATCAAGAAATGCAAAACCAATCCAATTTATCGTAAAAGATGAACAAACAGGTATGGATGTCGTTGTTAGATGGTCCAGTGTTGAAGATACTTTGAAACTATTCAAAGAGAAAGACTTTTTGTATCTTTACAACGGAAATTATATTCCTCAACCAGTAAAGGAAGAAATGAGAATTAGGGCTCAGGCATTGACAGGAGGAGAACAACAGAATATGGGACCAGCAACCAATCCAGCAACTAACGTTAACTATCATAGCAATAGCAATAAAGAGATTAACGCATATTGCTAATCTATTTTTCAATTAATCAAAGATAAAAAGATGTGATTTCCTCTGGAATTTGTATTAACCTGAGAGGAGGATATTTCACAATCCAGTTATTAATATTGAGCGTGAGAGAGGTCTCAATCAATGAATGGCTTAGGTTACTGAGACAATTTATCTAACACTAAAATTACAATAGGAACAATAATTGATATAATAATTTCCAAAGAGATTCTGGTGTTTCTTGAAGTTGTTTCAGTTACGCATTCATTCTCTCTTTTCAACACTTTAATAATTTCTTGATATGGTAATAATTTATTACTGGTATCTCCAAAGGATTTAGTTAAACTTAATAATAAATTACTATCGCTTGAACTTAATATTTTATCATATAAACAGTTCATTGATCTAATTTTTATAGTAAGGTTTTGTTGAAGGAATTTTTGGTAATATACTAAACCTTGAACCAAATATTTTAATTTTGTATAAAAATCTTGTTTTCTATTAATAGAAAGAATATAGACTCTAGCGATGTTATAGTAAACAAACTCATTCCTTGGGACTAACATTACCAAAAAAGCGTTGTAAAACCAGAAGAGAATATGATGATAATCTGAAGTACAAATGAGGCAACATTCTTCAAATCCATTCCGTTTAGGAGAGAAAATGAAAATGAGAACGGGTCAAATAAGGAATTATTTAATATAAAATAAAGAGTAATTGAAAATAGAAAAATACCTAGAGATGTATAGAATGCATGTCGTGCATAATTGATCGCTAAAATTGTAAAGGACTTTTCTAAATAAAAATTACTTAATTCATCATCTGTAATAGGATCTGTAAATAATTTGCTAATTTTAGAACTCAGATAAACATGGGGAAAAATAACTACGTCCAAGATAATAAGAAATAAAATCGCGAAATCTACATCTTTTGAAACATGAGGATAACCTGAATAAAAATAAAAATTTACAGATATATATATATGATCATAATATTGGTTAAAATAATACCAGTTAAAAGGAAGATAAACGTTTTATCTCTCTTCATGTTAAGATAAAATTTGAGAATCCATTAATAAACTAAATTATTGCAATAACTTCAAGATTTTTTAGTTGATTTTTTTATTTAGTTTTTGTTAATGTGGTATCTCTTGTTGCTTTTCGAGATAAGCGCATTTATGCTTCTTCTGCTTGTGCAATTCCCAATATTCTCCCTTAACAGGATTCCAGTAAATGACAGTATCGCACCTTTGATATTGTGAAGATACAACTGATAATACATAGATATTGTTGGCAAATACGATCAAAATTAATAGGGCAAAACATGATGAATTATTTTAGTAGTAAATGACTAGGAAATTAAATTTATCTTATTATAGAACTTTTTTAATATTACTCGTTGATAATTTCACTTAACATTGAAGATAAAAATTACTTCAATCTTTGTAATCATACTCGCTTCGAGTATAACTTTTTTTTCGTTCACTTCTACTAAAGTAGATGCGCAAAATAGTTAGTACAGTAGAACTCTTTACAGAAGAGGATTTAATATTTCTTGAGAGAGTGGGACTCGAAGTATCTGATTTTACTGATAAACAGATAAGAGAGATTAAACAACCATCGCCGGATGCACATGAAGAAAGAATTAAAGCCTGTATGGATATGAAAAATACAAATTTTATTGCTGGTGATATAGAATGTGTAACTTGGACACTTTCAGCAGAGGCAAGTTACAGGTTGGCACAATGGGCTATTCAGCAAACTCTTGATGAATAAATAAGATCATTCAGAATCCATCCAATGCCTAAAATTTGTTCGAATCAATTTTCCTAGTCATTCATTAATGTATTCTTCTATGGATTCATATTTTTTATTCATTTCTGATGGTGTAGGGAATTTTGCTTCATATGAAATTCCTTCATTTAATTTATCGTACTGTTGTCTATCATAGTCACCTTCTATGCCTAGTAAAGAACATGAAGCGAGCAAGCCGAGATGTCTATCACACACTAATAGTGCAAGTCCTACTGCCCCAGGACATTTCCATTCATTTTCTTTACCAGATTTGGAAATGAAAGTTACTGTATTATCCTTTATAACATAACCATCTTCGCCTATACAGTTTTCATGAATTAATTTTATCTGTCCACTCAATTTTTTATCCATTTCGGTAAAATCTGATAACGACATTCTTAGCAATTTTTCATCTGCATCTTTTTGATCTATTGTAAAAGTTTCATGTGTTGCTTCGACTAACGTAATACTATTAGTTTGAAGTACAAATGAAAATAATATAAAAAATACAAATATTACTATTGAATTTAGACAGAAATAAAACATAAATAATAAAAATTGAGACATGCTATTATATTAAAATATCTGTAACTTGTAATTTTTTTCAGGTTAATTAAATATCCATGAAATATATTAATCATTCTCATTACTGGTTAATTTATCGACTTCGATTTTATTATTAAGTCTGGAAGTTATAAGACATCAAAGTTTTGCTAGTGTATTATTAGTTTGAAGATATTTAGAATCCAATTTAATGACATAAATCAATAAACATTGTAAAAACCAACATAATTTAAAGTGGTACTATAATCCTTTGTGGTTCTCCAGATGCAGTTGGAGTTGAATAGGCTATATTACATTTAATAGATTGACTGAAACTTTGAGTACCTAGTTCTATGACACAAGCATAAATTTCAGATCCTGGTTCCACAGGTTCATTCATAGTAATTGCAACATCTATCATTTTATCTGGAGAAAAAGATTCTTCCTGTCCTGCTTGAATAACTGCTTTGGAAACATCAACTTTTTTTACTTGAACCTCGTTTTCACTGCTCAAAAGTGCAATTAGATTAGTCTCTGTAAATGATGATATTTCTCTTATGTTTATAATGAAGTTATTAAGGCTTGTAGTAGTTTGATTAACTTCCTGACCATAAATATTTGGCACTGTCATGCCAGAAACGAAGGTTAATACCGCACAAATGATTGGAAAAATTATTATTTTCATCTAAAATCTGAATCTAATCCAATCTTTTAAGGATATCGAAAAAATTGAGTTTCAATTATTTATGTTATATTTGCGATACTCTTATGCAATTATTTGGTAGTAGACATTATAATAATATAGGTACAAAAATAGGATAAATATTTTTAGTTATTATTTTACATTAATATTCTTTCGTTCGCATCCAAAAATGACCGTTAGTACAGCAAAAACTTTCCTCTAAGGGGGGTACGTAATCAGATTTTACATAATTACCATTTTCATCATAATGTCCTCCAATTGTTTGAAAATAAGTCCTCCAATCAATAGGATATACAAGACTTTTTAAACCAAGTTGTTTACACGTATTACAAATAACTTTATCTTCCATAATTCGTTATAACTATCGCTAATATATTAGGTAATTGCTTTATCGAGGGATAGAATATAGTTTAATACTAAATTTCTGAAACTTCCTCTTCATCCTCTTCAATATCATTATCATTTTGAATATTAGTATTATCATAAGTAGTAGAAGAACTCATTTCTAGTTGTAAGATTTGGTATTCTCCAGACTTGTATAAGTTATCGGAGGTGTAGTTTTATAATTAAATCTGATACCACAAACTGGACAGATTGTAGATAGCATATAATCGTTGTAAGAGTCAGTTTCTATGATTTCGTTACATTTTGGACATATAGTGAAAGGTTTGCTAGGATTGGTCATTTCTGTTTCTTCCCTTACTATCATAAAAATCCAGTAGTCTATTCATTATCTCGTCAACAGATTCTACTTTCCCATATCATACACTGTTTCCCTTCATTCTTTCAAAAGTCTCATTTTCTATCTGAATTAATTTCCCTTCTTTTATTTCCTCTACAACTCTACCCAACCAGCCGCCACGTAACGGACCACGACCACCCATACAAAGAAAATAAAAGAAGATTAGAATAAAAGTATATTTAAAAAATTATATTGCATATAAAAAAAATATTAAATATTTAATAAAATTGAAATTTTATTTAACATCTGATAGGTCATTTTTGATTTTGATCATATCAATACACTTTCTAACCACAATATCAGAGAAGTAATCTTCTTCTATCGCTTTATCATTAAAATGACCTGTTTTATCTAATTCAGCGAAAACTTCCAACAATAATTTTCTGCCCAAATCAGTATATTTATAGAATTTACCCCTACCTTCTTTCGCATCTTTCAGAGAAGCTGCTATACAATACCAACGACATTTTTCATCAATGTATATTCTTCTACTACCTTCCTTACCGCCCTGTTCGAATACAAATTCAATTACCTTATTACGCTTAGGGTCCAGAATTATTACCTGACCTTCTTCATCCAGAATTACCTTACCTTCTTCATACAGAATTACCTTACCTTCTTCATCGTTATTGTTATTATTGTCGTTGTCTCTAGTAGTCATTTCTGTGATTTCCCCTTACTATCATAAAAATCCAGTAGTCTATTCATTATCTCGTCAACAGATTCTACTTTCCCATATCATACACTGTTTCCCTTCATTCTTTCAAAAGTCTCATTTTGTATCCTAAATAATTTTACATTTTTTGTTTCCCCAACTCTACGCAACCAACCCCCACGTACTACTACAGGACTCCCCATTAAATAAAACAAAAGAAGATTACGATAAATATTTTTAGTTAATTACTATTTATTTCTAAATTCAGAAAATAAATACTAAAAAGTGGGGTCGGAGTACTCGTGACACCCTGGAGAGACAAACAACAACAACAAGAAAAGGAATCTATCAGAACCCTAAACGATATAGAGATGGCAGAAATCGAGGCAGAGGACTATAGAACCCAGCGACTAACCTACATGGAAGACGATTATTCCTTTTAGTTACCAGTGAATTGCCACAATGGGAAGACGTAGACTACATAGGCCCACACTGACAACGATCAACATTTCGGTAGATACTGCAGAGATAATAGCAAGGATCAAGCATAGCAGGGAAACACAAGACGGATTTATCCGTAGACTGTTAGCAGAATGGGATGACCTTAAAGACTACAGGCTGGACATGGACCAAGTTATCAAGGTTAAGGATAAGCAGATATTGACGCTGGAAAATGAACTGAGGGAAAAAATCAAATCCTTTTAATTTTATATTTATATTTTACTTTATTTTAATTAATTAATTAATCTATTATTTTTCAAGTACGCAATTTATTATTTTTTGTATATTATAAAATAAGTTTATTAATGTGTCTAGATTTATATGATCTTAGGTCCTATTCCATAGTCTACTATGGAGTAAGAGTAAGAGTCTTCAGTTTCTATCTATCTATTTTAATATAATTATTCAATAATAAAAAATAGATTAATTAATTAATTTATTACTCTAGCGATATTCTGAAATGTAAAATCAGGATTTTCAGTAATGCCGGAGTAGAAAGTGGTTGACAACACTTTCTTCGTTCCGGACTAAGTCGCGAGTCACAAATTATGAAGTCGGTAATGTAATTACGATAAAGTCGTTTATCTTCATTTATAATAGGAAATATTTAGATGTATATAGATCTAAATATCCATTTGACGTATTACCGTCATTAGTCAAACGGATTGCTCTAGCGATATATTTGACTGGAACACTCATGCGATGCTAAAAGGTTATTCCTAGCACACTATCAATGCCAATGAACGTTCTCAGATCTATTTTTGATGATTAATTTAATGATGGTAAAATCCTATCAAATCATAAAGATGATCAGACCTGATGATATGGTATTTAAGTTTGAAACATCAATCTTTTGACAAATACTTATTGCCAGCACACTATTGATAACAAGCGAGTTCAATGTAATTTGACTAACGATAGAAATCAAGGCCAAAAAAAAATAGACTTGATTCGTAATTTCCATTTTTTAACTTGTTTTGTTATTTTATAATATTTTTATAACTAAAATTATAAACAAGTTATGTTTAGATTTATAGAAAATAATTTCTATCCTTATAAAAGACGAGATACAAAATTAATATAATCTTGGATTAATATTTTTATGCTATTTGAATATGGAATTATTTTGTAACTATTAACATCAATACTATTATTCCAAATGTAACAACTAAGAATATCTTAGTCAAATCCATAGACTTATCTAAGGCCCTTGAATAATCTTGAAATTGACCATTACCCATAACTTTAATTGATGTTTTGCTGTCTAATATCTCGTATTTTGCATTTTTGATTTTTTCTTGTGCTTCAGATAAGATATAAATAAAATATTTTGTTGCCTGTTCAAAACTTGTAATTTCTCCAAATGGAAAATATCCTTCGGAAGTCCTAAATCCTGAATTTTCATGAGTATCAGAGGTACAAATATCTAACAATGTAATGTCCTTTTGTTCAAGATCCTTAATAATATGTTCTCGCAATCCGTTTTTCATATTATTTGAATCTATCCAACCAATAAAATATTGTTTATCATGAATTTGAATCATAAATATGGATATTCCTGCTTTTCCTAGATCTTTATTATTTATGTCACTTTGGATTTCTCTTGTACTAGAATAACTTATTTTAAACTCCGACTGAGGAGAATTTCTTAGATTTCTTAAGCAACTTTTTGCAGCATTTACCATATTATTTCTGCTTATTTCCTCTAGTTTTTTCCCCATAGCATTATGACTATCTATTATTAAAATCTTGTCAAAACCAATTTCTTTTGAATATTTCTCTAATTCAATTAATATATTTTCGGGAACATCATCCATACCAACGGGTGAATTGGATAAAATTATAAGAGGTACTTTTCCAAATGCAATTCCAGTACAAGTGGAACTTCCATTTGTTACCCTTATAGGCGTGGAACAAGTAGTTCCATTTTGGATTATATTATATGTTGATAAAGATTCTAAATATTTTACAACCTCTTCATTAGATGGAATATTTAACGAATGATCCGAAACACTATGAAATACGATTGATTTATAATCATAGTATTCCCAAATTCTAAACGATAAATTACTTCCTCCTATTGTCTTGAAGGGTCCTGGATGTATATCTGGTAATACTAAATTTATATTTTCGAAATCATCGCCAAACCTAACAATTCTAGTAAATACCGATGCGTCTCTGGATTTAGATATCAGAATCTTTTCAATATCTTCAACTTTATTTTCTGTCCAGGCAGACATAAAAGCTTGTAAGAGAGAAAAAGTACTTTGAATATATGGACGACCTGATCTATCTACTAATATAGCCCATGCTATCCCTAAACCTAATATAATGAAGCCAAAACAAATGGGAATGGGGTCTGTCAGCTCCTTAAATGAATTTAACGGAGTTATGACAAAAAATAAGATGGAAGGTTGATATATTGCTGTTTTTATTGCTTTTTTTAGGCCTGCTCCAAAAACTGATGTAAATATACCTATTCTTAACCCAATTGCTACCATCATACCTTCTATTATATGTCCAATAGGAATATTGTCTTTGTTGAAGATCATGTATGAGACTATACCCAGAATTAAAATTGCCATCCAAAGAAGATTTGAAAATGCTGAAACATGGAGTACCTTGGAAAACTTGTTGACAGGCGTATCACGCAACAAATAAAAATCTAAAAAATAACTACAAATTAAAAAAGTTAAACCCAATATAGAATAAATGATAATATGAGCTGAATCCTGTAGAAAATAAATTTCTGTTAATATAATAATTAACAGTGAGCTAATTATAGATATTGTTAAGGAAATCTTATAAGATGAAAAGTTTATTCTTATGAAAGACCATCTTTTGTGGATATTAGAAACACTATCATGGTCCTCTCCCATTAGATGAGCCACTATTATACAGGAAATATGACCCTGATCAATATAGAAATTGCTATTAACCCTCCGGTAACCCCGAGAACTATTTCTGGTTTTACCTTGACTCCTTTAGTCTCATCCTCAAAAAATCTTAATAATCCTGCGCTAGAAGCTGGTAATGGTGCATTCTTCTTTTTACTACTCAA
Source organism: Nitrososphaeraceae archaeon (assembly GCA_035297365.1). Taxonomy (GTDB): domain Archaea; phylum Thermoproteota; class Nitrososphaeria; order Nitrososphaerales; family Nitrososphaeraceae; genus TH1177. The sequence continues at coordinate 134,528 of DATGZA010000014.1, forward strand.
TTCGATAAACTTCAGCACATTATTACTTAAATACATATCGTTTTATCTAAAGACTACGAGAGATTCCAATTTGAAATTATAGCTAATATGATTTTGTTAGTCTTTTAAAAGATCAAAACTAAAACTAAAATAGAGAATATTTGAATATTTGAATAACCATCCGCAAGAAATTAAATATTTTCAATTCTTACTTTTGTTTCAGATTGCTTTATATACACCACAAATACGTTAGATTTAATATCTGTACTTTTTACTTGGGAACGCTTAATAAGAAGATATGAAAAAGAATAGGTAAATAAAATATGGCGGTTATTTGTAAAAAATGTGGATTACCTGATGATTTATGCCCGTGTGGTGAACTAGAAAAAGAAGAAACAAGAATCATAATCCGCCTAGAAACAAGAAGATTTTCAAAGACTACTACTTTGATTGAAGGAATTGATCCTAAAATAACCAATATGCAAAATATTGTAAAAGAATTAAAAAGTCAATTTGCTTGTGGTGGTACAGCAAAAGATGGGTTCATAATGTTACAGGGGGATCATAGAGATGATGTTAAAGGATATCTAATAAAAAAAGGATTTAATGAAGAGGCAATAGAAGTTCAATAATTTGTGGAATTAACAATGAATTTTTTATAAAAACATCCATTTTACAAGATAGTTTATATGCTATTATGGCAATATTTATATTGTAGAATAAAACATAAATAATACGGTTTAAGTTATTAAAAAGTTTTATGGTGAAATGAATGGTTAAAGATATTTCGTTATTTGGTGATCGTTGTCCTAGATGTGGTAAAGGTCCTATGGTTACCGATAATTCCACGGGTGAAATGTTTTGCGGCAATTGTGGTTTTGTAATCAATGAAAGAATTGAGGAAACCGGACCTGAATGGAGGGCTTTTTCTAAAGAAGAACATGAAGATAGAAGTAGAGCAGGAATTCCAACTTCCTTGGCGATGCATGATATGGGATTAGCCACAATAATCGGTCCTGTAGACAAGGATGCATCTGGAAAACCATTGTCTTCTTCTATGAAAAGCACAATTGAAAGGTTAAGAACTTGGGATAGTCGAAGTCAGGTACATGAACCGGTTGATCGTAACTTTAGACAGGCATTCAGTGAGTTAGATAGATTGAAAGATAAATTAGCTGTGGGTGATGCTGTTATAGAAAAAGCAGCGTATGTGTATAGAAAAGCACTCGAAAAAGGCCTTGTTAGAGGAAGGTCGATTTCAGCATTAGTCGCAGCTGCATTGTATGCTGCTTGCCGTGATACAGAAACGCCCAGAACTTTAAAAGATATAGCAAACGCTAGTAATATCAAGAAAAAAGACGTTGCTAGGTGTTATAGATTATTAATCAGAGAGTTGGATTTACGTATGCCTGTTGTCGATCCGGTCAAATGTGTTGCAAGAATAGCAAGTAAGGCGGGATTATCAGAAAAAACAAAACGTAAGGCGTTAGAGATACTAAAGAAAGCAGAAGAAGGCAAGATTTCAGCCGGTAAAGATCCTATGGGACTAGCAGCTGCGGCTCTTTATGTAGCTTGTGTAATGAATGGTGAAAATAAAACCCAAAAAGATGTAGCAGAAGCAGCTGGTGTTACAGAAGTGACAATCAGAAATAGATACAAGGGATTAAAAACACACTTAAAACTATAATTCTTATTTAAGATGTTTTTTACTAAAATGTGAATATTTATGACGATCATTTAACGTAGTTATGATTATTCAAAAAATTGTAGTATTTTTAATTCCAATTTTAGGTACAATAATAATTTGTCCCTTAAATTCTATTGATTCAAAACTCATTATAAAAGGTCCATACATAGATGACGTCAAGTTCATTCATTATCTTGATGAGAATGTTGCCTTAGAGGAAATGAAGTCTGGCAATCTCGATATGTATTATTTCCGTATTCCCTTGGATTTGGTTCCCAGCATTCTTGCTGATGACGATATTAAATTATATGATAAAGTGTCTGGAACATTTGGTATTCTTCTAAATCCGGCACCAGCAGAAGATGGCAGTATTAATCCATTCCAATTCCGTGAAATAAGGTATGCTATGAATTTTTTAATTAATAGAAACTTTATTTCTAACGAAATATTGCAAGGATACGCTTTTCCATTATTTGATCCTTTTGGACCGCTTTCTCCTGATTATCGTGTGGTAATGGATGCTGTAGAATCATATGGTTTTCATTACGATCCCGAATTTGTTTCAAATATAATTGGAAAGGTTTTACAAGAAAATGGGGCATTTCTTGAAGACAAAAAATGGTATTTTAATGAAAAACCAATTACCTTAAAAATTCTCATAAGGAGCGATGACCAACAAAGAAAAGTACTTGGTGAATTGATATCATACGAACTCGAGAAGATGGGATTTACTGTGATAAAAGATTATGGAGATCTAAACAAATCACTGAGAATCTTACAAAGCACTAATCCACAAGATCTTCAATGGAATATGTATACAGAAGCATTTACTAGTAACGCATTTTCTAGATATAACGAAGACATAGTCGCTCAGTTTTATGCCCCATGGTACGCAAACATGCCGGGTTATCAAAATCCAGGATTCTGGCAATACCAAAATTCAACATTAGATTTTTTGACTCAAAAATTGGTTTTTTCAAACTTTACCTCAGAAAGTGAAAGAAATATATTATTAGAAGCAGCAACAAAGATGGGAATCGAGGAATCTGTACGAATATTTTTAGTAAAGAATATAGATCCTTTTGCTGCTTCATCTTCTGTTTCTGGATTAGTAAATGATTTTGGAGGAGGAATAGCTAACAAATATTCCTTATTTAATGCTAAATCCAACAAAACGAATTCTCTTGATATAGGTGTTAAGCAAATCTATCAAGGAGCATGGAATACTATTGGGGGGTTCAGCGATGCTTATAGTAGCAACATCTATTCAAATATTGCTGATAGTTCGATTCTCCGACATCCGTTTACAGGCGACGTTATATCTATGAGAAATGAGATCGTAAATGTAACGACTAATGGACCATATAATAAACTTAAAGTCCATCCTGAAGCAATAATTTGGAATAGTTCCCACGGATGGATACATGCAGATCATAATTCTACTTCTCTAAGTAAGGTAATTAATAAGATACTTTATTCAAATTGGCATCACGGGATTCCAATGGACAAATCCGATCTCCTTTATTCTTTGTATTTTATGTTTGAATGGGGATCTAATTATGGTCCAGACGATCTTACACAAGATCCAGAATATACGTCACGTGTAGAAATAAGTCTTCCTTTAATGAAGGGGATTCGATTTCTTTCTAACGACACTATAGAATCCTTTATTGATATATGGCATTATGATAGCAAGGAAATAACAGGATATGCAGGATTGTGGCCACAAGAACCATGGGAAATTTCTGCAGCCACTGAAAGATTAGTCCTTTCAAATGTTCTTTCATTTTCCAAATCTCAAGCTACTACAAAAAATGCAGAATGGTTATCGTTAATAATTCCAGGACATGCAAACTTAATAAAAAAAGAATTAATAAAAATGAAAAATGAAAATTTTATTCCTTTACCATTAAAAAATATTGTAACCCTGGAAGAGGCAAAGAAAAGATATGATGCAAGCATAAAATGGATTGAAGATCATAAACATGCTGTAATAAGCAACGGTCCATTTTTCTTGGACTCGTATAATCCATCAGGAAGAACCATAGAAATAAAGGCATTCCGTGATCAGACCTATCCTTTTGAACAGGGATATTGGTCACATCTAGAAAAACCAAAATCTATTCTGCTAACAAACTTTACAACTGACAAATTTATAAAAATCAGAGAAGAAAAAGTAATCGATTTTCAAGCTCTAGTTGATAATTCGCCTCAATCCAATATCTCCATTTATTACTTTCTAATTGATTATTCCGGAAAAATAGTGAATTCAGGGACGGCTAAAAAGATTAACGATGTTGGATCTTTTCAAATTCAATTGCACAAAATACTAACTGAAACATTAAGGCAAGGACCACTTTCATTAAAAATATTTGCGAATACTAACGAAGCACTGAAACCATTCATTTCTAATAACCTCTATTTAGTCATTAAATAGTTTTTAATAATCTTATATTTGTATAGTTTTTTCTGATGCGCTCTTTTTAATTTTTTGTTTTTTATAACATTATTAATTTTTTATCATGAGATTATGTTGTCAATTATTATAATATCAAACTATATCGATATCGATATTTTTATATTTTCTAGTTTTTATTACTTCACATTATATTCCATGAGCTTTTCTATTGCTGTTCCTATATCTGTTTCGACGGCACATAGCCCTGGTCATATTACGGGTTTCTTTGAAAAACCACCCAATCACTTTAAAGATAGTCGTCTTTCTGTTGGTTCTCGGGGCGCTGGTTTTTCAATAAAAAAAGGTGTTACAACTACTGTAGAGTTATATGAATCATCCAAAATGTCTTATGAAATTTTTATAAATGGTTTGATGGTAAAAAATGCTCCTGTATCTGATTGGATCGTTAGACGTTATATTAAAGAGTGCGATTCTAATTTCTTGATAAAAATAAAACATCTCGTTGATATTCCTATTGGTTTTGGTTTAGGTACCAGTGGAGCTGGAGCGTTAAGCTTATCCTATGCACTTAATCAAGTTCTAGATACGAAGTTTAGTATCGAACAGGCGGCACAAATTGCTCATGTCGCAGAGTTACATTGTAAAACGGGGTTTGGTACTGTGCTCTCTGAATTTCATGGAGGATTAGAAATTAGAACTAGTTTTGGGGCACCAGGTATTGGAAAAGTCACTAAAATTGAGCCAAAAGATCATTTAGCTATAATTTTGTGTATCAATCCAATTTTTACAAAAAAAATTCTTTCTACGTATTCAAATAAAGCAAATATATTAGCTAGACGAATGGTGGAACAATTACTTGTTTCTAGGGATCTCAAAGATTTTCTAAAATTATCAAGAAAATTCGCTGATTTTCTAGGCCTAACTAAGGGTATTTGCGCCGCACCCTTAAATGAACTTGCTATTAATGGAATATATTCAAGTGTAGCCCTTTTTGGTGAAACTGTATTTACTTTAGTACCAAAGAAAGAAGAAAAAAAAGTAAGTTCTATCTTAGGTAAATTTCAAGGAGTTCTGGTTGTTAGTGATATTGATACTAAAGGAGCGGTATTAAGAAATCATGATCAATAATCATATCCCGTCAAATCATCCTAGAGCAAAGTCTCTCTATATTCGAAATTTACTTGTAACTGGTTTTAAATCTGGATTAGTGGTCCCAGAAGGATTACTGGCGCATGGAAGAGGAGAAGCTTTTGATTACCTCATAGGAGAACATACTTCTGTCTACGCATTACATGCCATTAAGGCTGCATCCTCTCTATTATTATTGGCAGATCATCCGGTAATCTCGGTTAATGGAAATTCTGCAGCTTTATGTGCTAGGGAAATGGTAGAATTAGCTAATCATTCTAGTGCATTTTTAGAAGTGAATTTATTTTATAAGAGTCGTGATCGGGAATATCGTATTTCAGAAACACTAAAGAAGAATGGAGCTAATATTGTTCTTGGGTTAGATAAAAAGAATTCTATAGATATTACCGACCTAACTAGCTCTAGAAGACATGTGGATCTTGAAGGAATAAACAAAGCAGATGTTGTATTAGTACCTTTAGAAGATGGAGATAGAACAAGTGCTTTAATCAAGATGAAGAAAAAAGTAATAACAATAGATTTAAATCCTCTTTCAAGAACCTCCCAGTCGGCCACTATTAGTATTATTGATAACATTGTGCGAGCTATGCCCTACCTCGTTGAAACAACAAAAAAAATAAAAAACATGAAAAGGAGCTCACTTGAAAAAATCGTGGACCAATATGATAATCAATATAATCTGGACAAGTCTATAAAACTAATACGTGGAAATGCGAGCTCAAAACGTAGATAATGATACTGATAAAAATAGATCAAGAAAATTAACAGTTACTGAGTTCATTTTAATGAAGAATAGAGAAAAAATTTCGATGGTTACTTCTTATGATTATTGGAGTTCGAAAATATGTGATAAAGCAGGAATCGATGTCTTGCTGGTTGGAGATAGCGCAGGCATGGTAATGCTTGGATATGATTCTACTATCCCAGTTAGGATGAAAGAAATGTTGTTATTTACAAGAGCAGTAGCACGTGGTACAAAAAGAGGGCTAATTGTATCCGATATGCCACTTGGGTCGTATCAAACAGATACAATTCATGCTATAAGAAATGCAATAAGATTTATCAAGGCTGGTAGCGACGCTGTGAAATTAGAGGGCGGTGTTGAGGTCGCAGACAAAATAAGGGCAATTGTAAACTGTGGAATTCCGGTTTTGGGTCACATTGGGTTGAAACCACAGACTGCAAAACTCTGGGAGGGATATAGAGTCCAAGGTAATACATGCGCTTCTGGTTCTGATCTTATTAAGGATGCAAAAGAGCTGGAAAAAGCTGGTGTTTTTGGAATAGTTCTTGAAATGGTAACATCAGAGATATCGAAATTAATTTCAAAAAATGTAAGAATTCCAACAATAGGAATAGGTTCAGGACCTTACTGTGATGGCCAGGTTCTTGTCCTTCATGACATGTTGGGTTTATATGATGATATTAAACCTCGCTTCGTGAAAAATTATACTGATCTGTCCAAGCATATTTTTCAAGCAACACAGAATTACATAAATGAAGTAAAAACGGGAGTTTTTCCAGAAGACAAACACACTTTTCATATGAAAAAAGAAGAATATAATAAATTAAAAGCGGGAAAATAAATCATGTGATACTATAAAATGAAAATTAAGAGAACCAACAATTTACATCCATCAAAGGATATCTCGTGTACATTAGGCGATGAGCTTAAAGGAAAACGGGTAATTTTATGTGTTTCTGGCAGTGTAGCCGCATACAAAGCCATAGATTTTGCTAGACTTCTGATGAGACATGGTGCTGATGTATTTGCAGTAATTTCTAAATCTACATCTTTATTATTAAATCCTAATTTTTTAAAATGGGCTACAGGAAACGAGGTAGTTGCAAAATTGACTGGGAATATGGAACATATTGCTTTGGGAGACTTTGAAATGTCTGATTTAGTAGTAGTATATCCATGTACTGCAAATACTTTGGGTAAATTCGCATGTGGGATAGACGATACTCCTATTACATCAATTCTTACAGTTTCTCTTGGATCCAAAATTCCAATATTTATAGCTCCAGCTATGCACGAAGCAATGTATCACAATCCTTTTGTGGTCAATAATTTAGAAACAATAAGACAAAATGGTGTGTCAATAATAGAATCATCTATGATTGAAGGAAAAGCGAAAATTGCAACACCTGAGAATGCATTATCTCAAATTTTGAATTTTTTTGCACAATCCAATAATAAAATTTTGTCAAATAAAAAAATTCTTGTAACCTCTGGAAGTACTATAGAATTTATCGATCCTGTAAGAGTTATATCCAATCTGAGTTCGGGAAAAATGGGACAAGCTCTTGTAAACGAAGCTTTAGAACAAGGCGCGCATGTTACTCATATATCAGGTAATTCCCTCCTTAAACCTTTAACTAATAGAAATTTAAAAAATATCCAGGTTACTACATCTGAGGATATGTATGAACAAGTGACATCTGAATTATCTTCTAAGAAATATGATATCGCGATAATGGCTGCTGCCATCTCTGATTTTAAGATGAACCAAGTAAATAAAAAGAAGATCAGAAGTCGCGGCCATAATAAATTAACAATAGATTTGTTTCCAACGAAAAAGATCATAAATTACATAAAATTGGTAGATAAGAATATTTTTCTTGTAGGTTTTACAGCCTATCATGATGTATCCAATTCATTTCTTATTTCTAGGGCAAATGAAAAATTAAAAGAATCTAGTAGTGATATTATTATTGCAAATGACGTTGGAAGAAAATGTTCTACAATTGGTTCAGATTATAATGAAGTATTTATAATTTCTAAAAATAAACCCGTTGTTCATTTACCTCCTGAACGAAAAGACCTCATCGCAAAAAAAATATATGAAATAATTGTTTCATATCTGAAATGAATAATAAATTAACCTTGTTTTATATTTTTAATTGAGTATTTTATGAACAAATTTATTATAATATATTATAATATAACTAGATTATTTCTAAATTTGTTCATTTTTTGTACACCGTTTTTTATTTTGTTATCGATGATCACACTATCCTCTATTCTAATACCAAATTTGGACTTCAAATAAATTCCTGGTTCTATTGTTATGGTCATATTATTATTTAAGATCTGTTTATTGTTTCTGCGAATCCAAGGGGGTTCATGAACATCCAAACCAATTCCATGTCCTGTAGAATGATTAAATTCCTCATTGTAACCCCTATTCGAAATAAAATCTCTGCAAATTTTATCTACTTTTCCAGCTGTTGTATTTTCGCAAGCGTTTTTAACCCCTAAATCTTGTGACTCTCTAACTATTTCATAGATTTTTTTCATTTCTGAACTAATTCTCCCAAGAGCAAAAGTTCTTGTTGCATCTCCAACATATCCTTTATATCTTAATGTTATGTCTACCACAATAAAATCACCCGTCTTGAATCTTCTATCTGAAACACTTGAGTGCGGTAATGCTCCATTTGGACCACTTGCGATAATAAAAGGATTTAGAGTCGATCTGTACGAAGGCAAGCTTGCTTTCTTTTTTAAAGCCTCATACACTAGTGTTGCCTGTAACTGTCTTTCAGAAATTCCAACCTTTACCTCATTTATACAGATTTCAAATAAGTAATCTATGATCTTTGCTGCATGCTGAATATTTCTTATTTCTTCCCTATCTTTAATCATTCTACATTTAAAAAAAGGCTCATCATTGACAATGATCTTTTTTTTACCTATATGATTCCTCAAATATTCAACTCTATTGTATTCCTCACAATCGGTTATTGACGAATCGCTATTGTTTAAATTGGATATAACAGAAAATAAAATATCATTCCCTCTTTCAGACTGAACCACTTGGCAATCCTTTGAATCTAAGTTAGCTCGAACATACTCTAATTTCGGAGTATATAACTTAGTCAGGTCTTGGTCCACCAACAGTACTCCCTCCCCCCAAAATCCTGTTAAATAATAAATATTTTCTGGTTTAAAGGCAATTAAATTTTTACCTCCATACTTTGATATAGCTTTTAATATGTTTTTTCTGCGGTCACCGAACATATTTTTAGATTGTAATGTTATCTTTTATTCCTTTTCAATAATATTACAGGTATATTTGTTCTAAACACGGATTAAAACTTCAAACGGAAGGCTACAAGTTTTTTACTAATCTAAGCAGATGGCTCCTATTTTGATAGTAATACTATTTCAGTTTATATGATTTAGTACGATGAAATCCGGAATAAAAGCAGCAAAGAATGTTAGATGTAAAAAACTAACTATTTCAAAATAAATTTGGAAATAATCGGCACCCAACTGAATTTAACAAATGGAGAAATAGTGACTCATTGAAAAATATTGATTGTAGAATCTGTTTTTTCCTTCATGAAAAGATGCTTCATGAATATATATGGTAGTTAAACTTCCCAACATGGTAAAGAAATGATCTTAAAATCACTACAATTTGTTTACCTCCATAACATAATTTTAGATTAGTTTTTCAAAATGAAACTATTATGGCGTCAAGATTTTGGATATTATTACATTAAATTGGACACTCTTTATTCACATGTCATTTAGACTTAGAATTAAAACAATTGTCATTATTATTGGAAAGAATAAAAAATGTGTCAAACCTCGTTTTCAATAATATCCTAATCAATCATTTGATAATAGTCCTGCAAAAGCAAACCATTGACTTTTAAAAATTTTAATAAAACTTTTTCATCCTCAATATTATAATATTTTTTCATTTTTTCTAATAGTTTATCATCATAAAATATTGCTCCAATCATCTTATGTTCAACTAGTTATAATTTAGGTATTTTTTAAAATGATCATTGTATATTTTTTATATTTGATTCACATTAATCATTTTAGCTGATTTTATTTATTGTACTTGCAACATGATCTACAGGAAAAAGATGACATGTATCTGCATATGTGTTATACTTCGATCTCTACGTTTAGATTAAATTGACAACTTCAGACTTTATATCTTTTTTTGCCAAAACTAAACTATATCTAAAATATTAAATGTAGATTTTTAATTATTTAATGCTAATTCTATGAGTTTATAAATTTAATTTAACAAGATAAAGGTATAACTTTATTTCTTTAAAAAAATTTGTATTGACGATATTGAAGTCAATACGTGGAGTAACTGCAAATAAGAATTTTACCTCAAATGTATAGAAATTTCATATCACTAAAATCCATTATAAATTCGGGATTTCTAGCACTGATTTTTCTGTTGAATATATATTAAAATATAGGTTCAACAGACTGTTATTGAAAAATCATGGAATATTTGGTTATGTTGCCAGGTCCAACTAACGTTCCAAATCGTGTCATGAATGCTATGCTTGCCCCAATAATAAATCATCGTAGCGAAGATTTTCGTGTTCTGTATAAGGGAATAATTGAAAAGACTCAGAAAGTTTTTGATACTTCAAGTGATATTATCCTTCTTACTACATCTGGAACTGGTGCAGTTGAATCCTCAGTGGTTAATCTAATAAAGAAAGGTGATAAAGCAATAATTCCAGTTAATGGTGAATTCAGTACACGTCTAGCCGATTTAATTGATAGTTGGGGTGGAACGGCAATAAGGGTCAATGCGCCATTTGGTCAGAATCCCCCAATAGAAGAAATAGAAAAGGCATTTGAAGATAATAAAGATGTTAAAGCAGTTTATGCTGTTTACAACGAAACATCAACTGGCACTACTATAAGATATATGGATAAACTCGGAGATCTTTCCAGCAAATTTGGCTCATTTTTTGTAGCAGATGCAGTTTCAATACTAGGAGGAGATGAACTCCCAGTTGATAAGTGGAACGTTGATATCTGTATAACTGCCTCGCAAAAGGCATTAGCAGCACCTCCTGGTGTATCTCCGGTGTCGATCAATGAAAGAACCAAAAAATACATGCAGTCTAATCCTTCACCAATACTTTATTTAAATTTCAATAGGTATTTTAAATATTACCAAGAACATATAGAGACCCCTTTCACTCCGGCATTACCTCTCTATTATGCATTTGATGAAGCCTTAAATATCATTATGGACGAGGGAATGACTAACAGAATACAGAGGCATAGAATATGTGCTGATGCATTTTATTCGGGTCTTAATAGTCTCGGATTAACTCCTTTTGCTTATGAAAATGCTAGAAGCAATGTCGTTATTGCTTTAAACTATCTCGACGGAATGGACGATAAGAAATTTAGAACACTATTATCCGATAAATTTAGGGTTCTAGTTGCTGGGGGATTTGGAAATCTTAAGGGCAAAGTTTTCAGAATTGGGAGTATGGGTGAAGTGAATGAGTATCATGTTATGAGAACAATGTCTTCTATTTATTCTGCCATGACAATGCTCGGAATTGAAGTAAACAAAGATGCTTTATATATAGCAGAAGAAAAATTGAAAAACCTTTAAACCATATAAATATTTTTAATTTTCGTCAAGCTTAATATAAGGTAAATTAATAGCGATTTTTATGCCTTTTGAAAAAGGATCACTAATACTATTAGATTATACTGCAAGAATCAAAGATAATAATGAAATTTTTGAAACTACTCGAGAAGAAGATGCTAAAAATTCGAATTCATATGATCCCGTAAGAAAATATGAACCTCGTCTTGTATCAATTGGAGAAGGATGGGTTCTCAGAGGCGTAGATGAAGCACTTTCTACTGCTAATGTAGGCGAGAAATTAGTGATTGAAATTTCTCCCGATAAAGGCTTCGGGGATAGAGATCCGAATAAAATCCGAATGATTCCACAAAGAAAGTTAGGAGAAAAAGCTGCCGAAATAAAGGTAGGTGATGTTGTAGAGATTGATGAAAGACCGGGTATTGTAAGATATATAGGTTCTGGGCGCGTTCAAATAGATTATAATCATAGACTTGCAAGTAGGAGTTTGGTATACGATGTAAATATTATCCAGAAATTAGATACAAACGAAGAAAAAATAAAGAATTTAATGAAAAGACGTCTTCCACTCAAGGATGAAAAGATAAAGTTTGAAATGCAAGATGGTACACTCGAGATCGAACTTCCCGAAGATGTTTTGTTATTAGACGGATTACAAATAATTAAACGAGCTATTTCTACCGATCTCTTTAAATTTATAACTTCCCTTCAAAAAATTATCTTCAAGGAAGTATATAGTTTACCATCTTCTAAAGGCTCTCAAAAATTGGAGGCAACAACTGCTGAGGCAACAACTGCTGAGGCAAGAACCTAGACCAGAGAATCAATCTATCAATTATTTTTTATCTTAATACTCTAATTTTTGACCATTTATGAGAATTAAAATCAAATTACTTTTACATCTTTGGCCAATTCATAGGCAGTTTTCCGATCTAATTTATTCTTGCTTAATATCGTATATCTTTCTGGTCTTAGTGATTGGGCAATTACTAATGCTTGAACGACATCATTTTCATCTATATTTACTTGTGATGCCTTAGTAGGTGCTCCTAGACTCTCAAGAGCTTCAATTATTTTCTCATAATCTAGACCTTGCAATTTAGCCATCATTATGGTGCCAAGACCAACCCTTTCACCATGTAGTCCGCAGAAATTGCCAGCAATATACTCTACAGCATGACTAAATAAGTGTTCAGATCCAGAACAGGGTCTACTACTACCTGCAATACATGCTGCAACTCCGGAACTAATTAAAGCTTCTATAATTGTCCTGACACCAATTTTCTTATTTTTTAACAATTCTTTTGATCTATTCATTATAATTGATGCACTCATTTGTGCGAGATTAGCTGAATAAGTTCCAAAGTATTCGTCTTTTTCCTCCTTAGCCAATTCCCAATCTTTTACGGCAGTTAATTTACCAATTAAATCTCCACATCCGCTAGATAATAGTCTTACTGGTGCCTCTGAAATAAGCTTTGTATCTGCTAATACCCCTATCGGAGTTGTCACTTTAATGGAGTAAGGTTTATGTGTCCCTCGCAATGATACAAATGGACTCGCGATACCATCATGTGAAGCAGAAGTTGGAACACTAATAAAAGGTTTTTTCAAATAGAATGCTATCATTTTTCCTACATCTACAGATTTTCCTCCTCCAACTCCTAAAATAATATCAGGTTCAAGTTTTCTTATATCTGTCTCTGATTTAGCTACAATGTCTATAGAAGCTTCTTTTCTAATGTACCAATAACCATTTAGACCTTCTTTATGGAATGTTTCCTTAACGTGATCTTCAATTCTTTTTTTTACGTTTTCTCCAGATATCAGTACAACGTTTACAATCTTGCTATTGATACTTTTTACAAAACTACCTAACGTAGAAATGACATTATCCCCGATTAAAATTTCTCTGGGTAATTCCATTAAATGAGAATTTATATCCAAATTAGCTTTCGATTATATTTCATTCAAATAAAATAAATTTATTTCTTAAATTAATTGTTGTTAATATTTCTGAATCATTTTATTTGTTTTGAATGGTTTCTGCTATCGCATAGCCCATTCCAACTCTTGTGATTTTTATTCTAACTTCGTCTCCTACCTTTGTGCCAGCTACAAAAATTACCATACCTTCTATCTTGGCAACACCTGAATCTCCTCTTTTACTCATATCTTCTATCTTAACATCATACTCTTCGCCTACTTTTACAGGGATCCTAAAGGATCTAAATTTACGAAAACCTCCATCCTTTTCCCCCTCCTCTCTAGTGGAATTCTTGTTTTCTAAACTATTTTCTCTATCCACGTTTTCCAATCTTTATTCGTATCTGACTTATTATTCATTACTATTTCAACTTTTTTTTTATTAATAGTAAAGGATAAATATTTTCACTATTAATTTATTACAATTGATTTATATTCCATATAGATTTTTTTTAACTTTAAAAAATTATAGGAAAATAATATGACGTTTACAAATTTCGATAATGGAAATTCTAATCAAAATATAATGAGCGTTATTTTGAAAAGTCTTCCAAAAGAATCAGGTTTGACTAAGATCGAATACGAAGGACCGGCGATAGCCCTATACACTCGTAATCCGAAATTTTTGATTGAAAATTCTCAAGCTTTGACAAATATGGTTAGTATCATCCGAAAAAGGATTGTGATTAGAACCGACGAATCCATAAGAAAATCAGAAAAAGAATCGTCATCAATCATAAGAAAATATTTTACTTCAAATAATGTAAAAAAGATTTTTTTTGACTACGCATTAGGTGAAATAATGATTTACACGAACGATCTTTCAGAACTTGCGTCAAAAGATGGGAAATTGAATATTCTAGACCTAATTGCTGAAACAGGATGGAAGATCAAGATCAGAAAATCTCCAAATATCCTTCCTTCAATTCAATTCATAAATGAAGTATTGAACGATGCTACTGATTATCGAATAAAATTTTATAAAAAAGTTGGGGAAAATCTTTTCCGGTCAAAGCTAAGTAACATTCATGAAGCTAGTGTGTTAACATTGGGAGGCTTTGGAGAAATAGGCAGATCCTGTTTTTTACTCGTTACTAGTGAAAGCAAAATTTTATTGGATTGTGGAATTAATGTTCAAGATAACAAATCAATACAACATTTCCCAAGATTGGATATTACTGGTTTTCGAATTGAAGAAATCGATGGGGTAGTAATTAGTCATGCACATATGGACCATATTGGATTTCTACCTTTTCTTTTTAAATATGGATATCGTGGACCAGTCTATTGTACAGAACCGACATTGCCTTTGATGGCTTTGCTTTTTCTAGATTATTGCAAAAATCATGGTATATACTCGAACTATGATATTAAAAATGTCATAATACATACTATCACGTTGAATCTAGGTGAAGTGACTGATATAACACCGGATATTAAATTAACCTTATATAATTCTGGACACATTCTAGGTTCAGTATCTACTCACCTTCATATTGGAAATGGTGATCATAATGTCGTATACACTGGTGATCTAAAATTCGGGAAAACTAATCTACTTGATAATGCATCTTGGAATTTTCCCCGAGTAGAAACATTGATAATTGAAGGTACTTTTGGATCTAGGGATTCCCCACATAAACGTGATGAATATGGTCCATTTCTGATTGAAAGCATTAATCAGACTCTAAGATCAAATGGAAAAGTTTTAATTCCCATTCCAATTATAGGCCTTTCTCAGGAACTTATATACACATTAAACCAATATCAAAATTCTGGTGTATTGGATCCAGTGCCTATATTTGTGGATAATTCCATTCTTGAATCTGCCAATATTTATGAAATGTATCATGAGTATCTTTCAAAAGATCTAAAAGAAAAAGTGCCAATTTACAATACAAACATATTCAATCATGACAATCTTATATCAATTCCATCAAGGTCAAAAATCGATAAACCCGCAGTTATTTTAGCTCCGTCTTCAATGTTGGTGGGAGGAACTTCAGTGAGGATCTTGAAACAAATAAGTAAAGATCCAACTAATAAAATCTTATTGCTGTCTTATCAAGCTCAAGGAACACCCGGAAATGAAATTCAATTAGGAGCCAAAGAGATATTCATTAATGGACAAAAAATTGATATCAGATGTAAAGTAGATTCTATACATGGCTTTAGTAATCATAGTGACTACAATCAACTTCTCGCCTATGTTAGCCGTCTAAAGCCAAAACTTAAACGGGTAATTGTAAATCATGGAGAAAAACCTAGAGTCCAAAATTTAGCCGTTTCCATTAACAAGATTCTTAATATTCCTTGTCATTATCTTTTAGTACCTGAAGCAACAAAACTCTTATGACCATCGAGATATTCAATTTCATTTGCTTTTTCTTTAACGCCAAGCATTAGACTTAAACATGCTAGTCTTTCTTTAAATGATATGAATAAGGAAAATTCCATCAAGTCTTCACTCGACCTTATTTCTAAAAAATGGTATATTGATCCGAAAATCTATGACATTCATCTCGGAAAACGAAAGGATGTATTAGATACATTAATTCAGATCAATCAAGTTACCTTTCACGTTCCTAAGTTATCTGATGAGAACCTTTTTGTAATATGGAAGTGTTTGTGGCCAGATTGTCATAATTGTTGTGAAAAACAAGGCCGATTGCCATTAACAGAAGATGATATTAATAACATTTGCAAAAAACTCGGATATCCTTCAAAACCCGATTTCATAAGAAATGAAACGAACATATCAACGTGGGAAGAAGAAGGTAACTTTGGTAATTTAATCAGTATTACAACAATGATCTCTTTAAAAAGAAAAAAAGATGAAAAAGTAGAAGATGATGGAAATCCTATTAGATGCAGATTCTTAGATAAGGAAGGATATTGTCAAATTCAATCAGACAAACCTGGCGTTTGTTGGTTATATCCATTTGCTTCATGGACAGAATCTTCTAATGGAAAACCCAGAGTCCATGCTACTTTTCAATTTACAGGAGATTGTCCTGGTTATTATCTCAGTGAAACAATAGATGACTTGATTCCAATATTAAATGAATATTCGATTAAAATCTATAATTACAATATGAGTGTTAATAGGACCATAAGAGATGGTTTAGGCATCTCCAATATTATTTATTAATCTTTATTGAGGTTAAAAAATTTGATATTTGACCCTATAAGTTAGACACGTTAATAAATAGCCTTTGTATATAAAGCAGATAGATTTAGATTTTTCCTTAAATGACATTAGATAAACTAAATATTTATGCGGGTGCTACTAGGTATTATGAATTCCAGTATTAACAATCCATCCAATCTTAAGACAGGAGCAGATTTATTGTTAAAAGGAGGCTCTCTATTAGATATTTCTTGTAGTAAATGCGGCGGGGTACAAATTCGCTACAAGACAAAAATAACGTGTATTAATTGTGGCAAAGAGACACCAGAAATTAAAGATGACGTTGACACAAATTCTTTGGACCTACATTATGAAAAAAACGATGCTCATGAAAATCAATTAAATTCTAATATCGCTATCTTAGGATTTGACAAAATCATCATTCAAAAAATCTCAAATTTGTTGAATAGCCTAAAAGATGATAACGATCTTTTAAATCAAAATACCAAGCTAGAACTGATAATTAAATACTTGGAAATACTAGAAAAAATCCCTAAAATTTTAAGAACTTAACAATCCCTTGTTTTTGGATTTGTTTTTGGGTTGTTTCCTGATAATTAGTACAAATGAACTAAATTCGCATATTTTCAACCTGTTGATTGTCCATTGGAAAAATTTTGACTTCTTTTTCATTATCGTCGGTAATTATTCTTACTATTGATAGATCATTCTTTGGTGCATCGGAATATCTTAGTCCTATTCTTGCAGAAATCTCAATTTCACTCTCTGTTGTTTCCTTAGCTCTCAATATACATGTTGGACCGACATAATCTTTTACTTTTAAAATTATATCCCTTTTTAATTTCATCACATCTATCATATCATTCTCCTGCTTGTTTCTACCAACAATAAGTTTATTATTTTTGGACAATCTGAAATGTCTTCCTATTTTTAATAATTCAACGTCATTCGTATCAGGAATATCGTTACTGTGGGAATAAAGATCTCTTACTCTTTTAGAGAATGCAGGATCTGTTAATAAACATCCACCAGCAGAATTTGGGGCGTTGATGATTTCAAAGTTCTCGGCTAATTTCAATTGAACCTTTCTAGATCTGCCTGTGATATTTCCTAAAAATTCTCTTTTGATCAACCCATCTTTTTCCGCTTGTGTAACAGGTAATTTTTTAAATGATAATGGTCTTACTATCAATCCATTAGTACCTGTTTCCTTTTCGATAATTTTTAAAGCGTTACTATTTTGACTCATTGGTCTTTGACC
The DNA here is from genome assembly GCA_035297365.1 of Nitrososphaeraceae archaeon. Lineage (GTDB taxonomy): Archaea > Thermoproteota > Nitrososphaeria > Nitrososphaerales > Nitrososphaeraceae > TH1177. The sequence continues at coordinate 152,567 of DATGZA010000014.1, forward strand.
TAGAACCTCACCAGTAATGATAAAATCCGCCTCTATTTTTTTCATATGATCTTTAGCTGCCATATACATCATACTCCTACAATCAATGCAAGGATTCATTCCTGAACCATAACCATATTTGGGATTCTTCAACATCTTCAAATATTCTCGACCAAAATAAACAGTTTTCAGATTTACTCCCAATTCTTCAGCAACCTCTTGAACCCGATGGCCACAACCTTTTCCACAGTCAAAATCACAAAATGGTGTTTTGATAGCTATAGCTTCAACTTTTACCCCTTGCTCTTGTACCATTCTTATTGCTAAATTACTATCCAACCCACCAGATAACAATGCTACCGCCTTCACCTTTGTTTTTTTGTCTTTAGATATTTTCTTTATAAATTCACTCGATTTGCTATGGGCAGGCCTCATTAACTTCTTAAATTATTAATCTATATTTATTGTTAAGTTAATAAATATAAAATATATTAATGACAAAAATTAGTAAATGAATTATGGTTCTAGAATCAATACCCAATTTCGATTCCTACGTGCTGATCGCAGTAGGTTTATTCATTGCTGGTCTATTTTCGATAATGGCTTATGAAAAAACTAATTCACAATCAAAACAGGAGAAATCAACAGATCGTCAATAATAAGTTTAGTCCATCGAAGGCTGAATTTGAACATATTGAAAAAATCATAAGCACTCAATATTATGATTATGGGTTTAATTCGCTTACTCGTATACAAAACTTAGCTTTAAAGGTGATAGTCAGAGATTATAATTGCCTCTTAGTAGCACCAACTGGATCAGGAAAAACAGAAGCTGCGGTATTACCTGTAATTAAATTGCTTTCTTTATTTAAAGGAGAAGCAGGGATCAAAGTAATTTATGTGACCCCATTAAGATCTCTTAATAATGATGTTTTGCGTAGAATAATTCGATATGCTGCCACAGAGAAATTAACTGTCGAAATAAGACACGGTGACACCCCAGCCAAAACGAAAAAGAAAATAACTCATAATCCTCCAGATATCTTGATAACTACACCCGAATCGATTCCAATACTTTTAACTATCGAGAATCTGTTAAAAGCTTTTCAATCCTTAAAATGGGTTATTATTGATGAGGTCCATGAATTGGTTTCCAATGAACGAGGTTCTCATTTGTCTCTATCGCTTGAAAGATTGCAGCAACATTCTAGGAATATCATAACAAGAATAGGACTATCAGCAACATTGGGAAATGTAAAAGAAACAGGTAAGTTTCTTGTCGGATCGAATCAAAAATGTGCAATTCTTCAAGATCGATCTGTGAGAGAATATGATCTAAAGATAAAATTTGTGAACGGTTCCATTTATAATGTAGCCAAATTTATTGTAGAATATATAAAGACGAATAATATTTCAGGTTCCGTTCTTCTATTTACCAACACAAGGGACGAAGCTGAATATTTTGGGACCATTCTTAAGACTCAAAAGGAAGTTAATGTAGACGTACACCATGGTTCTTTATCAAAAGAAATTCGCGAAGATGCTGAATACAAATTAAGAACCGGTGCTGCGGGAATAGTCGTATGTACCTCTTCATTAGAATTAGGTTTGGATATTGGTTCTGTTGATCTGGTAATCCATTATGGGTCTCCCAGACAAGTTTCAAAATTAATGCAAAGAATTGGGAGAAGTCGTCATCAAAACCGACGTTCAGCTAAAGGATTGATTGTTACTAATATTCCTGATGATGAAGTTGAGTGTATTGCATTAATTAGAAGAATGCAAAATAGATCTGTTGAACAACAATCAATACATCTCAAGTCTCTCGATGTTCTGTCCCATCATTTGGTAGGATTGACGTTAGAAAGAAAGGATGACGTTAGTGTTGACAAAGCTTTTTCTATTGTGACAAGAGCATATCCTTTCCTTAATCTTTCAACACGTACTCTTGAATCCTGCTTGGATCTTCTTGATAGAAATAAAATAATAATGTATAATAGAGAAACCAATGTCTTTAGACGTAGAATCAAATCATACAAGTATTACTTTGAAAATATATCCATGATTCCTCATATTCTCAAGTTTCAAGTAATAGATATTATTAGTAAAAAAAGAATAGGAACATTGGATCAAAAATTCGTGGGTGATTATGGAGAGAAAGGAAATGTATTTGTACTCAAAGGTACCCAATGGAGGGTCATATCAATTGACGAATCGAAATTCGAGGTCAACGTAGAGCCATTATATGGAACTAAGATTAATGTTCCGCACTGGGTAGGTGAATTAATTCCAGTTGATTATTACACCGCTGAAGAAGTGGGAAAAGTCAGAAACTTGATAGTGGGAAAAAAAATAGGTGTAGACAATTCAGTAATAGATAATTTTTTCAATACATTCAATCTTGTTCCAGACACCAAAAAAATCGTAGTAGAAAGTTCTGATACTCAAAATCAAATTGTCATTCATTCCACATTCGGTACAAAAGTAAATAATACCTTGTCATCCTTATTTTCTACAATTATTTCATCGAAATTAGGATATATAGTAGAAACTCGAAGTGATCCATATAGAATCCTTTTAACATCTTCTGCAAGAATTACTAAATTTCACATTCAATCTGTACTTGATGGTGATTACGATATCGAATCAATCCTGATCGCGTCGCTAAATAATACTTATCTTTTAAATTGGAAAGTGTGGATGGTAGCGAAAAGACTTGGTATTATTAGTAAAGAGGCACTATATGATAAAAAAATTGCAAGGTTGATTTATGATAGATACGCTAAAACACCACTAAGTGAAGAGTCGATCAGAGAATTAATTCATGAAAAATATGATATCTTACTAACTAGACAAGTATTAAATGATTCTAAAAAACAAATTATCAATTTGCATTGGCTTCGAATATCGGATTTCTCAGAATTAGCTAAACCAATCCTTGATCATTCAACTAAATTTTCCTCAACCCCTACATCTATTGAGATCGGTGTTATAGAGCTTATCAAAGAAAGACTTGACAAGACGAAACAAAAACTTATATGTATACGATGCGGAAAATGGGAACGTATATTTACTGTCCATGAGACTCCTTCAAATATCGTATGCACATATTGTAAATCTCGACTCATAACACTTACTTCTTGGTATGATAACGACCTCAAAAAAATAATATTAAAAAAAATTGAAAGAAAAATGTTAAAGGAGGACGAATCGCATAAGTTTGAACGTGCATGGAAAATATCTTCTTTGATAAATAATTTTGGAAAGAAAGCTGTATTAGTACTTGCAGGATATGGAATCGGTGCTGATACAGCGGCAAGAATCCTGCGTGATTATGTAGACGATGAAGAAATATTCAGACAAATATACAAGGCAGAACGACAATACGTAATGACAAGAGGATTTTGGGACAATTAGCTATTTTTAATTTATTTTTCTAATTTCAGAAAATCCTTTTAACGTTATTTCAATTTTATTCTCTCTTCCCATTCCTGCAACTGCTCCAATAACTTTAATTCGATTGCCCACAACCAGTTTTGAAATTAGGCGACTCTGCTCTCTCCATCCTGTTAATCGAATTTCTCCAGTATCGTCTCCTATAAGGGTATCACTTACTGTAACATTTTCTCCACTCTTTGTTGTTATTTCTGACGTATTGGGAGATTGTAAAACAATTGCTTCTATTATGTAAGGTTTATCAGAAATTTCTATATTCTTAATTTTTGATTCTAGCTCTAGTTCATCAGGGAAAGACTCGTACTTGTCATCTATAATTCTAATAAATGAATCTTCATCGGTAAAATAAAAAATATTTCCAAACACCTTATTAGGTATTCCTTCAATAATTGTATTAGCGATTATTTCTTCATTAATTATTTTACGATCTATCACTACAGAAACAAAATTCCTATTTTTGTCTATAGCCAGGTAGTTTTCATTTAGGTTGTCTTCTATGTTCGAATTTGAGATGATTTTCAAAATTACTACCTTTCCCTCTTCTACTTTCTCCTCTGAATCAACGATCTCTATTATGGTAGCTTCGTCTCCATGTATTTCTAATTCTTCTCCGCTATATTGAGGATTTCCTTGTTTGATTCTTACTCCCGTTAACTTTATTTTAGAACCACTGATAAAAATATCAGGAATTTTATCTTCGTTTATGTTCCAAATAATGCTTCGAAGAGATCTACTTTTATCTTCATTTGATAGTATCACTTGTAATGATTTGCCAGGTTCATTCCTAAAGTTGGTGTATCTTGATATTCTTGGATTGGATGATATATATCCAGTTACTACAATATTTTCTATGGGTTCTCGTATTTCTCCAATATTTTTGGTTCGTTGGTCAATTGATGGGATATCTGTATCATCTTTAATTGTCTCTAATATGCCTCTTGTACCTAAATTTATGATGGGCTTGTTATCTAAGCCGGACTTAACATAACCATGTGAAATTTTTATGATGTCACCAGGTTTTAGTTTCTCATTTTCAGGAAAATTAACATGATTATCCCATAGTCTCAATTTAATGGATGAAAAGCTATCATAGATTGTTAATGTTCTAGTCTGTATTTCCTCATTTGTGTCTCTTCTTGTATATCTCTTAATTGGATATACGTTTATTATTCTTGCAATAAGGTTAACATCGTTTGCTCCGATGTAAAGGTCCTTTATATAGGTTCGAACATCTTGTGCACTATCGAATGATATACCAAGATCCGATGCTACTAGAAATAATGCACCTTGGTCCGTCAAGTAACCAGCACCGATTTTTCTTTTCTTCTCATCTATTAGATCTCTTATTTCTTCAGCAGTTATTTCTGGCAGTTGCTTGAGAATAATTTCAATCATTTTCTTAAATTCTAGTGACAAAGTATATCTATCATTTTATACTATATCACTATCCTATATGTTTTAATCCATTGCAAATTGATAACTTTTATTTTTTAGATATTATTGAATTAAATTATCGAATAAAAAACATTTTTTCCTTTTAAATCATTCTTAAATCAATTAAATGTTTAAAAGCATTAAATTTACTATTTGTGGATAACTATTCACAGTTCAACTGAATTATATCTTTGGTCAAAACTTTAAATAAATTAATACAATAATAATATGAAGACTATCATCATATTTATAATATCTCTGGTTTTCTTACCAAATGTTTTTGCACAAACTTCGACTGTTCTAATGATCAAAAGTATGCGAACTAATCATATTATCAACCTACCATTTTTATTAAGAGAATAAATATTCTATAGTTATGATAATTCGTTATTTTGTGGAGCCTGAAATTAACTATGTTTATAATGAAAATGGTAATCTGGATTCTGAAATTCAATCAGGTTATGACAGTGAAGTAATAGGAGATCTAGAATATTGTTGTGAAGCTTTAGGAAAAAATTTCTGGTTAGAATTGATGGATCCAGAATATTATGAAAATGACAATCCGAGGAAAATAAAGGAACCAAAGATAGTTCTTGGGTTTGCAAATTACTCCGGCGGTTATACAATTGCAGGTGGTGAAGATGGAATTAAATTTTGTCCGTTTTGTGGGGAAAAAATTGTTTTAGAATTAGTAGAACGATAAGAATTATTAAAAGTCACTGTTACAAGATTCTGAAAATTCGCAACTGATAATGATTAAAAATATTCTTAAATAACATACATATAATAATAATTGCTGTTTGAATAGATGTTTGCATGAAATCTGAAGTATTTGATTTTCTTATTGAGGTTTTAATGACTTAGAAATAAATATGAATTTTTTAAAAGATATTATCTATATCGACCTCATAAATATGTAATACGACAAATTTGGACGAATACTCTTTCATAGCTGATGCGATGTTAGGTAAAATTGCAAGAAAATTAAGGATGTTTGGTTATGATACCGTCTATGAATCGAATGTAAAAGATGACTATTTTATATTTCCAGAAGTTCATACTAAGAGAATAATATTAACAAGTGACAAAGAATTGTTTAATAGATGTAGGAAAAAAAGTCTTAGCATAATTTTGCTTAATAAGAAAACTGAATTTGAAAATTTAGTAACAATTTTTTTATCCTTAAAAGTAAAATATATAGATCCAAACCTTTCTTTTTCCCGCTGTACAGTTTGTAATGGTTTATTAGGTGTTGTTGATAATGATAATATTTTTTTTGATGCAAATCATACATTACCTAAATTAAATAATATTAAAGAATTTTACCAGTGTAAAATCTGTAAAAAAATTTACTGGAAAGGAAGTCATGTGAATAATATACTATATTTAATTAAAAAAATAAATACAGAACTTTCAAGTCAAAAAAGTACTGGAACAACTCTTTTCATGTGAACTATTTGGTCGTATTCCCTAATTAGGTTTTGATATTGATGTTTATTACTTTTTTTACGTATTTATTAATTAAATCCACAATCATTCCAACTGCTAAAAACATACCATAAGGAAACCATGTTTACAATTTTTATCTCGTTTTTATAAGAGATGAATATGTATATCCAGGTATAAAGATGTAAATTATGGGAAAATTTATGCGCCAAATCAAAAGTAGATTAGCTACTAAATCAAATATGTTTCTATATATAATAACGATTATCACTGGGATCGTTTACGATCATTTCTTATTTGTATAATTTGATTCGTAACAGTTCATAAGCCTTTGCCGCATCCCCTTCACTGATTATTAAAACTATTTCATTTGGAGTAAATAATGCATTATGTAATAAAATTTGATTATCATAAAGAATATTTGAAATCATCGATAATAGTTGGTATGTTTTTTTAAATTCTGTTTCAGACCAAGGCAACGTAATATTTATCATGGATATTCCTTCTTTAATTGTGTCAGGTTGGTTTTTTAATTCATCTCTAAAAATTTTCTTGATCTCATTAATATTTTCAACAAATAATTTAATATGGTTTTTTGTTTGGAAAAAATTAAATCGAATATCGGAGTCTTTGTCAAAAAGATCTAAAATTCTTTCCATATTTTCAATTTCCATTCCAAAATTCACATCAAGTATACTTCCAGTTAATGATATTCTTGCACCTTTGATTGATTCTAAATTGTCATTAGACACATAAGATTCCTCTCCTTGAATCAGATCAGCAAATCTTTTTATTCCCACTACAATTGTATTGATGTTTACCTCCGACTTTGTCATCTTCTCCACTTCAGGTTTTATCTTTATAGCTAAGGCAGTGTAATTAGCAATACCTGTCTTTAGTGCCTTTATATAAAGATTGTTAGAATATAGTATCTCTCTAATAGCATGAGAAACGCTAGGTATTCTTGAGTACATATTTATTACATAATGAAATATATATTACATCAATTTATTCTTAATTTATTTTTGTTTCATAGCCAATTTCTATTTTATTGAATATTCTTTTCTTCTTCCTTGATTGTCTTGCAGCATCTTCCATAAGGAATAGGGTGTCCATGTGGACAAAATCTTGGATGATTTAATAGTATGCATAATGCATCTGTAAATTTAGTTTTCATATGATGTTCTATTCCACAGACCATTTCTTCATCTATCTCTATTTTTAGCGCATCATTCATCATAACTTCTAATAATCGTGTATTACGGATCATCTGTTTTCCTATTTTTTCGCCTTTTTGTGTTAACTGGACTAAATTTCCTTTTTCGTATGAAACAAGATTTGAATCATTAAGCTTATGCAACATTTGAACTACCGAGGGTTGTTTTACATTCAATAATTTTGCTATTGAACTGACCTTTATCTCTTTACCCATTTCACGAATAAACCAAATCGCTTTTAAATACATCTCTGTATGTTCAGATTCCGCTGTCCCTAGATACAAAGCCTCCTCGCTAACCATCTCTGGAGATATCTTCAAGCTTACGTTACTCCTACTGTTAATTCCAACTATTAACTTTTCCCAACTATTAGAAACTAAATTTAAATCCCCGAGTGTCTGAATATCTAGATGATGTCAACTATTAATCAGATTACTGTTGTTGGATCTGGTGTTATGGGTCATGGCATTGCACAAATATCAGCAATGGCCGGTTATGAAGTTGTTATCCGAGATATCCAACAATCTTTTCTTGATAAAGCGATGGAGAAAATAAACTGGTCTGTAAATAAATTAGCGGAGAAGAAAAAAATTAATCAAACTGAAGCAGAAAAGATAATAAACAGGATTCATCCGATCGTGGATATAGAACAGTCATTAAAAAACTCTGAGCTAATAATAGAGGCTGTTCCAGAAGATTTACGATTAAAACATAAAGTATATGAAGAATTAGATAAATATGCCGATAAGAATGTAATTTTTGCATCAAATACCAGTACCTTACCAATTTCTGAAATTTCGTCATTTACTTCAAGATCAAACAGGTTTATAGGCCTACATTTTTTTAATCCTCCTCAATTGATGAAATTAGTCGAGGTAATACCTGGAGATAAAACTGATAAACAAATTACAGATTTAATAATTAATTTTGTCAACAAGATAGGAAAGATTCCTATTCTGTGCAAAAAAGACGTCCCTGGCTTTATAGTTAACAGAATTTTCATCCCACTTGTTCATGAAGCTGTGTATTCTTTGGATAGATCAAAATCATCGCTTGTTGAAATAGATTCAGCATCAAAATATAAAATGGCCTTGCCTATGGGTATTTTTGAATTAGCAGATTATACGGGTATTGACGTTATACATAAAGCAACAAATGAAATGTATTCTCGTGATAAAAAGGTAATATTTCCTCATCCAAAAATCCAGGAATTATTTGAAAATAAAGAATTGGGTCAAAAGACAGGAAAAGGATTCTATCAGTATCAAGGGGATAATTATGAAAGAATACAACTTACAGAAGAATTGGCAGAAAAGTTTGATCCTATCTCTTTAGTATCAGTGGCAGTCAATAATGCCTCATGGTTACTTTCTAACGGAGTATGCAACAAGAATGAGCTTGAGCAGGCCTTAATGTTAGGAATGGGATTAAAAAGAGAATTATTTGAAACAGCGGAAATTTTTGGAATAAATAATATAATCGATACATTACAATATCTCAGTTCGGAATTCGGAATGTTCTATGAACCAGACAAATATTTACTATCTATGAAAAATTAGAATAAAAAAATAAAAACAACATTTTTTTACTTTTTAATATATTTAATAATATGTTCAACTGCTCTTTTTGGGCTAGTCGTTTTTTGAATCATTATTCTTTTTCGTTCGTCTAAAAATTTTCCACCATAACTATCAGCAATTCCACCGCTTCCAGTAATTGCTACCATTCTCTTTTTTAGCATATAACCCACAGTTACCTCAGTCAACGTACCAACTCCACCTCCAACAACTATAATACCATCTGCTGAACTCGCTACAATAAAGTCCCTACTGTAGCCTATTCCAGTAGGTATTACAATGTCGCAATATTTATTTGCAAATGAGAAGTCATCTTGAGGAATAATTCCGATAGTTATACCTCTATTGTCATTCGCACCATTACATGCGGCTTCCATTACTCCACCAAGACCTCCACAGACCAAAACAGAGCCCGATAAAGCAATCTCTTTTCCTACGTCATATGCTATTTTTCTTGCAATAGCGGTACAAATATTCTCATTATAACCAATTACCGAAATCTGTCTTTTACGCATCTAATACAAAGAATCATCTTATTTTAAATTTATTTGGTTATTTTAAATGATATAATGTTACGAACAATTGGAAAAATCTACATTAAATATATTTGAAAATAGAATATATATCACCCCAATGTCCTCTGTGCATATGGAATATAGAGTCAAAGATATTATACTGTCTAATACTGGTAAAAAAAGAATTGATTGGGCACAGTCACATATGCCTGTCCTGTATGCTTTAAGAAAAAAATTCGAAGTCACAAAGCCTTTAGAAGATATCAAAGTATCTGGTTGTCTTCATGTCACAAAAGAAACTGGTGTCTTGGTTAGAACCTTAAAAGCTGCTGGTGCTCAAATCTCTTGGTGTGGTTGCAATCCTTTAAGTACCCAAGATGATGTTGCTGCTTCTCTCGCACAGGATGAGGAAATAGCCATTTTTGCGAGTAGAGGAGTATCCACAGAGCAATATTATGAAGATATTTATTCTACTATAAAACAAGGTCCTAATCTCACTATTGATGACGGTGCTGACCTTACTGTTGAGATTCACAATAAATTTGCTTCTAATGGTTTCGATCTACTTGGTGGAACGGAAGAAACTACTACTGGAGTGATTAGATTGAGAGCCATGGAAAAATCTGGTAAATTGTTATATCCAATTATTGCAGTAAATGATGCCGAGACAAAACACGATTTCGATAACGTGTATGGTACAGGCCAATCGGCACTCGACGGGATTATTCGTGCAACAAATGTACTGATTGCTGGAAAAAACATAGTTGTAGCCGGATATGGTCATGTAGGTAAGGGAATAGCTAGAAGAGCTTCAGGCTTAGGTGCAAACGTGATAGTTACTGAAGTGGATCCAATTGCTGCACTTAAAGCGAAACTTGATGGATATTCAGTAACGTATATGAATGATGCAGTATCCAAAGGTGATATTTTTATTACTGCTACTGGTTGTAAAGATGTCATTTCATATAAACATATTCTGAACATGAAGGATGGTGCTATCCTTGCAAATGCAGGGCATTTCAATGTTGAAATTTCGGTTTCTGATTTGGAAAGCAATTCAATTAAGAAAGAATCCATTAACGAAAGTACTATGTCATATCAATTATCTAAAGATAAAAAGATCTATTTGATCGGAGAGGGTCGTCTGGTTAATCTAGCGGCAGCGGAAGGACATCCTTCTGAAGTTATGGATATGAGTTTTGCAAATCAGTTTTTGGCCGTTCTAAAACTTTCTAAAGTTGGTAAGGATTTGAGGCCAAGTGTTTACAATGTAGATAAAAGTCAAGATCAAGAGATTGCAATGTCAAAACTTCGTTCAATGAATGTAAAAATTGATGTTCTTTCCCCGGGACAACAAGAATATCTTTCTGGTTTTAGCGAAGGAACTTGATCTTCTTTTAAGGTCATGAAAGAAATAAAGGAACCTAAATCCTCTTATTGTATATCCCTTTGGATGGGTAGTCTAGCCTGGTTAAGATACCTGTCTCACACACAGGTGATCGAGAGTTCAAATCTCTCCTCATCCATCATTTAAATAATAAATATGATCCTTTATACAGTGCTTTATGCCTTCCTGTTAAAATTTTTTAATATATAATAACAGAATTAAAAAAAATTCGTTGATATTCCAAGACTGGGGCCAAAGAGCACAACAAGGATTGAAGCTTATTTCTGTTATGAAGAGTATTTGCAGAAAATATTCTATCTAGAGTTACACGAATACCAGATCAGCAATAAACATTAGATATACATTCTATTCTGTTCCCATATTGGTTAATGGTAACGGTATCACAGTAACAATTTCTGTATCGCTTAAATTCAAATAAATGTTTGCATCCGAATATCATAGCAACAGAACCAAATAAAATAAAATATCAAAAAGGAAGTCGTTTTAGGTATTAGTTGTAGACAAACGATATGACACAAGATAATCATAGACTCATTAGAGACAAACTGAATAGATACAGTATTACACTACTGATATAGGAGGATAAACCAATACTGAAAACTCATCAAAAATATAGTCAGTTGAAGCTTGCATACCACAATATTTTGTACATGAAGAGAAATAATATAGATGAGATTATATTATCTTTCATAAAAAGAATCTTTGGAGAACATACTACATTCAGATCGATACTATTGCAGAATAGAGAACTCATTTTTAGACGTGTTGCGTCTAATGTTAATAACATGATATGTTCGTAATTATCTTGATGATTTCTACGCAACCGTATTAACAGATCATTTAAATAAAAACATTAGGTCTGCTTTAAGACATGTTTTTTAATATTAATCATTATGTGAATAAACTAAAAGATATTTCAAATATTTTTTTATCATTGTTTGCTTGTCAAAATTGAATGTATGATCAAATGAAATTATCTTGGTTTATTATATGTTGTAATAAAAAAAAGGAGTCAAATATTTTAAAAAATAAGGAATTTTATTTCTTCCTAGCTTTGACTAACACCAGTACCGCTACGGCTCCCATCATTCCTCCAAGAATTAATAATACTTGAATTGGAAAATCACCTGATGATGTAACAGTTCCTTCTGGAGCATTAGGTGTTACAAATGCTACTTCTCCACCACCAACTTTTTGAACTTTTGCAAAGCCACCTATCTGTATCTGAGCACTGGGTGGCGGATTTGATGTTCTGATTGTTACATCTGAACCATTGATTGTTGTTTCAGCCGATGCCTCGACTGCAGTATGTGTTCCTTCTCTGAGACTGCTTTCTCCTAGTGAAAATACCGAAACAACTCTAGTACCTCCTTCTCCTGCGTAACCTGATCCAGCAGCCGATGCCTGACTTCCAGTGGGGTCAAAGAGAAAATGCCATCTGTCCATCGGTAATCCTATCTCCTCGTAATCTAACAATGGTGTTTGAAGAATTTTTTTTGCGTCTTCTGAAGAGGATAATATTTGAGCCGCTTCTGGGTATTTTGCCAATATTAGTCCCATTGGATAGTTTATATCAAATTTCCCATATTCTGGAACGCTAACTGTAAGTGGACCCGGAACTACTACGCTCCTCCAATCAAGATCAACTGCAGTTGTCCTATTATTAGATGGAAGTACAAAATTAGTAATTTCTGGCATAAATTTAATTTTATATGATATTGCCACTCGATTTTCCTCACCTCTTATTTGAGCAGTATATTCTAATTTAGATTTGTTTAGTTGTATAGGGCTATTCTTATCCACAAGAATAGCTTCATTAACGGACCTCTGCAGCTCATTCATTCCTGCGTCTGATGAATTCAATTTAAATGATATGCGTTCATTTGTACCATTAAATATCTTTGATAATTCACTTCCTGGTTCATATTTTATAGTTAAAAATCTTATACTAGTAAATACAGGATCTGCCTTGTCAGTCTGCGGGATAAGAAATGCTTCCATCTGTGCAGCAAATGCCTGTGAAAAAACAACAGGTACTAATATCAATCCCATGACCCAATATGTCAATAAGGCCTTTCGATTCACACTAAATCTCTAAATTTGACGAATATAATTCTTATTATTAAAAAATTGGTATATTTTTAAAAAATATTATCTTAAATATTTGAAAAAATTTCAATTTTTTACAATTTAAAACAAGTCTGTTCCCTATAATGTCAATCCATTAATCGAAAATTTTACATTCGTCGTTTTAACTTTATTTGATGATTGATCACAGTTTTAGCCGGAGGAACTGGCTCCATTAAGATAATTCGCGGGCTAAGCGTTATTACCTCCAAATTATCGATAATTGCTAACGTTGGGGATAACTTTTGGTTTCAGGGCTTGTACATATGTCCAGATGTTGACACGTCACTCTATGGACTAAAAGGAATACTTGACAAGAAGCGTGGTTGGGGGATAAAAAATGACTCTTTTACTTTTATTGACACTCTGAAAAGCTTAGGGGAAGAAAACTGGTTTAAAATAGGAGATAAAGACCTTGTAAACCATATCATCAGAACAAGATTGCTACGAGAAGGCTTACCACTATATGAAGTAATTAAAAAGATTGCAAAATTGTATGATATAAAACACAATGTTATACCAGCTACCGATACACCAATTGAAACAAGAATAATTACCGATAAAGGAGATATAAACATTCAAGAGTTTTGGGTAAAGTATAAAGGAAAACCAAGAGTTTACGATGTTTATTATAAAAATGTTGAAAACGCCAAGATAAATGAGAACATTACAAAATTATTACGTCATTCCAAATCGATAATCATAGCACCAGCTAACCCAATTTCGAGTATTGGACCAATATTAGCTATTAAACCAATTCAAGACGAATTAATATGCCAAAGAAAAAAAGTTTTGGCTATCTCTCCTATCATTGGAAATAAACCATTCAGTGGACCAGCTGCAAAATATCTTGAATCCAAAAGAATTGAAATCTCATCTCTTGGAATAGCAAAATTTTATTCCAGATTTGTAAGTAAATTAGTTATTCACAAAACAGACCATCTTCTTTCAGAACTTATTTCAGATATAGGAGTTCAGCCATATATCACAAATATCATTATGCGAGGTCCAAGAGAGGAAGTCAATTTGGCAAAATACATTTCAGCATTATAGGTAGAATTTGAGATTGAAAATAGTTGCGATTGTGCCAATAAAGAATACGGAATCTTCCAAATCTAGACTATCCTTCATATTGAATCAAAATCAAAGAAGAATGCTTGTAAATTTTCTGCTTGACTTAACAATAAAAGAACTAAATAAATCCTCTTTGATAACCAATATCCTTTTAGTATCAAGCGATAAATATTTCAGGGAAGTTTATAAAAACAAAAAAATCGGATTTCTCACAGATTTTAATGAAGGAGTAAATAAAGCCATCTCACTGGCTGATTCTTATCTAGAAAATCAGAAAATCGACGCAAGTATAGTAATTCCCATAGATTTACCTCTCATCACTTCTTGTGATGTTGATTATTTTTGCAGAATGTCCATGGAGTTTTCAAAATGTGTAATTATCTGTCCCTCTAAAAGATTGGATGGAACCAATATCATGTTACGGAAACCACATAATGTCATTAAAACCTATTATGATGACAACAGTTATCAAAATCACTTTCTAGAAGCAAAACTTTACAATGTCCCCATCAAACCGGTATATCGCGATAATCTTACTTTTGACATTGATACAAGAGAGGACTTGATTTCACTAACAAAAATTGGTAACTGGGAAAATATTTTAAAAAAATTGGGATTATTTTCATAATTTTCTTTATTTGATATTTATAATTAAGATCTTTTTTATAATTTTACTAGTTAACTATATTAAGTCTAGATAGCAATTTGAAAATAATGAAGGCGGCAGTTTTTAGAGAATATAACAAGGATCCTACACAGGTAGTTAAAATTGAAGATATAGATACTCCTAAAATAAAACCTAATGAAGTTTTGATAAAGGTCGAATCAGCTTCATATAATTATAATGATTTATGGGCAATTTGGGGAGATCCTGTCCAAACCCCACTTCCTCATATTTCAGGAAGTGATGTAGCGGGTACAGTGGTAGAGATTGGAGAAGAAGTAACCAACTTTAAGCTAGGAGACAGAGTTGTTTCTCATTCTAATATGAGTTGTAGAACTTGTGCTTTATGTACAGCTGGAAAAGAATATGATTGTGCACAAAGAAGCATTTGGGGTTTTCAAACTGGACCTCTTTGGGGAGGGTTTGCGCAATATACCCATTTGCCCGAAGTAAATGTAGCCAAGATACCAGATACAGTATCTTTTGCTGATGCTGCAGCAATTTCAATGGTGGGAATGACATCATGGCATATGTTAGTTGGTAGAGCGAAGATAAAACCAGGACAAACAGTTTTGATAATGGGGGGAACAAGCGGAGTAGGAATGTCGGGAATCCAAATAGCAAAATTATATAATTGTGATGTTATTGCAACTGCGGGTAATCAGGCAAAAATGGATAAGTGTCTGGAGCTCGGTGCGGATCATGTTGTAAACCATCGAGAGTCTGATTGGTCTAAGAAAGTACGAAATCTAACAAATAAACAAGGAGTGGATGTAGTTTTCGAACACATCGGAAAATCTGTTTTTCCACAGGAAGTCTCTTTATTAAAAATGGGAGGAACCCTTGTAGCTACGGGTGCCACCACTGGCTATGACTCCACGATAGATTTGAGATATCTTTTCTTTAAAGGCACTAATCTTCTTGGTTCTACTCAGGGGACAAAAGCAGAATTGGAAGATGTCATATACTGGGTTGGTAAAGGTAAAATCAAACCGCTTATAGCAACAACTTTACCATTTTCTGATATGGTGAAGGGTCATACTATGATGGCCAATGCTGATCAGATTGGGAAGATCCTCACAACTCCACAAAGCCTTTAATCTTTTTATTTTTTTTATTACTCTAGTGATTTTATACATGGTATTTAGGACCCTTTTATTTATACCCGGAAATAACAAGAAATTTTTGGATAAATCTAAAACTCTATCTCCTGATATAATCTGTTATGACCTGGAAGATTCTGTTCCCCTCAATGAAAAAGAAATTGCAAGACAAATGATAATGCACGCTACCTATCATGATCAATATAAGGATAATTCTGTCGAGAAACCGCAGATGTTGGGAAAATTAGCAAATACTAATTCCCAAGTTTTTGTTAGAATAAATTCATTTGAATCTGGAATATATGACCAGGATTTAAGATCTACATTGCATAGTGGAATAGATGGAGTAGTTATACCAAAAGTAAACTCAGTTTTCGAACTTGAACAAATAATCAATCTTATTAAATCTTTGGAAAAAGAAAGGAATCTCGAAAAAATAAAGTTAATCCCATCAATAGAATCTTCTTTGGGCGTTGTAAATTCATATTCGATCGCTTCTTTTGATTCTAGAGTTATTGCATTAGTTTTTGGTGTTTTTGATTATTTATATGATATGAAACTAGATTATTCTGAACGTGATGGATTAGAATATAATTATGCGCGAGCAAAAATTCCAGTTGATGCACGAGCTGCTGGCATTTTTGCTTTAGACTCTATATGGCAAAAAATTGACGATATTGATGGACTAAAACAAGATGCAATGGTAGCAAAGAGACTAGGATATTCAGGAAAAACCATAATTCATCCCAAACACATTGATTTTGTTAATGAAATATTTTTTCCTTCACAAAATGAAATAGATTGGGCAACCAAAGTGATATCTATCGTCAAACAATTCGAAGAGAAGGGAGATAAAAGAGGCGCGCTCAAGATAGACGGTAAAATGGTTGACGCTGTTCATTTTAAACAGGCGAAATTAATACTTGATATATTGAAACACAAGCAAGAAGAAAATAAAAGTTCCTAGTCTAGTAAACTTTTGATGACAGGTCAATAAGGTTTATTTTCTCATGAACTTCATAGCATGATATGGCCATTCTACCAATAGATTCTGGAAGGTATGGTAGCAAGGAAATCAAAATGATTTTTGAAGAAGACAAAAAACTGGAATATGCACTTAAATTTGAAGCCGCTGTTGCTTCTTCTCAATCAAGTCTAGGTTTAATACCCAAGGAAGCATCTGATGAGATAAATTTACATGTAAATTCTGGCAACATTACAGTAGCAAGGATCAAGGAACTTGAATCTACGACCGACCATGATATAGCTGCTCTCGTGCAAGCTTTGAGTGAACAATGTTCCCAAACTGCAAAACCTTGGGTCCACTTTGGTCTAACCAGTAACGATATTGTTGATACTACTACGTCAATGCAATTAAAAGATTCCTTGGTTATAATAGAATCAAAAATTCGAACGCTAGCATCATTATTTTCTGAGAAAGCTTTAGAATTCAAGAACCAGCCTGCAGTAGGGAGAACTCATGGACAGCATGCTAGTATTATTCCATTCGGTTTAAAATTTGCAGTCTGGGCAATCGAAATGGTAAAACATAATGAAAGAATCAAAGAGGGAAAAAAGAGATTCCTAATCTGCAAAACTCTAGGAGTAGTAGGTACAGGATCTCTGATGGGAGAAAAAGCATTGGAGGTCCAAAATAAAGTTGCTACCTCTTTGAATTTATATCCATCTGAGGCTGCTACACAAGTAATTCCCAGAGAGAGGCTGGCAGAATTTCAATTTTTGATAGCACTTGTAGGAGCGACTCTCGATAAAGTTGCAATAGAAATAAGGAATTTACAGCGTCCAGAATTGGATGAAGTATCTGAATCTTTTAAGGTAGGTCAAATGGGAAGCAGCGCAGTGCCAGTAAAGAGAAATCCTATAAAAAGCGAAAGAGTGTCATCCTTAGCAAAACTTTTGCGTTCGTTAGTACAGGTTGCTATGGATAATATCAGTTTGTGGCATGAAAGAGATCTCTCTAATTCTGCAAATGAAAGATTTACAATTCCTATGGGAATAATACTACTTGATGAGATGCTAAATACTATGATCAAAGTTATATCGGAACTGAATATTAACATTGATAAAATTTCTTCCAATATAGAAATTACGAAGGGACAAATTTATGCAGAATTTGTTTTGGAATCATTGGTTAAAAAGGGAATTCCAAGAATAAATGCATATATGGATATTCAAAGAATAGCCTTTGCGGCAAAAGAATCTGGAAAACACTTTATTCAGGCTATAAAGGATGATGATATATTATCATCTCATTTCAATGATGATGAACTTGATTCTCTGTTTAAGCCACAAAATCATTTTGCCTCAGCCATTCAAATCATAGAAAATGTTTCTAATATTGTCTCGAAAGAATTTGATTAGAAATATTCATAATAAGAATAATCAAGTAGAACCAGAAAATGAAATAACAATAATGGTAAATAATGAAAAGCTAAATCATGAATGCAATGACAAATAAATATAGGATGAAAATGCATATAAAAATAAGTACCCCTATTAGAATCAAAATCTTGTTTAATGATAACTAAAATTTCCTATTTTATATTATTAAAGTAGTATATTCAATAAATATTATAATATTGTTTTGATCAGTGATTTATTTTGGTCAATAAAAGTTTTCTTATTTCATCCTCCTTCTTTATACCTTTGATAAGATTTTTGTGAATTAAAGAACCGTATTGCAAAGCTTTTTTTGGCTGCAGAGCTGCTTCAACTGGTACATTCAATAAAATGGCTACTTCTCGTAAAATATGTTTTCTGAGTAAGTCATTTGAACTTCTGATCTTTTTATCTATTGGTATTTTTTTTGCATATTCTATAAAATCTCGCGATAAAAAAGGTTGCTTGACGGAAACGTTATATTCCTTTGAAACCTCCTGGATTTCCTTAATTAGTATTTGTTCATTTTCTATTTTTTTATCCATAAATTTATTTATTTCCATAATTCCGTCTGAAAATATTTGTCTGTACCTGTTATAGCCACAAAATAATTCGTCGAAGCCATTAGCAGTGAGAACAGTGTTAAACCCATTTGATGAAGCTAAAAAAGATATATAATAGAAAGCGATACAATTTTCGATATGAGATAAATTGTTACATGGTATATTCTTTATAATTTTTTTCAACACGATGATAAAATTCTCGATATTTATTTCATATGTTATATGTTTTATACTCATTTTGTCAGAAATAAATTTAGAAAATTCAATATCATGGGAACCTGGAAAACCTATTGAGAGTAACGTAACATCTTTAAAATTATCCTTTACAATCTTTGCTAACAACGAACTATCTAACCCGCCAGAAAAAGCAATAGCAAAATTTTCCCTTCTATCCACACTAATATCTATTGATTTTAAAATTTCACAAATTATATCAAACAATTATCACTCAATACAAGTATCCTTTTAATCTAAGTTTTAAATATAGCTTTATAAATTTTCTGACAATTTATATTGTTTTTTACATTTTGTTTATTATTCAAAGAAAATATTTTTCTATAGTACTCAATGTTTTAAAAATAATAATTATTTACCAACATTAAAGATTTTTATATAAAATATTTCGATATTTAATTAAATTAAGATATGACTCGTAATCTCGTGGAAAACGATATTAAATATATCAATCATAATGGGGTACATCTTTCAAATAGAACCAAATTATCTTTATCAAATTTATTCATTTTCTTAGGAAAAGATCATGAAATTGATGCAAAAATTATGTCACCTAATAATAAAATGTTTATCATTGATTTCAAGATTGAAGACAACAAGTATATACAGGTAATAGATTCTGAGGAGGATTTTGATAAATTTAATAAGATTAAAGAAGATTTACCAGATCTTGATATTATAGCAATTGGTTCATCAAAATATGCCGGCAAATCAACAGAATTTGAGTCGTTATTCCTTTTTGATTCTAAAAATTGCCGTATAGGTTCTATTTTTATTGAGGATCCTTCTTTGTCTTTTGATTATGCCCATATTCTACCTCTAGTTACAAAATGCTCCATTCTTCATGGACATACTTCAACAGTAATGGTTGAAATCATTGGAAATATGAGTAATGGCTTAGTTATGGATTTTAGCGAGGCTAAAAGACTTATCAAAGAGGCAATTAATAATTTAGATCATAAATTTTTTATCAATAGACAATATCTACTAAAAGAAGACGAAATCTATTATTTTGTTCAGTTTGAGGGACCTAGAGGATTTTTCAATCTCCAATTACCAAAATCAACTGTCTATCTTTTAGAAGATGAGGCTACGGTGGAAAATCTTTCTAGGGAGATAATAAAAATACTTTCTCCAAAAATGCCCAAAAATATAGATGCATTGGGAGTTTATATTTATGAAGGAGTTAATAAAGGCGCCCACCTTTTGGCCAATTTAAAATAGGTTCGTTTTTCATATTGGTATTCCATAATTTTCTTTTTGTGTTCCTTTTTAAATTTAATACCTAAATTTTTAAACTGGAGAGTAATATCCCATCAAATAAGGATATATCTATACCAACGTTAATAACCACATTGTAATATAAAGACTAACTAAATCTGAGAGATGGAACCTAAAATCACTTTAAAGTCTTGGAATCATATATTAGAATCAAAAATTCTCAAATCTTGGGAACACGAAGATCTATATAATTTTAATTTAAAAGAAAATAATATTAACAATATATTTGTAATAGATACTCCCCCACCATATCCCTCAGGAAGACCATGGCATATTGGTGCAGCAGCACATTATGCACAGATTGATATGATTGCAAGATCGGCGAGAATGGAAGGAAATGTTGTTATGTTTCCAATTGGGATAGATCGAAATGGTCTTCCAGTTGAAATTTACACAGAAAGAAAATACAAGGTCAGAATGAGACAAATGGAAAGGGAAAAATTCCTAGACCTCTGCAAGTCTGCCCTTGATGATCTTGAATCAGAAATGATCAATATCATGAAAAATCTCGGAATTAGTGCTAACTTTAAAGAATATTATAGAACAGATTCGGTTGAATTTAGATCTCTCACTCAGAAAACATTTATCGATTTGTGGAATAAAGGTCTTGTATATATTTCTAACAGACCTAATAATTATTGTACAGATTGCGGTACAACCATTGCGGATGCAGAAATAATTTATGAAGATCTTCCGACAAATTTAGTTTACATGTATTTCGCTATTGAAAATAGCAATACTGATAAATTAATTATAGCATCAACTCGTCCAGAATTGCTTTTTGCATGTCAAGCTATCATAGTTAATCCTAAAGATGATCGGTATTATCAATTCCACGGAAAAAAAGTAATACTGCCACTTTTCAACAGGAAAGTACCAATTCTTGTTCATCACTCAGTAAAACAGGAATTTGGAACAGGTATGGTAATGGTATGTAGTTACGGAGATCAAAATGATGTGCAAGTTTTTAGAGACTTGAATCTAAAGGAAATAGTTGCTCTTGACCAAAATGGTTATACTACAGATGAGGCTACGCCTTACCAAAATTTAATGATTAATAATGCAAGAGAAAAAATAGTTAAAGATTTAAGAGAATGTGGCTTCGTTGAACGGGAGGAAAAAATAGTTCATCGTACACCACTTTGTGAAAGAAGTAAGACGCCGGTACAAATCATCCCTCTACATGACTATTATTTAAGGCAATTAGAATATGTGGAAGTATTGAAAGACATCTCAAAAAATATTTGTTTTTATCCTGAGATACATAAGCAGATCTTAAATAATTGGCTTGATGCAATTTCAATAGATTGGCCAATTTCAAGAAGAAGATTTTATGGTACTGAAATACCTGTATGGTTTTGTAATAAATGTCAAACTCCAAATCTTCCTGATTCTGGACAGTATTATCAGCCTTGGAAGGAAAGACCGCCTTTCGATAGGTGTTCTAATTGTGGATCAACAGAGTTTACTGGAGAGGAAAAAACTTTTGATACATGGATGGATTCTAGTATTACACCGTTATTTATTTCCAAATTCTCCCGAGATGCGAAATTTTACAAGCATACTTATCCTTGTACAATCAGACCCCAGGCAAAGGATATTATAAGAACGTGGTTGTATTATACTCTGCTTAGATGTTACCAGCTTACGGACACATTAGCTTGGAATAATGTATGGATTATGGGATATGGAGTTGATGAAAAAGGGAAAAAAATGAGTAAAAGTAAAGGTAATGTCATTGATCCTTTTCCTGTTATACAGCAGTTTGGAGCTGATACATTTAGATTTTGGTCTGCAAGTGAAACAAATTTAGGTCAAGATTTTCGTTGTTCTGAGCAAAGTATATCTATATCTCAAAAATTTTTGTCTAAATTGTGGAATTTAGGGAGATTTCTATCATCATTTCCAATCCCTAAAGAAATTTTTGCAGAAATTGATAGAAAAAGTATTTTACCAACTGATAAATGGATACTTTCAGAATTATTTAGACTTGTGGAGAATTGTAGTAAGGGATACAATATATTTAATTTTTTCATTCCTTCTAATCATATACGTGACTTTACTTGGAATCTTTTTGCTTCCCACTATGTTGAGATGGTCAAATCCCGAGTCTATGATGATTCTGATCCAACCTCTCAAAATTCTGCACTTTATGCATTGCATAAATGTTTTTCGACCATATTGCTATTACTTGCACCAATTTGTCCATTTATCACCGAAGAACTATGGAAAACACTTTATTCTTCACGAAGTATACATTTACAGAAAAAACCATTGACAAATGATTTTTTCAAAGATTTTGAAAAATTTACAGAAAAAATCGTCGAATTTAATTCATTTGTATGGAATAAGAAAAAAGAATCTATTAACCCAAATACTGGTAAACCTGCTTCATTAAAAGACCCCATCTCACTATCCGTTCCATTAGAGTTGCAAGAATTCCAAAAAGATCTTCAGCATATGCACAATTTGCATAATATCAATAATATTAACGATAATTGAATGTTATTCCTATTTACTTTATGAAATTGTGAAAAGAAAAATGATGATTGATAATACTACATTAAAAACAATTAACTATCTATCTTACCATCAATCATGTCCAAAGAATCTTCCGCTATGTCGATTACTGTATGCGAATCAATATTCGGTTCCAAAGTAATCAAAACTACCATTTTGTCTAAGTATATTGTCAGAATAGATATTTTTTCACGTTCTACGTAGGAGAATCTAACCTTTCCCAAGGTTTCGTCAAATCTTTCTCTCATGGATCTTCTAATAGATGTTTGAGCAAGATAGAGTTCCTCGCTTGTTTCATCTACAATAGAGTCAATACCTTTCCTCATACCACCAGCTATCAATACCCCGCTCTCATCAACTACCCCGGCATATCTTATGTCATCATGTAAAGCAAATATCGATTTACATAACTTATTGTAATCCATTGGTAAGTTAACCAATAAATCTATTATTGAATGTTCGGGTTGCTCTTAAAAATAAATAACTAAGACCATAAATCAAATTTTATACTAAAGCCAGCCTAATTTCAGCTTGAATTTAACATACAAGAAAAACATGTATCTGAATACAAGAAAAACACGATTTTTAGTAATTTTTCTCATTCTGCTCAAACGATATTTTACAAACGACATTGCTATTTCAATAATAATATACAAACATCTTTCACTTAAAGTTTACCAGAAACGAATTTATTTAGTTTTAAGCAATTTTATTTATAAATTTTATATAAAACTTTTGACTTCTTCTTTAATAGATTTAACAAATCATGAGCTATTAATAACTTATTCTTTTTAATTAAATTCTTGATATTAAAACAAAAATACCACATTCATTTAAGATAATTCAAAGAACTGTTTTAACAAACAAAATTTAATAGATAGAACTTGAAATCGTGACTGACATTTATCGAAATATCAAGAATATTATTTTATAGATTAAGGTAATTAGTTTTTATCTACATCTTTATTTTGCAATTTTACTGTCATGTTTCAAAATAAATAAAACACCATTGGTTTTTTATGAAAAATACACTTCTATACAATAGCCATATAAGTATTAACAAAATACTATATTTGTAATTGTATATTTTCATTAACGTTCTGGCAATGCCATCAAACAGTAATATTTCCAATTATTTACAGCAATATTATTTATATTTAGTCACTTTTATTTTTTATAATATCATATTTATATAGCTATATTTATCTAAACATTGTGGAATAAAAGATAATAACTCAGGGTGATAGATTTTAGGTTAGCTGGTTCCAATTTTTTTTTACGCAAATTCATTATAATATTAAATTACAATAATAGATAAGAAGAATCATTTTTCTATTCAATTACTATAATAGTTAAGTACAGTTAAAAAATGAGATAATACTATGGTAAAGACGATTATAATAAGTTATTGAACTTAAACTATATAAATGTCTCCATCTTTTTATTTTCCAGAGTTAACTCTACAAATTAAACTTCCCAGTACGAAACAAATAGGAAAAAACCAAAATAAGTTGAATCGAAATATTGATTAAGTAGCTGCAAAATTTGATTAAATATTATTAACCTTTATATAGTAAGGAATTTAGTGATTTTCTTTCTCAATCTAAAGATAATGTTTTTCGCCAGTATATCCTATATCTTGAAAAAATGAAATTATTTTTTTTATAAACTTGTCTTCTCTATTTAATGAATAAACATAATTTCCTAATTTCTGTTCTATTACCCAATTTATCTTTATCAACTCTGATAAATTTCTTTTAATATCTTCTCTTTTCAAGTGCGTTTTCTTGTGAAGAGCATAAACGGTAAACAATTTGTTTTCTTCAGCCATTGTTCTTAATATTCTTATTTTTCCTATTGTTCCAAAGCCCGTTTCCACTATATCTTTTACAGATCTATCTTCATTCATCTTCTAACTCTTCTTCCCATTCATGATATCTTCTAAAATTTTTTCTAGTTTATCAATTGATGCAGATAACAAAATAATCTTTTTAAGAGAATGAATTCTTATTATCTTCTTTGTATCCAGTTCACTCAACACGTCCTCTACATCAAGTTTTTTTATCTTATTTTCTTCAGCGATATCTATGACCTGCATTCTGATCTCTTTTAGTTCTACATGATCCTTTTTTTTGATTCGCAATCCTCTAATTATTGCAAGTAGTGTAACAATTTGTTCCTTGGATAAATCCTTAAGATCTTCATCGGTTATCCCTTTATAAATTTGTTCATGTACTCTTTTAACTTGGTCTAAAAGTATTTTTTTTGTTCCTTCATTCTCAGCAATATTTCCTGCATATGTTAAAAGATCTAATGCGTATCTAATATCTCCATTTATCTCAGGTGAAATAATTATCCTTGAGATCCAATCTATTATATCTGTAGAAATCACCTCTTTATTGAAAGCCTCTACTGATCTTTGTACGAGTATATCACTGACTTGTTCAATTGTATATGTTGGAAATTCAATTGGTACTCTTCCTAAAGAACTTAATTCTGCTTCATCTAATTTTTCATAAAATTCAATACTTCTAGCAATAAAGATGACTCCCTTAACATTACATCTCTTATTAGGGTTGAATTCATTGAGGCGGGTCAAGTCATAAATTATTCCAATATCTTTTGATATCTTGATGAGATAGTCAATCTCATCCAATATTATTAAAGCATAAGATGATGTATTATCGAGATACTCAATCATTTGTCTTAACATCTCTTCAGCACTCAGTCCTTGTGCTGGTAATTCCGGAGCGATACATCCAAGCATATATTTATAAATCGCGTATTTGTTACCACCTTGTAATTTTAGATTAATATACACAATTTTTGAATTAATTTTATTATTTGCTAGTTCTTCTTTTAATAAATTTCCAAATCTAATAAGTGTAGATGTCTTACCTATTCCAGCTTGACCTATTATCTGTAAAATTGTCAGGGGGTATTTGTCGGGATCGTTTTTTAAATTACTAAATGTTCTTTTGAGTAGATCAATTTGTTTTTCCCTGTGTGGCAACTCTTTTGGAATATATCTTGGCGAAAGTTTAGTCCGATCCTTAAAAATGAAGCTTTCCTCCATGATATTATTTATTCATATTCTATCTAGTTGTTATTATTATTATTTCTTTATGATTTACAGACTCGATCAAAATAAATTGATAGTATATTAGTCAATTCGTAAATATATTCAGATCCAACATATTGTTTATCTTAAAACAGTTTATGCTTTGATAATTTCTTTGCTTTTATAAAATCTACAAAATAATATAGATATACTCTCTCATTAATTTTTAATATCCACGGAATAAAAGATTCCTTTTTCTGAGTGGATTCATTTATTTCAAATCCATTTTCTTCTATTAATTCTCTGAATGATCTTCCATCATATTTTTTTTCAATTTCTTTGTCTCTGTTATAATCATATGGATCTGTAAAAATGACATCACTATGGGGTTTTAATAATTTATGAACTGATAATAATAATTCCTTTGGGCTTACCAATTCTATTAAATTCATTGCCAATATGAGGTCAAATTTCATATTATGAAAAGGGAGAGAACTTACATCAGAGACACAAAATTCAGTATTACCTTGTATATCTTCCTGCATCAATTTACGAGCTTCTTTTATAAACGAAAACGAAAGATCTACTCCTATGACAAATGAATATTTTTTTGCTAACTTGAGTGTAGTTTTTCCCATCGCACATCCAAGATCTAGAGCTATTCCATCAAGTTTTGGATTTATACTACTAATTACACGATCGTATAGCTCATTTGGATTTATGTTCCATCTTAACGATTTAATTAATCTATCCTCGTCATGTTTTTCTAGTTCTAGCCACTTATATGGTGAGTACCATATTCCACCATCTTCATATATGTTACTTCCAATTGGACTAAATAAAGATTCGCCAGCGTTTCTCAAAAAATCCTTCATTTCGTTTGTTTGACATTCTAATAACCATTTCCCATACATTTCAGTACGATTTTGAATATAATTTGAAAAATTCTTTAGAATTATTGCAACCCCTTCTATTATGGGGTATTTGGAATTACAATCTGGACATATTAAAAAACCTTCAATACAGTCTTTTCCCTCCTTATCTATTAGATTTTCTATCTGCAATCTGATTTGTTTATCTAAATGATTTAGACATATTAGGTGATTTGCGAAAAGTCTTTTCAATCTTCGGTCTAAGTAGTAATTATTTGGCAAAAATATAATTCTATGTTATTAGAAAAATATGAAGATTAATTAATATCAGATTATAAGAAAAAAATGGAAAAATTAAATTTACTATCAAGTAAATTTAGCTCTTTTTTTATGATACTACTACTATTCCTCTAGATATTCCATTCCTCGTTTTATCGGCGGAGACAGTATCTGGAAAGGTTATTCCTTTGATGTTCAATTCTATCTGGTAAATTCCTTTGGATGGAAATTTAATCATCTGTGAATCCGATGCGTTCTTTGCAGTTAGATTTTCTTTTTTTATAATTTGATTTCCTTTTTGATCATAAAAAGTTAGGTCATAATTTATATCTCCCTTAATTGCTGAATCTGCCAATGCATCAGAAAAGTTTAATTTTAATGCATTATCTTGATTTGATAGTACTTCACTAGGCCATTCAAATCTTGTTAGTATTCCTCCCCTGTCTGATACAATCTCTGGTGTTGTTTCGACAATTTTTTCTTTAGCGGGGGATAGATTAAATATCATAGTTTTTAAACCTTGGTTTTGAAGAGATTCTGCTAGCTTTAAAATATCCACTTTGTTCAAAAGGAAGTGTAATATTAAGTTCTTTTCCTCTGTAAATGGGTCAATAGCAATGGCCCTTCCAGTCATAGGATTGCCGTTTACTAATGCATGGAAAGAAGTACTATCTCCAAATTCATTAAATACTTTAGGTATCTTGACTTCCTCATGTACGAAAATATTTTGTTCTTGGATTCTCTTGAGATCCCAATTAAAAGGCATTACCCATGAAATATCTTTCTTTAGTGAATCATAAGTAAAATTCTGTATTTGATCATAATAAGATACTATGGTAATATTGTAGTTCTTGTCACTTTCCTTAATATTGTTCTTATAGATGTCGCCGACACTTAGATAAGAATCAAACCTAGGTGCAGTTTCAGGAGTGAAAATATTTCTATCGTTATCTATTCCAAATATTTCTATTGCAAAGTGATATAATCCTCCTTCCAACAATATGGGGCCGCTTACAGAGATATCTCCGGTTTCACTTGTCCAACCGCCAAGAAAGGGTTCTGTTGAACCAAAAATATTTACAAAATCTCCTTGTTGTGGGTTTATTTTTAGTTTCAAAGGTCCCTGATGTGAATGAAACAGGTCCCTCATTATCAATTTTCCATCTTTTTCTACCGAAATAAAATACGAAACATGCTCTATGTTTTTGTCAGTCTTCGCATCAAATAATTTTAATTCAAAAAAGGCGTTTTCCTTGCTTTCAGATGTTAGAATGGGTGGACTGATTTTTGTATATAAACTTGCTTCCCTGTCTCCGACGGACGCAGGAGGTAATGTTTCTTCGAATAGACCATCTGCAACAACATTCTGAATAGGGCTGATTATAAAAAATACAACTACAAATAAAACTGTTAATAACTGTCCATAAAGAAGATTTTTTAACATCTAAGCGTGTGAATATTGTCCTAGTTTTTAAAAATCTTTCTTTTATAAACCAGTTTATTGAATAGATAAAAATTTTTCGCAGTTTATTGAATAGATAAAAATTTTTCGCATTCATAAATCAATCTGGAAACTACAACATGTGCTTCTAAACTATATTTAGATATCGAATATATTTTATCCATCCTGTCAATAACTTCTTGGGAAAGATGTCCACTTTGAAATCCTCCAATTACAAAAACGTAATGGCCATCATCTTTTTTCAAGTTTTCAGTTAAAATGGTCTCGATATCTTGATATTTTCCAAAGGTCGAAAAGCCTATAATTTCGTCAGGTTTCACAATTTTTCCTATTAATTCACTAAAAGTCATATCCTTGACTTGTAATAGAATATTCCTATCTGAATTTGAAGATAATATCTCCTTCTCAAGGAATAGCTTCATCATCAATCCTTCAAATCTTTTATAAGATTTTGGAATCCGTAAATTCTCCCCTATCAGAATTACTTTATTATCAATTGTGTGAATATAAACTCCTACTAACCTATTATAAAATAAAGGCGTAGAAAGTATAGATAACAAACATAAATGTATTATATCAGGACGTCCACGTTTCCATCTTGATTCAATTTTCCCCTTTTCCATAGCAGAATAGTGATAATTTATATCTAGCAAAATTTCTTTTACAGGTCTTTTCATCTTTTTCGCATAATTTTTAACAACAATAATGTTTTGTAAGTTTTTTGGGATGGTTTCAAGGGCTGCCTCGGCAATTATTATCGATAACCGCAATTTAAAAATCACTAGTTGTAGTTGTTTATAATTTGGTTGTGATTCAGCGCAATAAATTAAAATTATTTATTTTTTAATCGATTTTCTTACACATCAAAGAAAGGTATTTTTATCTCAACAATTCAATTTGATATCTAGTTTGGTAAAAAGTGAGGCTAAATTAGTTGCATACGAACGGATATCTATATTAATCCACAGTGCTCTAAGTGAGAAACACCAAAATTATGATCTAGCAAACAAACAAGCACAACTTGCAAAAAAAATTGCAAAAAGACTTAGATTAAAACTTCCATATAATCTTCGCCAATTTTATTGCAAGAAATGTAAAAATTTTATTTCACCAGGTTACAATTCCAGAGTGCGAATAGGGCGATCTAATGTCAAAGCAATAAGAATTACTTGTCTAAAGTGTAACTATGTATACAGGAAATTATTTTAATACATTATGGACAGAGAATAAGGTTTTATAAGGGTTCTAGAAATATTCTGATGTTATAATGGCTAAAGTTTATGATGTGCCAGCTGATAAATTTATAGAAAAATTAGCTGGATATTTAAAAAATGATAAAAAAATTGAACCTCCATCTTGGTCCTATTTTGTAAAAACTGGGCCTCATACTGAAAAAATTCCTCAAAATAAAGATTGGTGGTACACCAGATGTGCTTCTCTCTTAAGAAAGGTCTACATTCATGGACCAGTTTCTGTAGCGGATCTCAAAGGTGTATACGGGGGGAAGAAACAAAGAGGATACAATTTGGCACATCATGTAGATGCTAGTGGTGGAATAATTCGTACTGGTTTAAAACAGCTTGAGAATTCTGGTTACATAGTAAAAAAAGATAAGGGTAGAATAATTTCTGAAGATGGAATGAAGAGAGTGGATAGACTTGCAACTGAACTTCATAAAGAACTTCAAAAAGATTTTCCCGAGTTAGGCAGGTATTCCTGAACTTGATGAAACATGTCACTCCCACAAAATAATAATCCAAGCGAAGAAGATCGTAAAAGAAGAGAGGCAGAAGCAGATGCAATGCGTCAAAAGGTTTTGATGGTACTTTTGGATGCATCTGCGAGACAAAGATTAGCTAATGTTAGGATGGTAAAACCGGAACTAGCAAATGCCGTTGAAAATTATCTAGTAAATGCGGCCTCCTCTGGTCGGTTAAATCGTGCGTTGACTGATGACGAGCTAAAACAAATTTTATTGAGCATTCAAAGTCCCAAGAAAGATTTTAAAATTAATCGAATCTAGTACCACGAAGCAGGATTACATAATATTGATTTGTGAATCCGTTGTACTATGTAAGTATTATAACAACAGGCTAAATTTTCAATATTCTGATTAAATTGTTAGACGACTTTCTACATCCTAAACTCCTGATGAAGGTCATTTCGCATATTGAAGCTGGAAGATATCACTTAAAAGAGTTTCAAAATACACTCGAACTAGATAATGATTCTGTATTTCAAGCTATTGTAAAATATCTGCTCAACAACAATATAGGGCAACTATCTGAAAAAGATAGAACAATATCTTTTTCTCGTTCTGACAAAATTTGGATCACTCTCATTGCTATTAGGAGGGGTTGTGACATACAAGAATGTTCTAGATTACTCTCATGGCAAGATTTTGAATCATTGACTTCTCAAATATTAGGCCACTTTGAATACGATACCAAAGTTAATATCGTACTAACAAAACCACGATGTCAATTAGACGTAATAGCTATAAAAAACGACTTTCTAATTTCTATTGATTGTAAGCATTGGAAAAATTATAGCAAATCGGCTATTATGCCATATGTTGATAAACAAATAATACGTACTAGAAATTATTTACGCAATAATAATAAAATAAAAAAGGCCCTCCCTATGCTTTTGACATTATACGATTCAAATTTTAAATTTATCAATGGTATACCAATTGTTCCTATTAGCTTTTTTAAATCATTTATATTTGAATTCGAATCTTTTAATGACAATATAGCATATATATTAAGATAAGTAAAATTCAAAATACAACTCGGTTATAATTAAAAAATCCAAATACTATTAAAATTAAGACAAACAAAAAGAAAAATGGGTAATCTTTACTTTATATTTATTTATGTTGGGCGCCTTAGACCAGATGCTATCACGTATGCCAATCCTACTGCTAACCCAAAAGCTAATGGAATCCACACCCCAAAAGTATCTAAATTTATAGGAACATTCAGCTGCTGTATTAAATTACTAAATATATCCATTTTCTTCCTATGATAAGAGGAAGGTTGCTTATAAGCGTTTAAAAAATATGGTTTTTTTTGTGAACAAAAAATTTTGGTGAATTCCTAAAACACTCTTTTGAAAGTTTGTGTTCTCTATTATTATCCTTTGATGATCGCTAAAAGCATCTCACCAGCAGTTTTCCTTAAATAACCCTAATATCAAAAAAATCTACATGAAGATGCAAAAGGAGATGCGAAAATTCTGTCCCAAGTGTAAGACGCATACCGCTCAATCTGTTTCAATATATAAGAAAGGAAAAGATAGAAAGACTGCTTTGGGGGCCAGAAGGCATGCAGAAGACAAGAAGGGATACGGCGGTCAAAAATTTCCTGAATTGAAACGTACAGCAAAAACAACTAAGAAAATTACCCTTAAGTACACTTGTAAAACCTGTCAAAGAAAATCCATGAGAGAAGGGATGAGAATGCGAAAATTAGAAATTAGCGCCTAAATTAGTTATTGGTAATAAAAAATGAATAAAGAGAATATCTTAATTCCGCAGCCATCCAGTGAGTATTTCACTATTCAATGCACAAAGTGCAATGATAAAATAATTATTTATTCCCATACGTCAAAGAACATTTACTGCAAAACATGCAATGAATTATTAGCTCAAAAATCTGGGGGAAAAGCAAAGATATTTGGAAATATAATTACGAATCTAGATTAGTAACTATTATACTTTCTTCGTAGTAATTCTTATTTTCAAAATACATAAAGTTATTCTATCAAATTACGATGTTTGGCGATAACACGTGAGTCAACGAACTAGAATAAAATACATCTATAACTGTTTATAATTGCTGTTTGGAATTCGAATTTTTTACACTCTAAAACTACAAAATAAAATTATTAGACATTATTACATTAGTGATAGCAATGCTTACTTTTGATATGAAGAATTTTTGATAGATTTCGATTAAAGATGGTGATATGAAATTTTATGGGGGAAACAAAAAACAAAGTGAAAATAATGATTACATTCTGTTTTTTGGAATATCAAGGTTCTTATTATAACAAATAATTCTGGAATAAAAAAAGATTCTATAAGAATATTGTTTTAGTTTTCATTCCTTATATGCTAGGATATTATAATTGAAAAATAACAACAAGTGTCAGAGATAACAATCAAGTACATCCTTAAAATTACCAGATCCAAACTAATGTTAAGATCATATAACTTGTTCATTGACTTTTAGCCTTGTCTCATGAGTTAAAATATTTCATGTTTTCAGCATTCTTTTCGCTTTCTCAAGATCGGATTTTTCATTTACATTAACTGCTATCCCTTTTTGATTTAATACTATGAATCTCTCTGGAATCTCATGTTCAAAGTCATATATTTTACTTGGGTTAAAGATTTCAATTCCAGAATAACAGTACTCTTTATATTTATATGTAAAGGAAATACTTGGTTTTATTCCTAAACCTTCTACAAATTCTTTTTCTATTATAATGGAATTGCATGGAAATCGAAAATCGCATGATTTTAAAATCTCATTTATTTCATATTCTGATAATAACGGTAGGTCTGCAGATACCACAAAAATCATGTCGTTAGGAAATTTTTTAATGATTGTAATTAGATCTAGGGAATAGCCATCTCCATCCGTCTCAACAAATTCTAGGTCATCAATAATTTTTCTTTTAATTTTTTTTAAGAGAAATGATTTTGTTCTGATTGTGTTTTTACTGGTACAGATAACAATTTTTAGAAAACGTTTAGTATTTATCAAATTTTCAATCATATATTCTATCATTCTTTTGTTTCCCAGTTTTATCATAGGTTTGTCAGTGCGATAAATTTTTTTCATTCTAGTACCTTTTCCACCACACATTATTATGGCGATAATATTCACCTTTTTTTTAGACATTATTATGTCGATCCCATAACGACAACATAAATAAAGTAAACAAAAAATCTTGATAATTCATTACAAGCTCCTATCACATCTCCAGATATTCCCCCGAAAGATCTATTAGAAATTAATAAGAGAAGTGAAGTTACAAGTAACATTCCAGCAAGTGATAGTGCTATTTGGTAGACCCCTAGTCCAAAAATGATTAGTATTACAACCACCAGGATTGTTGATATGATAAACTTTTTTCTGTTCTTCATCTCAGTAATAAATATTGTATTTAATCCCTCCCATGCTGATTTACCTATGTAACATTGTAATACCATGCTATACTTTGAAAGAGTTTCAGCAATTATAATCAAAGAAAATAATGCAAATTTGTTGTTAACATGAGACACTAAAACAATAACTCCTACTATGTAGATAATAATTATTACAGTTCCAGCAGTTCCATTTCTTGGATCTGTCATCACCTTATGTTTAATATCTTTAGAGCCTCTTACCATCAATCCGTCTGCTAGGTCTGCAAGCGCATCTGTGTGGTGTAATCCCGTAAAGGCAATTAATGCAATTGTTACCATCATCCCAAGGATTAAATCTTGCAAATGGTCATACAAAATGAAGGCAAAAGATCCTACACTAAATCCTATTATGAATCCCGCAATTGGGAATAAATACATATTTTTTGCTATATAGCTAATATCATAACCTTTTCTTTTCGTTACCGGTATAACGGTTAAAAAAGATAAAACGGAAAATATATTATCAAATGGCAAATACTATTGACCACCATTTCAAAAAGTCTAATAATAGTATAGTTGGAATAGAGATTAATAAACAAAAGAGTATTGTCGTTATCTTCATTATTTTTATTGCAACTATACATTTTTGAATAGATAGTATCTCCTGAGGATCGCCTAATGCATAATGATCTATTTTTTCTAATCTTATCTTCAATGCTCCTGCCATTGCAGACATGGGATGGCCAGAGTTTATACTAATTGAACAATTACGATCACGTTTTAGAATTTTAATAGAATTTTTCCAATCAGCCCTTGCTATAATAGATGAAATTATCATTAGCAAAGATGTCATTCTGGCTGGTATATAATTTGCAAATGTATCAGCTTTAGCAGCCATCCATCCAATATTAACAAAATAATTGTTTCTATATCCAATCATAGAATCCAAGGTGTTAATTATTCTGAACACAAAGGCTCCCGTTGGACCAAAAAAAGAAAAATAAAATAAAGGTGATATTATACCATCTACTGTACTATCTGCTATAGATTCGACTGCCGCCGATAGGATATGTTGTTCATCCAGTTTTTGGGTATCTCTGCCGACGATGAAAGACAGTTTTAGACGTGCATTACCAATATCATTTCTCTTCAACGCGTTGATAATATCATCAACATGTTTGCCCATATTTTTTATCGCAATTGTACTGTAAAGTAGATAAATCGATAGTATAAAAAATATAAAGAAATCAATATTTCTCAAATAAATTAAAAAGACTTGAACGAGAAATGCAGATATCACTATAAAAGATATTGTTAAAACCACTCCTCTGATCTTCTCTTCATACTGGTTTTCTTTTTCAGTGATCTTTAATTTTGGGATAAAATATTTTACTATTTTACCGATCCATGAGACAGGATGAAACCTATTACTAGGGTCCCCAAACGCCAGATCTAGAGTTATTGAAAGAATTAGGATAAAGATAATATGTATTGATGATATCATCTGGTTAATTTCAAAACCTTATCTAAAATAAATTCTAGTTCAATATTTTTTCTGATCTCTGTTGATAATATGTCTATTTGTTGGTCTAATATTTCTTTTGAATACGTGAAATGTTTGCTGTTATTATTATCATGGGTAAGGTCTATCTTACTATTGGTACCGTCTAATGAGTCTTCCTCAGGTAAAGAAAAATCAATTTTTGGAATAATTCCGAGACATTCCATATTTTTTGCTGATTGAACATATTTTATTGCATTTTTAAGTAAACCTTTATCACCACGAAATTTGTTTATTAAAAATCCTTTGACTAATTTTTGATGTTTTCTTTGTAATAGTTCCATAGTCCCTACAAGGCTTGCAAAACAACCTCCTCTTTCGATGTCCGATATGAGTAGAACGGGACTTTCCGTTTTTTCAGCCAGCAACATATTAGCTATATCATATTTTGCTATGTTAATTTCGGCAGGAGACCCAGCTCCTTCTACAATCAATATATCATTGTCTTGTCTCAAAGTCTTTATTGATTCCAAGACCAGGGGGAAGCCAGTCTGTAAGACAAAATCTTTATAGTAGCTAGAAGCTGTCATCTCTGCATAAAATTTTCCTTTAATAAAGACTCTGCTTCTATAATTCCCTACAGGTATCAATAAAATAGGGTTAATTTTCCAACTAGGTTTTTTTCTCGCAGCAATTGCTTGTACTGCCTGAATATTTGATATTACCTCCGATTTAGAAATATTGAAAATTTTTGACGACATGTTCTGTGCCTTGAATGGACAAACACGAAACCCTACATCAGACAAAATTCTGCACAATGCAATAACTAATGTACTTTTTCCTGCGCCAGAAGAAGTGCCCTGAACCATCAATATTTTTGCCTGTTCCAAATTGTTTTTTACCTTCTATCTGTGCACATTTTAATTATCAATACTGACCCATTAATTATTAATATTTTCCTCCATATTTTCTAAAGCAGTTAGAAGAAGTTCATTTTCGCTACGAGTTTTTACTGCAATTCTGATAAACTCATTTGACATTCCTCTAAAACTGCTACAGTCACGAACCAAGATACCATTATTTTTCAACAATTCTTCTTTGTACCATGTAGAATCCTTATTTTTTAACTTGATCAATAAAAAATTAGCATCTGAATTATATGCGACCAAACCCTTCATTTTTTCTCTTATTGTTTTCAAGATCCGAATTTTCTCTTTTTCTATTATTTTTTTAGCTCTCACTAAGTGATCTTGATCATTAAGTGCTTCTATTCCTGCAATTTGAGCGACACCATTTACATTCCATGCAATTTGATTCAAGTTTATTTTTGTTATTAAATTAGGATTTGCAACTAAATAACCTAGTCGCAAACCAGCTAAACCAAATGACTTAGTCATAGATCTTAATATTATTAGATTATCAGATTCCATCACGTATGGAATCATTGAATTTATTTCATAATTTTTTACAAATTCTATAAAACTTTCATCAATTAATACTAATGTTGACTTGTTCTTTGCCACTTTCATAATTTTTTTAATTATTTCTACTGGGGTTAATCTACCAGTAGGGTTATTAGGATTGCAAAGGAATAAGATATTCTTGTTTCTTTTTTTCAGTTTTTTGATCATGAGATCATTATCAATTTGAAAATTTTCTAATGGATCAATAAAATCAATTTTTAAATCCATTCTCCTAACTGCCAATTCATATTCGCAAAAGGTAGGAATTGGAATGAATGCTTTATACGGAAATGTTCTAACAAATTGATGTATTAGTTCCGTAGCTCCATTTCCGACTGTAATACATTCAGGAAGGATATTATAATTTAAATATTTTGAAATTCTTCTTCTTAATTCTCTACATTTTGGATCTGGATATGTGATTGAAACATTTCTAATATTCTGCGATATCATGCTTAATACTTTTCTTGAAATTCCGAGAGGATTGATATTTGAACTAAAATCTATTCTTATTTCCTGATTATTATCTGTCGAGTATAATCCTCCATGAGTACATGAATCTAATCTTTTAAATTCAGTTTGATTATTTTTATAAGAATTCTCTCGACCATAGTTGGGCTTTATCAAATCTCTGATGAACAAGATTGATATTTCCAAGCATGTAAATACTTTTTTTGCTTGAATAACGATTATTAGATCGTTATTATTTATTTAATTGCTGTAATATGTTAAAAGTAGCGTTAATAGGTTCTACCGGTGCAGTTGGACAAGAATTTGTAGTAGCACT
The DNA here is from genome assembly GCA_035297365.1 of Nitrososphaeraceae archaeon. Taxonomy (GTDB): domain Archaea; phylum Thermoproteota; class Nitrososphaeria; order Nitrososphaerales; family Nitrososphaeraceae; genus TH1177. The sequence goes on from DATGZA010000014.1 coordinate 190,130, forward strand.
TGCAAACCATCCTTGGTTTGAATTACAGGATATAGCCTCATCTGAAAGATCAGCAGGAAAAAAATATATCGATGCCATTAGAGACCAAAACACAGGTATACTAAAATGGCATAACAAAGAACAAGTTCCAGATTATATTAAAGAGAAAGTTGTAAGTAAGGTTGATGACATAGATCCTAAAAATTATGATCTTGTTTTTACTGCGTTAGAATCATCTGACGCACAAATAATTGAGCCAAAAATGGCTGAAATAACTCCGGTTATAAGTACAGCTGCTGCTTTCAGATATCAAGACGATGTTCCAATATTGATTCCAGGGATTAATGATGAACATGTAGAATTATTGAATATTCAAAAGAAAAACAGACAATGGAAAGGGTTTGTGTGTCCGCTACCTAATTGTACGACCACCGGTTTGGCAATTTCTCTGAAACCTATATTAGACAATTTTGGCATCGAAAGTATTTTTATGACTTCAATGCAAGCTCTTTCTGGAGCTGGAAGGTCTCCTGGAGTTGCTGCTTTAGATATAATAGACAATGTCATACCATTTATTCCAAAAGAAGAAGAAAAGGTGCAAGTAGAAACCAAAAAGATTCTTGGATCCCTTACAGATAGTTCTATATCTCCTTCAACAGTTAAGGTTAGTTGTACTTGTACTAGAGTACCTGTTTTAGATGGCCATACAGAAGCAGTATTTGTGGAAACAAAAACTCCTGTTGATCCAGAACAAGTAAAACAAGCAATGATCAATTTTTCAAATTCTGTCAAACTCAGCGGATTACCGTCATCACCAAAGCAATACATAATAGTTCATGATGACCCTACTAGACCTCAACCCAGAATCGATAGGGAAATCAATGATGGAATGACTACATTTGTTGGAAGATTACGAAAGGATACTGTATTTGACAATGGAGTTAAGTATGTCCTTTTATCTCACAATGAAAAGATGGGTTCAGCAAAAGGTGCAATACTATTAGCTGAATTGCTAAAATCTAAGAATATGATCTAGAATGGTGGACATTTCTTTAATTTTAAGATATAAATATCAAAACATAGAATCAGTTATGACATAACACGAGTTGAGAGTTAAACTGTGATTCGACAAGTAACATTAGGAAAAAAAGTAAAAAATTATTATGAATTAACAAAACCAAAAATATGGTATTTGTTGGTTTTTACTGCTTTCGGATCCGCTCTTACTGCTTCTTTCCTATTTGATATCCCGATTAGTGTTGTGACGTGGATTCTGTTATTAGGTGGAGTGGCAGCAGGTTCTGCTGCAGCAGATACTCTAACTGGTTATAACGATAGGGATATTGATGCAATAATGGAAAGAACAAAAGACAGACCTATTCCATCAGGAAGAATTTCCCCCAAGAATGCTTTAATATTTGGTTTAATTTTAATGTCAATCTCTTTGGTATTTTCTTGGTTCATAAATATCTGGGCATTTATTCTGATGATATTCGGTCTTTTTGATAACATAATAATTTACAGTAAATGGTTAAAAAGACGGAGTCAGTCAAATATTATTCTAGGTGGATTTTCAGGAGCGGCCCCCGCTCTAATAGGATATCTTGCTGTAACTACACAGAGTATTGAGATAGGTCTGGTAATGGCAGCTCTGGTATTTTTGTGGATACCAACGCATATTTGGAGTCTTGCTTTGCATGTGAAAAAAGATTATCAAAAGGCAAAGGTTCCAATGTTACCGGTAGTATCAGATGAGAAAACATCAGTCAGGATTATTGCCGCAACTACTGTAATGATGATATTTTTTAGTATTCTGCCGTTTTTCTTTAATCAATTTGGTTTAATATATTTGATCACCACAAGTGTATTTGGAGCAGTAATGATGGCACTCTGTTTGTGGCTTTTGATTAAACCTACAGAACGTGCGTCGTGGACAGTTTTTAAATTTTCGAGTCCATATCTGACAGCCATATTTATCGCATTTATTGTTGATTCATTCTTTCATTAAATACATCTACAAAGAACTATTTCATTTTATTTTCAGGAGATTTCTGTATTAAAATTTATTAAACAATGTAGTTTTAATGTTATTGAATGAGTCTTGATCATGAGGAAGATTCAAATGAGCATGTAAAATCGTGGATGGTTGAATGGGGTAAAATAAATGAAGAATTTGAAGATTATTCAAAGGCACTTGAACTTTTTAACTCAAAATCCTCTGAGGACGTAATTCTATACGAAGTTCAAAGAACTTTGTCTGACGGTTCTATTGTCAAAAAAGTACCCATTCTTAATACCAAAAAGTCTCGTAAAAGAATGGAGGAGTTGGATAAAAAAAGACAAAAAGAAATCCAAAATCTTAAAAAAGAGGAACAGATTAAAAAGCAAAAAGATGCCCCACAAAAAAATAGAATTCAAGACATAAAATACAGAATAATCCTTTTGATAGTTATTGTTATTGCATTTTTTATCTTACTTTATATTCTTAGTCAATTAGTTGCATCCTCCGATACTCTTCATTCTCACGTAATAGGATATGAAATCAAAAGAAATATCTTTGAATATTGATAATGGGTGAATTATTACAAAATTATTCTGTATTCTTCTCTTTGTCTTTCATTTTGTAGATATATTAAATATTTCATCAAGTGTGATCGAGTACGGTTTTTTACCGCTTACTTTGAACCTAGTTGAGTTTCCCTTGAAATCAGTCTCTTGAATAAATCCTAATTTCCTAAAAATAGATAAAGCTATTTTTCCCCTTTGTCTATTATTACCGCAAGCAATTCTATCTTTATCTTGAATATTTTGAAGAATAAACATTCCACCTTTATTTTCATTCGATAGTGAAATAACCGCCCTCCATAGTCGAGAAATATAAGAATTAGGATCGTGTAGTGATCCCATGTAAATAATTTTTGAACCACCAAGAGATTTTGTAATTAACTGAGCAGCAAAATTCATCCTGTCTGTTTCTTTGAAATAGATTCTATACACGCTTTGTTTTTTGAATTGCCTATTTTCTTCATTGTCAAACCAATATGCATATCCAGACGGTTCTGACAAATATGGTTGAACGTATTTTTTATTATGTTCTAAATTAATATAATTAACGTTGTTGTGGTCATAATTGATTTTTTCATCTCGAGTTATTTTCTTTTTATCATCGACGTTAATAATTTTCTGTGCATCACCTAACCTTTCGAAATTAACTATGTATTTTCTCTTCTTCCTAGATTCGATCAACATAATAATTCCCTCGTCTATCAAATCTCTCAATGCCCTATCTAGGTTGATATCGTAATGCTTCCCGATTTCTCTCAAAATTTGGTCATGGTACACGGCATTATGTACTCCCTCTCCAATTAATTGATAAAGGAACCACTTCTTCCAGCCGTCCACATTCAACATTATATAAAAGCTATTTTTTTCGAATATATAAGCATAAACACGGATTATTTAAAAATATTTCAAGATTATGAAATTTATATACGATGTGTATATTTTATTCGTAAGTTGAACCAATCGCACTCTTATAAACGAAAACGACCCATAGAGAATCTATTTAAAAACGATATCGCTCGGGTATTAGATTTGTTTATTTTTAACTCAGAGTTTTCATATTCGACAAAAGAACTAAGTGATTTAACCGAAATCCCATATCAAAAAATCCAAAGGATTTTGATAACATTGGTGAATAAGAAAATAATTTTAGCTAAAAAATCAGACAACATTAAGAGCTTTTCCATAAACAATAATTCTGAACTTTCAAAAACTCTAATTAGGTTTGTTCATCAATCAGTTAACATTGAAATTGAACAATTTATTAAAAATTCGCCTTCATTGATAATAAAAAGATAATGAACTCTTTCTGAATTGTTACCCGAAAGATGAATTGATAAAGTTTTGCAAATATTCTTTGCGAAAACCAACAACAGATTAGGTACGATTGATGAGGGGATAAAATAATCAAGTCGTATCTCTTTGTCAGAATTTTATAAGAAAATTTTCTTTAATGCCTTTTTTGTAAAATCTCATACAATAATTCCACTAAAAAGATGAGGTATAACGTATGAAATTTAGTAAGATTAATTTTATAAGAATTTTGACATGACATTATTATTATTTTATGATTACGTTTACTAAACATAATTGATATCTGGATTATTTTAGCGATCTCGCATAGTTTACGAATCTCAAATTTATATATTGATGATTTTTAAATTGATTTAATTATGAGGATTTTCCATTAAAGATATGCCCCTCATCACCGTATCTATGTATCCAGGAAGATCGGAAGATCAAAAAAAAGAATTTGCAAAAGAGGTTACGGATATGGCTGTAAAAATTCTCAAAACAAAAGCAGAACATGTTATTGTGGTTTTTGATGAGAATCCAAAAGAAAATTGGTATTTGTCAGGAAACAACCTCTGATATTAAATATTGGATAAAAAATAAAAATATTTTTTCTAATATTTTTTGCTACTTAAGTCTTTATTTGATTTATCTCATTATCGCTGTGTTTCGTGTATTTTTTCGATATTTTCTAATCCTGGTAAAGCCTTTATTTCTTTACATCTTTTTCTCAATGAAACTGTAGAAATATCAGCTACTTGACATATCTCAACTTGTCTAATGAATTCGTCACATATTTGAGATGCCAAATATATTACTGCACCTGCAATCGCTCTTGGGTTTTTTCCTATTGATATCCCCCTTTGTTCTACATGACCGAAGATTTGTAATGCTTCTCTTTTGGTTTTCTCACTAAGTTTTAGTCTGTTAGATATTATTGTAACATAATCTGGTCCTTTAGTTGCAGGAATGTTAAGATCTAATTCATTTAAAATCAATTTATAATGGGACATCAATTCCTTGCTGGTTATGTTACAAATTTCAGATACATCGAGAATAGTTTTTGGTGTTGAAGCCTCTCGACACGCTGCATACAATGAAGCTCCAACCAATCCTATTGTCGATCTACCCTTTGCCAATTTTTTTACTGCTGCTTTTCTATAGATGTATGCAGCACTTTCAATAACTGCTTGACTAAGACATAATTTATCACCAAAGTTATTCAGATATTTCAGGGCTTTTTCTAGATTTCTTGATACAGAATCATTTAATTGAGATCTGCTGTTCCATGTACGGAGTCTCTGAATCTCCATTCTTTGTTTTGGTTGTAATACTTTGCCCCTTGCGTCAGTGTCACCCATTCCTATCAAAGTTGATAATCCTTTATGATGAACTGCTAATGATTCTGGCATTCCTGTTCTGAACCTGTCATTAAAATCTGATTGCATAATATAGCCCTGAATAGTTTCATTGTTCAGAGAATCATTACTTAAAACATAACCACAAGATGAACAAACAAATTCGTTTGCAGAATTATCAAAAATAATGGCATCTTTTTGGCAATTTTCACAATATGCCGGATTATTTGTATTTGGCTTTGTATATTCTTCTTGCTTCCTATATTCCACTAAGTTTTCATAGTATGCAATTATTTTATTTATACGTTTTCTAGAAATTCGATAAATAGGGAAAATTACTAGCCATATTAAGAAATCTCTCGATAATATAGATTTGGGTAATAATCTCTAATGAATATATATTATATTCTAAAGAAATCTAACTTTTATTAATAATAATGTATGTGTTTTGTTTTATTTATGAATATTGCTAATTTTTGTTATGCATTTTTTTTATATAACAATGATCAATTTTCTTCCCAGTTTCCCTCGTATTCCAACACAACGTTAATCAAACCCTGTATGCATGAATCATTTTGATAAGACGTTTTTGCCTTGATAGCTCAGCCTGGTAGAGCGTTTCCTTGGTAAGGAAAAGGTCGCGGGATCGAATCCCGCTCAAGGCTTTTCATTTTCGTCAAACTACGATGAATTTCAGAAGAATGGTGTGAAAAATATAATGATTTCAGATAACTTAAGAAATCCTCATAATTCAACCTTACCAAAAACAGTAAGAGCCTTACCAAATATAGTAAGATTTCAGAACCAAGGAAACGCTATATACGGTTATCTAGAATCGATAAATAATAAATAGTTGAATTAATGATATAGATCTGACTATTATATTTACCTATGATTTCAGCACCAGTTCCGATTATAATGTTATTTGAAATAACTTTATTAGAAGTACCATCTATTATAGTAATTGTATTTCCTATATTTACATATAATAAATTATTCATAGTATCATAATACAAATTATGTACAGGTTCACCTATGGGTAAACCTCCTCCTACTTCAATTGTTTTTACAATGGAATTGTCTGTGGAATTAATTACATAAATGATATTATTAAGAAAGCTACTGACATATACAAGATTGTTATATGAATTAATAGCTAACAAATCTATATAATTTTCCACTGGGATAGTGAATATAATAGTGTTATCTGTAGAATTTACAACATAAATAATTTTGGTATGGAAAGGAGTAACATATAGAAGATTATTATTCGGATTAAGCGCTAATTCGGTTGGCTTGTCACCTACATTAATTGTATCAATAATAGAATTATCAGTAGAATTTACAACTGATATTGTCTTACTATCTGTGTTAGCAACATATAGAAGATTGTTGTTCGGATTAAGCGCTAAGTCGCTTGGCTTGTCACCCGCATTAATTGTATCAATAATAGAAATGTCAGTGGAATTGACTATAGAAATAGTGTTATCTTCTTTACTAACAATATATAAGATATTGTTGTTATTATTAAATAATAGTTTATTAGGATTATTGAGTTTAATTTTTTCTAATGCTGAGCCATCCGTCGCGTTTCTAATAGAGACAGTGTCTGCTATATCATGAGAAGTAAGTGTATAAACATAATTATTTAGAGGGTTAACTATAATATCTATTACGTTTGTATAGGTTATCCAACTTTTCAAAATAGAATTATCAGTTGTATTTATTATAGTTACAGTGTTGTTACCAGAGTTAGCAACATATAGTAGATTGTTGTTTGGGTTAATGTCTAACTCTATTGGAGATTTACCTACTGTGATTGTGTCTACCACTGAATTTGTTGTAGAATTTATTACTGATACAGTGTCATTTTCAGAGTTAACAACGTATAGGTGATTGTTGTTCCTATTGACAGTTAGATCTGAAACCTTATTTGTTTTGATTGTATCTATAACGGTATTGTCTGTAGAGTTCAATACAGTTACAGTATTGTTACCAGAATTAGCAACATAAAGTAGATTGTTATTTGGGTTAATGGCTAATTCTTTTGGAGAATTACCTACTGTGATTGTGTCTATAATGGAAAAATCTGTTGAGTTCAATACAGTTACAGTGTTATTTTTAAAGTTAGAGGTATATATTATGTCACTATTATTGTTTATTTCAATATCCGTAATAGGTATATTGAAAATAGGTTCTTCATCTAACACAAGAGCATTTATAATATCGCCTATGGGATTATGTGAATAAATATCATACTCGAAAGATATTGTTCTACTCCAATCAACTGTATACATTAAATCTGTAATATTGTTAAATACTAGATCTCGAATCCTACTATCGAGTTTTATATAATGTATGTTGTTATCAACAGGATTAATTATACTAATGGTAAAAGGTAAATCAGCTAAATAAATTCTGTCATTAAATACTTCAATAGCAGAAGTTTCACCTTTCAACAAAATATCAAAGGTTTTATTCGGATTTGTTAAATCAACAAGAGAAAGAAAACTGCCTCCTCCATCCTCGCTTAAGACATACAATATATTGTTTGTAGTATCAATCGCTAATTCCATAGGTTCAAAGTGTAGCTTGAGTGTATCTACAATTGTATTATTTGTAGAGTTGACGACAGAAATTGTTTGGTTATAAAAACTAGATACATAGAGAAGGTTATTTGAATTAATAGATAAATCAGTTATTCCCACGTCAACTGGTATAGTGTCTATAACAGAGTTTGTGGTAGAATTCACGACAGAGATATTATTTCCCTCAAAAGTAGCAACATAGAGTAGATTGTTGTTTGGGTTAATAGCTAATTCTGTTGGAGACTCAGCTATTGTGATTGTTTTTATAATAGAGTTATTAGTCGAGTCTATGATAGAAATCGTGTTGTTACCAGAGTTAGCAACATAGAGTAAATTGTTGTTTGGGTTAATAGCTAATTCTGTTGGAGAATTACCTACTGTGATTGTGTCTATAACAGAGTTTGTTGTAGTATTAATAACAGAAGTAGTCTTATCATCAAAATTAGCAACATATAGTAGATTGTTATTTGGGTTAATAGCTAATTCTGTTGGAGATTTACCTACTCTAATTGTATCTATAACAGAGTTCGTTGTAGAGTTGATGACTGAAACAATACCTTCTTCTTCGAAGGGACCTGGTACTGTAGAACTCGAATAAATATAGCCATTATTGCCATGTAGAATAGAATGAATTTCTACTGAATTATCAATCGTGATAGTATTTTCTAACAGTGCTGATTCCGATTCGGGTACTAAGATACTAATAAATAAAATAAAAAAACTTAAATAAAAAAAATACCTGACCTTCAATAATTTTAAATAATCTAAGTTATTTAAAAAGAATTTGATTATATTTGTTATTTTGGTGTATTTTGAGCATTTATTTGTCGAAAATTTGAATTATTTAGAATTACCTTAATTTTTTAGAATTAAAGTCTTTCACAGTCTTTTGAAAAGATAGGCTATAGTAGGATCTTTTATATTAACATAAATAACAGTAAAAATAATGAATAAGAGACTTGTATTACTTAACAAGTCTGAACTGAATTACATTCTTGAAAATAAGAAATTCTCAAGTCATTTGAATATAAAATAAAAAGCCAGTTAAAAAAGAAGATTTTAATATTCCTAGAAAATGAATTTCCTTTATTATTGCAATCGGGTTTTATTGATGTTAATAAACTGCTAGCCTATATAAATAATAATATGTTACTAAATCGTGGTAAGGAAAAGGTCGTGGGATCGAATGCCGCTCAAGGCTACTAATAACACATTTAAGCCTATAACAATAGTCCATATTCAAGAATTATTTGATTTTAACGAAATCCATTTACAAGTTCTTAGCAATATAAAGTCATTATTTTACATGTCCACAAATAGACTCAATATAGTTGGAGAGCGTGGTATAACAAGCGCGTTAGATATAGAATTTGCTAGAGTCAACGGGGTCATTTGCATCAATTTTCTGAAGAGGTTAAGCATTATCATTTTTTAGGCACCGAAAAAGTTTTCAATCAAAATTATTCTGTTAATAATTTCAATCAAGTTTTATCTCATTACCTTTGCTTTTTGATTAATTTAAACATATATGTCGAAGTAATGATAGAAGATATTGCCAAAGAGATCAATCCAAAAATAGTAGTTACCATTAGAGCAATATTGTTATTTAATGTTAATGAAATTATAACTACGAAAGTATAATTGTTACTAGAACAGTATAGAATTCAAAATTAAAATCTATTCTCTTTCTACTATAAAGTTGTAACAACAATACAAAAGGTGATAAATATATATGCTTAGCAAAGAACTTGCGATAAAACCCGAGGTTATTCAAATTTAAGTCGTATAGATATGGAAATATAACTACAAACTTTCATGATCCTATAGAACTAAATCTGCCAGAAGGTTACCGGGACCAAATTCGTTTGGCTGTAGCATCCGTAGTAATACCTGCTCTCATAGGATGCTAATACCTAGCATGTTTGGTTTCATAAACGGAAGAAGGCGAAGATGGTCTATGAGAGAAAATATAAAAAAATACTAAAAATACAAAACACACAATATGATTATGAAAATTTTAGAAGAGATCTTTCAGTAATTCAAAAAGATGTAATTACAAAATTGACCGTGGAAAAAATAAGTGATTCTCAATACGAAATATTGAATACTAAGATAGACAATTTACCTAATGAGAAAGATTAGCGATTATTGTTGTACGAAACGCCTTATACAAATATCTTATTTGTGGCGCAGGATGAGCAACTTTTTTTATATATCTTACTTTCTTGTTATCCCCTATTAACTGAAGTGAATTGTCCATACATTAGAATGATATTAGATATTAATAATATTTTCATTCTATATTTCGATTAGAAGAGATATATACTTTGCAATATGGTTTATAATATATTAAACATATCTGCGAATGTTTCACTGTTATTAAACAATCGCATCTTATAACTATATTGGTCTAAATTCAGAATCATGTCCTTCTTAGAGAAACATGTTTTTAGAGGTGCAAAATCTTTTTCTATTGTTAAGAGAATAGAGAAGTATGTTCAAGTTAACTAAATTCAACATGTGTATCATAGGAATGATTGTAGGAGCAACTCTAATTGCAACACTGCCTTTTATTGGACTGACGTGTAGATGGTGTTAGAATCATGCTAAGAAAGATGAGTAGGTAACAAATATAATCTACTCAACAAGAGATCGATACGTCTAGCTATATTTCATAGATTATAAGTAATCTAAGTTGATACATATAGTCAACATGATGAAAAAGTTTTACCTCCCGTACTACCAAATATCATAAATAATACAAATGATATATAATTATATCATCACACGAAGAAAACGATGTGACGATAATAGGATGGACAGAATCTGAGTTATATCTTTACATCTTATTTGATAATGCCATGAAATATTCCATTCCTATTTTTTTCGGCGCCGAAAAAATATATAATCAAATAAAGCAGCATTGGATGGTGACAAAGTAAAAAGGTGCAAAAATTTTAAATATTATTATACTAATTCCAGATGATTATGAAATTTAATTACATTGTTTCAATGTCTATTGCATTGGTAGCGGTCATAGGTTCTGTTACCCAATTTGCCTTAGCGCAGGAAGATTCTTCTGTATCAGACATTTATAAAAATAAGATTATGTATTCTGTAAAATTCATTTGTATTCCATCAGTGGGTCCAGATAAAGAAGGCGTCTTTATGCCCCAAAATTACAGTACTGTAATAAATGTGCATAATCCATCCAGTCATAACCTTACCCTCTTTAAAAAAGCAGTAATAGCACAAAGTGAAGATGAACAGAGAGGACCTATATCCAAATTCCATAAAGATTTTCTAGCAGTTGATCAAGCACTCTCGATAAACTGTTGGGATATTTTCGATTTATTTAATCATACATCTTCATTTGGAGACGGCTTTGTAGTTCTTTTATCAAATGAAAAACTAGATGTGTCTTCAGTATATACTACAATGAATTCAATAGATGTAGAATATATTAAACCTACTATAACGAATGCGTCGGGTAAACTTCCTGATTTGACTATAGAGATACTTGGTTTTGCAAACAATTGTGGACAAAATGGTTGTAGTGTTGACGTAGATATGAAAGTAAATAATTTGTCTACTGAAACAGTATCTACTCCTTTTAATATTGAAACAACAACAAGCAACGGTTTTTCTAATATTCAAACAATTCCCTCAATTTCTGGAGGTGGAAGTCAGATACTTTTTGCGAAGTTAGGTCCAGGTAGTAATTGCCATAGCCCAGATTGCACCGTTAACGCTTTTGTAGATAGTTCTAATGTAATAATTGAGAGTAACGAAAATAATAACAAAGATTCAGTGACGTCACCTGGATAACAAAATTATTATTTTCTATTTTAATAAGTTCATCAGGCAGTTTTAGAATGCAATTTTCCATATGTATTTTAGAACTAAATATAGGTTGAAAAATACAAAGGAACAACAACAAAGTGGGCTCTGTTTTATAGTTGGGGCAGCAATTGCAAGAATAGAGGAGCTATTCATAATACTTCGTCTTAGCATTTTCATTTTCTGTTAACGTATTACTAAAACAAGATTGAATCAGTTTTTCTTCTTATTACTGCAAAACCAGCATTTATGTCGCAATATACGAGAAGCAGAAAGATTTTGATATTTAAAAGCTGTAGTTTGAATTTATATGTCATTTTATCGAGAGAAATTTTTATAATTGTATCTACTTATATAAGTCCTGGGAGTATGGAAAACTTATATTGTTGTCGAGATTTGAAAGAGAGATATTAAAAAAATGGGGAAGATTGTAAAGGTTGTAGGTTGGTTTTTTGGAATTCTCATTTTTCTGTTTGGTCTACTGATATTCGGCAACACCTTGTTGAGTCTAGGAGACGCAGCAACTCCAATCCTGGGTGCTTATTGATAATGCTTATAGGAGCTCTAGCATGTTATCGAGCTAGTAGATCTGGCAGAAAGAAGGATGTGACATATCATGGAGTCAATAGATCAAGTGCAACCAACAATTTAGAAGAGATGCAAGAAGAGAAGATAGAATGAGAAATTGACCTAGAAAAGGAAAGAAGTAAAATAATGGAGATGCTATGAAGGACTGGAATACCAAGCAAAACTAAAAACGTGCTTGATTAGTTCCATAGTGTATTTCTCTGACATATGAAACATGTCATACCATTTATCTTTCAAAGTTTCAAATAGCTAATATTTAAGACAATACAGCGTTGGCAAAATTATTGCTGATGGAAAATCTGGATTAATTATATTTATATAAATTTTGGTATTAAAGTGAAAAATATCGAGAATTCAGATCGGTTTTATATTATCATTGAAAAGTTTATTTATTAAAAACAAGTAATAGATCGGGTCTATAATCTCTAATTAATCAATCCAAAGGTTAAGATTCGAGGTGAGCATAATGCTCCCGCTTAAGGTTGTAATACCTAGTGAATGATTGTCATTTTGACTATCTATTTTTTGACAATACCATCATCATTTCTATCTTAACTATTTGGACATCTATCATAGTTTGCCCCTACGAATCCGTCAATCAATTGAGTTAAGATAGTTTGTAGTTTATTTCAAGAAAAAGAATTGAATTTGAATATAAAATCGAAGAACAAAAGATGAAGTACGCAGATAAAAAATATTTTATTACATTTTTAGGATATCTTGTTTCATTTTTAAAAATTCTGCTTCATTAATTATCCCTTGTTCTTTCAATTTAGCCAATTTAAATAATTCATCTGCAATTGATAATTTTTGATCAGAATGAATACCCGTATGAACTTCTGTGGTTTTTTGCTTTTTAATATTCTCCATCGATCTTTTAATATATTCGACTATTTTCTCAGCCTTTTCTTTTGAAATAGCATCTATGTCTCCTCTATAGCCAGAAGCCATAATTTTTACTGCAGATGAGAACATACATTTTTCTAATTCAATAGATGTAATTTTATCATATGTAATAGACTCGAAATCTTCTCTTGCTCCAAAAAATGAAGGATCTCGTATCAATATCCTCTTATTGGTTACAAAGATAGTATCAGGGGTAGTGTGAGAACCACCTGGTCTTAATTTTGATTGTTTGGCAACGATCTCAACTTTCTCATCTGAATCTAATCTCTTTGAAATTTTTTTAATTTCTTCTATTTCTTTAATATCAAATTTGTCTTTGTCTGGGATTTGTCATTGATGGATATTTAAGTTAGGGTTTGATTCAGACTTGGTTTCTTTATCATTATTATCTTTTCTACCAAAATTCAGAGCCATATGAATACAATATATTAGAAATTATCAAGTTATCAATCATCAATTACCATAGAAATTGAGAAATTAAAAGACATGCTAAAAGCATATTGCAAGTGAAAATCTAATTATCTTGATTAGAGAATTATAATAAGATTGTAAAGTAATTAATTCATTTTAGCTGATAAAGGCATTAATTTATTATAATATTTTTCGAGTTTTTTTATTGTGTTGATAATATCTATGAATTGGTAAATAATTTACAAAATATGCTAAAATAGCTTTGTTAAATAGTTTTAGACTTGAATAATTCCAAAATAAAATGAGTTGAAAATATTCAGGTAATCATCCTCATCGTCATCAAATAGCCATGGCTGACATACGTTTGGATATCTCAATGAATCATCAGGGTCGTCACAGACATCATCTTCAAAATATGTCCTCTCTTTTTCATTCTCAATCTCATATCTGTCCTTTTTAACACTCCATTCTCCCCCATAACCTTCGCAATATTATTTAGGTTTGTCTTCTTTACCTGCATATATAATAGATATTAGCGAGGTAAATGAAACAATAGTTACCATCAGCACAGGAATCATTATGCGTTTTGTTTCTATCATAAAATTGTTATTCAAACATTATAAGATATTGTTAACCTTTTATGGGTAACCATGGAATTAGTCTTTCAGCTTTAGAAAGATCTTTTAGTTACAGAAATTCTTAAATTAAGAACTAAGACTCATAAGATTTTCATTTATAGATTCGAAAAGTGAATTCTTTATTTGAAATAATTAATTAACTAAGGTCATCGTATTGAACAGATAAGATTTACATATGCCTTTAAAACTTCTGCTTGAAATGTGACCATCTTTATGCAATAGGAATATGCAGCAAATCCTAAATTCAGGGCTTGGATTTCCGTGGTTAGCTCCTTCATTAAATCAGGATTACCATTTTTAATATGAATTTTTATAGTGGCTGTAACCAAATAATCAAAATGTTTATTATACTTACGTTCTAAATGTATACAGGATGGCAGCAAAAAAGAAGAGTAAAAGTAAGAGTACGAAAAAAAAATAAAGCGTTAGCATCTATTTCTATTTTTTGTCTAACTCTTCTCATTCGTTTATTGACACAGTTGTATATTATTTTCAAATTATATTTTCATCAACTTCAAAGAATCTTAACTTGCCTGGATAAGGGATTGGATTTTTTAACATCTTTGCATCTCTAATGAAGAAACCATATCTATAGCCTTCAAAATACTTGGTAATCACAGAAAAGTGTTTGTGTCTGTCCTTTTCAAATTCTTGTTCATTACTGTATTCTTTAACATCATATAGAAAAGCAGAACCTATTATTGCTCCTATTGTAAAGTTGTTACTATTCATATCTAGTCTTTCACAGGATTCTATATCGATATTTTTTGAGGCATGAATTAGAAATTCTGCTCGGAATGAAGAATTCCATTTCCTTAGCTCTATTGTCTTTTCACCATGAGCTAAAAGGTCTGCAAAAGGCTGTTTTAATGACAAACATTTCATGAAATGCTGGTGTATTGTTACAAGGAACTTGTAATTTTATTTTATGTCTTTGTATGTTTTGTCATTTATTTTTGCTAGATTTCAATCTAGCGGATGCGTTTTTGATCTTCGAATATCGGCATTGGATGCTTTATCATTACGAAAACATGCAAATGCTCTACAATAATAAAAAAAACCACAAGAAGGACATATTGGGTTTACTAATGATGACATATTCAAAATAGCAATTAAGACATTTCATATTACAAACATAAATTATAATTTTTATATACACCTATGGGAAAATTGATTGAGTAATAACAGATATTTCATTATAAGTAGTAAACTTGAAGTTTATTTCCTTATTAATGTCTCATAACAATTTATGAATCAATCAAAGAACTCTACTAGTTTCAGAATTCTGAACCTCTGGTTGATGATATTATTGTCAATTTTTATAACATGTGAAATATCAAGGAATCAGATTGGGTTTCTTATAATATTATCGAAAACCTTTATTTCTTTCAAAACAAATAATAGATAGAGCACATAATCTCTAATTAATGAATCCGAAAATTAGGATTCGAAGTGAGCATATTTCGCTCAAGGCTCATCCTTTAAGCATAAATTTTGATATTTTTGAAAAATCGGTTGCGTATTTATGACTATCGACATAACTTTTTATCAGAATTCGTATATATCATCTTGTTATATTATTAAGTTGGATTTTGAAAGTCATCAGGAAACAACAAGGAAAATCGGTTAGTACCAAGGTAAAGATTTCGGATAAAAGTATCAATACGAATAAAGATAACAGATCAACTAAAGTAACGATAAGAAAGAATAGAATTTTATCAAATCAGAAAATGGTAGGAAAAGATATGGTAAAGAGACAGTTTAAAGGAAGTAGTAGGAAATTATGTATGGGGATAACTATGGATAAAGAATTCCTTGAAGGGTATTTAGACAAGCATGCAGCTGAACTGAAAATGTCAAGGAGCTGGCTTGCATATTCAATACTTAGAATGTACTATGGTTTACCAGTA
The DNA here is from genome assembly GCA_035297365.1 of Nitrososphaeraceae archaeon. GTDB lineage: Archaea > Thermoproteota > Nitrososphaeria > Nitrososphaerales > Nitrososphaeraceae > TH1177. The sequence goes on from DATGZA010000014.1 coordinate 206,203, forward strand.
GAACAAAATATAAAGAAAGCATTGTGGTCTTCTAAAAAATAATTTTCCTACAACAACAAATTCACTGTAAGATTTATTGAAAAAATTCAGAAAAGAAGATTAAAAAGAATATTATAAAAAATATTATGAATAACAGATAAAATAACCGGGAGAAAAAACGATTCAACATTAGTAATTCAAATATTAATTCAGTATTTAATTATATTTTTACATTTAGTATGGGTCTTCAATTTTATAAGTCGTGCATCATTTCCATTCATAAATGTAAATAATATCTCTTTTTACCAAAACATTATACTTTTATTATCGTATCAATATCGGTATTACATCGCACGCGTCAATAATGTTTAGGGTTTTATTTATTGCACAATACATTAATTATCAAATCAATTTTAGTTATATAAATGAGAAATTAAAAGAAAGGTAATGAATTTTAGTAAAAAGAGGTGTATTACTTGGTGTTGATTTTTATGAAATAGATGTGGTATGTAAGAATCATGAATCTTGGAAAGAAAAGATGAAGTGATAATGTACAGCTATCAAAAAATATGAAATCAATGCAATTGGTGGGTGAATAAATGGGTATAGCGTCACAAGTATTTAGATATCTTTTTGGTTTCATAATCCTATTAACAGGATTTGGATTAATAATAACAGCATTGGCTCAGCCTTTACTGTTTTTAGGCGGTATTCCTATAATTGGTTTATTAGTAACAATCTTTGGATTTGCCATTATGTATCTGGCACACAGGTCAAGACCTACAAAAGAAAAGGAGATGTTGAAGATGCAGGCTGAGGAGTAATTTAGAGAACAAAAGTTGAAGAAGGATATGGAAAAGAGAAAGATAGAGGAGATGGAAAAAGCGGAAAAGGAAAGGGAAAAAGAATAGACATGAAATTAAATTTTTAAATTTGTATCTCAATAACATATTATACTTTCATCTAATTTGCATTGCGTGTTATACCTCATTATCTGAAAAGTTATTGCTAAATAAAATCATAAAATAAAAGATATAAAATAATTTATTACTTTTGCAGACAGAATTTCTCACGAAGCACAAAATATCTTTTAGACAATTCCATCTAATTTTTGTATTCTAATAAATTCTATGCATCAACATTATTACATTTATTTGCATGGTTTAAAAATTCCGATGTTTTAGAAGTATGCATAAACTACTTACTGATTTAAAAATAAAAATGAATAGAATGAATTGTTGACAAATTAAATAGGATAACTATTTCATAATACAATTTTGAACCAAGACATGGATATTTCTTATATTTTTTTATTGCAAATAATATGTGGAATGTTTTTCTGTAATTAGCTTACCTCTTCATGTGACGTTATACTAAAATAAGTAAATTCTTTATTAATAATATGGCAAATAGAAGCAGAACAGAAATAGTTTGTAATATACTTGATGCTGCAAATGGAGGAGCAACCAAGACAAAAATTATGTACATAGCTTTCGTAAGTTATAATCAATTAAAAGAGTATCTTTCTATTTTGATAGAATACAATCTAATAGAATATATTGATGGCACTCACACATTCAAGACAGCAGAAAAAGGATTAAACTTTGTTAAAATGCATAACGAAATGGGAGAATTATTACAAAATACCATCAAAAATAACTAATTAATTTATAATCTGAGGTATGGTAACAACTAAAGACTGTTCAATAGTTGGTGACTAATCAGTAACGAACTGTTACACAGATTATATATCATTTTTTAATACGATATTATAGTTTCACAATAATTGATTTGTTGTGCTTAAGTATGGGATCACAGGTGATTGTGATTCACTTCACCACTGACTTTTTATTACGCAGCGTTATAAGGGAATCAATAATGTCTCAAAAACATCATTTCAACCATCTTTGACCTTTTTATAATGCCAACAATTTTGTAATACAAAGTAATTTTTAAATATTATCTTATTTATTACTATAACATTAGACTCGTATTTTTGCAAAGCTATCAGTATTACTGCTGATGGTTATGTGCCTGTCCATAGGCCTGTATATCCATTTCTTATAGGGTCTATTACCATTGGTGTCTTCAAATTCACTTGGTAATTCTATTGATGTTGTTTTATCTGGAGTTACATCATATTTTAATATCTTTTTATCAAAATCATAAACAGGATTATACAATTCAACAATCACAATATTTTCTATAATTTGTAATAATATTCTCATGTTTATTCAGACTATCTTGATTTACATTTAATTGAACCTTAGATAATTAAATTTTCTACAAACATACATGTATTACAAATATTCATGAAAATGAATGAAAAAATAGAAATAGCTAAAAATACATTCATGTTAGTCGGAACTAATAAAAAATCCCAAATTCGATAACCTTTGATTTTTTAATTAAAATCAACAATTTCAATCCAATTTGGATCTTTACCCGACTCATACCGATCCAAGAGTTTTAATTCACCAGTTTCTGGATTGATCGCGTGTACCGATAAATGATCTGATTTTTGTCCTGCTACGATTACAAAATTACCCTTAGGATCAATATTAAAACCACGTGGCATCTTTTCAGTATCGTAGGTTCCAATGTAAGTCAAATTACCCAAGCGACTGTCAACAGCAAATGCGCTAATCGTGTTGGTAGCTCTTTCACTTACGTATAACCATTTACCATCAGGTGTTATGTGAATATCTGCAACTTTAATGGTAGTACTCTCCCCATCTGTCATACCTTGGGCACCATATCCGGCTACATTAGTTGATTGTTCAAGGTTTATGTTAGGAGGAAATACCGAAATTCTCTGGATTTCCGTTAAAGTTCCTGTCTTGTTATTGATTTCATAAGAATAAACCGTACCATCCATTTCATTTGATACAAAGACAAACTTGTTATTTGGTGAAAAAGCAAGATGTCGTGGTCCAGAACCCTCTTTTGTATATACAGCATCAGGATCGTTTGGTGTAAGAATTCCAGTAGATTCATTAAACAAAAATTGTCTTATCTGGTCATTTCCTAATTGAGGTACGTACACAAATCGGTTTGATGCATCAACTAAAATTGAATGGGGATTTGGACCCGTAGGAATTACCTGTATAGGTTCTGCTTGGACGAAACCTTTCAGGTTTATAGGATTTACCGCAATTTTTGATCCAGTATAGGATGCTGATAAAAGAAAACGTCCGTTTTGATCTACAGAGATATATACCATGTTATCTGTCAACGGTTCTTTAGAAAGATGAGTTAGGTTACCAGTCTCAGAATTAATCGAATAAGAAATTACTGAATAAGGTTCTGAACGAACAGAAGCATAGAGGAACCGATGTTCTGGACTCAATGCCATATGCATCACGTTTGGCCCAGCATGTACCTTTTCCAGCATTTTCATATCACCTGTTTCAGCATTTAACTTCATGACTGCAATATTTCCATCACCACCATTAGAAACATACACAAACGTTCTATCTGAATTAGCATACACAAACGTTCTATCTGAATTAGACTGAATTATTACCAAAAATAAAATCTGAATCATTAGCGCCCTCACAAAAATTCGAAGCATGAATGAGACTATGCAGTGTCTTTTGTTATTATTAATTTATCCATATGTTATTGTCGGTAGATATAATAATTTGAACCAACTTTTGGAATCATTTGAAATAAATATTAATCAAAAGAGATCCATGTAAATAGAAAAAATTTTGTATTCTGTTCTAATAGCTATTTCGATATCTATAATAACTATGACTAAAATCCTTATCTCAGAAAAATGCAACCAGATAACAAAAACAATAGGAAATCAAATTATTCATTTTTAACCAAATCAGAATTCGACCTATTCAATGGAAAAGGACATTAATCTATTTCAAATAACTTTGAGTATAAAATGAGATCCAATATTAAAAAGTTCTTATATTCTTGGAAAATGAATTACCACGACTTGCAGAAAATAACCTGATTTCCTTTGGCTATGACAGTTACAATATTGATCCTAATATTGTAGAAAATATTGAAAATGATAATGACTTGGTAAGGAAACGGTCGCGGGATCGGATCCTTCTCAAGGCTATAATACAGAAAAATAAAAAAATATAATATTATTTAATATACCTAAAAATGGTATCTAGCTTTGATCTCAAACAGTGGCAGTTATTCACCTTCATATTTCTCTTCTTCCAGTTCATCTTCTTCTTCCTGTTTATCATCCTCTATGTGATGAGTTTCATCCTTATTTTCTTCTCTTTCAGTTTGTTCACTTTCTTCCTCATTTTCAGATTTATTACTCATAATTATAATGATATAAAAGTAAATCTAATAACTTTATTGTCATGTCTTTTTATTTTTTAAAAAATCATTTATTTCTAACTTGCTAGGTATTTTTGTAACACGTAACGATTTATGAATTTGGGACCAAGAGAAATTGAATTCAATGTTTCAATAATATTTTTCCTCAACTATTAGATAAATAAAAATTTTTAATGTCTTCTAATATCATTAAAGAAGAACGTGTATCAGCGATTCTTCGTTTATTTTTATTAGATTGGATCAATAATTTTTCGATATAATGCTTATCTGGATTAGGCGATTCAATGAACCCCAGAATTCTCAGACTAAATTTTATAACCATGTCCAAAATAACTTTGTTATCTCGTTTTGAAAATTGTGTGGGTTAGTAGCTTTTTTTCAATTATGTGATAAGAACGCTTTCAAAATTATCAATTTTTTTTCTAATTTAGCTTTTAATCTTTTGAATGATAATCACCTATTCATTCTTTATTATCCTAATAGCCATTCTAATTGTGTTTTAGTAAATAGCGATGGTTTAACGATTTGGTTAACTCAATTATAGGCTGCTAATATTTTATCCTAGATAAAATCAATTTGAAAGAAAGAAATACAAAAGTCACAATAATTTTATAATGACAATATGATAGTTTAGTATTATGTGTTGAGAATATTCATGTCAGGAAACAGATTGTATTTGTAGCTATTCACAGAAGATGAAGGGATATCGTTATCATGTTGTGTATACTAAAGTTGTGATCTGTGATAACTGGTCTTCTATTTATCTTCAGTTTGCTTAATAACCATAATACATCTTTAAAATAGTCAATCGATGACTTCTGGAGCGATATCAGGAGATTATCTTGATTATGAGAATCAATTACAGTTCTGCTATCTTTGGTTTTATTCTCTTTGTTTATACCTACCTCATTTTTAGAGGTGCGATTCATCAAACACCAATTCAAAACCATATATATATCAAAGTTTATCCCCCCTCTATCACCTGATACCAGGAACAGAAATATTTATGAGCCTCCTCACACAAGCACTCTAAAAAATTAGAGATTTCTAGCTAAAAATGCTTTTGGCCTCCGAGTTCGCGGCTTTTTGTATTATCTAAAGAAATTAAGTACTTCCGGCACAAAAAAGTTATTTGATATTAGAAATGATGATAGAAAATTAGAAATATCTAGGTTTTCTATATTTTGGTCTAGATAATTCTACTAAAGTATCCTCAAGGATATTTCTAGCGCAGCCATCAGGATGTTCGGTATATTATCTATAATCACGCCTGCTGTCTTTTAGTGGAAGCATACTTTAATCGCATCTGTACACTGTTTAGATACAAGATAGAACAAATCGGTGATATGCGATCCGTACTTTCTTTTTATGTTCTCTGTATTTAATGCCTAGTATTCTTCTAAGTTTCCATAGAAACTGTTAATTTTTCTTTAATCGTTTGTACAATGTTGATTGTTTATTTATTCCTCTGTTAAATGCTGATTTTTCTCGTTTCATGTTGGGATAATATCGTTAGGTCATAATATCGTGAGTTAACTCGAATCTCATGGGGGCTTTGCGTTAAAAAATAGTTATATACATTTTAGTCTAGGTCAAAACATTTCCTAAAAGATATAAACAAATAATTATAATTTATAAGCCCTGTGACTTGTTAGATATAAACAAAATAAGGCAGCCAGAACAACATTTATTTTCATTTTTATTGAAATAATCACACTTTCGACAATTTAAAAATGACGATTTTGTCTTTTTATACGCTAATAACAGAGGATGAATTTCTTATAGAGATGAGCGGTAACAATCCAGTCGCAACTCAATTTGATGTTTCTAGTATCACGTTGGATGATTGGTTGGGTCCAAGTATATATGTAATAAAATACACAGTATATCAATCACTTTCGCAAGATTTAGTTTCTTTAGAACAGCAATTCCCAGATCCACGATTCGTTAATCTTCCCGGTTCAACACTATTTTTTGAGATTGTATTTAGTACTATATTACGGCAACAATAACAAGAGGAGCGAGAGAATCACATATCTGTACTATACAAAACCAATTTGTCGTTTTGAATGAAGAATAAAATTGGAAAATAATTATCAAGCAAGACTTGGTAACCAGTATACCAATTGAACAAACTGTTTTTCTTCTTTTTTTCTTTTTTTCAATAATTGATTAATCTGTTACTCTAAGGAAATTGCTACTAACGGTAATAACATGAATACTAGTAAAAGATTTGTTTTAATAATGTGAAAATTCTTTTTCAGTTCCTCCCCTTTATCTTTTGGGATCTTTAAATAATTTACATTTACATCTCAATATTGTTTTTTAGTAGAGTATATTACATTATATTTAATGAAAAATATCTTAATAGTTGATGATGATCTTGATACTTCTTTAAGATATAAGAAATGGTTGGAAGAAGATGATTTCAATCTAACTTTAATAAACGACCCACAATTAGCAGAAAAAAATTTTAGATCTCAAGACTATGATCTTGTTCTTATTGGTTTTAGAATGTCTGTAATGGATGGTTTTGATCTTTATAATAAATTGCTTGAGATATCAAAAAAGGTAGAGGATACACCTCAAGAATTTAAGATATGTTTTATGACATCATCACTAATAAATTATAAAGCGTTAGCAGAAATGCATCCAGAATTTGGAAAGGAATGTTATGTTTCAAAACAAGTTCCAAAAGATATTTTTATAAAACATATCAATTCCTTGATACCCTGAATTACTCATTTCTTATTTTTTAACTCTTCAATATCTGCTCTATGGTCTACATTAAACAATTTGAGGTATCTGAAGATGATGTATTTAACAGCATAAGCATGGCACTAACGACATCATTGTATATAGTTTCTACTTGTAAAGTACCAAGAAAAAGTAGTGTTCCAGCATCATAGTAAAACAATTTAACTTACCTGAAGATAGATTAGATTGGTATATGCATATACATAATACCTTCTACTGATCTTACCAAATACTGTAGCATCGTTACCAATATTATAAGATTCTCTAATAACTAAGTAAACCCTTTACCCAGTCATAGGTACCAAGATAATGAGATGTTATTTCAGGTATTCACAGATGATAAATTTGATGATGAGTATTGGTCAACATTTAAGGAATATCTTCTAGAAATATAAATATCTAGAAATATAAATAAAAGAGCACTGCTAGCATCAGGTTTTTTTTCTAAAAATATCATTATTTAGTGATAAAGAATAATGGTCAGCAAAGTAAAGAAGAAATCAATAATTTGACAGAACGTGATAAGATATAAGAAGATGAATTACCATATTTGTAAGATTAAATATTGAATCGGATAGAAAATTTCGAGAAAAAGAGAAATGAGATTTCTAGAACATATCAATCAAAAATAAATTTCAAGAATAGTGTCAACAATAATATTTGCATTAGTAAAGATCACTGCTACGCAAGTGACGAAAAATATCTTTATTTGACTTACTTGCCAAAGTCTCGGTAGTCTTCTAAAACAAAGTCAAAATTAGCAAATTTTGTTCCATTTTTATCAACAATTTTCATTATCAATGGATCTTTTACAAAGATATCCATATTTGGATCTCCTTCAAAATATAATTGACTAACCAATGAGGGATTACCAGGGTTTTCAGGAATCCATGCCTTTACATGTATATGGGCAGGCCTAGTAATATTTCCTTGAGAATAACTTCCAGGGAGTATAGTATCTAGTGTATAGTTCCCATTCTCATCAGAAATAACTTTGCCTCTCAGGTTAAAATCCGTATTGTCGTACTTTCCTTTAGAGTCTGCTTGCCAAAAATCTAAGACGGCACCATTTACTGGATGGCAGTCAGGAAAACTCATGACTTTCCCAGTAACTACTAACTTTTCTCCCTCCGTTTCTCCGACAAATTCTTCTCCTTCTTTGATTGGTGCACCTTCTTTATAGTATGGTCCTTGTACTGTTGGAAGTGTTAGTTCACAAGATGGGTTTATTTCGTTCATTTTGATATCATCTGATGAAGTGTTAGTATTTTGAGCATAAGACTCAGAATATGGCAAGATAGAAAGGAAAAGGGTAATTATAATCGAAAATATGACTAGAGTTTTTATACTATTGATCTTTAACATGTTTTGTAATTGATAGATTCAATTTATAAAAGTATTGTGACAATCCTCTCATAACAATATTGAATTTACTAGTCATATGAAAATTCAAGAAAATATTAATCTGTCATTATTAATCGATTATTACTTGAACTAAGTAAACGAATATTTATGGTGTGGGGACCATTTATAATAAAATTTAATCACTGAGATTTACAAGAGACGAAACAATGAGTTCAACTATCTTGTTGATATGTCTTGAATATTTTGAAATTGATCTTTTGACGATTTGCTAAATGACTAACTGAAAGTTTTGACAAATTAATGATGTTTTTTAATTTCGAAATTCAAAAATAATAACCCTAGTGTAAAATTATTCCATCAAGTGCTTGTTTATATTGATCAAATTTGATTAATTCCACTTCTTTTATTTGCTATAATATTTTCAATTTCCTTCAATTCGGTGCTGTTAATCAACATATCACCTTTACTTTGACTATCGATGTCTTCTATACGTGTACTTCCTCTAGGTAGATCTTCTAATACATTTACTGCCAAAGTTTCGGCCTTAATTTGTGATTGTGCTAATTCTATTGATGCTTGATTAATTAGATCTGCATTACTTATCATTGATGACTGATTATTAATAAAGAGAACTCTGAAATTTTCTGGCAGGTAGGATAATAGAGAATCTCGTTGTTGACCTGTAACAAATGACTCCGTTAACATTATGTGTATAGATAAAATAGATAAAATAAAAATCAAGAATAATGATAATAAATTTAAATTTGTAAAAACTTTCTTTCTTATCATACATCTAGAAGGATTTTATACTATATATATAGGTAAACTTTCATAGTTTAAACGTCTTTATTTTTGAAACTCTTTCATGTCTTTTAGAGCTCTTGCTAGGTATGTTTATTATTAATCCGACAAGATTTCATATGGTTGTCCCACTGGTAGATCACTTGTCGTTTCCTTTTTCTGCGCTCCTACTGCCTATAGAACGTCTAAACTCCTTTATTCCTCTTATGGATCCTCCTCCATCTCTGATGCTAACATGACATGATCAATTGTCTATAGTATTTGTGATCGAATGACTTATTGATAAATGACTTTATTGGTATCAGAACTCAATGTTTTATTATTTGAAGAGATTTGCCACTTTTAGAAGCTATTGTTCTACATACTCTCTTCTTAACATAATTGCTAATACTGTATGTACAGAATCAGATGGTAAAACAGTATAAACAATTTTCGCCTATATATTATCTACATTCATTAAATAAGTTATCTGATTACCATTAAATTACTCTCATTAGGATTTTACAAACGGTAGTAATCTGAAAATTGATAAAAAAAGAGTTAGAATCTTTGTTTAATGACTGTTTTTATGAGGTTCTTTTAGTTGGTCTGATGCTACCGGTATCAGCTTATACTTTATTATCCTTATATCATAATTCTGCCAGACGTCGGTATTGATCAGAATTTTAACTTTATTAAGATAGATTCGAAATTTTACAAGATTTTATGAAAAGCTTTATGATCCAGAAATAATCTAAAAGATACAGCTGATGAATTCAATATTTGCAGGCAGGTTTATCACGATAATAAATTAGATACCTAAACTGAATTTGATCAAGATTTTATCAAGTAATGATGTCTTTTCAAAAGACGTTAGCGGCTTTTTTGATAGAGCTCTCCCGGTGGCCTGACTTAATGAAAAAATATCGTATTTGTTTATCAGTGAATCTAATATTATTCATGTACATATTTTCTAAGTACTATACTAGATTAACTTTTAATCTTTTCAGAATGACCCAAGGCAATGTTATTAGAATTTCTTTTTGAATATTAGGTTCTGTAAAAAAATTTTAGAGCGACTTGTAATTTCAATTTTGTTTTCGATCATTAAACAAAACATAATTGTTAGCAGTTCAACTAATAGTCAAGAAAGAGTATGCTCTCCTAAGGAAGTTCAATAAAATTGCAGTTCAAATAATAAAAAAAGTTAGTAATAAAAAAAGGTTAGGCATTTATAATAATTGGTTTTTCTTCCACTTTTTCTGTGTCATCCTCTTCTTGCTTTTTAACCAATTTCTTGTATTTTAGTTCGATCTTCTCTGGTATTTCGTAATCGAAACACATACAAATATACTTGAACTCGGTTTCTAATAAATATTATATTATTCGGGTTGATTTATACCAGTATTTTTTTATCTGTCTGCTTTGTTATGACTTTCAAAATTCATTTTAGGCTTATTGATAGCCTTTGATAGGCTTTCTATTGACGTTGAAATCTTTAGGTATAAATTTCAAGTCAAATAGTCACCTCACGCATCTATTGAAAATATAAACATAAAATTCATCTTAGAATTTTATCGAATGAAAAATATACGATTATCCATCGACATTTGTCATCCCGTTTCTGTCTGTAGTCGTAATTAAGTAACATCTTGCCTATTACAAAGTCAACAACTTGGATACTATCCGAAAGTTAAAAACGGGTATTTTATCTGGAAATATACCGTTTAATATGCTTTTCATCTATACTACAGTTAGTTATTTTAGTGAAAGTCAATTATCGTAAAGGGAAAATGATACGATTTATTTTAGATCTATGTGTTCTGCAATAAACCCGAACATTAAAAGATCATTGTTACGGATGAAGTGAGACAAAAGCCAAATTTCATGTTAATGGTATTTCGTATTAGAATGTGAAATTTATGCAAATGAAAATAATACCTTCAGATATTTATAATCAACTCAATATACTTCATAATTATGAATTAATAAATATTATATTAGAGACCGAAACTTAATGAAATCCGCTTTACCGAAAAAATTGATATGTTTGTATAAAATTATTTTAATATTTTTCACAGTATTGTGACTATACATTAAATCTGTATCAGTATCGAAATTCAATTTAATTGTCCACTCTCAAACCAGAATTTAAATTCGTCAAGTGTCGGTTTTTTATCTTTATTGGTAGCTAAATTAAGATGATAGAGCACATAGTTTATCTTTTCAATTGTCTTTTTATTATCATCAATATTTTCTTCTGCAACTTCTAAAGATTTTTTTCGTAAATCAGAGGGAAGGCTGGTTCACCACTCGGCAAATGTTCTTTTTCTCATGCTTTTCATAACTTAGTATTTATTAAATGATTTAAAAAATTTTTGATAAAGATTTATGTATCATTATAATATACTAATATAATTTTATTATTATATATACAAGAAATAATCTATATACATAATATTATTACAGATATTGTGTTAATTGACAGAAATTATGAATAATTTGGTTTTATACATGTTATTTTATGTTATTTTTTTGAGTTAAAAACTTTACATAAATTGGCTTCATTAAATGATATTTTTAATAAATTTTTTTTAATTTTTCATAAATTTAATTCTTGAATCTCTACATTGCAACAAGGGTTTCTATCTAAATTAATATAATTATAAAATAAAAATAATTGATCAATAACATTGCTCTGGCGAAATACAGATAATCCCCTGTTCAAGTGTTATTGATTTCATATTGTACTAAAAGATATTTTTTATGTATGTTACTGTCGTTAATTCAGAATATTGAATTAGTAAAAATTTATTTAATGATCTGTCCTAGCTCAGATATATTTAGTTGAGTAACAAAAAATAATGAATAGGCAAAGAAACAAAACGATCAGTTTTGTTGCAATAATGATAGCAGCGGCAAGTATAACTGGTCTAGTGACACCGTCATTAGGCATAGATGTGCAAGCAGAAAAGGATGGAGGAGAATATGGCTCTAATTACAACGATAACAAATACAAACAAGAGTCCAATCACAACAGTAACTATGCAGGCGATGAATATGCAAAATATTATGACCCAAAAGATAAAAATGTAAAAGTACAGGTAATTAAATGTGAGAATACTATAAACAACATTCAAGTCTCAGACATAAAAGGTGAAATAGATCAAGATGCTACAAATGCTAATATCCCAATTTTAGGAGGACTTGGAGCTGAAGATACGTCAGCAGAAGGAATTCCAAATGAGGCAAGTAACCTTGAAGAGAATGGATTAAACTTTGACAAGAACGTAGTTGTTATATGTAAAAATGACAATAATTCCGATAACGATCAAAGTCTCGATGTTGGATTAGCTCAGGCAGCATCAAACGAAGCAAACCAAGATAACGATGTTGTAGATATTGACGGAGAGGAAGAGGAATAAATCGAACTTTCGTTGCATGAGATATAAAGAGCATAAAAATATACAAATAGTTCACCTAGACGGATCATATAAAAAACTTCTTTCTTTTTTTTGATTTCTATTACTTGATGGTATCTTTGTTTTTTTTTTGTAATATTAATTTACTACCTAATTTTCATGTGACTTATTTTTACGGTTGATTTAAATTCAAACAATTACTATGTTTTCAATAAAATGACCGCATCAAACATAGTTACTAAATATATTACATTGTCTTCTAGAGGAGAAAATGATATTATTGATATCACAAGTAACGTTAACAAGATATTACTAGAAAGTCAAATGAAAAATGGAATAGTAACACTTTTTGTGGTTGGTTCTACAGCAGCAGTAACTACCATAGAGTATGAACCAGGTCTGAGAAAGGATTTTCCCAGAATGTTGGAACGAATAGCATCTAAAGATATTGAATATGAACATGATAATACATGGCATGATGGCAATGGACACGCACATGTAAGAGCGTCGTTAATTGGTCCCAGTTTAACCGTCCCTTTCGTTGATGGTAAATTCACCCTTGGAACTTGGCAGCAGATTGTTTTTCTAGAATTGGATACAAGAAGTAGAAATAGAAAAATTGTAGTTCAATTAATTGGAAGTAAAATTTCCTAAATTTAAAATTGTTTGTGACTATATTTTCTATTTCATGATATGATTTTTTCGTGTTCTGATGTCTTTTGCTTTAATGTCGTATAAAAATATGGATCCGTATCTTTTGTTCAATTTATCCTCTCCCCCTTATCCAAGAGTATTACACAATTTATCTACTATCTATATGAAAATACTTCATGGACCTATGGTATGATAATTCTGCTCCTGTGATCTCCAGTAAGAAAGGAAAATCACTGCTTCACAATTTTTTCGTTTATGGCAAAGAGGGATTGACTATTAACCCATATCAGGGATGTCATCACAGATGTGGGTATTGTTATGCAACTTATGATTGGTCTCCAGAGTTCTTCGATCATATCTATGCCAAAATAAATGCTGCAGATCTATTGTATGAACAAATTAGAAAAAACAAAATCAAAATTTCTCATCCTGTAATGATTTCCTCAGCAACCGATGCTTATCAACCAGCCGAGTTAAAGTACTCTATAACTCGACAATGTGTACAAGTATTACAAAAATTTGGAATTCCGTATTACATTTTTACCAAGTCGATAATAATTGAGAGAGATTTGGAGTTACACAAACGATATTCTGATAAATGTTTCATAGTGTGGTCAATTACTACTTGCAATGAGGACGTAAAAAGAATAATCGAACCAGGTACGCCTACATTTGACTCTTTATTTAAGGTAATCGAAAAATTCACAAATTCTGAAATCCAGTGTGTTGTTAATATTGATCCTATTCTACCTCTAATTACTGATTCAAAAAGCGATCTAGAAAAAATTTTAGATACCGCTGTCAACAGTGGAGTCAATTTTATTAGCGGATCAATTTTAAGGCTTAGATCCGACATTTGGGAGAGATTGAAATCTATCCTGCACCTTCTGGATATGTCAGATGCAAAAAAACAATATGAACAAATTTACAACATTAAAGAACCGATAAAAGTAAAGATCAGTGTGAATGCCGAAAATAAATACTCATACACAATTTTAAACATGTTGATGAGAGAATGCGATAAAAGAAATCTGAAATATGGATTTCCCAATCTGAAACCTCAGGAAAATGACCGTTCATCTGCAGATAATTTAAAAATGGTTACTCTTTCCGATTTCATAAAGTAAAAAACAGAGGACCCACTTGATAAAGTAACAAACAGAGGACCCACATGAATTTGTATATGAAAAAGTGTTAATAAAACATAAAATAGCCGATAATTAATATAAAATAATTATTGAAGTCATATAACATAGATAACTTTCAATTAATGTTGATTATATTATCGGTTTCATTAATCTTGATTCTAGGTAATACTGGAATAATAAATGAGGCATTAGCAATTTTTGAGAGCAAAGCAGATCAAAGTTTTATTACATATGATAATAGTAAAATGAGATTTAGTCTCATGTATCCATCTAATTGGCAGATGGAAGAACATTTTAATGGCTTTGTCACTATTACTGCTCCAATTGAAGATTACACACAAAACCGGTTTCCAGCAGGACTGGGAATTTTTCCACTAAAATTAGAATCACAAAATATTTCTCTGACAGCATTAAAGAACGTTCATCTTAAGAATTTAACCAGCAATCTTAAAGAATTTCAATTGTTGGGATCTAATCAAATTATTCTTCCAGGAAATTATCCCGCACAGCAAATAGTTTTTACTGCACTGGACGGGGATGAAATCAGAAAATCGATGCAAATTATTGTTAAAAATCAAGACAGAGCATATCTTATTACATACAAAGCTGATTTGAACAAGTATGATAGTTATTTCCAAACGATTCAAAAAATCCTTGAAACTCTTGTCTTTACAAAATGATTTTTTCCTAATATCGTCACGAATTGAAGTATATTAAATTACTCTACTACTTTTTCACTCCTAGAAATAAATATTTAAGATTTGGTTTGATTTTCTTGTTAACTTTTTCAATATTAGCTATCTACCTGAACTTCCAAGGTATGACTTGTCTTAAACAACTAGCTCCTTACTATAGTTCAAATATTGGCGATACAAAAATCAAATCAATTGAATCTCTAGAAATGAATTGTTTTATTGTTACTAATTCTTATGTCTATTCCATCTTTGGTATAATTATTGGGATTATATTGATATTAGTTTATTTTTTCAAAATCAAAAAAAGAAAATAGATTTCTAATTTATTTTCAATGTATTATGTGCCTTTAACAATACAGGTTCAGTACGTCCTGCTTCTGCATCTTAATGAGTTTCATGTTCTCCCTTGGCTATTTCATTAACGCCTATTACGACGGTTGAGGTAACTGGAAATTCTATGTCGTCTTCGGTTGGATTCATTAAGGCGATATCTGTTATTTTAGAGACATTTCCACCTGGCATCAAATCAACATGATATAGACATAAATCTCCAGGTTTAGATAGATTTGCTACATTTTCTAATTCAGCTGGAGAAAATTGTGGTGCAGACCCTATTAAGACTTGAATTGGAGAAACAGAGTCATCTCCACATGGTATTTTTACTGCAACATGACCTTTTAATATCATATCAGGGGTACTGTCATATAGATGGATAAAATCCTGGGCTGGTAATACTATATCCTGCAGCAAAACAGTAACGGAATCCCTGACCGAAATTCCTTCAGTGTACTCTTCACCGTGCTCTTCAGTAGTTGTTGCATTAGACATTGTCTCGTTGCCTCCTTGTGCAAAGCTAGGTACTGTATTCAAAAGTCCTATCGCAAATACTACCGTGACAAATACTATGATACTATTTGTATGATATTTTCCCATTAAATCTTCTTGACAATTAATGCTTTTAAACTTTATAGTACATTATTCGAAGATTCGATATTGTTGAATTTATCGGTTACTATACTATATCCTGAAATATTTTGTTTATAAAAAAATTGCTCCTTTCAAGGTTGTACCATAATATATTTAAATTCTTTCTGTTGATTTATGACATTGCTAAGGAATTTTAATAATCCAGATACATTCTATAATAAGCCAAAAGTACTTGCTTTGATTGCAAGCGTTGTGATCTCATTTTTAACTGTTCCAGCTATCTTACCGCACATTTACCACACAAATATGATTTACCATATTATAGTCCATTTGACATCATTGATAATCTCACAATTCCTTGCATTAGTTTCTATCCTAGCATATGTTAGAACCAAAAGTGTCAAGATCTTCTTTATGACCCTAGGTTTTGTAACTCTCGTAGCGGTAGAATACTTGTACCTCTTTAATTCCACTGCAGATATTTACGGTATTCTTATTCCAATTACTAATATAGAACTTTCTCACGTCATTCTACTAATTATGGTAATTTTTTTTGGTATAAGTTTTCTGAAAGGTGGTAATAAATGAATAGAGAATTTGCTCTAGCAAAGAGAGAAAAAAATTCAGTTCAAGAAAAAATAATTTATTTTATTATTAAATTTCCAGGAGTCAGATACAGGGAATTGTTAAGACTGACTGGACTTTCTAATGGTGTACTTACCTATCATTTAAATATATTGGATCATTACGGTAAAGTTAAAATCGACAGAATTAACAACAGAGTAACTAGATATTATTCTAAAGATATACCTGATAAGGAGTCCAAAATTTTAGCAATATTGAGACAAAAAAGTACAAGAAATGTTTTACTGTTTATAACGTATCATGATTCTTGCACCTTTAATGAAATAGTAGCTTATACCCATAAGGTTCCATCAACTGTCTCATGGCATTTGATGAAACTAAAAGAATCCAATATGATCAGGATACGAAGGTACAAAGATTATAATGTTTATGATCTATCGATAGATAAAACTTTTCTACTCGATACTTTACAAAAATACAACAAAAGTCTCAGTTCTGACATTGTCGAAGATTATGTTGAAATGATGGAAGAATTTTAATTTTTCACGAACTTTATCCCCTAGAGTTAGCCAAATAGTTTTATCTATATCTATCGTTTCTAGTCGATAGATATTTTACTTTTATCAGGAATCGACATTTTTTTCCGTTATCGGCTCAAAATTTTTTAGAAGGATATCTTAATCTATACATCCTCTCAAAAAAACGAAAACAAAAAATGGCTTTCCAAAATGGAAGTATCGTAAATATTGTTTCTCCTAAGACATGCAAAAGACAGAGAACTTCATATTAATTAACTATGCAATATTATCAGAATGGAATTAAAAATGCAGGTGACCAGAAATGGTCACCTGAAACGAAACTACTCGAAACCTTGTTAAAGGTGTTTTAATTCATTTACATGCATAAGTGTTAATAACCTTATGGTACATTCGATGAATGTACTTTAATAGATTAATCTTCTATAATGAACTTATTTTAATTTATCTTGGTAAAAATGAAAATTTAAGAATCTTTTCTGAATTGTCTAATCCTTTCTCAGTTCTATCTTTTGCTAATTTAAACAGACTATTGCTATCTAAAACATAATGTACTATTAGATATGAAGAATTTGAAAATGGATCTATTGACACAGAACTTTTACTTATTTCATCAAAATCAATGTCATTTATTTTTATGAGGGAACTGTTAGCATTAAAAAATTTTTTGAAATGCTTCGGTATCTTTAATTCTGTATGGATATAAATAAAACCTTCCTCGATTCTTGTGAGATTATATTTAAAAGGAATTTCAAAAGAAATTTCATCTGTATTCACGTTATACTGGTATTTTAATATCTGATCGTTGTAAGACAGTATGGTTAAATTATCATTTTTATTTTTGCTAAAATTATTAATATTTAATATGTTACCTAAGCTTAAATAAGCATCAAATTTTAAAAAATTCTGTCCATTTAAATCATTATTCTCCTTCATATTAGTTTTGATTTTAAGATGATATATTCCGCTCTCTAATACTGGATAGTTAACATAAACTCTTCCATTAATATCTGATTCTATCTTTGAGTTAATCATTGAGTTGTTATATTTGTCCATCTTTCCACTCTCTTTCTTAGCGGAGTTAAATTCTAAAACCAGTGAATCATTCTTTGAATGAAAAGTATCATTTAAAAATAAATCTTCAGTTATGTTATTATTTCTAAAATTATTTTTCAACATTATTAATTCCGTACTTTTTGGATTTTGAGTTGAGTTATTTTCAGTATCTATTAATTTAAAAATCAACTGTCTCTTTTCCTCTACATGAGAATCGACAATGGAAGGTTTAAATTCAATCCAAAGACCAAGTGGAGTATTATCTAAATTTAAAGGAGGTAATAAATCCCTTCCAAAGTTATTTTTAATACCATTTGCATATGCATTTTCTATTTGACTAATAGATAAAAAGCCTTTTGAAGACGTGAGAAATGAAAGTAAAAATAAACAGAGTAATATAGTTACAAAATAAATATTAGTTTCTCTCATTTCTCAAAACTAGCCGTTAAAAGAGTGAAAAATTATATTTCAAGATATCATCTACACAAAATATTCAAAAAATATATTATCTATCTGAAGAGAAAGCTACAGATAGAATCATTGAAGTGTTTAAGACATTCTCTTTTCAGTTGTTCTAAGTATCTTCCTTGTCCAAAGTCATCAAAATCTTTTGGTTCGCCATCTTGAAAAGGCTCTAACTTGAAGTTTTTAGGTAGTTCTGGTTCGGGTAAAATTTCTAAAGTAGCTGAAATATTCAATGGTTTTCCTTCTCTTATGATTGCGATTTTTACAACTTCCCCTTCTTTCTTGGTTTCGAGATACTTGTTAATGTCAGTAACATTATTTATTTTTATATCATCTATTCCAACTATGATATCTCCTCCTAGCCTGATTTGAGTATTATTAATAATTTCAACCTTATATCCGCCTCTAATCCCTGCATTGTCTGCCGGACTATTGGAGTTTACATCTATGACCAAGAATCCTTTTGCTTCAGTCAAGTTCATTGCATCTGCAATTTCTGGTGTAACATTAATTCCTGTTACTCCTAATGAAGGATGTTCTCCTACCTTAGATAGAGTTTCTGAATCAGGTCTTGCCTGAAGTATAGCACTTTTCTCTTGCAATGTTCCATTTCTGATTATAGTCAGAGTTATCTTATCTCCAACAGATTTTTCCAGTTCCAAGTGTGTTAATATGTCATCTATTTTTCTTACTGGAGTTCCATCAATTGCAATAATTACATCTCCTCCCAATTCTACTTCTCTTCCATCAATTCCATAAATTCTGTCTCCGCCTCTAATCCCTGCCTTGTCTGCCGGACTATTGGAGTTTACATCTATGACCAAGAATCCTTTTGCTTCAGTCAAGTTCATTGCATCTGCAATTTCTGGTGTAACATCTACACCAGTTACTCCTATCCATGGATGTTGATAGGATCCTTTAGCAATCAATTCAGGTATTACCTTTTTTATCGTGTTGGAGGGAATTGCGAATCCAACCCCTGCATAAACCCCTGTGTTAGAAAAAATTGCTGAATTAATACCAATCACTTCTCCATTCAAGTTTAGTAACGGGCCTCCAGAATTTCCTGGGTTTATAGCCGCATCTGTTTGAATAATTCCTGGAATGTTGAACGCCCCCACTTGCCCATTTCCGTAAATCGGTTCTTGCGATGATGGTAATAATCTTCCCAACCCGCTAATAATCCCCTCTGTAAGAGATCCTGATAAGCCAAATGGATTTCCTACGGCTGCAACAGGTTGACCTATTGTTAATGATGATGAATTACCAAGTGTTAGGGGTGCTAATCTTTCCTTGGGCACATTTTCTACTAATACGACTGCAAGGTCACTATAAGGATCAGAGCTCACAACCTTTGCTGAATATATTGTTCCATCTGAAAAAGTAGCATGCAACATCTTGCTGCCTGTGGTCACATGATTGTTAGTTACTATATGACCTTCTAAATCATAAACGAATCCAGATCCCAATCTTTCTCCAAGCATCGCTGAACTTTCGTCTTTACCTGAAATCTGTACTACTGACTTCTCAACATTTTTAAACAATTCAGAAAGTGAATACGCCTGTTTAGTCTCATCTTGAGCAAAAATATCGTAAGAAAGATAATTAACAACTAATAGTGCTGGCAGGAATAGAGCAAGAAAAACTAACATATTTTTGCTTGTTCCGCTTAAATTGCTCATAAAATTAGATTTTTTATTCAACAGTTTTTTTAATAATAACAGTTATGTATATTTCTTAACAATTTGAATTAAAAAATTTCTATATGAATCTTTTATTTATCCAATATATTTATATCCATTCTTTCTTTTCTATATAGTAATTCTTCATTGATTATTAAATCGTTAGATGCTATATAATAAAACTGTCATGGGGTTGTTCCTCTATAATTTAGATAATACTATTGTATTTCTTTAGCTTGTACATCTATTGTATAGGTAACTGTGAATGGTTCAGAATTGGTTTTGTGAAAAAGCAGTGCATTACCAACGAAATTGAAAGTACCAGAACTAATCAAAGTATCGTTAACTTCTAAAGGTTGATCAACAATATTCTTAAGTTGTGAAATAGCAACTCTTTTATCTCCAAGTACTACATTGTAGGGTTCCCCATGTTTAGAATCAATAATTTCAGTAGGATTATAGCTATGCAAAATTTCTATTTCAATTGGTTTGCTTGCGGTAAATGTTGCTGTTCATGACCATATCTTTCCGTCTTCTCTAAGAGGCAACGCAAAAACAACTTCGTGTGGTTGCTGACCTGGGATACTTACGGACGCGGTTTTGGACATGACTGTTTTTTGTTGTACGATGGAAATATTATCATCATCAAGAGCATTTGTAGAGTTATTATTTTCTTGTTGTTCATATGAGTTTTGTATAAAAGATACGGATGCTATCAAAAAAATAATACCAAATGACAAAATATTCATTTCTATTTTTGGTTAGTTCTAAAATATATAAAAGTTCTTAAATTCCTCTATATTGAAATAATATGACTATTTATTAATACAATAATTAATTAATATTCAATAACTAAAAACAAATAACTGTATAAATATTAAGTTTTTATGCAAAAAGGAAAAACATTTCTTCTTGAGGAAATGAATGGATTCGAAATTAAAGAACACGTTAATTCAAAAACAATAGCCGTATTGATTTTCGGAGCTTGTGAAAATCATGGTGATCACCTGCCTTTCGGTTCTGATTTTATTTTTCCATTAGATTTAGCAAAACGTATTTCACTTAAATCTAAAAATTTAATAATTCTGCCTCCACTTCCATACGGAGTAAGTATTCATCACAAAAAGTTTTTCATGACGATTAACATCGATCCTAATACTTTCATCAAATTCATTGAAAATATCCTAGAGAGCCTAGTATCTAATGGTATAAAAAAATTCTTAATAATTAATGGTCATGACGGTAATATTGCGCCAATTGAAATAGCTTCAAGAAACACGAAAGATAAATTTCCTCAAGTAATAATAGCATGTTTGGAATCTTGGTGGACTCTAGTGGGCCAGCTTTCTTTAAATACATTTGAGATTTGGAACGGTATGGGACATGGTGGAGAAGCTGAAACATCGGTTATGATGTACGTCCGTCCTGATCTGGTAAATATGGAGAAAGCACCGGAAGACACTATACCTCAGTTACCTGATCATATCCGTATCTATTGGAATATGGATGAGTTATCAAATACTGGAGCAACAGGTTCTTCAAAAAAAGGTTCACTACAAAAAGGAGAAAGTGTCATCAAAATCTTAGAAAAATTATTATTATCTTTTATTAAAAATATGGAAAAAACTGATTGGAAATATGGCTTATATTTGAAAGCAAATTAAAAGAATGAAAACAATATA
Organism: Nitrososphaeraceae archaeon; assembly: GCA_035297365.1. Classification (GTDB taxonomy): domain Archaea; phylum Thermoproteota; class Nitrososphaeria; order Nitrososphaerales; family Nitrososphaeraceae; genus TH1177. Next base: position 228,253 of record DATGZA010000014.1, read on the forward strand.
TTTTATCTGTTCGTTGTAGTACTTAGTTCTCTGACAATATGATTATGTATATCATCAATTAGTAAATATTATATAAAATAAAAAAAGAAATTTGGTCTATTTATAATATGGTTTTCCATATCTATCTTCATAATATCCGCTTTCATATTGGTCACAATAACCACTATGTTTTTCTCCATTATCATATCCTTCATTATCATATCCTTCATTATCATATTCTCTGTCATCATATCCTCGACTTTGACAATATTCATCATGGTTGTCTTTTGTAGATTTATCTCCAGATGCATACACATCATTTGCTGAATACATGCTTATTGAAAAAAGCGTTCCAAGTATGCTTGCTGCTAAATTATTAATGAGTATGTTCTATTCATTTTTTTGTATACAATCCTATGAAAACATCATATATTAAGTGAATTCAAATACGTTATATAATCCGACGGCACCTTCTTTTTATATATTTTTTTTTTGGTTTTGTGTTACTAAACAATTCTCCTTTTGTTTACATGTAATATTGTTTTTTGGAAGTATGTTACTAAATACATTAAAATATAAATAAATCATTTGTCGAAATCAATATTTTTTATAGCCAAATTTGATCTTATTTTAGGTAATTGAAGAACAAATCATTGGAAACGAATTATCGTACCTAAAACTTGTATTTGAGTGACCTCCATCAAATTCTTCGTAGTAATGTGTTATATCCAAATTATTTAATTTATTATGTATCATTCTTGCACCAAGGTGTAGGTTAAATTCATCTTTGTTTCCGCAATCAATATACAAGAGTTTTAGTTTTCTCAAGTTATTTTGATATTCATTTATCATTTTCACTGGATCTAAAGCTTTCCACATTTTCCATACATCTTCTAATATCTCTCCTGTTTCTATGTCAAAAGGTAATTTTACACCCAGTTCAGAACTAGTATCTGGCGAATAGTGAGCGGCCATAGCAAGGATATTCAGAGCTACAAAATCTTTTTTTTGTTTTCTATTTTGTTTTTTCCAGAATTGATTGAACCACTTTTTTACCCCTCCTGCTTCCTTGAATGTTTCATATGCACTAGGAAAATCAGGCAGATAACAATATTCGAATGCAGAATCACCAGAATGACATGCAATTGCTTCAAAAATTTCTGGGTATTTCATACCCAGAACAAGTGATCCATATCCCCCGGAAGATTTTCCCCACAACCCAAAGGAGGAAGTATTATAATTACTCTGTATGAAAGGAACAATTTCAGTGACGATGTAATCTTCGTACCTTCCAGTTGCAGTCGAATTAATATATTGGTTTCCACCGAACTTTGTAAAACAATCTGGAATCACTAGTATCATATGACCAAGTTTTCCATCAGCAATTAGTCTATTCATTCTTTCTTCAATGTTCTCTCCTAAAGGATCAAAATTAAGGAATGTTCTGCCATTTCCTGCAAAACCAGATAATCCAATAGCTGCTGGATATCCATTAGAATGACTTTGTGAATAATTAGGAGGAACATATACTATTATTTCTCTTACATGGGGGTCATTGAGAGGATTAGATCGTAAAATTGTACTTTCATGAGTATGCGTGATTATTCTTCCTTTATATTCGGTCATTTTTAATATTTATGATGACTAGGTATATATAATATACAAATACAATAATTTTTATGTCTTGAATAAAGATTTTTAATATCTGGTTTTTCCTTAAATTGTTTTATTCATCTAGTACTGATTTTCAATTTTCTCTTCCATATTTGTTTTAACTGGTCATTATCTTATTAAGCATTCTATATTTGTATAAATAATTGCGAACTGAAATGCTAATTATATTTATTTTAACAAGTTGAATAAAGATTTTATTTATTCTCTCTTACTTCCATATATGCGGTAAATATTCCCAGTGGTACTCGATATGTAGTTCCATACTTCAGTACTGATTGGTAATTCCTTAAACTTGTTTTTTTGGTTTTCATCGATCACATCAAATACCATCTGCCCCGTCACAACCTGGTCAGGTTCTGCCAATGAAGTCATCTTAACTGCAATACTTATTGTATAACCCAAAATATCAATAATGGGTTTTTTTACTTCAAATTTTTCATTTTGGATGTTAATAATACTTTTCTCCCATCCATATTGTACAACAGCATTTTCCCCAACATCTACTGCAATCCTTACATGTATTTCTGAATAATCGTATTGGCTTAAAATAGGATTGATTCCATGTTTGATAACTTTAATCATTGCTGAAGCACAATTTAATGCGTTTACGCACGGTATCTTTTCTTCGTCTCTTCCTCCTGTCTTCACCATAAAAAATCCTAAAACGGCATCTCCCACAAATTTTAAGACATATCCTCCATAGGAACATATTAGAATTGACATTTCCTGAGTAAAAGCTCTAATAATGTCTGCTAGCCTATTAGCAGATAATGTCGTACAAAGTTTCGTAAATCCCACTATATCAACATGTATTATTACAAGTTTTATCTTCGATTCGAGATATTTTTCTAGAATATATCTTGAGTCATCAGGAGACATGCTAAACTCTTTTGCCTGTAATGCAGACCATGTTCTAGTCTGCGCTTTCTTGATTAATTCGTTCACGTCAACTACTGCATCAAGATAAAATTCTGCCAATGTTGGAGTCAAATTTAAAGTTTGTTCAGTGACTCTTTTTTCTTCTGAATTTATTATATTTAGTATCTCTTGTGTGTCTAGATCAGTCTGGAATGCAATTACCTCTATTGGTATCCCAGATTTATGTAAGTTGAGTACTGTTTGTTTTTGTTCAATCGATATATCTTTTCGCCTCCTCCTATTATAATAAAGTACTATATAGAGATAAATTAAAACTAATTGAATAAAGAAATTTTGGAGAAAATCAAGTCATAAAGATAGCCTAAATAATTCTCTTTGATCTATCGATGCCCATGCTCCCATTCCTTTTCCCTCTGCCTGATCACCAACAATTTCACTAATTATAATCTCCTTTGAATTCATTGGAGGCCAAATCATTGCTACGTATTCTCCTATTTCACCTGCTTTGTCTAGAGAAGCCATAGCTATATTCTCAGATTTAACATTGTTTTCTATCAACATATTCTTTACTTGTTCGTAAATTTGTCTATTTCCGTGAACAATTACATGCACCTTCTTTTCATCACTTAGTTGGGACATATTTTTCCTATACCTATAAAATATAAAAGCTTAACTTTTAATAAATTAAAATAATGCATTCATTATTTAATATTGTTTTAATTTTCTTCATCAACGTCTCATCTTCTTGATAGTTCATGTCTCTTTATGAAATTCATAAAAAGAAATTTGAGTATGAGTAGTGATTTTGAAATCTCTTTATAGTATTGAGCATAAAATGATATAAAAATTGTACATACACCTCCAATTATTAATCGTACTCCGATTATTGAAAAACCTTCTCCATCAGAACCTACCATTTCCCCCAGAAATTTTAAAATGATGCCTGCTATACTTATCACTATTCCGGAAGAAAGTAAAGGCAGGAATAAAACATGATATGATTTTTTATCGACCAATATAGTACGTATGATATTCTTCATAGTTACTTTATAAACAATTTTATTGATAAAATAATATTTTTTTAGCATTGAAAAGTCTAAATATTGCAGTATTAGGTGATCATGAAATTCTAAAGGATCTTGGTAAACTGGGTACAACCTCTGATATTTCACTATATGATAAGAAATTGGTCGATAAGGTGTTTACTTTTGTTTCTCCCATTACTTTTCCTGAGAAAATACAGTCACTTGTTCAAGTAATAAATATGACCGAATTAGTAATCTTAAATGTTAAATCATTAGATAAATATTTTGCTGAACAAATTATTGCGTTGAATTCACTTCAAATTTCAGATGGATTTATTCTTCATTCTTATGATGTTGATCATGATAGATTGCAACAGATGATCAAAGATACTACCGTAGCTAATTTCAGAATACTTGATGATGTTGATTCTTTAAAAATAGAACTTAATAATATTTCTCAAAGATCTAATGAAGGAAATTTAATTATTCCAATTGACCATAGTTTCGATGTCAAAGGAGTTGGAACTGTTATTCTGGGTGTTATCAAACAAGGTCGTGTAAAGATTTATGATAAATTAAAAATACTACCTTCGAACAAAGATATTTTGGTTAAATCAATTCAAATGCATGATGATCCAGTAAATGAAGCATCAAGTCCTGCAAGAGTAGGACTTTCTCTCAAAGGTGTCAGTCCAGATGAAATAGAACGCGGCGATATAATATGTGATGGAGAAGGATTAAAAGTATCATCTTCTGAATTAGTTGTTCCAAATCTCTCAAGAAATAGGTATTATAAAAACGAAATTACTCAAAACCAAACGTATTTGATATCGGTTGGATTACAAATAAAACCAGTAAAAATTGTATTTCAAGATTTCAAAATTAAATTGCTATTAGAGAAACAAATAGTTTATTATCACAACCAGAAATTTCTGATCCTAAAACCCGATAGCAAGAGTACCAGGATTATTGCCAATGGATTGTTGCCTTAACAGAAATAACAGATTAAATTTTACCATCAGTAGATGATATGTTGAACTTTATATCTTCACTCGTAGATTCAACAGCAGAAAGGGTTTCTCAATAAGTCACCAAAAGTAACTCAATAATTCAGATATGTCAATATATATTACGATTTGTTCTTAATTTAAAAGCAATTAACAGCATTCAGTAATAAGCATGAATTCTTCTTTTTGAATTAACATCGATTGACATATGCAGAAATAAAAGAAATTAGGATAATGAAGAAAGAAGATAGCAAGGAAGAGTATACCCTTGTTAGCGAGAACATTCTAAATAATATAAAGAATGAATCTATGAACAATGAAAAAAGTCCATAAATAAATCTGATGAAAGAATAGAAAAAACATTCATTCAAGGAAATCAAGACACAAAGGTAGAAAAGTTTTAGGTAAAAGTATTAAAGGTCATTCACCAGTCTATGAATAATATAATAATCTAAAATTTAATAACTGAAATTGTATGATAACTAAAGTAACAAATAGATAGAATATAATATAACAATATTGTTCACATCGTTATTTATGTCATTCCTATTCATTGGATTAATCCACCGAATCTTAAAAAAATATTTTAATTGTTAGAATTTTGAATGTATCAATTTCTATATTCATTTCATTATTTTCTATATTCTTTATTTCTTGAATTTTATTTCCCATTAAATCAACTATTTCCGCAGCTTTTACATTTAAAGCTAATTTGATCTTTACACTAGTTTTCTTACCTTCTGTTTCATATATCCTCAAAATTATTGTTTTCCTATCATCACTTAACTTTATAGTACTTAAAATTACATTTTCTTTGTCGATTTTCAGAAAAGAATCTCTATTTGCTAAACTGCCACTTTGTAAATTTTTATCTCCGTTGGAATGACCATTTACGTTGTTGTTATTTCTTTTTATCTGTACTGGAATTAAAGGCATGTTGATCTCCATCCCGTGTTTGTAAATATCATCTTCTTTCCAATCATTTTCGTGTGGAAGTATAGAATATCTGAAAATATACGGTTTCATTTCTGCGGCATCAGGTGTAGGAATACATGGTCCCATTATTCCATCAGATGATAATAAAATTATACTCCTAAGGAGTGTTAAGTATATAGTATTATCTCTGACCTCATGAGAAGGTAATCCTTGATGTAGCAAGCTAACTCCAATTTTTTCATTTGAGTCATTCCTATCAGAAATATAATCAACCCATTCAAATGATGGAAAAACTCCAGATGGTTTTTCAAACCAATAGGGTTCGTTTCTTTTATAATATAAGTTAGTATCTCTTTGTATAGCTCCAAATTGTGTCCCACACCAGTAGTTTGAGGATTTTATATTGGTATCAAATTTAACCCTTAATCTAGAATGAGGATGTTTATCAAAAATATGGGTTATAAAATCTATTCTATTTAAATTCTTGTAAATTATAATTTCTTTTTCTATATCTACGAAATCATGTCTAAATAGCATGGGTTTTAATTTCTCGGTAAATCTATACGGCCATCTTAAAGCATAATATTTACTCTTAAATTTTATATGTGTCTTTAATTTGCCATTTATTACTTCGTATTTTTCGGGGTTGAATATTCCGTATTTTACTCCATCTCCAGATTCAGACTTTAGCAGTCCCAAATTTTCTCTATGATAGTACAAATCTCCAATTTCTTCATCTAAACATATCTCATTTCCCATCAAATAACGTATTTTTTCGTTATTCTTGTTAATTTTTGAGACTGTGATTATAGCATTCTCTCTATTGATTTCAATATCATACTCTTTATTTTTAAAATTCGTATCATGAGTAACTATGGTTTCCAAATTGATGTTATCTGACCTAACAAGTTGTAGAGTTTTATATCCAAGTGAGGGGATCGAAATTAAAAATCCTATCTTTATTTTCTTTATAGACTTATCTGAATAGAGAGAATAGTCTAGAATTTCTATTTCTATGCTCTGATCCTCATCTTTTAGTCCGGAAATCCCAATGACTTCTTGCGGATCGAATTCCAGGGTTAGTTCTGTCCAGTTAGTCACTTCCCATGATAAAGGATTAAAAATAAAAATTTCCTTATTATTGTCTGTTTTTAAAGATAATTTTTTCAGATACTCTTGGATTGATTTGCCGATACTTTTCTTTGCATTATCAAATATTTCTCCTATTTCTTTGTATACTTCATCTACGCCTGTTCCTGGCAAAACATCATGCATGGCAACAAATAGCAATTCTTTCCAGTGTTTTGAAAGTAAATCTGAAATATTATCATCATGAATATTTACCATCCAAGAAATTGCATCAAGTCTTTCAAGTAATAATATGCTATTTTCAAATTCTTTTGTTCCTTGTTTTATCCACATACGAGTTGATGTACATTCAGGATATACTGCTGAAAATTTTCCTGAATACATCTCTCCTTTTCTGATCATAAATTTGATGTTTTGTTTTTCTAACTCCCTAAAAAATCGAAGAGGGGTAGACATAGACATCTTATGTCGCTTTGTATACTTTCCGTCCCTATCAACCGATTTTTTATTCCAATCTTCGATCGCATCGATTAACTCTGGTTGTGGTGGTGTTGAACCACTTCCAGAAAGCATCAAAATTTGATTTGTTGCAGAATGTTTTCTTAATTTCTTGTAAGATTTGTCTAGATCTGTTAAAAACAATCCCGCCCTATAACCTAATGGCATCCAATGAGTCAAGATCTGTGTTCCATCAAGACCTTGCCAAAAAAATTCAGAAGGTGTTGAATTATCTATGCCCCTTCTGAAGATAAAATATTTGTATCCTGCACTTTTTAAAATCTGCGGCCACTGTGAATTAAATCCAAATTCATCAGCACCATAAGCAACTAGAACCTCTTGATTTAATTTATCCTTTACAAATTTTTTACCTTCAATTATTTCTCTTATTAGTACTTCTCCATTTGGAACCATTGTATCGGCTAGTAAGTACTGACCGCCAGCGATTTCCATTTTATTTTCCCTTATTAGATCACTTATTTCTGAGAAAAGATTCGGATAATCTTTCTCTACTTTTTCCAAAAGAAATGTTTGTTCAATGATAAATTTGTAATCTGATTTTTTGATAAGATTTATGGCTTGTTTTAAAATAACCTCAATATTGACAAAATAATAGTCTTGTTTATTCAATATCCATACGGCATCATAATGCATATGAGGAACTACATGAATAGTGGGATCACTCATTTTTTCCGGTTCCTCTGTAATATATGATCCAATACTACTTCCTTCCAACCATCTTGAGCTATACCCTTAACTCTTGTTAGATTGTTAATTTCCATTGGTGTATATTGATTGAAGATATTCCTTACTAGGAAAGCTTGATCGACATTTTCAAACATGGTAATATCATTGATAGCGTCTCCAATAGCTATAACTTGAATCTTTTCATTTTTATATTTTTTATAAAAAAGATTTTTTAGAATAGAAACTGCACATCCCTTGTCGTGTCGCGCCGAGACTGTGATATATCTGGTACCTTGAGCCATGATAAGGTTTCTTTCAATTAGGGCCCTCTCCAACTCTACACGATTGACAAATTCTATCTCTAGTATGGTTTCACTATATTCCCTTGATGCCATCAATGTTGCACACTCCACTGATATTCCAACTTTATTAGCTAATTGGGTAATTGAAAAATCAGAAACACAATTGAATCTAATATGAAACTTATTCCGTATATCATTAAGGATTGTTATTATTTGCTCATAGGATTTTCCCAATTCTAAAGTCATATTCCCATCTATCTCTTTGGTTTCCAAACCAAATTCATCAAGATTAAACGGAAAATAGTTTTTTGGAACAATAATGGCACCTCCATTTTCTACAATATAGGGATCAACTATATCTAGGTCATTTCTTATTTTGTCTTGTTCTTTTCGAGTTTTAGTTGAACATAATACTAGAGGAATTTGATTCTCTGAAAGAATCTTAATAACTTTTTTAATGTCTCCATAGCCGTCTGAATGAATCATTTCTCTATTTCTTGCTATATATGATTGTACGAGGGTATTGTCAATATCAGAAAAAATTAAAAACCGTGACATATCTTTTTACTCTTTCTTTAAAATGAATCACTTTATACTTTAACGTAAGAACTTACATAAGAATTTTCTATATCAAGGGAAAATTTGTCTGCCTGTTAATTTATCAATAATTTTTATTGCTTTTGTAGGACAAGTCTGGGCTGCATCTAATATGTTTTCAAAATCATCTCCAGATTCAGATATCACTACTGCTTTAGGATTGATCATCTTATTCTTTTCAACAACGAACACATGAGGAGCTAGAATCTCACAACTGCCAAATGCCATACACAAAGAAGGTTCTATTATTATATTAAACCTTGACTTTTTCTTTATTGGACCATATTTTTGGGAATTGTCATTAGGTTCATTATCTAAAACTGTTTTTTCATTTTCTAGATTGGTACCTAAATTAAAATCATCAACAATATCATTATTTTCTATTTCAAGACATAATTTATCATAATAACCCCTCTTATGATTGTCAGATAAAACTTCAAAGGCGATATTGATTTTTTTTATCATTTCCAAATCGTACTCTTTTCCAGAGTTCTTATCTGGATGATATTTTTTGACTAGCTGTCGATAAGTTTTTTTTATTTCAATGCTATCTGAATCCATAGTTAATCCAAGAATACTATAATATCCGTAAATATCCAACTATCAATTATGTATTTACTTCTTATTTAATTTCTATGAAAGAGTTACCGCATTTAAAGTAGATTTAAAGCGATTTCATGGAAACGAGACGTCAACTTTAGCTGTTTTAGAAGTCTGAATATTATTAGAATTTCTTTAACAATACTCAATCGATCTCCAAAAAAATCACCACTACTGAGGATAATTAATTGTTTTTTTTTTGTTTATATCCAATACAGATCCTATAAACTTAAATTAGAACTTCATATGTCAAGATGAATTCAAATCTATCTATCACATCGATATTGTAAATTATAATTGTTTATTCTGTTTGATTAATTTTGATCGTTATTCAAAAAGATGTTTTTCTGTGTTAACTAGTATTGTAAATTAACTCTGAACTAATTTTGAGCATTTTGGTGTTTTCTAAAAAATTACAATTTTCTAATCCTAGTTTCTTGGCCAATCCTATTATTAAGAGTTGTACAATGAAAGTTGCCATCAGTAATATTTTGATATCTTCATAATCAGGAATTTCAATCATCAATGTTTCTATCATCCTTTTTTTCAGTGATCTTTGTAATTTCTTTTCTTTTTCATAAAGACTGTGCCTTTTGGAGGAAAGAATAATTATAGAATCATTTTCTGTAATTTCAAACAATGGTGCATGACAGAAATTCTCAAGTGAGTATGCAAAAGACTTCCACCCCAGAACTTCATTAACCTTTAAAGATCCATACATGGCTATAGGATACAAAATAGAATTTCCAAGAAAAATTATAGAATTATTTTCATGTGAAGTAGATGAACACTTAGTTTTAGATACCAAAACTTTTGCTTTTCTTTTGGATTTTTCATATATTTCTTTTATATTATTGATATTGTGCGATCCTTGCAATAGATAAACACAAGTTACCATGCTGATAATAAAACTTAAAGTTCCCGAAGTAGGACTAGCTAAATTTTTATAGTTTAGATTTATTACTCGATCACAATTCCTAGCCAATTGGCTGTCCGGATTACTTGTTATTGCTATAGTTTGCTTACAGTATTTTTTTATCTTTTGTGCAACAAGTATATTCTGTTTAGTTTTACCAGAAATGGAAATTATATAAACAATTTTATCTTTACTTATGGAAGGATTGATTATTAAGTCAGCTGGATCGATACATAGAGAATCAAAATTTGTGAGATAACTAAATATCAATCCTGCAACATATGAATCTCCAGAGCCAACGATTATACATTTATTGAAATTATTAATTTTAGGTGGTTTTTTAATTTTAGAAATTTCCGAAACCTGAAGGCTAATTTCTTTTTCCATTATTTCCAATGACTTCATTTTTAATATCTTTCCTTTTAATTATTTAAAAAATTTATTTATCCTTTTATTTTCCTAGAAAACAATATTTTTAGATTGAGATGTAAATTAAGAATATTCTAGATTTTAATTATTAAATTTTTTTTCGTATGATAAGATCAATTTCCTATACCCATATTCTATTTTAAAAAATTAATGAGATGTCATAGATGAATATAGGGGTATATACATGAATATGAGATTACATTCAACTAGAATCTAAACTAAAAAAATCCTTCAAAAAAAGAAACCTCATAGAACTATTTTGGATTTTCTCTCATCTTTATAACAGAGGGTGTGATAAACATCGTCAATCATAACTTTTTAAATGGAGTTTATTTTAGTCCGTTTAACATATTTAATTTAAAACAAAAAAAACACAAATATCTCCCATAATACTGATTTCTTTTAAAGAAAGTATCGAATATTTTCGGTTTTTCTTTAAATACTAATTATAAAATCCGTAAGCTTAGAATATATGATAATATATCCAAAATGTGAGGTAGCATTAATTATTGAAATTACAAGATAAGGTTGCAATAGTTACAGGAGCAAGTGGAACTGTTGGTAGAGATATTACTAAAAAACTCGTATTAGAAGGTTGTAAGGTTGTTCTTGTAGGAAAAAATAGCAAAAAATTAAACAGCTTAGTAGAGGAAATAGGAAAAAAGGATGATCTTTTACCTCTGCCTTCAGATATTAGCAAGGAGGGAGATGTACTTAATATTATTGAACAAACCACCTATAACTTCAATACCATAGATATTTTGATTAACAATGCAGGAATAATAAATGATCCCGAACCTTTCCACAAAACTAATCAAGATCTGTGGATGAGTTTGATCGAAGTTAACCTAATAGGAACTTTGCATATGACAAAATGCGTATTGCCTATAATGATGCAAAATAAATCCGGTAACATTGTAAACATTTCTTCAACGTTAGGAACTAAGGCCATTTCCGGAGTTCCTCTTTCAATCTATGGCCTTACAAAAGGTGGATTGATATCATTTACAAAACATGTAGCTGTAGAGTATGGGGAATACGGAATCCGGTGTAATTGTATTGTTCCCTCTTCCATAAGATCGCCATTTTTAGAACCATTCATGAGTGATGAAAACGCCAGAAAAACTCTAGTATCATCATTTCCCTTGGGGACAATTGGAGACCCCTCTGATATCTCTAATGCAGTCATATATCTGTGTTCAAATGATTCGAAATGGGTTACAGGAGCAGAACTAGATATAGATGGTGGGATGTCTGCAAAGTAGGTATTGCCTATATTCTCTGTAATAGCAGAGAATTAATCAGACCTATATTTTTATAATATTATTTTTATACATATTTATGAAAAAGTTAGAAATCATAATACCACATGAACGTTTAAACGAAGCAGATTCCATTCTCGAAAAGTTTAATGTTGGAGGAATGTCCTTTCTTCATGTCAATGGACGAGGCAAGACCAAATGGAGTCCTATTCCTGTTGGTAGGGGAGTGATGGTGTATACTCCAAAATTTGGAACTCGCACTAAAATTGAAGTACTAGTAAAGGATGAAATAGCTAAACCTTTAGTCGATGCAATAATAGAAAATCTCAGTACAGGGTCTGTGTCTGATGGAAAAATATTCGTCTATGATGTTCATGACGCTTATGATATAGGAAACAGACAACAATCGGATTTGGCAATTTAGCCTTATTCCTTTAATTTTGTTCAATATTTCGTTACCACATATATAACACATCATTTCCGGTACTTTATAATAACACAAATAAATTGACTTCATATAGGAAACAATATTTTTCATTAATATAATTGAACTTTATAGAAATATAACTGGTTTTCTAGTCAATCTTAAAACCTTTTTTGCAATACTTCCTATATCTTGTTCCGTCAGTTCCAGGCCTTTTGATCTCATTACTATTATCGCCATATTTATCCCAACGTCAAGTAAAGTAACCAATCTCTTGTGTTAAGATTGCTTGCATTGTTATCAAATTAGAAGAGGAATTATTTAAGAATGATTTCCAACGTCAATTGTAAATCTTTAAAAAGAATTTTTAAAAAAATTTGAATAATTATCTCTTTTATATAAATAATATAAATATAATATGGTACTATTAAAATTAAAATATTCGTCTTACAATAAAATAGAGCATTATTGATAGCAGTAGATCAAGTTGATGAAGTTATTTTGTCTGCCTTATCCAGAGATGCAAGACAAGATGTCAGAGAAATCTGGGAATTCCTTAGAGATCATGGATTCAATTTAACCGAAAGTGAAATTGAATCTAGAATTACGCGACTAGAAGACGATAAAGTAATTACGAGATATACTATATCAATTGACACGAAGAAAATTAATTGTCGTATAGTGAGATTTATTCTGGTTAAATTTAGAACCTCCCAACACCTTCCTAGTAGAATGGAAGGATTGAAAAAGTATCTTTCTGATGCTCCATTTGTTCTTTATTCAGGAAAAACTAGAGGGGGTTATGATTGGATTTGGATACAGGCATTTTTAACAGAAGAAATGGCTGACGAAGAAATGGACATGTATAGAAATCTTTTTGGTGATATAATTCAAACATATGAAGTGTATGATTTTATTCCAACAAAAGAGATTTCTCATCAGGCATTATGTTATACTGAAACAGAGTATAAACACTTTTTAGAAGAATGGTTACCACCATTTTTAGGTAGATAAAAAAAGAAATATATTTAATAATTATTTTATATTTTTATTGCTTTCTTGCTAGAATTCTTAAATCTTATTGTTTCATCTATTAACTCGTGAATTTTTAATCTTATTTCCATTAGAAAATTGATAATTTCAGTTCTATTCTCTGGTTCGATTGTTACTTCAACTTCCTCTATCAAATTGTCAATTCTAGCTAAACTTACCCTAAGTGATAATGATGCCTTTTTGGTGATTTTTAATGAGTTGAAAAAGTAGCTATTGTTTCCATTCGACAGGTTCCTATTTTGTTCATCGATATTCTCTTTAATTGCTCTTTTCATTTCTCTTAATTTTTTAACAGATATTTTATTTCTAATTATTTCTTCCAGGATCTCTGGATGACTATCAATTGGTATGGATGAAATTTCTATTGCCTTGCTAACGTTTATCATGTTGTCAGATATTTTTTTCTTTATTTCATCAGGTAATTTAAGCAATTGAATTCTGTGAGAAACATATTCTTCGCTTTTTCCAATTTTTTTTGCTAGGTCACATACTCCACCCCAGCCAAAATCTATTACATATTTTCTAAAAGCTTCTGCCTCTTCTATAGGATCCATCGTTTTTCTTTGAATATTTTCTGTTAACTGAATCTCAAAAGCCTGTTTGTCAGACATCTCTCGAATTTTACACGCAATAAAACGCCATCTCAGTGATCTACAAGCATGATATCTTCTATGACCTGCTACAATTTCAAATCCATGGGACAATGGTCTAATAATGATGGGTTGAAGTAAACCATACTCTCTGATACTCGATACCAATGTATCGTCTTCTTCAGAATATTTTTGAAATTTGTCCCTTACTGCAAAAGAGGACGGCCTAATCATCTTCATTTCAATCTGCTCAATTATGCTTGTGTCGACAAATTCCACAATTATGAATTGTTGGTTATATTTATATTGTTTTTTATTTTTCTCTTTTAAAATAAATAAAATTTATATGTTTTGTGGAAAAAATCAAATTACTTATATAAAAAATTACTTTTTAGTGAATTTTCAATATGAAAATGTCAATGTTCATGTCTGTGATCGTCCTTATGAACATGGAGATGAGAGTGTTTTTCATCTCCATGAAAATGTCTGTGACGTAATCTTTTAAGATAAACGTAGAAGAGTGATATTCCAAATCCAGATGCACCGAACAAAACTATCGTTGCACCTGAAGGAGAATCAATATAAAAACTAGTATACATTCCTAAAAATGCAGTACTAATTCCTATAATAGAAGATAAAAGTAACATCTTAAAAAAATTATTTGTAAGCAGTCTTGCAGAAGCAGCTGGTGCTATAATTGCAATGGCAAGAAGTGTAACGCCAATAGAATTCATTGCAGATATAACTACAGATGCAAGAACAAGGGAAAATAAAATGTCTACGCGATTTGTATTTATACCATAAACTTTTGCAGTTTCATTATCAAAAATAGTAAATAGTAGTCTTTTTTGAAAGAAGAAGATAAATACGATTGTAATAATTGTTACTACAGAAATAATCATGAAATCAAAGTCAGTTATAGCTAATATGTTCCCAAATAGCATGGCTTCAAAATTTTTAATTGGGCTGTGACCTGTATTCATTAACATAACTCCAGCTGCAAAACCGGCAGTAGTAACTATGCCAATTACCGCATCTGCTTTGATTTTATATCTTTTATTTATCTCTGTTATTGCTATTGCTGAAAGAAACCCCCATAAGGTTGCTCCAATATAAAAGTTAAGACCAACTAGGTAGCTGCTTACAGCTCCTCCGAAAACAGCATGAGATAAACCATGTCCTATATAGCTCATTCCTCTAAGAACAACATACACTCCCAATAACCCACAAATTGATCCTAGCAATATAGACACAATAATCCCACGTGTAAAAAATTCATACTGGAAAGGCTGCAGTAAAAAATCCATTTATATTTTTCTCCTCATTTTAATTACTTTTTGCTATACCATAAGTTCTATGAATTACATTTTCAGACAATACGTTATTAGGATATCCTTGAGATATTAACTCTTTGTTCAAACATACTACCCAGGGTAACTTCCTAGCCACACCATCAATATCATGTGTAGTAATTATGATAGTAATTCCTTTATTGTTCAGCTCGGTTAATGTTTGTACAAGATTTTCCTTTGACATAGGATCTAGCCCAGAGGTCGGTTCATCTAAAATCAATATATCGGGATTATGAATCAGAGCTCTTGCTAAAAATGCACGTTTTTGTTCTCCCCCTGATAATTCTCTTATTTGTCTATCCGAATAATCATCTAATTCGAGGTCATGCAGGATGGAATTTATTTCTTCTTTTGTTCTACTGTTTATCCATGGAAAACGACCAGAGTTGTTCCAAATACCCATAGCTACTAATTCTCTTACTGTAACAGGAAAGTCCCATTCCACACTTTCGACCTGTGGAGAGTAGCCTATAGTAGGAAATGTAACCCCATTATGTTTTGAATTCTTTTCAAACATGATTGTTCCATTCCATGGTCGAATTAATCCTAAAATCAATTTCAGTAAAGTGGTCTTTCCTGCACCGCTAGGACCCAGTAAACCCACAAAACTACCTTTTAAAAAATCTAATGAAATGCCCTCGATTATTGGATCATGGAATTTATATCCAAATGATAAATTTCTTATTGTTATTATACTAGGTATATTATTGGAAGCCATTTTCTAGGTTATGCCTTCTTTAACATCCAATCAGAATAACCTTTTACACTTGTCAATTCTTTTATATCCCAGATTTTAACCTACAATGATAAGTCCTTTGAAGCGATTTCCTTTAAAGGCTCTATATTTCCTCCTAGAGGTAGTATCATATTTCTCATATTTTCCAACATCATTCCTATATACGAATGATGAGGATCTCCTTCTTTTCCAGGTAAATCATCATCACTCAAGGTTTCTACTATGGTAACATTAGCTTCTTTTGCTATTTGATCTATCATATTGGTAGGAAAAACCTCAGATGCAAATAATGCTGGGATACTCTCAGTACGGATTTGGTCGATCAATCTCACAAGATCTTGGGGGGACGGTTCACCAAAGTCAGAAGGTTGTATTGCTCCAATTACAGTCATCCCGTACCTTGGAGCAAAATATGCCCAAGAATCATGATATGTAAGCAATTTTCGGTTTTCTTTGGGTATTGTGTCCACAGATTTTCTTATACCCTCATCAAGTTCTTTAAGTAGTTCATTATATCTTTGATAATTTGAGATATAATATTTAGAATTGTTCGGGTCTATCTCTATTAATTTATCCGTTGTAATATTTGCAAATTTCATGGCATATTCTACGTTCAACCAAAGGTGTGGATTAGGATCTCCTTTTTCTTTTGGAAAACTGAAATCGAAAATCCAGTCATCTTTTGTTACGGTGTTATCTGCTAGCTTTACCAATTGTATTTTGGGATTTTTTGTAATAATATTTTTCGCAATATTCTCTATACTTTTTTCAAGATTCAGACCATCTATGACTATGATATCGGCATTGCCTATTTTTATTGCATCAGAAGGAACTGGTTCAAATGTATGAGAATTTACACCTTCAGGAACCAGACCAACTAGGTTTATTCTTTCTCCGCCGATATTTTTCACAATGTCCGTTATAGGTGCAACTGATGTTACTACATTCAATTTTTTCTTGCCTATATCTGAAACTTCTATTTCTTGGCCCAAAGCATAATTGGAAAAAACAAAAACGATCGAGATCAAATGAATAAAGGCAATTCCAATACCCGACGATCTATTCATAAAAAATTTAATTATTGCGAGTATTAAAAATTTACTAAATAGTAATACTTTATTCATAATAATCCGATTTAGAGAACAATTGAATCAAACTAAATTTACAATAAAAGTACAAACCGTGTTATTCATTATACAAATAAATTTATGGTCAGCTGTTACCCCTTCATTTATTTCAAATTTATTCATATAGAATTAATAATGTTTTTATTTAATGCCAACATAATGCATCTTTATACTTTTTATACCTCTGTTCTCAGAGATAACTTTCATAAAACTTTTCATTCTTCTTATTTTTCCTCTTAGAATGATCGTTTCAAGACAGTTATCATGATCCAAGTGTAAATGTGTAGTTGTTACTATAATATCGTTATATTCATGCTGACTCTTTATAGATTCTCTATCATTACCGAAGAGATGATTATCGTATAAAACTACTAATGCACCTGCGCCTTCTTGAACTTCTTTTTGTTCCCATTCATTATTATTAATAAATTCATAAAGTGCTTTTTGAATTGCTTTTGATCTATCTGAAAACCCTGCATTATTCATGGATTTATCAAATTGATCAAGTAAAGTAGGAGATAATGAAATGCTAATTCTAGCAACTTGATCTTTCTTTTTAACCTCATTTTTGTTCGAGTGCTTAGGCAATTTTATAATAGATCGTATTTTTTATTCTTAAACCTATCTTCAGATTAAATACCTTTATTCTTGTCAAGTGGGATCAAGATAGATTTTAAGTAGTCTAAAATCTATTTTGCATAGTGAAAATCTATCTTGTCTTTGGATTATCTTTACGTATTAAAGAGGTTATATATCAAAGAAGGACAACATATTTTTGTATAATATCATTAAATCTTCCTTGCAACCATGTGAGCCCATAACTACAAATTTTAATAAATTTTTCTACTATATACATTTATTTCGATATTTTCCTGATCTGTTTATATTTTTATATTTATGAAGATATTCAATAATCATAAATACTAAAAATGAATTATAATATGATCTAAAAGTTTTTACTTTATTAATAAACAAAATTAAATTACAAATTAATAAACAATACTTTGTGAAAATCTACCTACATGGGAATAGCAGATTTTGTGTCCGGTAATCCGGGATTGGACTTCTTTTATATTCTGTTTAATGGAATTTCGGAAGTTCCACTCTTCAGTTCTCCGGTCACTGGTATCCTGATACTAATTGGAGTATTTATCGCGTCAAGAAATGCTGGAATAATGATGGTAATTTCTGGTCTAATAGGTGCGGGGATGGCTATATTGCTAGGCGCTCCATATGGACTTGTTGCATTCGGTCTTTTTGGTTATAACTCTATACTCACTGGTATGGCTTTTTGGTCTGGACCTTTCGTTAAATCTAACAAGGCAACATTCTTCATATCGATATTTGGTGCAGCTGTTACGGCAGTAGTCTGGATGGCAATGGGTCATGTGATGGGAGACATGTTTGTTCTACATGGTTTATCTGCATCTTGGGCAATTCCTGGCTTTACGTCATCATTCATCTTTACAACTTGGACATTGATGTACGCCACAAAAAGATTTGGACATGATATTTGGCCTGAACCTGCACCCGCGCCACATGAACTGTTGATAAAAGGTAGTGGAAACCCTGTTCTGGTGCATGAAGAGAATTTCAAATGGACAGCAGGAGAATTTATAAAATCAACGTTAAAAGGTGTTTCCCAGGTTACATTTGTAGAAAACTGGAAGACTGGAATCTTTTGGGTGGTTGGGCTTACGTTAGCGTTTGAATTGGCACCATTTATAACTGGCCAAGATAGACCTTGGTGGACAAATGGTTATACTGCACAATGGAATGAATTTTCTCCGCTTTATTTGGGTGGCTTGATGGCTTTTGTTGGTTCTGCAGTGGGGGCTGGAATGGCAATATTGACCAAATTGCCAACAGGCGAGATAAGAGCAGGTCTACATGGGTTTAACCAAGTATTGGTAATGATCGCTCTCACCAGTTTTCTGCCTCTTACGCCACAATCTGTATTGATTGCATTACTTGCTACCGTCTCGTGTGGTTTTGTGATGCCGGCGATGCAACGATTCTTTGGAATGTGGGGATTGCCAGCGTTAACAGGTCCGTTCGTTTTCACTGCATGGGTCTTCTTACTTGGGATATCTGGCTTCTCAAATATACCTGCTGGGATCGGTTGGTCACGACCATAGATTATGGAAAAATCCCATTTTCTTCATTTTTTAAGTGAAAAAAATGAACATACAGGAATTTAATCAATTTTTGAAACTTACAAGCGAAGGAAGAGAGAATTCCGATATCCAAAAAATCAAGATGTTTATAGATTGGTGCAATAAAAACAACTACGAAGAAATACTTCTAAGACTTAGTTCCGAAAAAGATGCAGGTTTAGGAGATAACCGGATAATAGACTTTACAACAAAACGAATTATTATTACCAAAAAAAGTTTTATAAAAAAATTTCTTGATGTTGGTTATGTAGCTGGGATGGGTCCATTTCCATACATAATATTATCCGAAAAAAAACACACATCAAAAATAAAGGATTCAGCAAAAGTAGACGTCAGAAAAATTATGAACAGGTCAGATTTTGAATATTCTTTAGATTATGATTTAGTAAATCAAGTTATTGTAAGCCAAGGTTCTAGTTCTGTAGTTAGAAATATGTTTGGCTCATTTATAGCAAAAAATTACTTGACTATAATTACGGATAAGCAAAGGTATGAGTATATTTTGCCAGCTAAGAAGAATGGTGATTTTTATAGAATGACACATTGGCTTCAGGTTCTTCCAGTAAAGGTTTCAGTCGTATATTGATTTTTGCCGACGTCGGCAAAAATTACTTTTATATAAATTAATTCTTTCAAATTTAAAATATTTCAAATTCACTAGTATCATAAGGTGAATTGTAGATATGATGTTAGTTCCACGTGAAGTGGATAAAATGATGATTTGGACCGCAGCACAAATTGCTGAAGGCCGTAAAAAAAGGGGAATAAAACTCAATCATCCGGAAACTGTTGCATATATAGCGAACTATGTAGTCGAGGGCGCAAGAGAAGGAAAAAGTGTGGCAGAATTAATGAAATCTGCTAGAGAGGTTCTAACAAGGAATGATGTTATGGAAGGGGTACCGGAACTGATTCATACTGTTCAGGTTGAAGCTACTTTTCCAGATGGTACCAAGTTAGTTACCGTTCATGATCCAGTTCAATAGGAGTGAAAAAAATGATTAGAAATTTTGAAAAAAATAAAATAAAGAAAGGTAAGGAGGCTTTTAAATCGAAATGATTCCAGGCGAATATATTTTGTCTTCGGAGCCTGTAATCTGTAATCCAAATTATAAAACTGTCAAGGTTACTGTAAAGAATACTGGGGACAGGGCATGCCAGATAGGATCTCATACACACTTTTTTGAAGTAAATAGGGCTTTAGATTTTCCAAGAGAAAAAACATATGGATACAGATTGAACATACCTGCTGGCACTTCAATTAGATTTGAACCAGGTGATTCACGAGAAGTAGAGTTATGTGAACTAGGTGGTAAACGAATTGTATATGGATTTAACGGTCTGACGATGGGCGGTCTCAATTCGTCTGTCATAAAGGATGCTGCCATGGAAAAAGCGACGAAACTTGGATACGGTGGGATGAGCAAATAAAACTCAAGGGGCATGAATTAAAATGGTTTTGAAATTAACTAGAAAACAATATACCGACCTCTTTGGACCGTCAAAAGGTGACAAAATAAGACTTGCAGATACTGACATAATTATCGAAGTTGAAAAGGACTTGATCTCCCAAGGAGATGAATGTGTCTTTGGTGGGGGCAAAACGATAAGAGATGGACTGGCGCAAGCATCAGGTATTACCAATGCAAACGGTGCTTTAGACTTTGTCATAACAAATGCCGTAGTTTTAGATCCTATATTGGGGATTGTAAAGGCAGACATTGGTATCAAGGATGGAAAGATAGCAGGAATAGGAAATTCAGGTAACCCATATACTATGGACCATGTTAATACGAACATGATTGTCTCAGCGTGTACAGAGGCAACTGCGGGTGAACATACAATTTGTACTCCTGGTCACTGGGATACCCACGTACACATGATCTCTCCACAACAGTACGTGGATGCAATTAGCAACGGAATCACTACTATGATAGGGGGTGGAACTGGACCTGCAGATGGAACAAATGCAACAACATGCACACCAGGATCCTTCAATATTAGTAGGATGATGGAGAGTGTAGAGGATATCCCAGTCAATTGGGGTTTCTTGGGCAAAGGAAATGATTCACATCCATCACTTGCCACACAGATAGAACAAATTGAAGCTGGGGCATGTGGATTAAAAGATCATGAAGACTGGGGAACAACTGCTGCAGTTTTAGACGCATCTCTTAGGGCAGTAGACATGACTGATACACAATTAGCTATACATACCGATTCAATAAACGAATGTGGTTACGTTGAAGACACAATTAATGCGATAGATGGTAGGACACTCCATACATATCACACTGAGGGTGCAGGTGGTGGACATGCTCCAGATATTATGAAAATCGCAGGTGAGCAGTTTGCACTCCCCTCATCAACTAATCCAACTAGACCATATACTGTGAATACGGTTGATGAACACCTTGATATGCTGATGTTTTGTCATCACCTCAATCCAGCAGTACCTGAGGATGTGGCTTTTGCAGAGTCAAGAATCAGAGCAGAGACAATTGCTGCAGAAGATGTATTGCATGACGAGGGAGTGTTGAGCATGTATTCATCTGATAGCCAAGCTATGGGTAGAATTGGTGAAGTTGTAATCAGGGCATGGCAAACCGCTGACAAGATGAAGAAAATGAAAGGAAGATTGACAGAAGAAACAGGAGACAATGATAATCTTAGAGCTAAAAGGTATATTGCAAAGACTACCATCAATCCTGCTATAACGCATGGTGCCGCTGATATCCTTGGGTCTCTAGAAGTAGGAAAATATGCTGATATCGTTATGTACCAAACACCCTTTTTTGGAGTCAAGCCAAAAATGATTTTTAAAGGTGGTTTCATTGCTTGGTCAATCATGGGTGATCCTAATGCGTCCATCCCAACGCCTGAACCTGTCTATTATAGACCAATGTTTGGTGCTATGGGTAAGGCGGTAAAAAGAACGTCCTTAACTTTATCATCAAAGGCAGCCGTAAATCTTGGAGTGAGAGAAAAACTAGGATTAGAAAAGGTTCTACATCCGGTACACAATTGCAGAAACATTGGCAAAAAAGATATGGTCTGGAACGATAAAACTCCAGAGATTACTATAGATCCTGAGACATACGAGGTAAAACTGGACGGAAAAATAGCTACAGTTGACCCTGCAAAAGAATTATCCCTAGCACAAAGATACTTCATGGCATAAGAGATAAAACTATACCGACATCTACTATTTTTTATTTTATTTTCTTTTTTATCGAGATATATACTTCATAGTAGGATAATATTTTATGTCTAATCCAAATTATGGAGTTTGGAGACCAATTGCAGAAAATGTAGAGTTTAATGCTCTTGAATCTAATTCACAAGCAGTAATGGCTGTTGCAGAAACAGTCAGAACAACTTTAGGTCCAAAAGGTCTCGATAAACTCTTGATAGATCAAGCTATGAATCGACACGTTTCAAACGATGGAGTTACCATTTTACTCTCTTTAAGGGCCATACATCCAGTTGCAAGAATGATAGTTGAAATTGCAGAAAGACAAGAACAGCTAGTCGGTGACGGTACAACTACCGCGGTTGTAATGGCTTCTGAAATGATAAAAGAAGGGAAGAGGCTAGTAAAGGAACTAGGAGTGCATCCAACCAAAGTAGTGGAAGGGATAGATAATGGTGTTAAACAAGCATGCAAACTTTTAGAAAAACAAGCAAAGAGTATATCATTGAATGATGACGAGCTTGAACAAGTAATAAGAACATCTCTCAATTCTAAATTAGACGGTGCAAATTTATCTACGTTGGTTATCAAATCCATTAGAACCATTGGAGAAAATTCTGTCTATAACTCATCTTTTGATTTTGATAAATCAATTAAAGTGATAAGAAAAACAAACGTTTCTGACACAGTATTCAATGGTGTTGTGTTGGAAAGAAAAAGACTCGACACAGAGATGCCACTCAAAATTGATAAACCTAAGATAATGATAGTAAAACTAGATTTAAAACCAGTTAAAGAATCTTGGTTGAAAGAAAATAATCGTTATGAAGAAATACTGACCATGGAAAATGATAGACTTTCAAAGTCTAAAAAGATAGTTGATGAAATTGTGTCTACTGGAGCCAACACACTTTTGATAGCTTCTCCAGAAATAGATGAGGTTATAGAAAATCTTTTAGTGTCTAAAAAGATCTTTGCTGTCAGGATCTCTTCTGATGAAATTGAATTTCTGTCTCGATA
Source organism: Nitrososphaeraceae archaeon (assembly GCA_035297365.1). Taxonomy (GTDB): domain Archaea; phylum Thermoproteota; class Nitrososphaeria; order Nitrososphaerales; family Nitrososphaeraceae; genus TH1177. Next base: position 251,805 of record DATGZA010000014.1, read on the forward strand.
TCTTGGAACACGACCTGTGAGAATGATAGATGATCTAAAAGGGGACACTATCATTGGAAATGCTGACTGCATTCATGAAAATGAAGATGAAGGACTAATTTACCTTGAAAATGGTTCTGGAAAAAATATTGTTTCCATAATAGTATCAGGAACTACGAAAGAGACATCTCTTGAGAGGTGGAGATCAGTAATAGATGGAGTTAATGCTGCTGAAGCCGCCCTTAATAAAGGTGTTGTAGCAGGGGGTGGAGCAGCAGAATTACATGTTATTGAAAAGTTAAAAGGTTTGAGGATGAAAGGCCTAGAGCAGGTAGGAGTTGAAGTAGTAGCATCAGCGCTTGAAAGCATAATGAGACAAATTTTAACAAATGCTGGCTTTAATGGTCTAGAAAAAGTGATGGCTGCAAAAGCATCAAAACAAAATATTGGTGTTGATATAGATAGTGGTGATCTAGTGGATATGTGTGAAAAGGGGGTTATCGATCCTTTATTGGTTAAGATAATGGCCCTCGAAGCTGCTGGAGAAATTTCAAAATCTGTCCTTAGAATTGATAGAAATCTTGCCGCTGAAGACCTAAGTCAACAGGCCGTTTCTGAAACAAGGAGGTAAAAGAGAGAAGTGCAAATTCGTCACTGTGTAGAAAAAGATAATGTAAATGAACAGATGATAATCAAGGATCCCACAAAAATAAGACACGTAGTTATTTTTGGAGGAAAGATAAAGTCAATGTCAGGTTTTATTGATCCTGCTTCTCATCTTAATATTGATTATCCATTACACAAGGTAACAAAATGTGTTATTGCGAAGAAATTTGAGTTAGGTTCTGATATTCTTTTCTCTAATAACGGGTTTATCTTTGCCTTGGTGATGTCTTCACATTTTGATAATTATGGATACCTAGACTATACAAAAAATCTTTCTGAAATGATTGAAAAAGTAAATGATCTTAAGACTTCTATATCAGTTAAAAAAGTATTGGAACAAGAAAACACAACAGAGCAGGTGGAGTAATAAAAAAAATGATAACTATCAATAACATAATTGGTAATTTAACGAGAGATTCTAAATTAAAAGAAAAATATGAATTGATGCTTAGAAAAGGTAACTGTGAAAAAGTAAAAATCAATAGGTTGGAATCCCAAAGGCTCAGAATGAGAAAGAATACAGATAAGGGATCTGATGTTATTTTTGTTTTTGACCATAATCCACAACTTCGACATGAGGATGTTGTATTTTCTGATGATGAGAAGATGATTATTGTTGAATTAGAACCAGAATACGTCGGTATAATTACATTGAAAAATTATAATACCAATGAAGATATGTTTTCAATGTCGATAAAAATTGGTCATACACTGGGAAATTTACACAGACCAATTCGGGTAACAAAAAATCAAGTATATTTTCCATTACAAGCAGAGACAGAAATTGAAATGCTTACAAAACTCTTTTCATCATTCAGTCAATTTCTTGATATCAATACTGATTATATGGTCTTTGAACCAGAAGAAGGACACCATATTCATGAACATTGATGCCATCGATCTTCAGTTAGAACAGATAAGCATGATGCAGTTAGGGGACTCTTTTTTTCCAACGGGGATGTATACGACCTCAAGTGGATTGGAGTCTCTCTTTTACAACAGAAAGATAAAAGATAAACAAAAAATTTTAGAATTTATTTCCGTATCTCTGAAATACCAAATAGGTCCAGCAGACTGTACAGCACTCTCTAACGCTTATCATTTTGCTAAAATTTCAGATTTGCAAGGCGTAATAGAGATAGACAAATTACTTTTTTCTATGAAGTTAGTTAAGGAGATACGGGATGCTTCGGCAAGGTCCGGAACACAATTGTTAAGTTGTGTATCAAGTTTCGTTAATGAAACTATTACCGACGATGTCGCAACAAATTTAATTCATGATAATATTCTTACTCCTGCCAAACTGGTTTCATCCTATTATAATGCGATAAAGAATAAAACTGCTCATGGTATTTATCCAGTTGCATTAGCGGTAGCGTCAAATGCATTAAACATAAGAAAAGAAAGGGCTTGCATCCTTTTATTGTACGGATTTACGGTAAGTATAGTAGGTGCGGCACTTAGATTGGGAATGTTACAACATTTTGAAGGACAGCAAATAATTCATTCCTTAAAACCATTGATGGTAGAGGTTATAAAAACAAATATTGATAGACCTTTTTCTCATATGTGGCAATTTTCTCCTGGGATCGATATTTTGCAGATTACACATGAGAGGATGGATTCAAAAATGTTTATTACATAAAATATTTATCTTTTATTTGTTATGACTGTTAAAAGAATTCCTCGAGTTGGTATCGGTGGACCTGTCGGATCAGGAAAAACAATGTTAATTGAACAATTTGTTCCGTTATTAAGTCAAAAAGGATATAAGACGGCAATTGTCTCCAACGATGTAGTATCGAAAATAGATGCTGATCGGATGCGAAGGAACTTGGCATCCGAACAAGGGCTACTACCAGAAAGTCTGGTAATAGGACTTGCTACGGGTGGATGTCCACATACTGCCGTAAGGGAGGATCCTTCTATGAATATTTCTGTGGTTGAAGAAATAGAATCCAAACATAATGAAGATCTTGATTTGATAATAATTGAAAGCGGTGGTGATAATATAACAACAACGTTTAGTCCTGCATTGGCTGATTACTTTATCTATATAATAGATGTCTCTAGTGGAGATAAATATCCCAGAAAACGTGGTCTTGGAATAGAGAGTTGTGATCTTTTGGTGATTAATAAAATTGATCTTGCTCCACTTATAGGTGCAGATCTTAAAGTAATGGAGAAGGATGCTATTGTCGTCAGAAAAAACAAACCATTTCTATTTGTTAATTGCAAAACTGGTCAGGGAGTGAAAGAAGTTGCAGAACATATTATAAAAGATGTTTTGTTTGAAGCACCCCCAAAAACTCTTCTAAAGAAAAATAATTAGATAATCAAAGAGTTTACATAATTATGATACCTCTTGATGTAGATTATTTCATCCCAAAGGATATTCCCAGAGAGGTTTTATCTTATGAAGCAGTTTTGACTCAATTAGGGGTAGGTAAAGCAGGAAAGCTTGGAACATTGATTTTGTCCCTTGAAAAGGATCAAAATCTAAATAGAACAATAATAAAAGAACAATACTCTAAAGTCCCTCTTTTTGTTCAACGAGCGCTATACCTTGAAGAAAGTCTGCCATCTATGGCATATATCTATATAATGTCTCCTTCTGGAGGAATTCTCCAAGGTGACCGGTATAGAATAGATATCAAGATAGGTGATAGTGCTTTAGCTCATATGACCACCCAGGGAGCTACAAGACTTTATAGAATGGATAAAAACTATGCAACTCAGATAGTCAATATAACTTTGGATAGTAACAGTTATTTTGAATTTGTGCCCGACCAGATAATACCTTATAGAGATTCTAGGTTCTATCAATCTGTAACTTTGAATATTCATGAGGAGGCTACCATGATATATTCTGAGACAATAGTTCCAGGACGTATGGCTATGGGTGAATACTTTAATTACGATATTTGTTATTTAAAAATGATTGGAAAGAACCAAGAGGGCGCATTGCGATTTATTGACACTGCATTGTTACAACCCAAGAAAAATGATCTAAAGATCCTTGGAGTTCTTGAAGAATTTAATATGTTATGCAATACATACATCCTCACACCACCCAGATATGTTGAGAAATTGAATGATACTATAAATGATAAAATATCTCTATTTCCAGAGGTCAGAGGTGGATGCTCTGTGATGCCTGATGGTTCAGGAATAGCTATTAGAATCTTGGGAAACACAATAGATAGATTAAAAGAGGTTACATATTCTATATTAGGGATATGTAGACATGAAATCCTAAATGCGAAGTTTAGTGGAATTCGCAAAAACTAACTGTTAAAGAGATCCTTTTTACTTTTTTTATATCTCATTTCTTTATTTATTTTTCATTTCTTTAGTCTTTATGGTTTTATTTTTATGTTATGATCCTACTTTCTTGATATCGTCCAAAATTCTATTATTTTGACCTTATGATTATTATTGTTTCTGTGAATTTCTGAATCAACGATGTTGTCAAAAACTTGATCACACTCTTCACACCAAGAGGTACATTTTTTCTTACTTTTATCTAATGCGTTCATCACTTATTTCGAACAACAAAATTATTATTAAATGATCTGTTTATACAGGTAATTCAGTTGAACAATCAAATATTATATGAAATTTCAATATATTTTCTAAATTATGCAATCTACTTGATGATATTACTTATTAATATTCTTAGTACATTATTTGCATACTTTGATAATGATATCAGGTATCTATTGATTAGTTTTAAATGAAAAATACAGTGATGAATATATTTATGATAAATGAAGAGTCTTCGGAGGTTACTCTTTTTGGATGATAACTATATGAAATTGCAAAAGAACCCTAGTGATTCAAAAGCAGAATCCACTATTATGATGTTGCCATCAGACGCAAATCCTAAGGGAAACGTCTTCGGAGGATCTATTCTAAAACATGTTGATTTAATTGCGGGTATTGTCGCTAAAAGACATGCCAACCAGTCAAATATTGTTACTGCAAGTATGGATAGAGTAACTTTCATAAAACCCATATTTATTGGAAATGCTCTCATCCTTTCGGCAAGAATTAATTATGTTAAAAGATCATCTATGGAAATAGAAGTAAATATTTATTCAGAAGATCTTGATTATAATACTAGAGATCATGCTGGTAAAGCATTTGTGACTATGGTTGCACTTGATAAATACGGTAAACCGATGGAAGTACCTCAACTCCTTTTAGAAACTGAAGGCGATAAAACTCGATTCAAAGAAGGGGAGGAAAGAATGAGAGTTAGGCTGAAAGAATCAGGTAAATTTAAATGAACAGATATATTTTCAACATATTCAACTCTTGATAAATCCCTACAAAAGATGTTCATTTCTACCCTGAACATTTTTTTTGTTTGTTTTATAGGAATTGAACTAAGACTTGTCTTATGGATAAAAGCCATATAAGATTATTTATAAAAATTTTGCAAAATTGTTTATAATAAATGTTGTATATAATCAATTAGTATAACGATGCATCAAAAAAAATTATTGTTAATTATGACTACCTTTGTTACTTCGATATTTTTCTTCTATGGAGGATTAAATGCGGCTTTCTCAGCATCTGGTGATAATTTTAGTGCAAATCTGGATGGAGCACAAGAAATACCGCCTGTAACTACTGAAGGAACAGGTCTTGCCTCTTTGCAAATGCAGGATAATACCATAACATATCAGGTAAACGTCATGAATACCGATAAAATAACTGGAATTCACATCCATAAAGGAACAAGTGGAGAAAATGGGGACGTACTTGTCAGTTTGTATACCCGAAATACAGATGACGATGATATCTCATCTTTACCTAAGAACATCGTTCCAAAAATTGATGTTGCATCAACTGTTCAGCGATCTAGTCAATTCTCATCAAGTGGTAACTTTCATGATTATGATCTGCAAGGCTCTCTAGAAGGAAAAACGTTAGAAGATCTAGTTTCTCTGATGCAAAGTGGACAAACATATGTAAATGTACATACAACAAGTTATCCTGATGGTGAGATTAGAGGACAAATATCGAGCAAGTAGATTGAAATTAAATATATCTCCCAAAGTATTCTGTATAATATCTTGGGAAATGAAGGGTTAAGAGTTGACGAATCTGTTCAATTAACTAAAAGTGATGGTAGGAAAGTCCTATTTGATTTTGATAAGATTATATCCACATGTATAAGAGCCGGTGCTAGTAGAAATCTAGCTGAAGAGATTGCACAAAAAGTATTTGAACAATCTTATGATGGCATGACTACAAAAGAGGTATATAAAAAAATACTTCGATTTCTAAAAGACGAACATTATCCAAAGATACAAAATAGGTATAGACTACGCGAATCAATAATGTCCCTTGGTCCCACCGGCTTTATTTTCGAATCCTTTGTTGGTCAGATTCTTGAAAAACACGGATATAGCATTGAATCTATAAGATCCAAAGTCAAAGGTCAATGTGTAGAACACGAAATTGATCTAATTGCACGTTCTTCAACAAATAACCGATATATGATAGAATGCAAATATCATAACATTGCGGGAATATTTACTGGTCTGAAAGAGACACTATACACTCACGCAAGGTTTCTTGATCTAAAAGAGGCGTTCGATCGGGAGATGCTTGTGAGTAATACACAGATTTCTGGGGATGCTATCCAATACGCAAAATGTGTTGGACAAGATGTATTATCGTGGCGTTATCCAAAAGATAATGGATTAGAAAAGATGATTGAAGATCAAGGACTTTATCCAGTAACTCTTTTACATTTAAATAAAAATGAGTTAGATGCCTTCTCAAAAATTAATTTCTTATTAGCAAGAAATCTTCTCAATGTAAATATTGATGAATTATCTAGGCAGACAGGAATTTCAACGAACCGGTTAACCACACTTCAAAGTAAGATTAATCAGATTCTGTAGATTTATTGAATTATTTTTTTATATCAACTAATGTGAAAGTATTATTTAATTGTCAATTGTTTCATGTGTTTAATTGATTATCTATTAGTCTCAAATTATAATAAAATGATGAAAACAAACAGGCCATATGAGGTTCATAATTATGGTTATGATGATGATGTAAATAAATTCAACAGAAAAATTCATCAAAAATAAATTAGATTTCACTTTAGAGTTTTTTTATTGCACTGGACATATATATTCTAAAATATTAGTCGACATCGACTAAATATACAAAAATAGACTATTTTGATTTATCAGTCAAGTTAAGGTAAATCATATGATTGTGGGACATCATAGATGAAAATCTTGCCATGGATATTACCAGATTTTTTTACCTCATCTATTATTTTATCTACTTCAGAATCAGTAACAACGACCTCTACTCTTTTTCTCGTTACGAATTCAGGAACAAACTTTTTCCCAGATCTATATCCATCTATTATTTTGTCTACCTCTCCTCTTTCTAATTTGCCCCGTCCTGCTATTTCAAAATAGGATATCCCCTCAACATTATTTTTTTGTAAAACTTCTTTAATAGATTCAAGATCCGTATTACGGATATAGAAGACTAATCCTTTCATTGTTAATGTATTTTAGTTTATTTATATAACTCTTTTCAAGTTATTTTAATTTAAATGCATTAATTATATTTTTATTGTAATTCAAAATGTTTTTTACTAAACTGCAAATTGCCAATTTTTGGTCACAATGACTTTATCAATATAAAAATAAGTGCTAAAAAACCTAAAAATTATCTCAGTAATTGTTATGTTTTATACCAACAAACCAGTTCATTTATCTGGCTAGCAAACCCCTTGTGCGCATGCTCCTATCTAGTAAAAAGAAGGTTTTTCGTTGAATGTCATGTCTGGATGGTGTTGCATATGTTAGCACCCTAGTTATGATATATTTTTGTAGCTTTGTCTATTGTTCTTTTGATTGCAACCATTCAGAAATTTGCCAATCATTTCATATTTAAATATCATTTTTATTATGTGTATAATGATCCAGATAGTTCAATCACACATCAAAGTGAAATTTCTTTATATGAAATGAAATACCCTCTTCATATAGTCCCTTAGAGATACTCTTTATTATTCCATCTTCAATTATCTTACGTCGATCAGTGTTCTCAATAAGATCTGTTGGAATATCAATATCTATTTCTACCTTTAATCTCACTCGCCTGCTAGATACCATAAAAATCATATCGGTACATCCGGTATTGAGTGTATGTTTTTGATTGATAAATTATTAACGAATAATCCTTATCATTCATTTAGGTAAGTATAATGCCTCCGGGGAGGATCCTTGGAATTATTTTTATATCTCTGTTTGAAAATAATTTTTTATCTAATTTATTCTTAAAAAAAAGGAAAGAAAAATATGATAATTTACAACATTGATTTTTGAAATTGGAAATTTTCGTGTCATTCATTTATTTTCCAAGCGTTCTCTGGATATTACCCAATTGAAAAATATTACAAATATTATTGTCTAAGGAATGAAAAATAATGAATAGATAATATATCGGAAGCATCGCCTCTGGTAAGAAACATAACACATATTCGACATTCGAAATGAAATTTTATTAGACATGCTATCTAAATAAATGACTGGTAAAATCGATCGGATAATTTAGATAATATTTTCCATTTTGCAACAAGGATATCAGTTCAGGCTAATTTCTTTTTTCGGTGCATCACCTTTATTGCTAAATATATTGCTATACTACTTGATCCTAATATCGCACCAATCATAATTTTGGTCAAAAGATCATTTTCAATAAACATGGATATCCCAGAACTTAAGATACTGTAAAAGGAAAGGGTATAAGCAATTTCCTCATATTTTCTTATTTTCTTTACTTCTTTTTCTAATGATTCTTTCACAACATTTATTGTTGTTACCATAATGTCCTTGATAGAAAAAACTATTAAAACATTTTTGTGATGTTACTAGATACTGTTTAAGTAGTAACAATTAACGTTTAATAAATCGTAATTTAGTTTAATTTAGATAAATTGAAGAAAAGTGTAAATAAAGAATTACATATTATTGTATTAAAAAAAATGAAAAGGTAGCAATGGCTAGTTAATCTTATTTTATAAACAATTTGAATTCATGGAATAATAAGAGAATTCATAAACCAATCAAACAATAAAAGTTTACAAGAAAAATTTGAATACCAAGAGTTATTAAAAGATTTAATAAAAATCATACTTATGCCAAATGAAGACTGTCTCACAGACGATAAAAAAGATGAAATAATAGAATTAGATTATAAAAATTTTAGTAATGTAGTAAATAGAAATAATCTTACTTTAGTTGATTTTTGGGCACCTTGGTGTGGGCCTTGCGAAACAATGTTTGCCATATTTTCGAAGTTATCTAAATATTATTCTGATAAGGTCATCTTTGCGAGAGTAAACATTGATAATAATCCAAAAATTGCTTCAGAATACGAGGTTTTCTCTATTCCATCTTTTATATTATTTAAGGATGGACAACCAATCAAAGGCTTAATTGGCATAGTAACTGAAAGCAGATTAAAAGAGATGGTGGAAAAATTGTAGGCCCACCGTTATAATTTTTCGGCGCCGAAAAAAAATGGTAGTTTGATTTTCTAGCATCTTAAATCACGAATATTGCTGACTTATTTAAAAGAGAGAGGGAATAGAAAACCTTCTTTCTTCGGAGCTAATTTTACAGTTTCTGGATAGTGGTTCAGTAAGACCCCCTCTTTCAGAGCGTAGCAATTTCGTATACAGCTTGAATACTCTAGAAGGGATCATCTACAACGATTTTTATTCTGACCAATAGGTACTATCATCAAATTTATATAAAAAACCTTAATTAACTATATAACGATGTCTAATTAATTGGCATTCGTTCGCGTTAGATCAATTCAGGATGGAAATAGCACAAATCACTATACCTTAAGACATGTATTTCTTATTTCAATTTTATTTGCTACGATCTGGCTTCTTAATTCTTCATCCATGAGTAAGTCAGCATGGAGTTCCGATAATACTGTACAGATTCCTTATCAAGCATCTGATCCCTCAGTAAAGAAAAATTTTGATCCAGAATCTATACATATACAAAGAGGTGACAAAATTACTTGGATCAATATGGACGAAATGATGCATACAATCACTGGGCATACTTCATCCGACAAATCACTCGCTAATGGATTTGATTCCGGAGTATTACATCTTGGACAAGAATTCACACTTACATTTGACCAAGAAGGAGAATACAAATACTCATGTATGTTCCATCCATTTATGACTGGAAAAATATTAGTCTCTCAACAGGGATAAAACTAGGAAAAAACTATTATACATAATTTAATAATATTTTTACATAATAAATATAAATTCGGCTTTACTATTTATGACTAATCTATATCTAAACCTATATGATAACAGCATATTAAAAAATATAAATGCATATAGTTAAAAGAAATATAATATACACAATTAAATTTATTTAAGCAGGTCAAATGAAGGCAAAGCAAGGAACAAATATTTTTGATAGTTATCACAATTCAATAAAACGCTAGAGTAGGACTATATGAATAATAAGTACTTATCTTTGCTACAGGGTTTATGATCCTATAAAAAAGTAGATATTATCAATAATACTGAAGAAAAATAATATATAAAAAGTTGACCAAACAAATCACGCTAATATTAAAAAGAGGTCTGAATGTAATATTTAAAAATTACCTGGAGAGACTCGATTGTAGTATATTATGATATATTACTAAAAATGAGAAACTATCGATCGTATTTAATACGTACAGTAGATCTATTCTGCATAACAAGAAAAAGAGAATACAAAAGACAAAATTTGTTCTTATATTTCTAATTTTTATACAAGTTATAAGTTATATATTGCAACAGAAACAAAACGATTGATAAAATAGTTCTTTTCAGCAACATTCTTAATATTAAATTGTACCAAAATATGGATTTGTATCCGTTGGTTAAGCTTTTTCATTACGAACCTTTTATACATTATATTTCTGACTTTACATTTCATCTTCAAACTATCTCTTTTGTAATATTCTGTAGATAATTCTGGTACTGAGCAATATTTTATGTAGACATTTTAGCCTGGACCTAATCTGATTCCAACCAAATCTTTTAGTTATACGTAAATCAAGAATTTCCTTTTCTATCTCATTTGTTACCTTTTCAGAGTGTTTATTGTACGCTTTTTTATTTTCATGCTGGAAACTATTTATTCCATTCTCAAGGTACTGTTTTTCCACTTGTAGCATCTCCTTCTAGATTTTAGGTATCTAGTGTATTACTTACAGTACCTTCAGTCCACTCTTTTGATGAATTAGATTAAATTTTGTTTGTAATTCTATTTTGAATACACTTAGTAGCAGATTTGAAAGTGTTATCTATGTTAGTAAATGAAATTGTAACCATCTATACAAGTACAACAAGTAATTATTTTAAGAAATTTGTAATAGCTTAAAACGTATATAGAAATAAAAATGATATAACTGAGTAACGACGATTAAACTTGTGACTATTGTAAGAATACTGAAGAAAGATGACTAAAATTTTACAGGTAAGAGTATTATACTTTAGTAAAGCTATTAATTTAACAGAGCTTTAAGATCGCTGAAACTGGTATGCAGGATTTTATTAATACGATATCCTTGAGACAATCAAACCAACTTCTACATGTAACTTTTTAGCATCTATCAACATAGTCAATATAGCAGTGTGTCAAATTTATTTTACATGATATAATGTCTCAACATTGTAGCCTCATTAAGTATGTTGAAGCAAACGATTAGAGCTTGATTTTGATTAAATAGCTCAAATTATGGAAATTTAGTCGATAATCCAATTATGTTGTCATTTAGTTGGATAATCCTAAATAATTATACTCGAATAACTTTACAATTTTGAACTTTTAATTGATTAATTTATTGTTAGTGCCTATCGATAGAATTCTATATTAATAACCAAATTATTACAATATTTTATGAAACAGAAGGTAAGAGTAATGATTGTTTCACTAACTTTAATGATTGGAATAATGGCTGTTATGGATTATTCGCTTGAGACAGCTTATTCTCAGGTTGACCCAGCGAAAGAAAAAGCATTGCAGGACCAGGTAGCCAAAAGCTTTAATTATGTGCATAAAGCAGACCTTAATAGAGCATCTATAACTCTATTACTAAATGGCATCAGTCTTATTCAAAATGATACATTACTAATATATGATTCAACTCCTTTTGCAACCAAGGGACATATATCTCTTAATTTACCATGTAACCCAGAAGAGCCTAATAAACCGATGTTTCAGGTACTAATCGGTCTTGCTCCTAAGGTTTTTCCCATGTACCTGGGATATTTAGAACAAGTTTCAAACCCGCCTAGAAGTTGTTTATTTCATGGACAATTTGGATTTGGAGATCCTGTAACAGATGTGGCCCTTAAATACACAGAAAGCAAAGAGGTTCATTTTCTAGGCCCACATACTATTACAATAACTGCACATGAATCATACATTCCAAGTCAAGAGCTGTTCAAAGAAAAACAACATTTAGCTCCTTAATTTTTTTATTTTTAATTTCTATGATGATATGCGTAAAAAACAACTTAAATTTTATATATTTTTGAAATGAAGATAAAAATACTTTTGTTACATTTCTATCAGAAAGTAACCGTTAGATTTTTTATTTCCTTGCACACAAATTCTTTTGTCATAATCAATAATGGCCAACAGGTTCTTGATAAATAAATCCAATTTGAAGAAAAGTCGCCCTAACTTTTTAATATAAAATCAATTTAAGTGATTTCCAATTTTTTATTAATGATAAATTCGAGGGAACACAAATAATTTATTAAGAAATGGGAACAGGTTCAGAATTTTTACATTAGAATTTGGCTTTATATTCCAATCTTTTTTAGGTAGTGTATGAAAATTTACGATTTTACTTGTCATGGTATTGATATACGCGAATAATTGATCTCCGACTTATCTTTCTTTTGCATGAGGGTTAACATGGCTTTAATTAATCGATTTTTGTGATGTCTGGAATGTTGTTGAGTTGAGATTCAATTAATTTTGAGAATTGAATTAACCGTCTTTGTCTTTTTCTTCATATTTGGAATTTTTGTTTATATCTCCTGTTTTTTTAGCCATTTTTCGATCAAACACCAATTAAAAACCGTATATATATACCAAAAGATCTACCCTTCTATCACCTTACCGTTGGTCCAAGCAGATTTAGAAATATAGGTTGACATATACTCTAACTTTTTTTACAACATTTCGCAGTCTGATATAATAGCGAAAAAATGCAATTATTTTAGACTTTTGTAAATTGTTTTACCTTATTTAAGGTGATAGTAAAACAACAAAAGTTAGTAATACCAGGATTTTTTATATTTTGACCTACTTAACTCTTATAATATCCTGACGTTTGCAGTATAGCTTCCGTAGTTCATTGTAGTAGAGTCTTATGACATCTCATCACGTGGTCTACCAAAACTAGATGTCTCTGATACATGTTTGTAATACAAAGGATAATTGGAATCTAGCATGTCTGTACATCCTATGTGTATTGTTAACTAATGTGTATAATATTTCTTTAAAAAATTTGATTCTGTTCCTAAAAATACTTCCATGTAGAAATCCATATACTATTATGGTTAACATCGGAGATTTTAACCGTTGTAATTAGAGAAGATATTATTGTAATTTACTTTCCGTCTCATAAAACCAGATCTTTGGTGTAAAAATTAGTAAAAAACAATAAATGCTTAGCTTGTTTGTGCCTGATGACTATTTTACGAACCTATGTTTTGTTTATATCTGTAAATTTCATAAATTATAGCCGGGCTTTCTTTGTGGTACAATACTAATCTTGTTAAAAACTATTCTAGAGGGATTTACAGACCGAGATGACGATAGACGCCACGATGATAACCATCACCATACCATTTTTCTAACTTTTTACTTCATTTGTTATCTTGTTTACAAAAAGCCTAGTTTAACCGCCAGCTATCTGAACCCCCATTTAAAATGTGGTCACCGACATTTGGACTCCAGCCTTGTTTTAACTTTAAGATCTTAGGTTGCTGGCTTGCTTCTCATTATTTCTTGTGTATAGGAGACCAGCACTAACGAAGTTTGAATCTTGGTCTCAACCTTTCAATTCTATTCTAATCATTAACCTGTAAGGAATAATGTTTGCCAGTCAATTCAAGTAGACATTTTTCTATGGGTTTCCTTAAATCTTGTATTTCTTTCTTATTTTTTTCTAAATCAGTTTGTAATTCTCTTTGCGAAGTCTCTTTCGACAATAACTCTTGGGAAAGATAAGATTTTTTTTCCTTCAACTCTCTTAAGTTTGAAAAAATAGATAAATCAGGGTTGTTCTGTAATGCATGTAATTTTTTATCCAAATTTACTTCACGATTCTTAAATTCAGCTAATGAATCCAGTATGTTGTCAATATAAGAGAGTATTTTATCAGAATCTTTAACGTTAATTTTTCTCTTTACCATTGAAGTCTTTACATCTTTAATCAGATCACCATAGCTCGCGATGTCTTGAGAAAATATCTCCCAAGGTTTTTCCGTCATTACTTGGATTTTATGAATTACTGATTTATTCATACCGTAGGAATATTTGTTAAATGCTCTACTGACCTTGCTGAAGCTATTAACTAGTTCCCTATGGAATTCTTTTTTCTCTTTCTCGACTAATGTCTGCATTTGTTTTGTTTGTTGTGCATTATGATATTTTTCTGAGTCTAGGATCGAATTTATTTCAGATTCAACTTTTTTTATGTTTGATCTCAAATCGTCAATACTATGTTGCTTATCTCCTAGCAACGACTCCATGGAGCGTATCATTTCTTTTTTATCTGCAATGACATTTAATCCATCCAAAGATGAATTCAAAAAATTTAACTGGTCTTCATAGAGATAAATTTCTCTCTTGCACTCATGCGAGACGCTTGAAATATTCTTAAACTCATTTTCCAGTCTTTCTGCATACTTTCTAATGAAGAAATTGAAAACTTTCTTATGAGAAGAACTTAACTCAGAAAACCTATGGACCATAGAATCGAGATGCTGATGAAATTCCTTAATATCTTGGAAAGATTTAGGAACCTCAGGAAATGATGATATTTCTTTTTTTATAGACGAAATAACCATTCTTTTCGCATTAATAAGGAGTGATTCAAAACTACGTTCTTCCACATCTATTTTGGCTACTTCTAGATCTAGGGCAATATTTTCTATATTGTTCATATGTTGTAGCGACTCATGATAGAGTGGTTCGATTTTACGTGATAATTGCTTTACTTTCTCACCTATGTATCTTTGGAGAATATCTTTAGTATCAAATGAGTTAATCTGAAGATGTTCATTTGAATGATCTACAAACTCGTTTACATTATATGAGTCTCTTTCTTTTTTATAGAGATTGGATTTTTTCTTAAGAAAATCAAAAAAAGGGGTCAATAAATATAATAATAGTAACGACAACAAAAATCTTTTTATTTATCTCGTGTACGAAAATTGAAAATGAATCATAGCATCTAGAGTCCTCTTAAAAAAATGAAAAGAAATAAAGTAATTTGCATTACGTTTATAGGATAATTAAAATGCCTGAATCTTGTTTATGACTAATAAAAAAGGTGAGTCCTCAAAAAATGGCATCATTTTTATATACATATCGTTATCTATTTTAGCAGCCATAACAATTAGCGAAGTTTTCTCACGTGAAATTAATCAATACTATTATCATGCACTTATATGGATTGGAAGTTTTTTGGTCTTTTTTTTGTTTTTTAGAAATAGAATAATAGATTCCGTTAAAATCATTAAATCTAGGATAAAAAAGAGTACCGGGTGGCCATTAGGCGTCAAAATCATAAATGGAATATGCTGGGCCGGTCCGTTTTTCTTTATAATATTTATGCCCAGTATTCATGAATATTTAATATTGTTGGGAATTGGATTGGGAAATATTTCTACTGCTTTAATATTTTTGAAGTACAACAGACTCAAAAACGTGGATCAAATGATTGTTGGACAGATTTGTTTAATATCTATGATAATAATAGCGGTACTGTATCAATATAATATAGTAGAAAAAGTACACGGCGAATTTTTAGCAAGGATATTGATATCCTTAGCTTACGGAATTGGAGGAATATATAGTCTATTGTCTAATAGCCAAGATACATATTCAAAGGATGTACAGATTTGAAAAAATCAGTGATATTGGTCATTTAGTTTGAATTATTATTTAGTATGACAGCATTATATCTATAACAAAGAATTGTATCCAGTTATATACATGAAATAGACTGAATTCAATTTGTCTACATGGATAATAATCATCTAAAAATTATTTTCTGCCTTTCAAATAATGGTATATCCGTTTCATCAAATTTTTTTTCAAATTAAGAAGGTGGATAGTGTCTTAATCCAATCACATTACATATTTCATCATACCATGCACGACCATCTATGTAAACGGTATACTTTAGATATATTAATCGGCCGGGTCGTTTGAGTTACAAATCTGGTATTAATCTAAATTATTACACATATGTATGATATAATTAGTAGCGATGAATTATAATTATAATTAAATTTATTGGTGTCGCTGGAATTTCAACACTTCTATAAAGTGAGACCAGTTAATTTAAAAAACTTTTGAAATACAATATTTCAGACCAAGACTTACAAATACAGAATTAAATGCAATATAAAAAAGGAACGAATAATTTTCCATCGATTACAACTAGTATTATTTTTAAAACACGGATTCATTAATGATAAGAATTTATTTTACTTAGCTGTGCTAATCCCCAGATCCTTAATAATAATTTAGAGAAAAATGACAACCAGATAAATCATGATTCTAAGTATATAAACTCGATGCTTGCCTCCTCATGTAAGAGAAATAACACTTATAAAAATAATCAAATAGATAACTGTGAGGGGGCCGGTGGTCTAGCCTGGTTAGGATACCGCCTTGACATGGCGGGGATCACGTGTTCGAATCACGTCCGGCCCATTATAAATTTCATAATTTTCGCTATTATATTGAAGATTTTTAAAAGAATTGATTGGAAAATCATCAATTATATTGTAGACTGATTTAGTCAAATTATTATGCTCGCTACTATAGTTAGTAACATTCTTACAACATTCTGTAACAACTGGATAAGTGATCAATCCGCTTTGTATTAATACTGGTAGCTCAAACTTTTTAAAATTTTCAATTTTTTTCCTTACACCTGATTTAATTTTTCGTTCATATCCTTTAGATACTTTAGTATTTCCAAGTAGCCATTCTCTTTCAGTTTGTGATAGAAGCATAGTTAATAATAGTTGTATCTAATCATTATTTACCTTTTTCTTTTAACATAAAAGGTAATTTAGCAAAAATGACAAAGTGCTTTTTTTGTGAAAGATATCTGCAACTCATTTAAGAAATAATGAGGTTCAATCTGAGGTAATAGATCTACAGGGAAGGATTCCCAAATCGATTTTCTTAAGGAATTATTTTAAACCTGACATTAATAGCGAAGTGATTAGAGAATGTATTGAGTCCTTGTATCTGAAAATCATAAATTAAAAAAACGATAAGACAGATTGAGAGAAAAATGTGAAGAGAGGATGAGCTTCAGACCATCTCGCATAATGATTTACACTAGCTCCTATTGAACCGAGCCTTGCTAAAATTCCACAAGTTGCAATAAGAAAATGTTTGTAAAACATGAGTCTTTCATAGCCATGTCCTCTACTTTGATATCTTGCAAAATTTTTCTCAACTGCTTCTTGTATAGGATTTCTAATTGATGGAGATTTACATTCTATAATTACAAGAGGAATACCATTTACAAAAATTACTATGTCTGGATAAATTGGTTCATTTAAACCTTCTAGTTGGAATATCTTGTTTTGTCTTCTTTG
Source organism: Nitrososphaeraceae archaeon (assembly GCA_035297365.1). Lineage (GTDB taxonomy): Archaea > Thermoproteota > Nitrososphaeria > Nitrososphaerales > Nitrososphaeraceae > TH1177. The sequence goes on from DATGZA010000014.1 coordinate 269,398, forward strand.
CAAGAGTTTTTAAAAATCTGGAGTACAACATAATCATAAGCTAATTCTATAATTTAGTTTAGGTACCTATCTATCATGTTATGTTAAAATTGGTATAAATTGAGTTAAAGTAGATGAATCGATATCTTAAACATAGACAAATTTAATTATTTATCAATTTTTAACTCTAAAATACAAAATATATTGGTTCATTTCTCATAAAACGAATTTAGTATTCAAGGAGGTACTTGGTATTAAATTTACTATAAATCTAAAACATATGTAATAATACAGCCTTTTATACGCGTCTGTCTTAATTTTTTATATCAATTTGTCTACAGATTCTGGGAAAGATAAAGGTAAAGGAGGATGGCACGAATATAATAAAGAAATATTTATTGGAAAGAAACCTTTGATGGTATATGTTACATCAACATTAATTCAATTAGCAAATCAGCCAACAGTCACCATTAAGGCAAGAGGATTAAGCATTGGCAGAGCAGTTGATGTTTCACAAATAATTTTGAGACGGATGGAGAAGATAGGCTACGCTATTGGTGATGTAAAAATAGGTTCCGAGACCGTTCAATCAGAAGATGGCGGAACAAGAAATGTTTCTACGATAGAAATAGAAATAAAAAGAGTATAATTTAGTTTGTTTAATAAATTAAAAAATTAAGACATTGAACAACAATAGCGTTATATTTAATTTGTTTATTCTTCTTCAAATTCTGCTATAATCAGCAATTGATGGTAACGTATTTGCAGCATGTTCTCGTACTACTCCTTCAGTCTGTATATATGGTAAATGAAAGTATGCTCTCATGTATGCCAATACCTTGATAAATGAATCTGGATATACAAATTTCCTGCCTTTTTACATTCATTCATCTTTTCGAATTCAGTATCCCAGTTATCTATAACGTCAAAACCAAATAATACCTCGCCACGTTTAACAAGAGATTCATTGTACTTCTTCCAGTTCACATGTGTATCATGACTAGGATATAGCTTAGCTAAATGTGTTAGGAATAGTAAGTTAGGCAACAAAGCATTTATTATTCTTAAAAGTGGTACTAAATAATATGTCTAATGGTACTAGTCCAAAAAGTTCTTCTAAAAAGCCTACTAAAAATATCACAACAGCGAAGGAAGTAAAAGAAACAAAATCAGTTCCTATAACCGTACAATTAAACATACTTAAAGTTCTGCTAAATGAACGTCCTCTTATTCCATTATTGAGAATACTAAAGAAGAACAAAGAGTTGCACACAAGAGAATTACTTAGCACTATAGGAAGTTGGGGATATGGACAATCCTTAATGAAAAGAGCAACATATTTAGGTTTGATTGAAAGAAAAGTAAAGAAAGAAAAATCTCCTGGGCGAGGGAAACCAAGGATTTATAATTCTTTAACAAATAAGGGTAGAGAAGTAGTAGGATTAGCTGATAAAGTAGGATACGCAAAGTAATTTTTGGAAAAAACCTCTTATCTAGTATAAGATTACTAGTATTTGAACAAACTTTAGCCAAAAGTAGATAAGAATTTTTGTTGTCTGATAGTAACTAATAGTATCGAAGTTACTTCAACTATTAATCACTTTAACCCTACTATCCAGAAGATTCCCCCTCCTACTGCTATTTCAATTTATAGGTCAACACTACAAATAATATTTTGTGATATATGTTTATAATTAAAAGAATGATTAAGATTAAAAATTTATGGCTTAGTCAAATCCTATGCCACTATATTCATAGTACCATCATTTCATATATCAAAATCTTATCTGCAACAATTACTGCTGATTTTTATTGAGTGTTAAGACATGACCTTTTCTTAAATATTTTTTATATTTGCAAATAATATTTAGAATATTTTACTATAATTATCTTACCTTTTATTGTTATATTATACTAATATAACTAAATCACCTATCTAATAATATGAAATATAGAAGTAGAACAGAATTAGTAAGTAATATACTGGATGCTGCAAATGGAGGAGCAACCAAGACAAAAATTATGTATAATGCTTTTCTAAGTTATAATCAGTTAAAGGAATACCTTTCTGTCTCAATAGAAAACAACCTAATAGAATATCTTGAAGGAACTAAAACATTCAAGACTACAGAAAAAGGATTAAATTTACTAAAAATGCAAAACGAAATGACAGAATTATTACAAATTACAATCGGAAATGACAAATTAATTTAATCTTTTTCGATATACTAACATACACAATATTTTTTTTATAGTAATTCTATATTAATATCTAGTTTAAAGACAATGAAAAGTTAATCCTTAATTATCTGTGATACTACAACGTTAGCCTTTTATTATATAATCACTATAGGAAATATTGCATTAACTACTATCGCAAAATACTAAAAATACTCTGTCGTCTTGACGAAGCTATGGTACTATTATATAATTTTAGGAGTAGATTAGTACCAAATTTGTTATTCATCCGACCCGACCAAGTCTAATATAAACGAACTGAGCTATTTGGGTTGTTACTATAGATATATTACTATATTTCGTGAAATCATATAACAAGTAAAGAGTAAACTAAAATATTGAGATGCATCTATAATGTAGTGGAACCTCATGGTTTTCAAGATATCCATTGCATCACTTGACTACTCAATTATTTGATATATCTAAGTTGAAAAAGCTCCTATACGTGTAAATGGCAACGTTGTGAAAAGAACTAAACATTAGAATCTCGAATATTATTTTTATTTTATTGTCCCTAAATCTACATATGAAATGACATTAGATTCAGAATCTGTGACATAAAAAGTATCTGAATTGATTGTTATAGAGTTATTATTTTTTCCTGGGAAATAACTACCCAACATTTCAATTTCCAAGGGCTGAATTTCAGGATTGGGTTTAGTATAATTACTTATAACGTAAATGGATTTACTACAGTCATGGCTAGCATAAACCTTGTTATCAATGAGATATAAATCACTTGGACAATATTGACCTAGACTTACTTCCTCTTTTCCAATTTCTTCTCCAGTACTAGAATCAATGACTGTCAATTTAGGCGAATCATCATAAGCTACAAAGATTTCTTTTTTGTCTGGATTTGTTACTACAATACGTGGAAATTGGTCAACTACTATTTTTTCCAATTCGGTGTATGTACTTCCATCAATTACGGATAAAGTGTCATCTCCATGATTGGCTACATATATTTTATTTGTCTCAGGATTTACAGCGATACTGATTGGATTTTTACCGACAGTTACATTCTCTGCTACTGTATCCTTATTTCCATCAATCACAGATAAAGTGTCATCTCCATGATTGGCTACATATATTTTATTTGTCTCAGGATTTACGGCGATACTAATCGGATTCTTACCCACGGTTACTTTATTTGCTACTGTATCTGTACGTCCATCAATAATGGATACAGCATCCTGATCTTGTGTTACATATATCTTGTTAGTTTTTGAATTAACAGATATTGCTTTAGGATGTTTACCCACTGGGATATTTTCCTGGATTACTTTATTGTTTTCACCATCAATGACTGATACAGAATCTGATCCATAATTGCTCACGTAAATTTTAGACGTGTTTGTATTTCTGTCTATATCAATGGGTTCTCTGCCTACTTGTATATAATTTGACTGATTGTCAAAAGGTATAGGTTTCAAACTAACTATGCCACCAGCACTACCTGAAGAAGAGATGTAGATAGAATTGGTTATATCGTTTATAGCTAGATCAATAGGAGAAGATCCTACTTTTACAGTTCTTATTACCTTATCTGTATTTGCATCAATAATAGATATAGAATTAGAATATTTATTAGCTACATAGATTTGATTTCTTTCTTTGTCTATGTTTATATGTGTAGGTTTGTTACCTACAATTATGTCTTTTATTTTATTTTTTTTGCCATCAAGTACAGATACTAGATCATTATATGGCTGGGTTACATAGATTTTACCATTTTTGGAGTCAACCACTATTCCTAGAGGATTTTGTCCTATATTTGTTATAGTTTTTATTACTTTATCTGTTTCTCCATCAATTAATGACACAACACCTCTACCTAGATGACTAACATATACCTTGTTCGTGTCTAGATCTAGAGCTACATCATATGGAGTAGCATATGGAAGTTTTATAGTTTTAACTGTAGGACTAGTATAAAAATTAAAAAATTGAAATAGCCAACTCTCTTTACATTCTATAATTGATAAACTGCCTGGCACATTCTATTTAAATATTTCGGTCACAAAAGTCCTTAGGGAAAAAGATTTGGAAAGAATATCACAGAAAATAAGATAGATACTCCCTGGCTTTCGTAAATTCAAGACACAAAAAGAATACATTATGAAATCTATTAATATAATGACTATCGTTATCATATAATTTTTCAGTATTTGAAAAATACAATTATAAAATTATAATTTTATTACTCTAGTGATACAGTCTGATAATTTCATTTTATACTTAAACATTAGTTGCTATTCTTTTTATAATCAAAAATTTCTCTTATCGATTTGATAAATTCGAGTAAAACATATGACATCTTAATGAATAGGTTTGACGGTATGGCAATAATTGATGAGAAGCTTTATGTTCCTTCAGCTTTTCCACAAGTAATTGAAATAATTGATCCTATTAACAATAATTTACACTACATTAAACTTGATAGTCAAATAATGTATATTGCATTTAACAATATTACAGGTTCGATGTATACAGTTGATACGCCTAGGGAAAAAGTTAATGAATATAAGATTGACGACGGTAGTTCTACAGGTGCTCTTATAAATTCCATAGTATTGGATAATATGTCTAAGAATGATATTGAAATAAACAATAATAACAACCTCCTCTATGTTGCCAACTCTGGTAACAACACGGTTTCTGTCATCAACTCTACAGACAACTCTGTTATTGATACAATCAAAGTAGGTCAAAACCCAAAAGAATTAGCTCTTAACCCAAATGATAATCTTCTCTATGTTGCCAACTCTGGTAACAACACGGTTTCTGTCATCAACTCTACAGACAACTCTGTTATTGATAGAATCGTAGTGGGCGCAAACCCAACAGAATTAGCTCTTAACCCTGCTAACAATCTCCTCTATGTTGCCAACTCTGGTAACAACACGGTTTCTGTAATAAATACTACTAATAATTCACTTATAAAAACTTGGGTTACCTATACAAGAGTAATAGATATTTTATCCAACCCACTAAATAATCATGTTTATACACTAACTTCACATAAAGTAGGAGAAACGATCTCTGTCAGAAATTCAACTGATGGTTCAGCGTTAGAAAAAATTCAATTGAATGATCCTTATAACGCATTATTTAACCAGAATAACAAATTGCTATATGTCATTAGTAAAGAACATAACATTACCTTCGTTATCAACTCTACAAATAACTCCATCATAGACACAATTATAGTGGGCAAAGCCCCAATAGAATTAGCTCTTAACTCAAATAACAATCTCCTCTACGTTGCTAATTATGGAGAGGAAACTATATCTGTCATCAACTCTACAGACAATTCTATTGCAGACACTATCAAAGTAGGT